>NZ_JBEZFG010000003.1:634093-911220 GCF_040649315.1 Micromonospora sp. NPDC049004
CGCCATCACCGCCGTACGAAATCGACACCTCACCCGCGTCGGGCAACGTGCCATGCGTCGGCCTGCCATCAGCGGTGAAGCGGTCGAAGACCGTGCCGTCGGGGAGCTCCTCGCGGACGACGCGGCCGTCGTCGTCGTATTCCACAACTGTGCCGTCGGCGAGGTTCTGGGTGGGCACCGGCACACTCCTGCGGTCGACCGTCCCGGACAGCGACAGAGGCTATGAGCCGACCGGGATCGCGAACAAGACATCCGTTCGGGGACGTCCGGCATTTGTCGCCTGCGTCCTCGAACCGAGGGGCCCCCGCGTACGTCTCAGGTGAGATCTCCGGTGACACACCGGGGAAGTGCGTGGAGGAGCGCCGTGTACAAAGTCGCTGTGGTGGCAGAGCAGCCGATCTGGCGCGCTGGTCTCGAGAAGCTGGCCGGGGACGACCCGGACCGGCTGGTGGAGGTCGCGGTGGCCGACGTCGAGGAGTTGGTGGGCAGCTTCGACCTGGTGGTGCTGGATGTGGCACGGCCGGAGCCCACGGTGAGCAAGCTGATTACCCGGACAATTGCGCACGGTCCGGTGCTGGTCTGCGCGGAATGGCCGGGGCGCACCGGCCTGATGGAGTCGATTCTCGCGGGCGCGCGGGGCTGCGTGAGTCGGCAGGCGGATCAGGACGCGGTGCGTGGGGCGATGCGGGTAACGGTCAAGGGTGGGTTCTATCTGTGCCGACGTCTCGCGGATCGGCTGCCGGAGGAGCTTTCCCAGGTGTCGGCGGAGGAGCCGGGCGCGTTGGCGCCGCGCGAGGCTGAGACGCTGCGGTGGATCGCCTCTGGCTACACCCATTCACAGATCGCGACGCGGATGGGGTTGTCGCAGGCGACTGTGAACACGTACGCGAAGCGCATCCGCGCGAAACTGAACGCCGGCAACAAGGCAGAGCTGACCCGCCGCGCGATCGAACTCGGCCACCTCCTGCCCGTGGACCGCTGAGCACCGGGACGGAACTTCTCAGAACAGCGTCCGGCCCACCATCACCAGGTGGCCGAAGACGCCGAAGACGCCGAGCGTGAGGGGTGCGATCGCCATCGCGGCCCCCGCGCCGACGACCTCCGAGCGGCTGCGGCGGATCGGCGGTTTCGGGCCCGAACCGGTGTGCCGCTTGCGGGGTGGCACCAGCACGCTCATGCCGATGCCGAACAGCACTGTCGTGAGCCCGACGCCCACGAGCACCGCCGACGCGGCGGCACCGCCCATCGACATGACGAGCGCGGCCAGCAGGCCGAACCCACCGGCGGCTGTCGCAGCGCCGAGCATCCACAGCTCGACGGTGAAGGCGGCGATCCGTCCGCGGGCGAACAGGGCCAGGCAACAGATCCCCGAAAGGATGACAGCGACAGTACGTCCGGAGAACGCCATCAGCGGCAACGTGACGCAGAGTGCGACAGCCGGCCCGCCCATGACGACCCCGGTGATCCAGGCGGAACGGTTCACGAGCCCGGTGGTGGCCTCGGCGAAGGACTGCCGGCCTCGCGGCAACTTCTGGCCCCAGGCGGTGATGGTGGCGGCGAGCCGACGTGACACCGCCAGCATGCCGATGGCAACGGCCGCGACGACGGCACTGGATTCGACGGCGTCGGCTCCGAGGCCCGTGGTCAGCGCCACGAGGCCGGCTCCGGCGGCGAGAGACAGCTCGATCGCCACGAGGAGGACGTCGCCGAGCATGGCGATGGCCATGAGCATCGCGGTGTTGGCGCCGATCGCGGCGCCGGCCCAGCCGGAGAAGGTGAGGCCCTGCGCGATGAGGGCGCCGGCGGCGCCCATGGCCGGTACGGCGGTCAGCGCCATGAGTTGGACGAGCAGCGGCGGCGTCGCCGATTCCTTCTGGCGCACGCCCCACGCCATCCCGAGCAGCAGGAGCCCGCCCGTGGTGAGCCCGATCGCCGCCCCGGTGTCGGCGTTGTAGCGCAGGCCGACAAGCACCGCCGCGGCCAGCAGGAACAGCAGGCCGATGCCGATGACCACAGGGCCGGGATGCGCCGAGCGCAGCCGCAGTTCCTCGGTCTGCTCGGCGACGATCTCCTCGATGTCCTTGACGATCGGGGCGTCGACCGGGTCACCCGCCAGGTCGTAGAGGTAGAGCACATCACCGTCAACGATGCCGGCCTGCAACAGGCTGGTGTCCAGGGCGAGGGGGCCGGCGTCGGGGCGCGACAGGGTCCATACGGGTGGGAGCTGGTCGTTGCTGTCCTGACCGCACACCTCGGCGAGCCGCGCGGTGAACTCGCCGAGCGGGCTCAGCGACGGGAGGGCGACGTCGGCGCTGCGGTAGGTGCCTACCACTGTGACGCGGGTCTGTTCGTTGGCCATGACGGGTCTACCCCTGGGTGGTTTCGGTGACTGCGATCTGGACGAGGCGGTTGGGCTGGCCCCGGCGTACGAGCACGCCCCGGCCCGGGGGCCGCTGCGCCGCGCGTTCGTCGCCGAGGACGACGCCCTCTTTGGGGTCGCCGGAGAGGATGAGGCCACCGCACCCCATGTCGCGGATGCGTGTGGTGAGTGTGTCGGACATGCCGGTGCGGACCATTCCTGCGACGCGGCGGGCGAGGACCAGGTGCAGGCCCACCTCGCGGGCCTGCGGGATGAACGGCAGGAACGGCGCGAGCACGCTCTGCGGGCCGACGATCAGGTCGTAGTCGTCGACGACGACGTAGATCTCGGTGCCCTCCCACCAGTCGCGCGCCTTCAGCTGCGCGGGGGTGATGCCCGGCGGGGGTACGCGTTCCTTGAGCTTCTCCACCACCTGCTGCACGTACACCTGGGCGGTTCCCGCGTCACCGGCGTACGCCCCGAGGTGCTCCTCCGGCACGACGTCCATGAGCCCGTGCCGGTAGTCGAAGAGCACGACGCGCATGTCGTACGGCGAGGTCCGCTCGGTGAGCCCGGTGAGCCAGGTGCGCAGCAGTGAGCTCTTGCCCGACCCGGCGTCGCCGTAGATGAGGAAGTGCGGATCGCCGCCCAAGAGGTCGAGTCCGACCGGGGAGAGGTCGTGCTCGGCGAGGCCGATCGGCACGGCGTCACCGGCCAGCGGCGGCAACTCGTCGACGAGCACGCGTTGCGGCAGCAGCCGGACGGGCGGCGCCACCGGGCCGTTCCAGTGCTGGGAGATCTTGGCGAGCGCCTCGTCCTGTGCCTCGCGCAGCCCGTCGACGGAGTCGATGCCGTCGAGGCGGGGCAGGACCAGGTGGAAGAAGACGCCTGGCGTGCTGACTCCGCGACCGGCCATGTTGGCCGGGATCCTCGCGGCGAGCCGGCGGTTGACGTCCGACTCGGTGGGGTCGTTGAGCCGCAGCTCGATGCGGGTGCCGATGCTGTCGCGCAGGGCGGGACGGATGTCGTTCCAGCGCCCGGACGTCAGCACCAGGTGCACGCCGGCGCCGAGGCCACGCGCGGCGATCTCGGTGACGTACACCTCCGCGCTCTCGAACTCGGCCCGCAGCGCCCCCCAGTTGTCGATCATCAGGAAGACGTCGGCCATGCGCAGCCCGTCAGGTAGCAGCCCTGCCTGGCGGCGCTCGCGCAGCTCGGCGATCGACTCGACGCCGAGCTCGCGCATCTCCCGCTCGCGCTGCACGATCAGCCCGCGGATCTCGGCGAACATGCGATTGACCAGCTCGGGTTCGTTACGCCCCGCCACGCTGCCGACGTGCGGCGCGGCGGCGTACGGGTGCAACGTCCCACCGCCGAAGTCGATGCAGTAGAACTGCAGCTCGTCGGGGGTGTGGGTGAGCATCCCGGACATCATGATGGTGCGCAGGAACGTGCTGCGGCCGGTACGCGGAGCGCCGACAGCGGCCAGGTGCCCGTGCACGCCGCCGAAGTCCATGACCAGCGTCTCCTGGTCCTGCTTGAGTGGCAGGTCGATGAGGCCGATCGGCACGGCGAGGCGCCCGGCGAGCGGCCACACGCGGGCGGCGTAGCCGCGGCCGGCCTTGGGCGCCGGCCGCCCGATGAGGTGGTCGAGAGCCAGGGCGGCGGGCAGCGGCGGCAGCCACACCTGGTGCGCGGGGCTGGCAATCGCCTGCAACCGGTCGGCGAGGACCTGCAACTCGGTGGGGCCGGGCCGGGCGGCCAGCCGCGCGAGTTCGTCGCTCTCACGCTCGACGACTACAGCGTCGGAGCGCAGGTCGAACGGCACGATGGAGGTGCCGCCCGCGGTCATGCTGGCGAGGCGGTCCTCGGCGCTGACGTACGGCGCGGAGACGTGGGCGACACGGAACCGCTGGTAGACCGATTCGTCGACCTTCAGGTACGCGGACCCGGGGACCGGCGGCAGCTTGTACGCGTCGGTCGTCCCGATCACCGTCCGGCTCTCGGCGGCCGAGAACGTACGCAGGCAGATCCGGTACGACAGGTGCGAATCGAGGCCGCGCAGCTTGCCCTCCTCGAGCCGCTGGGTGGCCATGAGCAGGTGCATGCCCAGCGACCGGCCGACCCGGCCGATCTGCACGAACAGCTCGGCGAACTCGGGGCGGCCGGAGAGCAGCTCGCCGAACTCGTCGACGACGATGAGCAGCGTGGGCAGCGGTTCGAGGGTTTCCCCGTCGGGGCCGGCGGCGCCGGCGGCGCGGCGCATCTGGTACTCGCGTACCGTGTCGAAGTTTCCCGCGTCGCGCAGGATGCGCTGACGTCGCTGCTGCTCCCCCATGAGGGCGGCCAGGACGCGATCGATCATCGCCGCGTCGTCGGCGAGGTTGGTGATCAGGCCCGAGACGTGCGGAAGCTCCTTGAGGGGTGCGAACGCCGCACCGCCCTTGAAGTCGATCAGGACGAACGAGAGCAGCTCCGGCGAGTGGGTGAGCGCCAGGCCGGTGACGAGCGTACGGAGGAGCTCCGACTTGCCGGAGCCCGTCGCACCCACGATGAGCCCGTGCGGCCCGGAACCGCCCTGGCCGGACTCCTTGATGTCCAGGACGACTGTCTGGCCGTCGCCGTCGGTTCCGATCGGGACGCGCAGCATGCGCGGGTCGCCCGCCGTGACCCAGCGGCCCGTCAGGTCGGCACGGCCGGGGTCGGTGCCCAGCACCATCTCGCTGAGTGAGCGGGTACGCGTCAGCACCTGCTCCCGTTCGTCGCTGAGCCGCAGCGGGGCGAGGTTGCGGGCGATGAGCTCGGCGAACTGCGGGGTGAGATGGTCGGGCTTGCACCGGTGCGCGGGCGTGACCACCGTGTCGGGGTGCCCCTCGGTCACGATGTTGCCCTCGTCGTCGAAGCGGATCCGGAGGTCGACGCGGCTCGGCTCGTCCCGGTCCTTCTCGCTGAGGAAGATCAGGGTGATGCCGAGTTGCGGGCCGGCAGCCTGCAACAGGGCGTTCATCAGGTCTGAGCGGCCCCAGTCGGAGAAGGGCGCGAAGCCGGTGAAGAGCACGACCAGGCGGCGCTGCTTGGCGTCCCCGAGGCGCTCGCTGCTGAGCATGTTGCGCCGGCTCATCACCTGCTCGTTGCGCCGGGCCAGCTCACCGGCGAGGAAGGCGCCGAGCACCTCGGGGTCCTCGGCGACAAGCGACACCGTGCCGCTCTCGCCCTTCGCGTCGGGCTCGAAGGTGTGCGGCAGCCACTTGGTCCACTCCCAGTGCTCGGCGCCTGAGGTCTCGACGGCGATGGTGACGTCGTCCGGCGCGTGCAGCACCCCGATCTGGGTCAGCATGGAGCGGGCGAGCGTGTCTGCCCGCGTCGGGTCGCCCACGACGCTGATGACGCCGGCGCGGCCCACGTCGATGATCATCGGTTGCTTCTCGACGTGGCCCATCCGGTCGATGAGCCGGTGCGCGGCCTGCAACGAGTCCCAGTCGTAGTCGCCGAGCGGATCCATGCCGGGGTCCAGCCCCATCGGCGTGACCAACCGGACCGTGCCGTGGCCGACGCGTACCCGCAGGAAGTCCTTGTCGCTCTGGCGCCGCTCCCACACCCGGTGCCGGTTGGCGCTTATCGACCAGAGCCGGTGCGGGTCGGGGTCGACGAGCATCGAAACCGCGCGCTGGGCGTTCGCGACCTCGCGCGCCTCGTCACGGGCCCGGGCGAGGTGGCGCCGGTAGCGGACACGGGCCCTGCGAGCCTGCTTGCCGTTGGCACTGCGCTGCGACATCCGCATGCCGACGACCGCGCCTGTGGAGGTCAGGAAGAACAGCACGCCGATGATGATCAGGGCGGGTCTGCCGAACGTCACCATGTAGGCGGCCATGCCGACGCTGGACAGTAGCGGCAGCACGAGGCTCCACGCGTTGTTGCCCGGGTTCTCCTTGGGAGGCTCCGGCGGGTTGGGGAGGGTGACCTGCTGGGAGGGAAGCTGCGGCAGCAGCATCCGGGCGGGCCGGTGGAACGCCAGGCGGCTCATCGGGCTCCTCAGCCTCTTACGTCGAACGCGACGTCGGTCAGGTCGGCGGCCTCCAGGGTGCTCAGCTGCTCGTCGCTCGGGTCGTCGAGCTCGGCGATGCGGCCGGCGTGGTTCTCGGTCATCTCCTGGAAAACCTTGCGGGCGAAGCGGCCGTTGCCGAAGCCCTCACCGCGGTCGACGGTCCTGAAGTATTCGGTCAGGCGCGTGCGAGCCTCATCCGACAGCCGGTAGTCGTGGTCCCCCGCGTGCTTGTCGACGATCTGCACGAGCTCTGTCTCGTTGTAGTCGGCGAACGTCAGCGTGCGGGAGAACCGCGAGGACAGACCGGGGTTGACGCCGATGAAGCGGCCCATCTGGTCGGGATAGCCGGCCACGATGACCACCACCTCCTCGCGGTGGTCCTCCATCAGCTTCACGAGCGTCGAGATCGCCTCGTTGCCGAAGTCGCTGCTCTGCCCCTCGGACACCAGGGCGTAAGCCTCGTCGATGAAGAGGACACCGCCCAGCGCACGCTGGAACGCGGCCTGCGTCTTGGGTGCGGTGTGGCCGACGTACTCGCCGACCAGCGTGCCCCTGTCGACCTCGACGAGATGACCGCTGCTGAGCATGCCCAGCGCCGCCAGCAACTGGCCGTAGAGGCGGGCGACAGTCGTCTTGCCCGTACCGGGATTGCCGGCGAAGACGAGGTGGCGGGACATGGGCGGCGGCGCCAGCCCGGCTTCGCGGCGGCGCTTCACGAGGTGCATCAGCTTGACCATGGTGCCCACGTCCCGCTTGACGCTGACCAGACCGATGAGCTCGTCCAGCTGACCGAGCAGTGGCTGCAGCGTGTCCTCCGACGCCTCGGCCTCCGGCGGGGTGCCCGCCTCGGGTGCCTTTGACGAGGTCTGCGCTGCGGCGGGCGCCGGCCCCGCGGTCGCCGGCCACACCGCCGAACCGACCCGCTCGCTGCGACACTGCTCGAAGACGGGCTCGGCGTCCGCACCCAGGCTGACGTCCTCGTCGCAGTCGAGCACGACGCATCGGCGCAGTACGGGGTCAGCCGCGTCCCCGACGTAGAGCGCCGGGTAGCCCGTACGCGAAATCGTCACGTCCTCCGCCTCGCCGTGCGCACCGGTCCCGAAGTAGAGGCCGTTCTTCTTGACCTCGGTGATCGTCACCCGTCGCAGCGTCGGGCGGGCGCCCGTCCACACCGCGAGACCGCTGCCGCCGATCGTCTCGATCCGGCAGTTGTCGAGCACCGGCTCAGCGTCGACGTCAACGAAGACGCCCGCGGCCCCACAGCCCGCCACAGTGGTACGCACCAGCGTGGGCGCCGAACCGGCCGCGATCTCCACACCGGTCTGGGCGATGTCGCGCACGGTGCAGTCGGCGAGCAGAGGGCGGTGCGGTGTGTCCACGCGAACACCTGTGCGGCAGTTGGCGATTGTCACTTCGCGCAGGACCGCGTCGGCCACGTCGTCGACCTGCACGCCGGTGAGGTCGGCGCGGTCGATGCCGGTGCCCTTCGCGTGGAGCACCGAACGGCCGGAGGCACGGATGCCGAGTTCGGCGGTCGTGGTGACAGCGACGCCCAGCAGCGTCACCGACGCACTCCCGGTGAGATGGACGGCTGTGAAGCCGCTCTCGCGCACCTCCGCGTCGCGCAACTGCAGGTGGCTGTCGCCGACCGCGAAGACGCCGTTGGCCTTCGAACCGGTCAGCGAGCCGCCACGCCATCGCACCTGGGCGCTGTCGCGCAGCGCCACGCCGGTCTGGGTGCTGTTGCTGACGCGCACCGAGCGGACCACGACACGGCTGTCGTGCGCGGCCAGCACGCCCGCGCTGCCGGCCCGGTCGATCACCGTGTCGTCGACGAGCGTCACCGAATCGCCACCTGTCACGAGGCCGGCGGCTCCGGTACGGCGGATCTCGCACCGCCGCACCACGACTCCCCCGGTCGTGCCCGGCTCGGCGGGCGTCAGGTCGTCGGGCCGGCCGGGGTGCAGTTCGGGCCACCAGTCGGCGCCGAAGCCGGCGCTGCCGAGGACGCGTACACCGTCGCCCTCGATGTCGTGGATGTGGCTGTCGAGCAGGCGCAGGCCCGCGCTTTCGCGAACCTCCACGCCCGCGTCCCCGGCCGAGCCGATGACGCAGCGCTCCAGCACAGCGGTGGCGGTCTCGCCGACGCGTACGCCGACACCCCGCACGTCGTTGAGCACCGCGCCGGACAGCGCCAGGTACGACGAGCCGCCCGCCGCCACCGCGACGCCGGAAACGTTCGTGACGCGCAGGTCGTAGGCCTCCAGGCGAGCGCCGTCGGCCACGTTGAGCGCACACGTGGAGGTTTCCTCGACGGTGCAGCCGTTGAGCCTGGCCGCCGAACTGCCGGCCACGTGGACGAACCCGCCGCTGACCCGGCTGTCCGACAGCTCGAGGCGCCCGGCCGAGACCACCACTGCGGCGTTTCCCGTCCGGCTGCCGCGGATCGTGAGGCCCCGCAGAGTAGCCGAACCGCCGCGGAGCTGGACCGCGGGTCCCTCCGGCGCGATCAGCTCGACAGTTGCCGACTCGTCCTCGGCGACGATTGTGACGTCGCGGTCCAGGACCAGGCACTCCCGGTACGTGCCCGGGGAGACCGCGACCACCGCACCGGGCTTGGCCGCCCGCACGGCAGCACCGATCGTCCTGTGCCGACTCCACGCACGTGTGGAAACCCGTTCGATCTTGGCGGTCGCGGGCGTACGGGCGGCGGTTCCCGCGGCGAGAGACTCAGTACCCACAGTTCACCCGCGCCTGTCCGAACACCACACGGGCGTTGCTCGCACCAGAGGTGTTCGAGGCGTCGAGGCTGACAGCGAGCTGGTTCTGGTGCACGGGGTAGGTCCCCGCGTCGAACCATTTGCCAGCGTTCGCGTCCTGATCGACTGTGAAACTCGCGAACGGCGTGCCCGTCGCGCCGGCTCCGACCATGTACGTCGCCTTACTGACAAGCGCCGAGCCGGTCTTCGGCAGGTAGACGCTGACGGCGCAGGATCTGATGTTCGGCCCGGGGGTGAACCACCAGGTCGCCGACTGTCCGGTGGCCGCACGGCCGTCCCTGCTGGCGGGCCGCGGCAGCGTCACCGCGGTGCCGTGGCAGCCGCCCTGCGACCAGCCTCCCTTGCCGATCGTGCGCCACGCCCCGATCCGGCCACGGGCATCGAACCCGCGGTCCGCCGCCGCCTCGCAGTCCCAGCCGGCCACCGCGTCGAACGTGCCCGTCGGCAGGACGCTGGGTGCGACAGTGGTGCCCTTCGCCGCCGCCTTCTGCTGCGGGGTCATCGGCCGGACGAGGTGCCAGAACACCCCGACAACGAGCGCGCCGACCGCCACCGCGGCGGTCACGGTGATCAGGGTGGGCAGGCGTACTGTCACCCGCTCGCTCGCCGGGCGTTCCGCGGCGTGCTCCACGAACGCGCGAACGAACTCGCGCCGCTGGCTGACCTCTGCCGACGCCCGATGCTCAGGTGCCGGCGGCGCCGCCACCGTCGCCCGGCGCACCGGCTGCTCAGCCGCGGGATCCGTGCTCACAGGTCCAGTCATGTTGGTCTTTCGCGCTTCGCTCGACGTCCGTGACGCACTGAGACGGCTCGTGGGACGTGGGGGTTCACGCCCGCCCGAATTTTCTCCGCTCCCGTACCGCTACCCGGCGCCAACCTCCTCGGCCGGCTCGACATTTCGTGGCAGGAACAGGCACGACAGCGCGCGGTGCAGCCCGACGGCGCCCGCCTCGGCCGCCACGAAGCCGGCGTCGCGGGCATGCCTGAGCAGCCCCTCGTCCGGCGCGATGCCGTGTTCGCGCAGGTAGTAGGCGACGGCGTCGGTCCAGACCCAGGCCCCGTCGGTACGGAAGTTCGTCGGTACGACGGGGCCGCGCTGCGGGTCCACCACATCGTCCTGGGTCTGCGGCGTCAGCAACAACGTCTGGCCGCTCTCGAGGAAACCGAGCGCGGCGTCGCGCTCGGGGCCCTCCAACCGCGGATGCCCCTGGTCGAAGTACGGCCCGGCATACGGGTCGACGCCGTCGAAAACCCGCGCCACCTGGACCGGCTCGTCGGCGTCGAACGCCCAGAGCAGCGCGGAGGCGCCGAGCGCCGCGTGGGCCGCCGGAGGCACCAGGTCCCCGGTCGCGAACTCGATCAGCAGGGTGGTGTCGGGACCGGCCTCGGCCAGTGCCGAACGCACCGCCGCGGCGGCGACTTCCGGTTCCTCCGCCTCAAGCAGGTAGACGCGGGTCCCCGGACCGTCGGTCGCGTCGGCGGCGAAACGCCACGAGCGCCAGAGCGCCGACGTGCCCGGGGCGGCGAGCACCGCCGCCACCACAGCGTCGTCGTAGTCGTCGGTGGCCGCGGCCCACAGCGGCCCGGTCGCGGCCGTCAGGTCCAGCACGGGCGGCATCACCTCGCCCAGGGCCGGGACGTCGGTCCGCAGCACCCGATGGACGTGGGCGCTGTCGTCGATGCTGTCCATGTTCCTCGTTCCCCTCAGGTGCCGGCCCGGTGAACGGGCACCGCGCATCGTCGCGCGGGCCGTGGGGGCGCGGCCAACCCCCGCGAACGGGGGACCCGGCGGTACGCCCTCGCCGGCGACCTCGTCACCGGCAGTCGAAAACCAGCTCGGCGAGGCTGGCCAGCACCGCACGGTTCGCGCTCGCCGGACCCGCGAGGGACAGCAGGGCGTTCATCAGCGGGCTCTTCGTCCCGACCGACAGGCCATTCGCCGCGCCCAGGACCCGGTCGGCAGGTACCGGCTCGCCGCGCAGCGCCGTCTGGGCGTAACCGAGGACCGCCGCCAGCGCCACATCGGAGCGATCCGGGTTCGCCAGGCCGAGATGGAGCTCCGGCAGGGCCCCGCGGACGGCGTCGCCCGCACCGAGCAGGTCGAGCAGTATCCGGTCGCGCGCCGCCGCGTCCGGCTCGGCCAGGAACGCAGCCGCGGAGTCCCCGTAACCCGCGGCCCGGAGCGTGGTCAGGGCGTCGTGAGCCGGACCGGCGTGCGTGTCGACTGTCGGTACGCCGGTCAGCCCACCCGACGTCGCGTCCAGCTCGGGCGCGCTCTGAAGCATCGGCACGGGCGGGCGCTGCACCTCGGGGAGCGGGCTGAGCCACTGCACCCCCTGCCGCCCCGGCTCGACCGGAAGGCGCTCGATGAGGTCGAGACCGGCCCGCGCGACGGCCTCGGGGACCGGCACGCCTGGTACGCCGACAACTATCGACGCGTTCCCACCGTCGGAACCCGAGCGGACCCGTGTGGCGAGTTCCGGATCGGGCGACCCGGCGGGCCGTGCCCACACCCGCTGCGGCAGGTCTTCCAGCACCCAGCCCTCGGGCAGCTCGAACAGCCCGGAGCGGCTGCCCTGCCGGAGCCCGTACGGCGGCGGGGTCTCCTGGGTGGCCGGGCGGACGAGCCAGTGTTCCGCCCAGCGCTGCAGGGTCGGCGTACCGTCCGCGGTGACCGGCACCGCCCGGCGTGCCTGCCGCGCGTCGGTCGGCCGCTCGGTGTACGCGACAGTGACGCCGTAGCGGTTGCCCAGCGTCCTGAGCACCGCCTCGGGCACCGTCGGGGCATGCACGACGATCTTGGCGCGCTGTGCGGGGTCGGTGACCCGGCCGGTGACCTCGGTGAGGAAGCCGGCGACGTCGGCGCCGGGAGCCACGATGACACGCTGCTCCCCCGGGATCGGGACGAAGGAGTCCGCGACCATGGCCATCCCGTTCACCGGCGGGGCGCCCGGCTGGCGTAGCAACAGGCCCGAACCGACAGCCGCGGAACCGCCGGGCAGCGTCGCGGCCGCGTCGAGCAGCGCCTTACGCAGGGCGGCCGGGCTGAGCAGGTCGTGGTTCGGCAGCTCGATGCCCACCCGTTCTGCGAGATCCCGCAGGCCGGTCTCGGTCGCGGCGGCCTCGCCCTGGCTCGTCGCGCCTCGAAAGAGCCTGTCGTAGCGGGTCAGCCATTCGTACGCGAAGGCGACCGACAGCGTCGCGACGACGCTCGACGGCAACGCGTCGCGGGTGGCCAGCAGGCCCTCGAAGGCACGTTCGGCGTGATGCAGCTCGGCGCCGACCTGCGCGTGGTGCAGGAGGCGTGCGGGCACCGACTGGGCGAGGCCTGCCGTACGCTCCGCCAACTCGGCGACTGCCGCCGCGACCGCGATCTCGGTGTTGCCGCCCCGCTCGGCGCGGGCTCGGGCCGCGGTGCCCGCCTCGCGCAGCACCGCCTCGATCTCGCCGGCTATGCGATCGCGGACGTCGGCCGGGACCTCCCGGCCGTCGCGGTGCAGCGCCGCCGACACCCCGGCGCGTACGGCTTCGAGGATCGGTGCCGCCGCACTGTCGTACGCGGTCCCGGGTGTCCCCGCCGACTCGGGCAGTGCCGGGGCGCTCGGGTCGGCGTCGGCCGTCGCGGCGCGGGCGGCGTACTCGCGCAGCTTCTCGTCGTCGAAATAGCGCGCGATATCGCGCTCGATCTCGGCGGCGACGGTGTCCCAGTGTGCGCCCTGACTCTTCGCGAACGGGTCGAGCTGCTCCTTCACCGTCGCACGCAGCTTCGCCCCGGCGGCGGCGAGGAACTCCTCCCGGGCCATCGTGTAGGCCGACTCCGGCAGCGGATCCCGGCCGGATTCCGCGGACACCACCCTGTGGTTCGCAGCTGCGGCGTCCAACGCGGCGTCGTGCCGGTGCGACTGCAGGTGCACGAAGGCTTCCTGGCGGATGCTGGTGCGCAGGTGCTCGTACTGGTGGCGCCACTGGGCCTCGGCGTCGACGAAGAGCGCGTCGTACCCGTGCACACCCGCCGTGACCGCTGGGCCGAACACCTCCTCGAACCACCGCCGGCCGGTGGTGACGAAGTCCGCCCGGAACGCGTCGAGCACTCCCGGGCGCAGCCCGTCGAGCGTCGCCACGCCGGTGCGCTCGGTTTCCGCCACGGCATGAGCGAGCACGGTGTCGAAGTCAGCGACCAGGTCCGGGCGGTGCCGCTCGGCCAGCCGGGCCGTCTCCAGACGCTGGGCGTACTGCGCCTGCAGGGAACTCGCCTCCTGCTGCCAGCGCTTCGCCCGCTCGGCGTCGGTGAGCGCCGCGATCTCGTCCACCGGGTGCAGCAGCGCGTCCAGTCGCTCCTGGAACGCCTGGCGCTGGAGGTCCTCCAAGCCGTAGAAGTGATTCCCGCGCAGGGCGAGTTGCTCGGCGGCGAACCGCTCGCCGAGGGCGCGCAGGGACACCTCCGACAGGTCCAGATTCAACGCGTCCGTGGTGCCCGCGCCTACCAGTCGGTGGAACTGTTCCGCAGCGCTCTGCGCCGCCATCCAGGCCTTACGCGCCAGGATCACGTCAGCCTTGATGCTCGTGAACTGCCGGTCCTCGTACGCCTCCCACACCGCTTCGCGGCCGCCGTCCTCGGCGAAGCGTGCGTCGTCGCCCTGGTACCGGATGACGTCGTGGTGGTGCAGGACATCCGCGATGACTGTGCGGCGCATGCCATCCAGCACGCTTGTGGGCAGGTCCAAGCCGTAGTCGTAGTCCACCACGCCCACCGCACGGGTCAGGAGGTCGTCGGCCATCTCGGCCGCCTCAAGTTCCCGGGCGAATCGCGCCGGATCGCCGATCCACCGGTCCCGCAACAGGTCCCGGACCGCGGACGGGAGCGACTCCGGGTCCCGCAGCGCGTCCAGCGTGACAGTGAACTCCGCGTCGGCGACGGTCACGACCGGCTCGTCCACGTCGACGGTCGCGGTCGGCACGCCCTCGGTGACGGCCTGCGCGATGATCTGCGGCAGAGCGGATGCCACGGCGGCGACGTGCGGGCTCCACGAGTCGGCCTCCGGCTTGTCGCGCCAGGCGTCGACGATGCGGGCGTCGTATTCGGCTCGGACGGCGTCCACGTCGAAGCGCGCCTCAGGATTGGCCGTACGGAACTCCGCCACCCCGGCCCGGAATCGGCTGTCCGGGTCGAGGCCGGCCGCGTGCAGGTCGCGCTCAGCCGCGGCGGCAGCGAGGTTCCGGTCCTCAATGTTCTGCTCGGCCCGCTCGACAGGCGTCGGTGAATCCGTCCCGCGCCGCGGCGGATCGTCGGGCACGTCAGCACGACTCACAGTCGGCGGCGTGGCGTTCGGGTCGCGGGGCTGCGGTTTCGCCATGAGGAGGCCCTCGCCCGGCCCCTCCGGCAGGATGCTCTCGGGCCGGGTCTGCTTGCCGGGCAGCGGCTTGACGTCCTCCGCGTTCAGCCGTGCGGTGAGGTCGTCCATCACCTTGCCGAAGGCGCCCCGGTTCACCTCGGTCTGCTGGATCGCCCGCGCAGCCAGTTCGTCGGCGTGCTGCTTCGCCGTGATTTCGGAAACCTTCTCCGCGATCTCCAGGTGAACCTGGCCGGCCGCGTCGGGGTCGCCCGAGCGGTACGCCTCCGCCAGCCTGCTCCGGGCGCTGTTCACGAAGTCATCGGCGAGGTTGTAGCCGTTCGGCATCGTGAGGTCGGCGAGCCGGTCGCCCAGGCCCTTCGTCTCCTGCGCCGACATCAGCTCAGCGCGGAAGCCCGCCCGAGCCAGCTCACGCAGCTCGGCGTCACCGCCGACGAGGTCCTGGGTACGCACCTTGTTCGGTGTGAGGTCGTAGCGGCCGTACATCTCCTCGACCAGCGTCCTGCGCGCCGCGGCGGCGCTGGTGTCGTCCAGCAACGACGATCCCCACCGGTCCTCGATGGTCTTCAGCAGCTGCGTGGTGGCGGCGTCGTCGAGCCCCGCGTCCTCGGCCAGCCCCTTGCCGAAGGTTTGCAGCGAGCCGAGCCTCTCACCGTTGGTCGGCACCGTGGGCAGCACCGGAAGCTCCGGCACGTCTGCCGGCGGCGTCAACTCCTGCACCTGCCGCTGGTGCTCCTCGTCCCGCGCCCGGATCTCCGGGTCGGTGATCTCGTCGGTGCGGCCCATGCGGTCCGAGACGGACGGCTCGGAGCGCGGGCCGGGCGAGGGCTTGAGCGTGGTTCCGGCGTGCAACTCGGGCAGCACGTCCCGGCGGAACGCCTCCTGCACGGTTGCCAGGGCCTCGAGTTCTTCCGGCGTACGCGTCGCCGCAGGCGTCGGCGTGGGCTCCACCGGTTCGACCTTCGCTGCCGATGCGGGCCGCTCGCTGGGCTTCCCCAGCGCCTCGAGCCGGCCTTCGAGATCCTCTTGCTCCTGGTCCTGGATCCGGGTCGCACGCTGGTCCGCGACGGTCCGCGCTTCGTCCAGCGGGTCGGTGACCTCCCTGATTGCGGCCTCGTCCCCCTGCCGCAACCCGAGCGTCAGCCGCTCCCGCGCTGCGTCGTCGAACGGCAGCCCGAAGCGCCGGAAGTCGTCGTCGAGCAGCCGCACATAGCGGTCGATGAGGTGGTTGCCCTCGGCGAGCTGCTCCAGTTCGTCGCCGTACACCTGCCGCGCGTTGCCGCCACCGACGCCACCGTCGATGTCGCGCGCGGCGAGCGTCGCCGCACGATCCGGGTCCATTCCCGCCCGTACGGCGGTGTTCTCCAGCAGCGTCCGCTTCGCCTCGTCCAACGACAGGGTTTCGCGGTAGCGCGCCTGGATGTCCGCGCGGATCTGGGTAATCTCAGCGGGCGACAGTCCGGCCTTGGCACCGAGGTCATCGGCCGAGGCCAGCAGCTCGTCGAACTCCCGCTGATGCGGTGGCGTCTCGAGCTGGAGCTCCGGTTCACCGCCCTGCGGGTCCCGCTGGTACTGCGCCCACTCCTTCTCGGAGGCCACGATGTCGTCGTGTCGCTGCCGCGCCGGCGGTTCGACTCGCGTCGGCTCTGCAGGCGAGCGGAGGTTCATGGCCTTCGCCGGGCTCGCGCCATCGGCGGCGCCGACACGATACGTGAGTTCGGCGAGCGGTCCCTCGCGGAAGTCCTGGGTGAATTTCTGTTGGGCGGCCTTCTCGGCGGCGGCGTCCGACGCGGCGATGGCCTCCCGGTCCGCGCGCCACTGAGTGAGTTCCTTCACCCGGCGCTCCAGGTTCTCCATGGCATTGTCGTGCGTCGCCTTCGCCGTGGTCGTCCGGACCTCGATGGCGCGGTCGAGGTCACCGCTGATCTTGGCTGATGCCGCTTCGTCGCCGGCCCGCAGTGCCTGGGTCAGCTCCCTACGGGGGCCCTGCGTCATCGTGACGCCGAGGTCCTCGGCCCGTCCGACACGCAGGTTGACCAGACGCTCGATCATCCGGTTGTCATCCGCGAACGCCCTGATCTCGGCTCGGAACTCGGCGCGGGACACCTGCGCGGTGGCGGTGTTCGGTGATGTCGCACGCTCGGCGAAGCCGCGGGCCACGCTCGGGTCCATCCCCGCCCGTACGCCGATGTCCTTGATCAGCTCACGGGTCGCGGCCGCATCGGCGCCCTTGTCCAGCACACTGTCGCCGTACTTGGCTTTAAGGTTCGTCAGCAGCTCGTCGATCTCCTTCCGTGGCAACCCGGCCGCTTCGCCGAAATCTTCGACGAGCGCTCGCTGCCTTTCCGTGCCGGTCGGCACAGCCGGGAACTCCGGCAACTCGGGTTCCTTCGGCGCGGTCTTCGGGACCTGGAGCTCCTCGCTTCGCAACGCCTTCAACGCGTCCGGGTGCGACATCGAACTCCGGCCGGCGCCCAGCGCCTCCAGACGCTGCTCCAACCCACTGATCGACGCCGAATCCGATCCCTTCGACCCCTTCGAGCCAGGCCCACCCAACGCCTCGAACCGCTCCTCCAACGACCTGCCCTGCCCGGCATCGACACGCGCAGTCGCCGACGACTCCGACACCGGGGACTCCGACATCGACCGACGGGGCGGTGTCGCGGTCGGAACCTCGGCCGCGTCGGGCCGCGACGACGGCCCGACCGGACGACCCGTCGGCGTCTCGACGTCGGCAGGTCGGGGTGCGCTGCCGTGCGGGCCGGAGCCGGCGCGTCCGGCCGGCGTCCTCGCATCGGCCGGACGCGCCGCGCTGGCGTCCGGACCGGAGTCGACGGGCCGCACCGTGGACGAACCGACGTCGGTGGAGCGCTGCGGGCTGCCCGTGCGCGGCGATGCCGCGGTCGACGTCAGGTCCGTGCTGCTGCGCGGGGTGGTGGAGGCCTCCGCCGGCCGCGGCGCATCGGTGCCGGCGGGAATGTCGCGGGTTGGAACGACCTCGCCGGGCCGCGCGGTGCCGGGAGCGGACGTGCCGGCCTCGCGCGGAGGCGCAATCCCATGCCCGGCATTCACGCCCGCGGTGTTACCGGGGGTCGACGACGACACCGCGTCGCGGACCGGGGCCGGGCCTCGACCGGGATCGTGTACGGGGGCGTCCGGGAACCGGCCCGGCGTGGCCGACGGCAGGTGCTCGGCACCCACCACGCGCGCGGGCGGCGCGGTGACGTGGGTGCCGGCGGGCAGGTCCGGGAGCGCACCGGGGCGCATCGCCGGCGGCAGGTTGACGCCGTGCGGCACAGCCGCGGGGCCGCTCGTCGTCGTGTAGTGCAGTCCGCGGTTCTGCCCGGTTGCCGCACCTTCGGCAGTCGACCCGCCGCGCGCCGCGTTCGCGCCGGCCGCCGCCGCCTCATGCTCCGGCACCGCTGGCGGCGTGGCGTTGACCGCGCCGGACCGGGGTGCCGCGCCCGCGGGCACGTTCTCGCCCAGATGCGGCGGCGTGAAGGTCGTACCGGCGGCGTCCGGACGGCCGGTGGCCGGATTGACGACGTTCCCGCCTGTCGACGTGGCGGGCACGTCGGTCACGGCCTCCCGGCCGCCCGCGAAGCCCGTCGCGCGGTTGTCCGGCGTGACGGTACGGCCCGGCCCGTGCGTGTTGACTGACGAGGCGGCGACGTCGGCGCCCGCGAAGCCCGTCTTCGGCTGCGGCGTCGCGGTCAGGTCGCCGTGGCCGGAGATGGTGAGGTCGACACTGCCGGGGCGGGACGGCTGGGGCGTGAGCGGCGAGACCTGCCCCAGGTCCACACTGCTGCGGCCGCCCACCGAGGCGAGCGGGGGGACCTCGCCACCAGTGGAGACTCGCGGCGGCTGCCGGTCCAGGTTGGCGCCGCGATCGAGGTTGGCAACCGGCGGGGTGTCGGCTCCCGACACCGTGGGCGGCCGACTTGCGACGGTGCCGGGCGGGGCGGTCTGCACCTCGAAGGTGCCGGCCTTCCCCGGACCGGGCGGCGCGCTGAGGGTCTTACCTGGAGTGGCGCCACCGGGCGCGGCGGTGGTGGTCTGCGGCATCGGCGTCGCCGGGGTGGTGATGGTCTCCCCGGTGCGGGGGGCAGCCTGCGGGTTGGCGTGCTCGACCGTACGCCCGGCGCTGCCCACCGACCCTGCGCCGGAGTGGACCCGCTGGTCCCCCACGCCGGTGACGGGGGCGCCGCGGCCTCCGCCGGGGACGACCGGAGGGGCGATGGTGGTAGCGCTCGCGCCAACCCCGTCGATGCTCACCGCGCTGCTGTCCACAGTGGTGTTCGAGTAGGGCTTCGGCCCGGTGACCAGCGTGCCGTTCGTGGTCACGTCGGTGCTGGAACCGCCCTTGGGTGTGGGTGCGGGACTGGGGATCGGACCGGGCTTGGCGCCGGTGGCCGAGCCCTTGACCGGCACGTTGTTGACGCCCCGGATGGAGAACAGACCGCCCATGACACCGGCGATGACGGTGCTGATCGCGATGCTGGCGGTGTACTCGGCGGGCACGCCCATGATGCTGGAGACCACCGCCGTCGTGCCGAACTCCATGGCGACCTGCAGCGAGCCCCAGACGAGCATGCCGATGGCGACGTCGATGACCGCGGTGACGATCTTGCCCATGACCTGGCTCATCGCGGTGAGCAGGCCGGCCAGCAGGCGGCCGAGGGCCGCGAGCATGGGGCCGAGGACGGCGCCGAGGCCCATGGTCAGGATGCCCAGAATGGCCAGCACGATCTCGATGATCGTACGGGCCTTCTCCTTGTCGATCTGCTCCTGAACCTTGTCCGCGTACTCGTCGAGGAACTTCGCGAACTCGTGTGCCGCGTCCTTCATCTTGCGCAGCTTGAGGTCGACGATGTTCGTCGCGATGTCCGCGGACAGGCTGGCGAATCCGGTCCACTTGACGTCGTTGTAGGCGGCCAGCACGTTGTCGCCGAGGAGTTCCAGACGGTCGCCCTCGGCCCGCCAGTCGTTCGCGAGCTGGCGCAGCGCCGCGGGATCCGGACGTCCGTCCTTCGAATCGCCCACGGATCAGCTCTGCTCCGGCTTGTGCCACGGGTAGGGGTTGGCGGAGTAGTCCGCCTTGATCGGGTCGAGGGTGGTGTCGTCGCTCGGCGGCGGCGCGCTGTCGCCGGTGCTCTCAGCCTCCTGCCGCATCTGGGCGCAGAAGGCGTCCCACATGTCGGTGACGGAGTGCTCGGCGTTGTTGTAGTTCGCGGCTGCGACGACGACCCCGGAGCGCACCTTGTCGAGCAGGCCCGGCGTCTCGACTGTCTGCCCGTCGGCGCTCGGCACGCCGAACAGCCGCTCCTGGATGTCCTTGAGCCGGGCGTTGAACTCGTCAGCGGCCTCGGCGCTGTCGCCGATCCAGCCGAGCTTGAGGCTCTCCCAGGTCTTGCCGACGGCGTCCCAGTGCTCGACGAGGTTGGTCATGACGACCTTCATGTGCTGCGCGGCGTACCGATGCATCGTCTGCGGTGACACGTTGATCTCGGTCGACGTCAGGTTGTAATCGGCCAACTCGTCACCCCTGCTGCGTCCCTGGTCCACCCCGTCGCCGAGACGCTAGCCGCGCATGCGGCCAGTCTTCGAGACCCCACTTCGGGGACGTTGAACCTGTCCGCACCCGCGCGCAACAGTGCGGTATGGAAACCAACGCCGTGCCCGTCGATCTCACGCAGACCTGGCGGGAGGCCCGCAGCGTCGACGGCAAGGACTCCTCGATCGTCTTCACGCCGCCGAAGTCGGACGGAAAGGGCGGCTACGTCGACTCCGAGGGCAACCCGGTCGACAAGTACGGCCGCGACATCCCGCAGTCCGACGGCAAGGGTGGATGGGTCAACAGCGACGGCGAGCCCGTCACCGAGGAGGGCGCTCCGCTGCCGGCCGCCGACGGCTCGGTGCCCGAGCCGGACCTCAGCGACTGGCAGGTCAGCACCGGCGATATCCACGACGCCGAGAGCAAGATCCTCAAGCTGACGCAGACCGAGATCGACGAGTTCGAGAAGTTCCGCGACAGCGTCATGCAGCGGGCCAGTTGGATCTTCTACGCCCCGAGCTACGCGGCCACCCAGGTCTCCAAACACGCAGGTGACCCCATCGGGGGCAACCACTACGCCGCGTGGTCGGCCGGCCCGGACGAGTACTACCCGAGCGTCAAGGACCCGCACCCCGAGCAGACCGAGCAGATCCAGTACAACCAGTACCAGCTGCTACAGGGCGTCGGTGGCGTGCTCGAGCTGGTCGGCCAGTACGTCGCCAAGCTCAACAACACCGCCCAGATCTACGCCGCGGCCGACATCAACTCCGCACCGCCCACGGACTGACCCGCTCGGCAGCACTTTTCTGCGGCCGGCGTGAACCGCGACCCGACATCGTCCGTCTTAGGGCGGCCGCGCGACAGCGCGGGCGTAGCCGAGTCGAAGGAGCCCGGGGTGTTCGAAGTCGCCGTCGTGTCGGAGCAGCCCGTTTCCCTGGCCGGCCTGGAGAAGCTCGCGTCCGACGCCGCCGACATGCGCGTCACCGCCGCCGTCGCGACGGTCGAGGAGCTCCTGGAGATGGCGGGGCACTACGACGTTGTGGTCCTGGACCTGCCGGAGTACGCCGACGCCGCAGAGATCTCCCTGGCCGCGTCGCTGGGCTCACCGCTGGTCAGCGCCGGCTGGCGGCGCACCGGCCTGTTGACAGCGGTACGCGCCGGAGCACGCGGCTGCGTCGGCCACCGCACCGAGCAGCGGGACATCCGCGAGGCGTTGCACGTCATCGCGGGTGGTGGGTTCTACGTCTGCCCGCGGCTGGTCGGCCGCTTCCAGGAGGAGCTGGCCCGCGGCGGTGGCGAGGAGCCGAGTGGCCTGGCGCCACGCGAGATCGAGACGCTGCGCCTGATCGCCGCCGGCTTCACGCACGCGCAGATCGCCACGCGCATGGGGCTGTCACCGGCGACAGTCAACACGTACGCGAAGCGGATTCGCGCGAAGCTCAACGTCAGCAACAAGGCCGAGTTGACGCGTGCGGCGATCGAGCTGGGCCATTACCAACAGAAGCAACCCCTGAGCCGGGCCGCCGCCTGAACGCCTGCCGCAGTCACGGACATCGAGCGCCTTCGTCGGCCGACTGACGGCACTCGTCGTCCGCGCGCTGTCATCGCCGCGGTCGCCACCGACCGAAGCCGAGCCGACGGACCTCCGTACTCGCCCGCCGGTGGCGGGCGGGACGAAGGACCGGCCGTTGATCGGTTTCCCTGCCGCTCGTACGGGTACCGCCGCTGGTCAGGACCGAGGAAGGGGAGGCCCATGACCGAGCGGGAAGAACGGCGTGACGGGGAGCAGCCCGGGGTGCCGCAGGACGAGGCGGCCCGTGACACCCGGGAGGTTCAGGACGCCCATGGCGGCAGCATGGCGCCGGGGCTGGTCGACGACACCGGTCACCCGGTGACACAGACGCCTGCCGACCGGTTGGCCGAGACCGAGGGCGCGGACTGAGGCACCGGCGTCGGGCGTGTTCTCGGGGCTGACCGGCCGTGCTCGGCGCTCGGTCCCACCGTCGAGCACTGTACCTACCAGTAGGTACAGTGCTCGAATGAGCACTGTCGAACGACTCGTCGAGAGCACCCGGGAGCTGCTGTGGGAACGCGGCTACACCGGAACCAGTCCCAAGGCCATCCAACAGCGAGCCGGGGCCGGCCAGGGCAGCATGTACCACCATTTCTCCGGCAAGCCCGACCTGGCGCTCGCGGCAATCAGCCGCACGGCCGAGGAGATGCGGGCCAAGGCCGAGGCGCAGTTCGCCACCTCAGGCACGGCAATGGAGCGGATCACCGCCTACCTGCGGCGCGAACGGGACGTCCTCAAAGGCTGCCCCATCGGCCGCCTCACTCAGGATCCCGAAGTCATGGGCGATCCGACCTTGCGCGCCCCGGTCGACGCGACACTTTCCTGGCTACGCGAACGCCTCAGCGAGGTGCTGGCCGAGGGCCGGAACCGCGGAGAGCTGGCCGCCACCATGGATCCGACAGCCACCGCCGCGACAGTGGTGGCCGTTCTGCAGGGCGGCTACGTGCTGGCCCGCGCCGCCGACTCCACGGCACCGTTCGACCAGGCGATCACCGGTGTGCTGAACCTGCTGGCCGCGTACGTCGCGCCCGCCGGCTCGTAGCGCCGCCATCCCGGCGAGTGGCACTGGCACAGGAGCCAGGCCGGCCACCTTCATGACCCACCTGGCCAGCTGCATACCGACCTGGGAAGGCGACACCGTGTACGCCAAGCAGTACGACATCACCCTGCCCGCCGACTACGACATGCGCATCATCCGCAAACGCGTAGCCGACGGCGGCCATCTCCTCGACGACCGCGCCGGACTGGGGCTGAAGGCGTACGTCATCCGTGAACGCGGCATCAACGACTCCCCCGTCAACCAGTACGCCCCCTTCTACCTCTGGAACGACATCGGCGCCATGGCCCACTTCCTGCTCGGCGGCGGATTCCAGAACATCATCCGCGACTTCGGACGTCCGGTGGTCCGCCACTGGACCGGCGTCGCCTGCCACCCCGGCCCCGCACGCACGGCGTTCCCTCAGGCAGCCTCGCGGCGTCTCACCCCGATCCCTGCCGACTCGGATCCGGGCCGGACCGGCCTGGGGCTGGCCGCCGCGATCGACCAGGAGATCCAGGACCTTCGCGCGCTGGCCCGACACGAGGACGTACACACCGCAGCCCTCGCGATCGACCCCCAGCACTGGGAGCTGATGCGGTTCGTGCTCTGGAACGGCGCCGTCGCTCACGACGAGGCGGCCACCGAACGCTACGAGGTCCTCCACCTGTCGGCACCCGGGCTGGCGGATCTGCCCACCGGACGCAACTGGTAGGCCGAGCCACGAGGGCGCGTAACTGCCTGCCGCAGGAGTTGCGCGGCCCGCTGCTCGACGCGGTGGCGCCGGTGTTCACCGACGGCCTGCACATCGGGCTTCGTCGTGGCCGCGATCGGCACCCTGATCGGTGGGTTGTTCGCCCTTCTGGTGCTGCCCGGTCGCCGCCGGGCCGTGGCGAAGCCTGCCGCTCCCGCGCCTGCGGCCCCGGAGGTCCAACCGCGAGCCGAACAGCTCCCGGCGACCGTGGCTTCCCCGTGGCGACGGTCGCCGGGCTGTCCACATCCGGGGGGAACCTCAGGGTATTGGGGGCCGAAGGTCCCTCGGTTTCCGGCTTGCGGCCCCGGGTGGCCGACCACGGCTGCGCCTAACGTGGGTCCTGGCAGAGACGAGATCAGCGAAAGGACCACAGTGACCGCGGCCGTATCCGAACTCCGTACGCTCGCCGAGCTCGACGACACCGAACTCGCTCGTCTGGACGCGTGGTGGCGGGCGAACAACTACCTGACCATCGGGCAGATCTACCTGCAGGGCAATCCGCTGCTGCGCGAACCCCTGTCGGCTGAGCACATCAAGCCGCGCCTGCTCGGTCACTGGGGCACCAGCCCCGGCCTGTCGCTGATCTACGCGCACGTCTCCCGGCTGATTCGGCACACCGGTCAGCAGGCGATCTACCTGGCCGGTCCGGGTCACGGCGGGCCGGCGCTGGTGGCCGCGGGCTATCTGGAAGGCACCTACAGCGAGATCTACCCGGACGTCAGCCAGGACGAGGCCGGGATGCTGCGCCTGTTCCGGCAGTTCTCCAGCCCAGGCGGTATCCCGTCGCACGTGTCGGTGACCACCCCCGGCTCCATCCACGAGGGCGGCGAGCTGGGCTACGTCCTGGTCCACGCGTTCGGCGCGGTCATGGACAACCCCGACCTGCTGGCCATCGCGGTCGTCGGCGACGGTGAGGCCGAGACCGGGCCCCTTGAGGGCTCCTGGAAGGGCGTGTCCTTCCTCAACCCCGAACGCGACGGCGCGGTCCTGCCGATCCTGCACCTCAACGACGCCAAGATCTCCGGTCCCACGGTGCTGGGTCGCAAGGACCCCGAGGAGGTACGCGCCCTGCTGCGCGGCCACGGTTACGACGTCATCGAGGTCGAGGGCTCCGACCTGCCCGGCATGCACCACCGCTTCGCCGCCGCCCTCGCCACCGCCTGGACGAGGATCCGCGACATTCAGACCGCCGCCCGTGACGGTTCCTGGGACGGCACCCGCCCGGTCTGGCCGCTGATCGTCCTACGGTCGCCGAAGGGCTGGACCGGGCCGGACTCCGTCGACGGGATCACCGTCACCGGAACGTGGCGGTCCCACCAGGTGCCGCTGTCCGGCGTCAAGGACAACCCCGAGCATCTCGCGCTGCTTGAGAGCTGGCTCAAGTCGTACCGTCCGGAGGAGCTGTTCGATTCCGCCGGCACGCCCGTGGCGACCATCCGGGACCAGGCGCCCGACGGCGACCTGCGGATGAGTGCCAGCCCGCATGCCAACGGCGGGGTGCTGACCCGGGATCTGGACCTGCCGAACTTCCGGGCCTACGCGATCGACGTGCCCCGGCCCGCGCAGCAGCGGGCCGAGTCGACGCGCAAGCTGGGCGAGATGATGCGCGACATCTACACCCGCAACGCCGACCGGTTCCGGTTGTTCTGCCCGGACGAGACCAACAGCAACCGGCTCGGCAGCGTCTTCGAGGTCTCCGACCGTGCCTTCATGGAGCGCGTGACACCGGAGGACGTGGCGATCAGCCGCGACGGCCGGGTCATGGAGGTGCTCAGCGAGCACAACTGCCACGGTTGGCTGGAGGGTTACAACCTGACCGGCCGGCACGGGATGTTCGCCACCTACGAGGCGTTCGCCATGGTCAGCGCCTCGCAGACCGTGCAGCACGGCAAGTGGTTGCAGGAGGCCAAGAACCTGCCGTGGCGCGAGAAGGTGCCCAGCCTCAACGTGCTGCTCACCTCGACGGCGTGGCGCAACGACCACAACGGCTTCTCCCACCAGGGGCCGGGCCTGATCCAGGTGGTGCTCACCCAGCGCGGCGATGTCGCCCGGGTCTACCTGCCACCGGACGCCAACACCCTGCTGTCGGTGGCCGACCACTGCTTCCGGTCGCGGTCGTACATCAACCTGATCGTGATCGACAAGCAGCCGCAGCTGCAGTACCTCTCCATGGACGAGGCTGTCGAACACTGTGCTCGCGGCGCGGGCGTCTGGGACTGGGCCGGCACCGACGACGGCACCAGCGACCCCGACATCGTCCTCGCCTGCGCCGGCGACGTCGTCACCATGGAGACCGTCGCGGCGGCGCAGATCCTGCGCGACAAGCTGCCCGGCCTCAAGGTCCGCGTGGTCAACGTGGTCGACCTGATGACCCTCGTCCGGCCCAAGGACCACCCGCACGGCATGAGCGAGACCCTGTTCACCGAGCTGTTCACCGACAACGTCGACGTGGTGTTCTCCTTCCACGGCTACCCCGGCGCGATCCACCAGCTCGTGCACGGCCGCCCGGACGCCGACCGGTTCCGCGTCCGCGGCTTCATCGAGCAGGGCACGACCACCACCCCGTTCGACATGACCGTGCGCAACAAGGCATCGCGGTACCACCTCGTGATGGACGCCATCAACAACGCCAAGCGCCTCCCGCGCGGTGCCGCGGACCTCAAGGCGTGGTGCCAGAGCCAGCTCGACCGCCACGAGACGTACGTGGTGGAACACCTGGAGGACATGCCCGAGGTCCGCGACTGGGCCCTCGGCGACTGGGCCGCGCGCGGCTGAGATCGACCGCCCTGGTGGGCGCACCCGCACCTGGAGGTCCCGGACGGTCCCGACCGTCCGGGACCTCCGGCCCTTAACCGCTGGTCGTCACTCGGCGACGCTGGGAGGAGACCAAGGAGGGGCCATGGCCAGCACATCCCACGAAGCCTGGCGCGGGTTCCGCGGCACCGGCTGGCGCGAGACGATCGACGTCGGCGGGTTCGTCCACGACAACATCGAGCCGTACACCGGCGGGTCGGAGTTCCTGACCGGGCCGACGCCCCGTACCGAGCGGATCTGGCGGCAGCTGCAGCACATGTTCGTCGAGGAGAGTCGTCGCGGGGTCTACGACGTGGACAACCACACCCCGTCCACGATCACCTCGCACGAGCCCGGCTACCTCGACCAGGGCCATGAGCTCATCGTGGGTCTGCAGACCAGCGCCCCGCTGCGCCGCGCGATCATGCCGAACGGCGGGCTGCGGATGGTGGAGGCCGGTCTCCAGGCGTACGGCTTCACCCTCGACCCGACCGTGCACGCGATCTTCAGCCGGTACCGCAAGACGCACAACGACGGTGTCTTCGACGCCTACCCGGCCGACGTGAAGGCCGCCCGCCGCTCGCACATCATCACCGGGCTGCCGGACGCGTACGGCCGTGGTCGGATCATCGGCGACTACCGACGCGTCGCGCTGTACGGGGTCGACCGCCTGATCGCCGAGCGCCGGGAGGTCAAGGCGTCACTCGACGCCCGGCTGTCGTCGGAGGACGTGATCCGCGACCGCGAGGAGCTTGCCGAGCAGATTCGGGCGCTGGACGAGCTGCGACTCATGGCCAGCCGGTACGGCTGTGACATCTCCGGTCCGGCGAGCACCGGCCGCGAGGCGATCCAGTGGCTGTACTTCGCCTATCTGGCGGCCACCAAGGAGCAGAACGGCGCGGCGATGTCGCTGGGCCGAACCGCCACGTTCGTCGGCGCCTACCTGCAACGCGACATCGCCGAGGGCCGACTCACCGAGCGGGACGCGCAGGAACTCGTCGACGACTTCGTCATCAAGCTGCGGATCATCCGGTTCCTGCGCACACCGGAGTACGACCAGTTGTTCTCCGGCGACCCGACCTGGGTGACCGAGGCGCTCGGCGGGATCGGCTGCGACGGCCGCCCGCTTGTCACCCGCACGAGCTTCCGCTATCTGCAGACCCTGTACAACCTGGGTCCGGCCCCGGAGCCGAACCTGACGGTGCTGTGGTCGCCGGCGCTGCCCGAGGGGTTCAAGCGGTTCTGCGCCCAGGTCTCGATCGACACGAGCGCCATCCAGTACGAGAACGACGACCTGATCCGACCGGCGTATAGCGACGACACCGCCATCGCCTGCTGCGTGTCGGCGATGCGGGTGGGCAAGGACATGCAGTTCTTCGGCGCCCGCGCCAACCTCGCCAAGGCCCTGTTGTACGCGATCAACGGCGGCCGCGACGAGATGACCGGCGAGCAGGTCTTCGTCGCCGCGCCGATCGTCGACGACGTGCTCGACTACGACGCGGTCATGACCGCGTACGACCAGACGCTCGACTGGCTGGCCGAGACGTACGTCGACGCGCTCAACGTCATCCACTACATGCACGACAAGTACGCCTACGAGCGCATCGAGATGGCCCTGCACGACTACCCCGTGCACCGCTTCCTCGCCACCGGCGTCGCCGGCCTGTCGGTAGCCGTTGACAGCCTGAGCGCCATCAGGCACGCCCACGTCAAGGTGCTGCGCGACGAGAACGGCCTGGCCGTCGACTACGCCGTGGACGGCGACTTCCCCGCCTTCGGCAACAACGACGACCGCGCCGACGCGATCGCCGTCGACCTGGTCGAACGATTCATGGCCAAAATCCGGCGGCAGCCCACCTACCGGGGCGCCGAGCCGTCGCTCTCGGTCCTCACCATCACCTCGAACGTGGTCTACGGCAGACACACCGGCAACACGCCCGACGGGCGGCGCGCGGGTGAACCGTTCGCGCCGGGCGCGAACCCGATGAACGGCCGCGACACGCACGGCATGGTCGCCGCCGCGCTGTCGGTCGCCAAGCTGCCGTACCGCAGCGCGCGCGACGGGATCTCGCTGACGATCACCGTCACCCCGGACGGCCTCGGCCACGCCCGCGACGAACGGATCACCAACCTCGCCGGAGTGCTCGACGGCTACACCGACAGCGGCGGCTTCCACATGAACGTCAACGTGCTGAACAGGGCGACTCTCGAGGACGCCATGGCCCACCCGGAGAACTACCCGCAACTGACCGTCCGGGTCTCCGGGTACGCGGTGAACTTCGTCAAACTCACCCCCGAGCAGCAACGCGACGTCATCTCCCGCACCTTCCACGGATCGCTCTGATGACCGACGTCGTCACGGCGCCGGTGACCGGCTCGCTCCACTCCTTCGACATCTCCATCGGAGTGGACGGGCCGGGCACCCGGTTCGTCGCGTTCCTGGCCGGCTGCCCGCTGCGCTGCCTCTACTGCCACAGCCCCGACACCCAGTACCGCCGTTACGGCCGGCCCATCTCCGTCGACGACCTCGTCACCGAGATCCGCCGCTACGAACGCTTCCTGAAGGTCGCGCACGGCGGCGTCACAGTCAGCGGCGGCGAGCCGCTGCAACAGCCCGCCTTCACCCGCGAGGTCCTGCGCCGCTGCACGGAGATGGGGCTGCACACCGCCCTGGACACCAGCGGCCTGCTCGGCGACCGCGCCGACGACGCGCTGCTCGACGCCACCGACCTGGTACTGCTCGACATCAAGTCCGGCGACCCGGCCGCGTACCGGACCGTCACCCGCACCGGGCGGCTGACGCCGATCGTACGGTTCGCGCACCGCCTAGCCGACCGTGGCCTGCCGATCTGGGTCCGTTTCGTCCTGGTGCCCGGCCTCACCGACGACCCGGGCAACGTCGACGCCGTCGCGGCCATCGCGGCCGACCTGCCCACCGTCGAACGCGTCGAGGTACTGCCCTTTCACCGGCTCGGCGCGCAGAAGTACGCCGCCCTCGGCCTGCCGTTCCCACTGGCGGACACGCCGCCGCCGGATGAGGCGCTGCTGCGTCGGGTCCGTGGCCAGTTCGAGGAACACGGGCTGACGGCGTACTGACCGCCACCGCCTCGGGTGAGCGTGGGACGGACCGGTCAGTCGGACGGGCTCTCCCCGGTGAGCCTGTGGACGGCACGCCACGTTTTCGCACCACAGTGGATGGCAGTCGAGGCCGTGGCCGGAATCGAACCGGCGTACGCGGTTTTGCGGACCGCTCCCTCACCACTCGGGCACACGACCAGGCAGAAGCGCCCGCGGAGGGAATCGAACCCCCGACACCCAGCTCCGGAAGCTGGTGCTCTATCCCCTGAGCTACGCGGGCTTGCGTGGGAGTGGAGAGACTCGAACTCCCTGAGCGCGAACGCACCGGGGTTACAGCCCGGCCCACCTCACCATCGGTGGCGCACTCCCGTGGGGTGACTGGCGGGATTCGAACCCGCGACGACCCGGACCACAACCGGGCGCTCTACCACTGAGCTACAGCCACAACTACGGCCCGAAGGCCAGTACCCGCGGAAGGTGTCGAACCTCCGACCCCCTGGGTGTAAACCAGGCGCTCTCCCGTTGAGCTACGCGGGCTTGGCTCTGGCGACAGGGCTCGAACCTGTAGAGGGCTTGCGCCCGCCGGATTAACAGTCCGGACCGCTACCAATTACGGTTTACGCCAGATCGGCAGCGCGGACGGGACTCGAACCCGCACATGTCCCGGGTGAAAGCCGGGCGACTCTTCCAATTCGTCCACCGCGCCAGGTGGTGTGCGTGCCCCGAGCTGGTGTCGAACCAAGCGACCCCCGGTCTGTCGAACCGGTGCTCTCCCGCTGAGCTATCGGGGCGTGAATAGGCGGCCGGCCGCGGAGGGTACTGCCGCGCTTGCACCTGGCACTCCCTGTGCCAGGGCCGACCCGAACGGACAGGACCGTTGGGAGCGGGAGCCGGATTCGAACCGACGGCTCCCTGACCCCCAGTCAGGTGCGCTACCAAACTGCGCCATATCCCGTGAGTGCCCCCGAGACGATTCGAACGTCTGGCCTCTTGATTCGTAGTCAAGCGCTCTATCCACTGAGCTACGGGGGCATGTCGTGCGTGCGGCGAGGGAAGCCGGCCGGTACGCCGGGTTCTGTCTCATCCCGGCGACCCGGTGAGGGATTCGAACCCCCGGCAGTATGGCCCGCTCCGCGTCAGCAACGCGGCGCCATCGACCAGACTCGGCCAACCCTTCATGCGCGCCAACGACGGGGATCGAACCCGCGGCCCCCCGATCGACAGTCGGGTGCTCTAACCACTGAGCTACGTCGGCATGTGGCCGCTTCCGGCGGCGAATCGCCCACGCTTACGTGACCTTGGTACGGGGGAACCGCGGGCCGACCGGCGGGCCGGCGGCGTGGAGTCGGACGGAATCGAACCGACGGCCTTCCCGGTGCGAGCGGGACGCTCTACCAACTGAGCTACGACCCCAAGGTGTTGCTGAGTACCCGACCGCGGATTCGAACCGCGAACCTTCCCGCCCTGAACGGGACGCCTCTGCCAGTTGGGCTAGCCGGGCATGTGATTCCTCGTCTCGACCGCGAACGCCGCGTACTTCGAGTCGAGGACGATGTATTGCGCGCCACTCACCGCCTCTACCGGGATGAGGTAGTCGAGGGCCCCCGCTGTCGAGATGAAGAAAAAGTCGGTCTCGCCCTTTGTGTAGCCTGTGACTCGGATGCGACCACGAGCGGTATCCCCCGCGCTGGCGTCGTACACCGTCCGCCGCAGGACCGCCCGGTAGCGTCCATTGCTCTCGGTCGTGCCGGTGGTCGTGACCTGCACCCGTTGCAGTCCGGTGTCGGATTCCGCGATCAGGTCGTATGCGGCCGGCTCTAGCGGGATCGAGACGTTGTAACCCCGATCCATGAACCATCGGGCGGCGATGCTCAACCCCGATCGTCCGCCGTGCTGAGCTGGCTGGCTGAACGGGTGCGCTGGCGCTACGAGCTGACGAGGGTTGCTGCCGTGAGTCAGGTGCGACACGTCCAAGTCGAGGCGGGCCGCGACAGCTTGGACACTCGTACGACCTGCTGTCCGTGACTTGCCGATGGCTTCCATGACGTCTGCCCAGCAGGTCGCGCCCTGGACGGCGTTGCGGAGCTGGTCGTCGGTGTAGGTGCGCGGGTTGCCCATAACTAGCAATCCTGCACTAATCGAGTGCGGTGGCTTTGCGATTTTGCCCACCCGGACAGGTGGTGTTGCGTGCCGACACCCGGTGTCGAACCGGGGACCTTCCCGTTATGAGCGGGACGCTCTGACCACCTGAGCTACGTCGGCGAGAGAGCCACCGCCCGGACTCGAACCGGGTGCCTACGTCTTACGAGGACGTCGCTCTGGCCTGATGAGCTACGGCGGCAGGGTGTGGAGCCGGCGACCGGGATCGAACCGGCCCACTCGCGCTGACAAGGCGCGTGCTCTGCCAACTGAGCTACACCGGCTTGGTGCCCCCGACAGGATTCGAACCTGCCCTGTCGGCCGCCTCACGACCGCGCCTCTACCACTGGGCTACGAGGGCCTAGCTGGGAGCAGAGGATTCGAACCTCTACGCACTGGGTCAGAGCCAGCGATGCTGCCGGTTACATCAGCTCCCATCGCGGCCAGCGGGGTGATGGCCCGCCGGCCGGTGTCAGCGCTGCGCCAGCGACCCCCACGCCGGCACGACCGGGCTGGTGCGGAGCACCATGCCTGCCTCGGCCGGGGTCCGATCGCCCTTGCGCTGGTTGCAGGGCGCGCACGCGCTGACGGTGATCCGCCAGGTGTTCTTCAGCATCCGGATCGCGTGGGCGAACCTGACGCGGTGTGGGGGTCCGGCGTCCACCCGGGTCCCTCCCTTCTTCCGATCACGAACGGCCCGTTGAGGCCGGCGTCGGTGATGTCGCACTGTCTCTACCCGAGAGGCATCGAGCGGTTGACCCGATTCGAACGGGCGACCTCGACGTTGGCAACGTCGCGCTCTACCAACTGAGCTACAACCGCGTGGAGCCACCGGCGCGAATCGAACGCGCGACCTTCCCCGTACCAGGGGACGCTCCCCCAATCTGAGCTACGACGGCCAGGGCGCCTCCACCACTTGGACGGGAACGTGCCCGCTGGCGCACTTCGCGCCCACCGTTGCCCCACACCTGGGGCAGCTCGACAGGACGCGACACCTCCACGTTGGAAGCGGTGCGTTCAACCACGTGAGCTGGTACGCGATAGAGACCTTCCACGTAGGCCATGTCGGGCTCGAACCGACGATCTCCTGGCTGAGAACCAGGTGAGCTTTGCCGACAGCTCCAATGGCCCATGGAGCCGGGAGGGGCTGGGAAACCTGGAACGGTCCCCCGGCCAACATGCCCCTCCCCGACTCGGACGGGTCCGGGACCGGGGTGTCGAACCCCGTGTCTCTCGCTCCCAAAGCGAGCGGGTCAGCCGTCTCCCTCGTCCCGGAGGTAATCCTCCCGGCCGGCCCGTGTAGGCGCCGGCCGGGGTCTTGCTCATGCCATCCACTGTGGAGTTGAGAATCTACGACGTCGCCGGCCGCAGCCGGGACGAAAAGCAGGGGCGGCAGGACTCGGACCTGCGACCTTCGGTTTTGGAGACCGGTGCTCTACCAGTTGAGCTACGCCCCTATGACGTTGTTCCCGCAACGGAAAAGCCGCCCTGTCCCGGTCGGGGTGGGCGGCTTCGCAGCTTGCGCTGACGCTATTCGCGCCGCCACCCCGGATCCCAGTTCCGCTCAATTGCGCACAGGTTGTGGGCTCGCCCGATCGAGGGCAGCACGACACCGCCGCGCGGCATGAGCCGCGTGCTTTCGGTGTAGGCGTACTGCGCCATCGGGAACTCCTCGGGTGGGTCGGGACTGCCTTGCTCAATCAAGGTAGGCGCTGTGTCGATCGGCTGGCAATGGATATTCCGAGTGCACGTGGACCGGCCGCGGCTAATGGTGGTCCCGGCCGAGGAAGCACGACAGCAGTCGTCTGAACTCGTGCGGATGCTCGAGCGCCGGCACGTGCCCGCATCGCCCGAACACGTGCAGACGGACGTCGGCCAGGTGGCCGAGCAGGGGCTGGGCCGTCGTCGCGAACGGGGTGACCCGGTCCTCGGCGCCGTGAACGAGCAGGACGGGCGCGCGGATCGCGGCAAGCGTCTGCGCCGAGAGGGTGAGGTCGTCGACCCATCGTGCCCTGGGTGGAGGGAACAACGACGCGAAGGCGTCCGCCCCCGCTCGCATCGCAGCGGCACGGGCATCGACTGCCGAATCGGTCACGAGCGCCTGGTCGAGGACGAGGCGACTCAGCATGTCCCGTGCCCCGGTCGGGCCGGCCGGGGCGGCCCAGACGGCGTCGAGATCGGCGGACAGCGGCGCCCCGGGGGCGCCCACCGTCGAGACCGCCACGACACGGGTGACCTGCTGGGGGCGGGCGGCCGCCAACGCCAGCGCCACGGCGCCGCCCATGGAGTGACCCACCACGGCGTAGTGGTCGATGCCGAGAGCATTCATCAGGCCCGCGGCCTGTTCCGTCCACAGCCGGAGCCCGCCCCTGGAGCCCGCCGGGACGGGCGTACGGCCGAACCCCGCCTGATCCGGAGCCACCAGGTGCCAGGACGTGCCGAGCGCCTGCGCCGTCGTTGCCCAGGCGCCGGACCCGGTCGTGCCGGGTCCGGAGCCGTGCAGCATCAGCACCGCGGGACCGGTGCCGCTCTCCAGGACGTGAACGGGGGAACCGTCGACGGTGACGGTCCGAAGTGCCGTCACCGGGGCAGACCAGGTGCGCTCATGCCGAGGCGGAGTTGACGGACTTCGAGAAGAGCTCCATCATCGCCCGGCCGAACTGCGGCATGTCGGGCCAACCCCGGCAGGAGACGAGGTTGCCGTCCACGACGTCGGGAGCGTCGATGACCGTCGCGCCCGCGTTCTCCATGTCACCGGTGATCGGGGGGAAGCACGCCGTCTTCCGGCCCTTCAGCAGCCCGTACACCGCCGGCACCTGCGCACCGTGGCACACCAGCGCGATGGGGAGGTTGCGCGCGAAGAAGTGCTCGGTGATGCGCCGGACGTCGGCGTCGACCCGGATCCACTCGGGGGCACGTCCACCGGGGATGATGAGGGCGTCGTAGCGCTCGACGTCGACCTCGGCCCAGGGCACGTCGACCGGCAGCTTCCGGCCGTTCTTCTCCACGTAGGCGTCGGAGTTGGGGTCGAACTCGTGGATGACCAGTTGCACGTCACGCATCGTCCGGGACGAGACGTCGACGTCCCAGCCGCCCTCCTGCACGCGGTAGTAGGGATACATGGTGTCGAGTTCCTCGGCGGCGTCGCCGGTCAGGAGCAGCGCTCTGGGCACCTGCTTCTCCTCGCATGTGGGGACGGGCGGGGTGGATCAGATCCAATCCGATCTGATCGAGTTAGCATTCCTCGGCCCAGCCCGCCCGTCAACCCTCCACCGCCATCGGGTCCGCGTCCTTGACCTCGTCGAACAATCGACGGAAACGCTCGCCGGACCGAAGGATGTGCCGACGCATCGCGTAGGCGGCGGCGTCGGGGTCACGCGCGGCGATCGCTGCCACAACGTCCTCGTGCTCGGCCATGGCCAGGTGCGTGACCTGGGTGTCGTGGTGCAGCCGGAAGAGGTGCACGTGGCTGTGCAGGCGAGCGAGCGCTTCCCGGATGACCTGGTTCTCCGCGCTCAGGGCGACGAGATCGTGGAAAGCGGCGTCGCGTAGCCCGAAGGCACCGTAGGCCAGCAGCCCGCTGCCCCCCTGAAGCTCGGCCATCTCCTCCAGCATCCGCCGCAGACCGGCCACCTGCTCCGAGGACGCCCGTTCGGCGGATCTGCGTGCCGCCGCCGGCTCCAGGAGCAGGCGAACCTCGAGCATGTCCTCGAATCGGTGACGGGTGATCTGGGGTGGGATGCGGTAGCCGGCATGGGGCACACGCACGACCAGGCCCTCGGCCTCCATGCGGTTCAGGGCGTCGCGGATCGGCGTCTGCGAGACCCCCAGCTCCCGCGCCAGGACGTCGATCGTGACGCGGGAGCCAGGCTCGATCCGGAGCGACATCAGCTGTCCGAGCAGCGTGTCGTACACCTCGTCGGCGAGCCTGCCGCGAGATCTTCCCGGCGGCATCGCACCCGGCACGGCCCGCCGGCCCCGCCCGCTCATCGCTTCGTCGTCCATCGTGACCTGAGGTCCTTTCTTGCGCCTTCGGGAACCTGTTGACACCAGTCACGACGCTGCGGCATGCTGACGCCCCCACCCGGATCGTATAGGAAACGCGACGGATGATCTTCATCCTCCACCATCGCGGAACCACCCGCCATGGCGACTTCGATCACCTGGAGGACTGCCCGACGGTCTGCAGACCCAGCAGATGGCGGCGTACTCGTGACGCCGACCCCCGGGTCGACCCCCGCGACAGTCCAGCGACACGCCTGAACAACCCAGCAACTGCTCGGCGAAGCGCATAGCGAGGCTCTGGAAGTTCCCACCCAGAAAGCAGGCGAGAACATGCGGAATCCGAAGCGAATAGGAATCATGTCCGTTCCCGGCCGGAAGGCGCGGCTGGCGGCGGCGGCCCTGCTGCTGGTCGCCACGACCGTGACGGCATGCGGCGACGGCAAGGACGACGGCGAGAAGGCGAGCGCCCCCAAGGCGCCGGCGACCATCCCGGAACTCACCAAGGACCCGCTGACTCTCAGCTTCATCTGGTTCGACTGGCCCCCCGCCAAGGCACTGGAGGCCTTCGCGAACGCCGAGTACAAGAAAGAGCGGCCGAACACGACCATCAAGGTCAACACCGTGCCGAACGCCAACTGGCACGACGCGATGTTCACCCAGTTCGCCGCGCACAAGACCGACTTCGACATCGCGATCCTGGACTCGCAGCACATCGGCGAGGCCGTGACGAACGGCAACATCCTCGACCTCACCGACTTCGTCAAGCAGAACATCGACGTCGCGGCCTACAACCCGTACCTCCTGGCGGCCTACGGCCAGTTCCCCCAGGCGGAGACGGGCAAACGCGACGAGAACGCCAGCCTGTACGGGCTGCCGCTGCTCGGCGACACCTGGACGATGATCTACCGCAAGGACCTGATCGGTGACAAGCCTCCGCAGACCTGGGACCAGATGATCTCAGTCGCCGAGAAGTGCCAGGCGGAGAATCCCGGCGTCAGCGGGCTGGCGTTCCACCAGGCCAACGGCTCCGACGCGGCGGCCGTCACCTACAACACGGTCAACGGCGTCTACGGCGGCAACCTCTGGGACGCCAAGGCCCGCAAGATCAACGGCGTCCTCAACGACGCCGCCGGCCAGGAGGCGATGGACGTCCTGGTCAACAAGATGAAGCCGCTGACCGCCAAGGGCTCCGGCAACTGGTTCATCGACGAGGTGAACGCGGCGGTCGCCCAGGGCAAGGCCTGCATCGCGTTCAACTGGATCGCCGCGAGCGGCGGGCTGCTGGACCCGAAGCAGTCGACGCTCGGCACCACGCGGGAGCAGATTCTCGACAAGCTGGGCTTCGCCACCCTGCCGAGCCAGAAGACGAACCTGGTCCCCCTCGGCGGCATGGGGATGCACGTGTCGGCCTACTCCTCCGCGGCCAACCAGGCCGAGGCCCTGAACTTCATGAAGTGGTTCGAGCAGGCTGATGTTCAGAAGAAGTGGGCCGCGGCTGGTGGCGTGCCCTCGCGTACGGACGCCCTGCAGTCGCCCGAGTTCCTCAACGCCGGGCCCTTCAACCAGGTGTACACGGACTCGGTGCCGCGGATGCGGGACATGTGGAACGTGCCCGAGTACGCGCGCCTCGTCGACATCGAGAACACCAACGTGAACGCGGCCCTCAACGGCGCGAAGAAGCCGAAGGATGCGCTCGACGACATCGCCAAGGAGCAGCAGGGTGTGCTCGACTCCAGCGGCCGCAAGGGCGGCGGCGGGCTGTGAGTGACCCCGTCCCTCTGACGACCGACAACCCCGGGCAGGTGGCGTCCGTGCCGCCACCTGCGCCGGGTCGGTCCCGCCGGCTGACCGACCGCGGGCTCGCCGTGGGCTTCATCTCCCCCGCGCTGTTGCTGTTGCTCGCCATGTCGGTGTTCCCGTTGCTGTGGGCGTTGTACCTGTCCTTCACCGACTACTCGGCCACCCGCGGTGGGCCCGCCAATTTCATCGGGTTCGGGAACTACACCGCCATCCTGACGTCGGCGCAGGTCCACCAGAGGGCCCTGACGACGTTGATCTACGTGATCGGCGCGGTCGGCCTGCAGACCGTGCTCGGTTTCGGCATCGCCTACCTGATCTCGCGGCGTACGCACGGGCGAGGAGTGCTGACCACTCTGTTCCTGGTGCCGATGATGCTGTCGCCGGTAGTGGTCGGGCTGTTCTGGCGATTCATGCTCGACGCGCAGTTCGGCGTGATCAACAGCATGCTCGGCTCGCTCGGCCTGGGGCAGGTGGAGTGGCTCACCCGGCAGCGGACGGCACTGATCTCCCTGGTCGTGGTCGACACCTGGCAGTGGACGCCGTTCATCATGCTCATCGCGCTCGCGGGCCTGACGGCGGTTCCCAAGTACCTGTACGAGGCCGCCTCGATCGACCGGGCGTCCGAGTGGTTCCGGTTCCGCACCATCACTCTTCCCCTGGTGTGGCCGCTGCTCCTCATTGCCGTGATGTTCCGGGCCATCGAGGCCTTCCGGCTGTTCGACCTCGTCTACATCCTCACCAACGGAGGCCCGGGCGTCTCCACCGAGACGTTGTCGTTCCACGTCTACAAGGTGGCGTTCCTGGGCTTCAACACCGGAACCGCGTCGGCGTACGGGATTCTCATGGTCCTCGTCGTCATCGTCCTCACGCAGTTGTACCTGCGCTACCTGAACAAGCTCAAGGAGGACTGATGGCCGTCTCCGTCGACGAGGCCGTGTCCACAGGTCCTGCCCGGGATCACTCGCCCCCCGCGCGCCGCCTCGGCGGCCGGGGCCGCTCCGGGCTGGAGGTCGCGCTGCTGATCATGCTGGCCGTCGTGATGCTCTTTCCGGTGCTGTGGATGATTGAGACGTCCATCAAGGAGAACCGCGACGTCTACGCCATCCCGGCGAAGTTCTTCGACTTCAGAGTCACACTGGAGCACTACAGGGACGTGTTCGTCGCTCCCGATGGCGGTCGCTCGGCCCTGTCCGTCTCGTTCCTCAACTCCGCGGTGGTCGCGGGGGTCTCCACGGTGCTGGCCACCGTGTTGGGGGTGCCGGCGGCCTGGGCCTACTCACGCTTCGCGGTGAAGGCCAAGAAGGACCAACTGTTCTTCATCCTGTCCACCCGCTTCATGCCGCCCGTGGTGGTGGTGATCCCGATCTTCCTCATGTACCGCCAGGTCGGGCTCATCGACAGCAAGCTCGGGCTGATCCTCATCTACGCCGCGTTCAACGTCCCGTTCACGATCTGGATGATGAAGGGGTTCGTCGACGAGGTGCCCGCGGAGTACGAGGATGCCGCGATGCTCGACGGCTACACCCGTCTGCAGGCGTTCTGGAAATTCACCCTCCCCCTGCTCGTGCCCGGCATCGCCGCGACGGCGGTCTTCGCGCTCATCTTCTCGTGGAACGAGTTCGTGTTCGCCATCTTCCTCACCTCCAGCGACGACGTGCGGACGGCTCCGCCCGCCATCGCCGGCCTCATCGGTGGCACCACGACGGACTGGGGTCTCGTGGCCGCCGCCTCCGTGGTGTTCGCCCTACCGGTGCTCGTCTTCGCGTACCTGGTGCGCAAGCATCTCATCGCCGGTGTGACGCTCGGGGCGGTGCGACGCTGATGGCGGGCATCGAGGTGAACGCACTGCACAAGCGCTACCCGGACGGGACGGTAGCGGTTGATCACGTGGACCTGTCCATCGGTGATGGCGAGCTGTTCGTGATGCTCGGCCCTTCGGGTTGCGGCAAGACGACCACGCTGCGGGCCATCGCCGGCCTGGAAAGGCAGACGACTGGCGACATCCGCATCGGCGACACGCTCGTCAACGACCTGCCGCCCGCCGAGCGCGACATCGCCATGGTGTTCCAGTTCTACGCGCTCTATCCGCACCTGCGGACCCGCGACAACCTGGCGTTCCCCCTGCGGGCCGAGGGGCTGCCCAAGGCGGAGGTGCGCGGGCGGGTCGAGGAGGCCGCCCGGCTGATGCGGCTCGGACCGCTCCTGGACCGGCGACCGCGCCAGCTGTCCGGTGGGGAGCAGCAGCGCGTCGCGCTCGCTCGCGCCCTGGTGCGACGGCCGCGCGCATTCCTCATGGACGAACCTCTCACCAATCTGGACGCCGAGCTGAGAGCCGACATGCGCACGGAGATCAAGCACCTGCAGGGGGAACTGGGGGCGACGATGGTCTACGTCACCCACGACCAGGTCGAGGCAATGTCGCTCGGTCACCGGATCGCCATCCTCAACAAGGGCCGCGTCGAGCAGATCGGCACGCCGCTGGAGGTGTACGACCGGCCGGCGAGTCTCTTCTGCGCCGCGTTCATCGGCTCCCCGCCGATGAACCTGATCGAGGTGGAGGTGGCCGACGGAAAGCTGCGCGGTCAGGGCGGTCTGGTCCTCACGCCACCGCCCGGTCTGCCGCGCGACGCTCGCCTGGTGGCGGGCGTACGGCCGGAGGCTCTGGAAGTCACCGAGCCAGGGGCGGACGGCACTGTCCCGGCCCGCGTGGTCTCGGCGGAGTGGCTGGGCGACGAAATCATCTACGTGGTCGACCACGGCGGCGAGCGCGACGTACGGGTTCGGATGCCACCGACCGTCCGTTTCGCCGCTGACGCGAAGGTCGGGCTGCGGCACACCGGCGGGACCCCGGCGGTCTACGACGTGCGTACGGAAGAGCTGGTGGCCTGATGGGAACCGTGGCAGCGCGCGGGCTGAGCAAGTCCTTCGGGAAGGTCCAGGCCCTGGACGGGGTGACGCTGGACGTGCCGGACGGCTCGTTCTTCGTCGTGCTCGGGCCCTCCGGGGCAGGCAAGACCACGACCCTGCGAGCGATCGCCGGCCTGGAGAAGCTCGACGCCGGGTCGGTGCACCTGGACGGGAGGGACGCGACGGGTGACACCCCGGCCGCACGCGACCTGGCGATGGTCTTCCAGAGCTACGCCCTCTACCCGCGACACACGGTGTACGAGAACATCGCGTCGCCCCTGCGGGCACGCCGCTGTTCTTCCAGTGAGATCGCCGCCGCGGTCGAGCAGATGTCGAGCCTGCTGCACATCGAACGTCTGCTGCAGCGTCGTCCCGCGCAGTTGTCGGGCGGTGAGATGCAGCGTGTCGCCCTGGCCCGGGCGCTGGTCCGTCGCCCGCGCGCGTTTCTCATGGACGAGCCGCTCACGAACCTCGACCTCAAGCTCCGCGTCGAGATGCGCACCGAGCTCACCCGCATCCACCGGAGCCTCGGAGCGACGTTCGTCTACGTGACCAACGACCAGGTCGAGGCGCTGTCCATGGCCGACCAGGTCGCGGTCCTCAAGGAGGGCAAGGTGCAACAGGTCGGAACGCCGACCGAGGTGTACGAACGTCCCGCCAACCAGTGGGTCGCGGGATTCGTCGGGAGCCCGCCGATCAGCCTGCTCGCCTGCCGCGCCGAGGGAGATCGTCTGGTCGGCGCGGAGGGCTGGACGCTGCCACGACCCCGCTGGACCACCGCCGAGGACGGTCGTGCGCTGCTGCTGGGCCTGCGAGCGGAGGACCTGTCCGTCGAGCAGCGTGGGAACGCGTCGTTGTCCGGGGAACTCTACGGGCTCGAGCCGCTCGGTGACCGGACGCTTGTCGACGTCCGAGTGGGGACGAAGATCGTCAAGGTCAAGGCCCGGCCCACCGTCACCGGTACGCCGGGCGAACGGCTGCAGGTCACGGTCGACCTGGATCGGGCGCACCTGTTCGACGCGGACACCGGGCTGTCGCTGTCCGAGGCTGGGCGGTAACCGGGACGCCGAGACGGCAGTGGCGATCGGTGGTGCCGGGCGTCGCCCCGCCGACCGGGCCACTGCCCCATTCGACGCGCTCGACGAACCTCGCCCCCGACGAGGGCGGGTGACCCGTCCGTCTGCGCGCACAGCGCGATCGCTGCGGCACGCCGGACATCACCAAGAAGATCACAGGAGGCGACGCGATGAGTGACCCGATGAACGTCCTGGCCCCCGAGCACCGGCGGCTCCGGATCGGCGACGCCTGGCGCGACGCCGCAAGCGGAGCCACCTTCGCCGTCGAGGACCCGGCCACCGGCAAGACCATCGCCGAGGTGGCGGACGCCGACGTCGGTGACGGGCTCGCCGCTCTGGACGCGGCGAGTGCGGCCATGGCGCGGTGGGCGGCGACCCCGCCACGGAAACGGTCAGAGCTGTTGACCGCGACGTACCGGGCGCTGACCGAGCGAACCGAGGAGGTCGCCCGGCTGATCACGCTCGAGATGGGCAAGCCGCTCGCCGAGGCTCGGGCGGAGGTGGCCTACGGCGCCGAGTTCTTCCGTTGGTTCGCCGAGGAGGCGGTGCGTGTCGAGGGGCGCTACAGCGTCGCTCCCGCAGGTGGGTACCGCATCCTCACCGTGCCGAAGCCGGTCGGACCGTGCGTCTTCGTGACGCCCTGGAACTTTCCGTTGGCCATGGGTGCCCGCAAGATCGCTCCTGCGCTGGCAGCGGGCTGCACGACGATCACCAAGCCAGCCGCCCAGACGCCACTGACCATGCTGCTCCTGGCCCGCATCATGGAGGAGGTCGGCGTCCCCCCGGGCGTCGTCAACGTTCTGACCACCAAGCGTTCCGGCGAGGTGGTCTCGGCACTGCTGGCGGACAGTCGGACCCGCAAGCTCTCGTTCACCGGGTCGACCGAGGTCGGGCGCGTACTGCTCCGGCAGGCCGCGGACAACGTGCTGCGTACGTCCATGGAACTGGGCGGCAACGCGGCCTTGATCGTGTGCGCGGACGCTGACCTGGACGTCGCGCTCGACGGCGCCATGGTGGCCAAGATGCGCAACATCGGGGAGTCCTGCATCGCGGCCAACCGGATCTACGTCGAGGAGCCGGTGCGCGAGGAGTTCACGGCGCGCTTCGCCGAGCGGATGGGCGCGCTGTCGGTGGGCCATGGTCTCGACGACGGCGTGGACGTCGGAGCGTTGATCGACGAGGCCTCGGTCACCACGATCGACGAGCTGGTCGCCGACGCGGTCGATCGCGGCGCCCGGGTATTGGTGGGCGGCGAGCGTCCGGACGGGCCGGGCCACTTCTACCCGCCGACGGTCCTCGTGGACGTGCCCGACGACGCGCGGATGCTGCGGGCGGAGATCTTCGGTCCGGTGGCGCCGATCATCTCGTTCACGTCCGACGACGAGGTGCTGGCGAAGGCCAACGACACCGAACACGGCCTGGTCGGATACGTCTTCACCCGGGACCTCCAGCGGGCGCTCCGGTTCACCGAAGGGCTGGACACGGGGATGATCGGCATCAACCGCGGCCTCATATCGGACCCGTCGGCCCCGTTCGGAGGCGTCAAGCAGTCCGGGATCGGCAAGGAGGGGTCGCACGAGGGCATCCTCGAATACCTCGATCTCACCTACGCGGCGATCGACCTGCCGTGACCGCCCTGCTGCTCCGGCCGCCCGGCGCGCGCGTCCGCGCCATCCTTGCGGCCAACCCTGCCGACGCCGTCGGGGTCGCGCGGGTGACCCGGTCGCTCGCCCAGCACATCGCCGCCGACGTTCGAGAGAGGCACTGACATGCTTGAGACCGTCCGCGGACCACGCCAGCTGATCGTCGGCGAAGGGGTCGCGCAGAACATCCCACGAGTGGTGTCCGAGAGTGGCTCGCGGGTCCTCATCGTGACCGACCAGGTTCTGCTGGGGCAGCCGGGCGTGGCCGAGATCGTGGCCGCCGTGCGGGACACGGTCGAGGTCGTCGCGGTGTTCTCCGACGCGACTCCGGACGTGCCGCTCACCGATGTCGCCCTGGCCGTCTCGGCCGCCGCCGAGGTGGACGCCAACGTCATCCTCGCCATCGGTGGTGGCACGGTGATCGACCTCGCCAAGATCGTCGGCGTCATCCGGCGCCACGGTGGGACACCGCGCGACTTCTACGGCGAGTCGAAGGTGCCGGGGCCGACGATTCCTCTCGTCGCTGTCCCGACGACGTCAGGCACCGGTTCCGAGCTCACACCCGTCTCGGTGTTGACCGACCCGGACCGCGCGCTGAAGGTGGGGGTCTCCAGCGTCCACATCGTGCCCGACTTCGCCATCGTCGACCCCGAACTCACCTACACCTGCCCGGCGACCGTCACCGCCCACTCCGGAATCGACGCGTTCTGTCACGCGGTGGAGAGCTACACCGCGCGACCCCGGCCCCACGGACCGCGCGACCCGGTGGAGCAGGTCTTCCTCGGCCGCAACCCGATCACCGACCACTACGCGCTCCGGGCCGCGGAGCGGATCGCCCGTAGCCTGCGTCGCGCGGTCACCGACGGCGGCGACACGGACGCGCGCGCGGACATGTCCTACGGGTCCATGCTCGCCGGGCTCGCCTTCTCCCATGCGGGCAACGCGGCCCCGCACGCCCTCCAGTACCCCATCGGCGCGGCCACGCACACGCCACACGGCCTGGGTGTCGGGCTGCTCCTGCCCTACGCGCTGGACGCGGCCCGGGATGCGATCGCCGACCGGTTGGCCATCCTCGCCGGGGTGTGCGGGCTCGACGTGACCGACGCCTCGGATGCCGAGGCCGCGCAAACGTTCCTCACCTGGCTCGACGGACTCCTTGCCGACATCGGCATTCCTGCCACCCTGGCGGACATCGGCGTGGCACGCGCCGACCTCCCGCGTTTCGCGGAGATGGCCAGTGGCGTCACCCGCCTGATCCAGAACCATCCGGGCCCGACCGACACCGCCAGCCTGACCGCGATCCTCGAAGCGGCCTGGACCGGGGACCGGACCTGACACATCCGTGGGCGTGCTGCTGGCCGGCACACCGCTCGCGGCCGCCGTGGCGGTTGTCCCCGACTCTCGAATTCCACCGTTCGGCTCGACGCGTCCTGCTGATGATCTGATTTCGCTCCTCCGGGACGGTGCGATCTCCCGTCGACAAGAAATACTCCTGCGGACCCACGCCGATGGAGGCAGCCAGCCGCGCCTCTCGGCGCGCGACACAGGCGTGGCGGGTTCCGCCCGCCGCGCCGGTGGTCACCTCGGCCCGCGAGCAAGGAGAAACCCACCTCACCATGCCTAGAAGACTGCTCTGCGTGCTGATGTCCGCCGGCCTCGCGGTCGGTACGGCGCTCGGCGTCACGCAGCCCGCGCATGCCGCGGACCCGACCGCCGATGGTGGCGGCCGAGCGAACGCTGGCATCACCCCGGGCGCGCGCAGCGCCGCGACGTCCACGAGTGCCGCCATCCCGGCGGGCTACACGGTCAGGGGCATCGACGTCTCCAGCCACGACCACAACCTGGGCCCGATCAGCTGGCCCGCGGTCGCGGCAAGCGGCGTCAAGTTCGCCTACGTCAAGGCGACGGAAGGCAGGACGTACCTCAATCCGTACTTCGCCGAAGACTATGCCGCGGCCAAGGACGCCGGTCTGCTCGTCGGGGCCTACCATTTCGCCCGTCCGGACAAGCGCGACCCGATCAACGAGGCCAACTTCTTTGTCGACAGCGCGATGTTCACCAAGGACGGCCAGACCCTCGTGCCGATGGTCGACATCGAGTGGCCCTACTGGAGCGACGCGCCCACCTGCTACGGGCTGACCCCGACCGAGATGTCGAACTGGATCCGGTCCTTCACCGACCAGGTCAAGGCACGCATCGGCCGGCCCGTGATGATCTACACGAACACCAACTACTGGAACCCGTGCACCGGCAAGAACGCGTCGTTCGGCGCCAACCCGTTGGACATCGCCGGCTACACCACCACTCGTCCACCCCTGCCGGCGGGTTGGACAACGGAGACCATCTGGCAGTACGCCGCCGGCAACCCGAGCCAGCCCGGGAACTACAGCCAGAACGCCTTCAACGGCACCCACGCGGCCCTCACCGGGCTGACCGGCGCACCGGTGGCCGCGCCTCCGGTCGCCCTCCGCTCACGGACCAACAATCGCTACGTGGTGGCGGAGAGCGCCGGCGGCAAGCCGCTGATCGCCAACCGCACCACAGTCGCACTGTGGGAGCAGTTCGACGTGATCAGTGCCGGCGGCGGTTACGTCGCGCTCCGCTCGCGTGCCAACGGTCGGTACGTGACGGCGGAGAGCGCCGGCGCCAAACCACTGATCGCCAACCGCACCAAGGTCGGCACCTGGGAGAAGTTCACCATCATCAACAACTCGGACGGCACGATCAGCCTGCGCGCCGCGACCAACGGCAGGTACGTGGTGGCGGAGAGCGGCGGCACCAAACCCCTCATCGCCAACCGGACGGCGATCGGCGCCTGGGAGAAGTTCGACCGGATCGCTCTCTGAGCACCGCCGCTGCCCGGCATCCTCACCGCGGGGGCGCCGGGCGCGGGCCGGTGCAGCCATTACGATGCGAGCGTGGCTCACGTTGCCCAGGCCCGCAGGCCGTACCCGCTGCTCGTCGCCGCGGCGGTCCTGCTGGCGCTCGGCGCGGCCGCCGCCTGGGGGGTCGGCGACACGCTGGGGCTGAGCCACGCCCCCGCCGCCGTGCCGCGCGAGGACGCTGTCGCCGCGCCGGCGCGGACGCCCGCGCCGGTGCCGCCGTTGGCGTCCCTCGTCGTACCCGATGGTCTGCGGCTGAGAAAGGCCGCAACCGCCGTCGCCGACGCGGTCGCCTTTCGCGGCCTGCCCCGGCCGGTGCTCGTCCCGGCCGCGCCGCACCCGGCCACGCCCGCGACGACCGCACCCGGCACCGGCACGGCACCGGTCGCCACCCCGGACCTGTCGGCTGTCACCGCGCTGCGGGCGGGCGTGCTGTCCACTCTCGGCGGGCCGCCCGAGTCGTACCGGCTCGACGTGCGCGGCGCCGAGCTGACCGTCCAGGGCGGCGACGTCGCGGGCGTGGCAGCCGGGATGTACCGGCTGGCCGACCGGATCCGCTCCGGCGCCGAGGCGCTTGCAGCGGCGGACGCGGGTCGGTTGGTCGTCCCCCGGCTCGGCCTGCGGCTGACCGACGCGGGTTCGGTGGGGCGCGAGCCCGACCCGGCCGTCTTCGCCGCCGGCGACGACTATGGCCTGAACACCGACGTGGTCGGGACGGCGGTCCTGCCTCGCGCGCCGTGGGTGGACGCTGCCGCGGTGGCCCGTATCGACGCGCAGTTTCGGCAGTTCGTCGACCACTCGGTGGCGCAGGGATTCAACGGAGTCGTCGTGCCCGGCTTCCTGGAGTACGTCACGTTCGCGAAGGCCGGCGACGGGCGCGCGGTCTACCCGCCCGGCGACCCGCACGTCGACCGCGCACGGGCGATGGTCGCCGCGTTCGGCCCCGTCTTCAAGTACGCCGAGGACATGGGCGTGCGGGTCTTCCTGCTGACCGACATGCTCGCGGTGTCGCCGCCGCTGGAGGCGTACCTGACGCGGACCGTCGGCGGCCTCGACACGGCCGACCCTCGGCTGTGGACTGTCTACCAGGCCGGTCTGGCCGAGCTGTTCGAGAGCATGCCGTTCGTCGACGGCCTGATGGTCCGTGTCGGTGAGGGCGGCGAGGTGTACGCCGGGGCCGGCTGGGACTACTCGTCGAAGCTCGCGGTCACCACGGCGGCGTCCGTGCGCGCGATGCTGCGGGCACTGCTGGACACGGCTGGCACGGCCGGAAAGGAGATCATCTTTCGCACGTGGACGGTGGGCGTCGGCGCCGTCGGCGACCTGCACACCAACCCGGAGTCGTACGCGCAGGTCCTCGGCGGGCTCGACGACCCGCACCTGATCGTGTCCACCAAGTACACCCTGGGCGACTTCTACAGCCACCTGCCGCTGAACACCACGCTGCTGGGCGGCGGGCACCGCCGCATCGTGGAGTTCCAGGCCCGCCGCGAGTTCGAGGGGTTCGGCTCGCTGCCCAACGACCTCGGCCCGCTGCACGGCGAGGCGCTGCGCGCATTCCTCGCCGCCAACGGAAATGTCGAGGGTGTCTGGAACTGGACCCAGGACGGCGGTCCCCTGCGCGCCGGGCCCATGTCGTTGTACCTGCGCGCGGGGTTCTGGCAGCTCTACGACCTCAACACGTACGCCGTCGGCCGCCTGGCCTGGGACCCGAACGTCGACCCGGCGCAGATCACGGCGGACTGGGCGTACCGCACGTTCTCCGGCGATCCCGGCACCGTCGCCGCGATCGGTCAGGCCATGGCGCTGTCCCGGCAGGCGGTCACCAAGGGCCTCTACATCGGCCCGTACGCCGACCGGTCGGTGCGGGCGCTCGGGCTGGAACCGCCGCCCATGATGTGGATCTTCGAGTGGGACATCCCGACCGGCGACTCCGCCGCACTGGACAGCATCTACGCGGTGACCGGCGGCCGCGTCGACGAGGCGATCGAGGAGGGCCGGCAGGCAGTCGTACTGGCCCGGCGCATGCGGGACCTGGTCGCCGGAACCGAACCGGCGACCTGGCGGGACGCCGAACTGCGCGGGCGTTTCACCGCGACTCTCGACTACCAGGTCGACCTGTTCGAGACGCTGAGCGCGTACCGGGCCATGGTGCTGCGACACGCGCAGTGGCTGGACACGGGTGCCCCGGCCGCCCGCCACGACTGGCGGCTGGCCACAGCGGCATACCACCACGCGCGCGACGCGCACCGGCAGCGCTACGGCGCCGATGTGGACCTGCCGGCGTACAACTTCACCGCCGCCGACCTCGGGGCCCGGCGTGCCGACCGGGACCCGGCGATGGCCTGGGCGGCCCGGGCGATGCTCGGGTCGATCCTGCTGGTGGTGCTGCTCGGCCTCTACGGGCGTGGGTTCGGCGCCGCCGCCGCGCGCGGGTTGCTGCTCGGCGCGCTCCGGCCGTGGCGGGTCGCCGCGCTGCCGACGCCCACGACGCGGGCGGACCGGGTGTTGGTGTGGCTGGTCCCGGCCGTGGTGCTGGTGGCGAGCCGGCTCGTGTTGACCTGGTTCGCCGCGCCGGCGCACCTGCTGGTCACCCTCGGTGGGTGGGCGCTGTTCGCCCTCGTCGTACGCCTCGTCGTCGGCCGTCGGGACCCGTTCCACCTGTGGGCCGCGCTCGGCGGCGTCGCGCTGCTGCGCAGCGTGCTCCTGCTGGCGGCGCTCGCCGGGCGCGGACCGGGCGGTTACTGGTTCGCCTTCTGGACCGCGCCGAGCGTGCGCGCGGCGTACGTCACCGTCGCGTTCGCGGCGTTCTGCTGGTTGTTCGTGGTCGTCGCCGTCGTCCTGCGGGACCGGTACGGCAGGCGCCGCCGAAGCGCCGTCGGGTTGACCCTCACCGCCGCGGGTGTGCCCCTCGGCGTGCTCTCCGCCCTGGTCGCCGTGGTGGGCCTGGAACGCGCGCTGACGGTGTGGAACGACCAGCTCGCGCTGCTGCCCTGGGGCCTGTCCCGCATCCTCGGCATCACCGTCTACCTCGGCATCCCCGCCCAACTCCCTGAGTACACCGCCGCCGCCGGAATCGGGCTGGCCGCCGCCGGCCTGCTCCTGTCACTCGGCGGTCACCGGCAATCCGCCTGATGGCAGCCGCAGGTCAGGATGCCGTGGCACATCGCATGCCAGAATCCGGCATGACGATCCGCCGCGCCGTGCCCGACATCACCACCGCCGACCCGGCCGCGAGCAGCGGCTTCTACCAGCTTCTGGGTTTCCGGGAGGACATGAACCTGGGCTGGGTGGTCACCCTGGTCTCACCGTCCAACCCCACCGCCCAGGTCACCCTCGTCACCAGAGACACGGCGGCAGCCGTCAACCCGGACCTCAGCGTCGAGGTCGATGACGTCGACGCCGCCTACGAGGCGGTACGTGCGGCGGGCGCAGAGATCGTGCACCCGATCACCGACGAGCCGTGGGGCGTGCGGCGCTTCTTCGTCCGCGACCCCGACGGCAAGGTGGTGAACGTCGTCAGCCACCGCTGACCGGCACAAGGGCCACCGGCTACCGCTCCCGACAAGCCCTCTTGACGATTCTGGCGAGCTGGTGACTCGTGTGGAGCGTCGGCCACGAAACTGCCCCCACCCGTTCGACCGGGGCTGGTAGCGTGCGCCGAACATGAAGATCACGGGGGAACATCGATGAACCGAACTCGATTCGTCCTGGCCGGCTTGGCTGTTACGGCGGCGATCGCGACGTCCGGCTGCGATCCGCAGCCCGAATCCGAGGGCACCGCAACCTCGCCGTCGCCGGCGGCCTCGAGCGCCGCTCCGACCGGCGGTGCGGCCACCACCGCGGCCAGCACCGCAGCCAACGACGCGGCCACGGTGAAGGCCTGCGCCGACATCAAGAAGGACATCAAGGACAACGCGGCTAAGGTCACCAAGGCCGAGAAGATCGGCCCGCCGGCCGGGCACTTCGCGGTCAGCGCCCAGTGGGCCGCCGGCTCGGTAGCGATCCTGGCGCACTCGATGAGCGCCAACGAGGCAGTCACCGCCGCCTCCGAAAAGATTCAGAACGAGATGATGAGCCTGAGCGACGCGTACAACAAGTCCGCCGACGCCAAGCCCAGCAAGAAGGCCCTGGAAGCCGCCATCAAGGAGCTGGACACCGCCTGCTCGGCCGCCTGACCGGTTCGACCACGCTATCGGCGGTGACCCTCGCCCGGACGGTCACCGCCGATTCGCGGGTCCGTGCAGCCTGTGGCACCTGGACCAGTGGCCTCTGAGCAACCCACGGTCAGCCACTCCATCAGCGGCCGATCCGGAGCGATCGCGCCGGACGAATGTCGGCCGGGCCAGCGATATCCGTGCAGCAACTGCAGGGCAGCACCGTTGAACCAGGTCGCCGGCACGGCGCTCGGCGTACTTCTCGTTGAGCGGATCCCCGTGCTCGTCCAGATCGAGGACGTTAGCGAAGACGGCGAAGCGGATCGCCATCTGCCGCTGCTCACCCACTCACCGGATCGGTGTGAGCGCGACCCCAGCTCGCGGTTCGCCCGGCTGGCCGCCGCTCCGGTGGCAAGGTGATGTCCATGGAGAGGAAGCACGTCGAGGACTGGCTCGCCGCCTACGAGCGGCTCTGGCGGACGCCGGGCACGGACGCGCTGGTCACGCTTTTCACTGAGGATGCGAGCTACCGGCAGGGGCCGTACTGGACGCCGGTCGTCGGTCTGTCGGCCATCGCCCGGATGTGGGAGAAGCAGCGCAAGGGTCCCGACGAGGTGTTCCGGATGACCACGGAGATCGTCGCGGTCGAGGGCGACACCGCCGTGTCGCGCCAAGAGGTTCGCTACGGTGACCCGGTCGACCAGGAGTACCGCGACCTGTGGGTCATGCGCTTCGCCGACGACGGCCGGTGCCGGTCATTCGAGGAGTGGCCGTTCTGGCCGGGACAGCAGCCGGCCGACCCGTCCGACGACTCCTGATCCACCGATGCGCAGCGAATGACCGGCGACACCCCGACCGGCGGGTAGGAGACTGACCAGTCGGTCGCACTACCTACCGTGAGCTGGGGTGTCACCGTCACGACGTCGACGCGTCAGACCCTGGCTGCCGAGCTGCCGCACCACCCGCTGGGCCCCGTCGTACGGGTGGCCGGGTCGTACCGCCCGTTGAGCACCAGCAGCGGCGCGCTCGTCTGCCCCCGCAACTGATGGTGCGCGTTGTTCGCCGTCCAGCCCGGGCAGATCGCGGTGAAGCGGACAGCCAGCGGCGAGGCCCGCAGGTGTGGCGCCGCGGGGGTCCATCGCCTCATCGCGGGGCCAGAACCTCCGCTTCGTCGGCTGGACGGCCACAGCCCGAGCCCGTCGCCTGGTGCGCTCCGTCACGGAGCTGGGCATGGCCGGGCCGTTGAGGGTGCCGCGCGGTGGCTGCTACAGTCAAGATTGTTGCTGCAGCAAATTTATCAGCGGCAACTACTTTGGGAAGGATGCCTCCGATGACCAAGCTCTCCGTCATCTACTACTCGTCCACCGGTACCCTCCACGCCATGGCCAAGCGCCTCGCCGAGGCTGGTGAGAAGGCTGGCGCCGAGGTGCGGCTGCGTCAGGTTCCGGAGCTCGCCCCGGCGGAGGCCATCGCCTCCAACGCCGCCTGGAGCCAGCACTTCGACGCCACCAGGAACGAGCCGAAGGCCACCGCCGACGACGTCGTCTGGGCGGACGCCGTGCTGTTCGGCACGCCCACCCGTTACGGCAACGTCGCCAGCCAGCTCAAGCAGTTCATCGACACCCTCGGCCCGCAGTGGGCGCAGGGGCTGCTCGCCGACAAGGTGTACGCCGGCTTCACCGCGTCCATGACCGCGCACGGCGGCCAGGAGTCGACCCTTCTCGCGCTCTACAACACCGTTCACCACTTCGGCGGCCTGGTTGTCGCCCCGGGCTACACCGACCCGCTGAAGTTCGCCGACGGCAACCCGTACGGCGTCTCGCACGTCACCGGTGGCAGCAACGACGCCCCGCTGGGCGACGCCCAGTTCTCGGCCCTCGACCACATGGCCGAGCGGGTCGTCAAGATCGCCGGGAAGCTCACCGCCTGAGCGCGGCTGCCGCCCTGCCGGACGCCCGCCTCGACGGGGGTGTTCAGGCTGAGCGAGGGCCGGTCTCCCGCGACGGGAGGCCGGCCCTCGGCGTGATCACACCACGACCGCGGCCATGACGGGGTGCGGCCAGCGCTGGTCGTCGCCGGGTCGGGGTAGGCGTTCCACCTCCCGGAAGCCGGGCGTGGTGAGCCGCTCGACGAACGCGTAGAGGGGCCACCGGTAGGCGGTAGCGACCTTGTGGTCGAAGGCGCTGATCCCGTCGGCGCTTCAGTCGGACGCCGCTGCTGCGTCGACTGTGGAGTCGAGGGGGCCTTCCGTCCGACCTTTGCGCGGCGCTACGCCGGGCCTACCTCGCTGTCCGGAATCCCCCACGGAAGACGGCTAGGCTGGACGGACCCGGACGACCGCCCCGACCAGGAGGCACAGATGGAACCGCTGGACCTGGCAAGCGTCGCCGTCGGAGCGCTGACCGCCCTTTCCACAGGCGTGGCCGGTGGGGCAGCGCAGCGGCTGCTCTCCGGGGCGGACCGGGTGGCCCAGGTGATCCGGCACCGGTTCGCTGGTGACCCGGGAACGCTGGAGGTCATCGACGAGGTGACCACCGCGCCGACGCCGGCCGCCGAAGATCGGCTGACGCTGCGGCTGGCCCGGCAGATCACTTCCGACCCGGAATTCGCCGCGGCGCTGCGGGACGCGCTCGCCGGGGCCGACCCGACGATCATTCAGGCGAACGAGAGCGGCGCGGTCGCGGGCCGCGACATGCGCGTCTCCGGCCGGTACGCCGCCGGCCGGGACCTACACGTCGGTGGCCCGGACGGCGGCTAGGCTCGGGTCGCTCAGGAAGGCAGCGAGGCGGCGGGACAGGGCGAGGGCGGTCAGGGACGGGTCCGCCGCGCCGCCGCGGGGGTACGTGGCGCCTGCGACGTGGACACCGCGTACGCCTGCACGGTCGTGATCGGGGCCTGGCGCCCGGCAGAACGCGCTGTTCATCGACGGTCGAGCAGTCGCGTCGCCGTGCTCTCCAGCATTGGGTTTCCCAACCGCCGGGCGTTTTCGATCAGCCGCTGCAGGGTGAAGCGGGCCGCCGGGCCGGGCGCCTGGGCCTGGGCCAGGGTGAGCAGCACCATGGATTCGCTGTACGGCTCGTTGAGCTCCCGGAACCGACTGGCTGACCGTTCCAGCCGCGGTAGCGCGCCGGCGACATCGCCGGCCCGCAGAGCGAGCCGGGCACGGTGGTACTCGGCGATGTCCGCCCACCGGAGGTCGCCGATGTCGGTGAAGGTACGCAGCGCCCGGTCGAGCAGCAGGCCGGGCTCCTCCCGCACCTCCAGGTCCATCAGGCTCGCGGCCTGGTGCACGTCAGTGATCGCCTCCCAGAGCGAGAAGCCGAGCGCGGCGAAGATGTCCCGCGCCCGGCCGTAGAGGGGCAGCGCCCGGCCCGGCTCGCCCTGCTGGCGCAGCGCGCTGCCGTAGTGGACCAGGCAGTTACCCTCCCGGTGCCGGTCGCCGACGGCACGGAACAACTCCAGCGCCCGCTCGAAGGCTGCGCCAGCGGCGGGCCAGTCGGCCTGGTTGCGGTGGATGATGCCGAGAGTCCGGTATGCGTACGCCTGCCAGCCCGTCTCCCCGGTCGCCTCGAAGTGGGTGAGTGAGTCGAGGACCACCTCGCGGGCGGCCTGGTTCTCCCCGAGCAACCGGAGCAGCACCGCATAGATCAGTCGGGTCTCGGCCAACGCCCCGGCATCGCCCAGGTCGGCGAAATCGGTGATCGCGGCCTCAAGCTCCGCGCGCGCCTCCGCATACCGGCCGAAGTCCCGAAAGGCGCGACCCAGGTCCCGCCGCGCACCGGCGAGCTGGACCTGGTCTCCGGCCCGGGTGCTGGCCTCCAGCACCAGCCGGTGCACCCGGATGCGGTCCTCGGCGAACGGGGTGACGATCAGCAGAGCGAGCATCGCGTCGGCAAAGCGGCCCACCCGGTCCATCTGGCCGTCCTCGGCGACCCGGCGCAGGCTGGCGAGAATGCCGTCCCGCCCGGACGCGAACCAGGCGACGGGTGCCAGTGTGATCGTCCTGCGCAGCTCGGCGAAGTCGTCGTCCGGCGCCGGAGAGACGGGATCGGCAGCACGGCTGCCAGAGCCCTGCTCCCGCAGCGCCCGGGCGGCAGTCGCCACGAGGTCGAGGTAGCGGTCGTTCAACCGGACCGCCATGGCCGCACGCTCGGCGGCCGCGTCCGTGTCGGCCAACTCGCGGGCGAGGTCGCGGACCAGGTCGTGCAGGCGGTAGAGGGGCTGACCGGTGCCGTCCATCCGGGTGACGCGAACGAGTTGTGCATGGACCAGGCGCTCGACCAGGCGCTCGCTCTCCGCCATGCTCACCTGCAGCAACGGCGCCAGCATCCAACCGGGAAACTCGTCGCCACCGGCCAGGGCGAGCGCCCGAAACGCCCGCTGCTCGCCAGGGTCGCGCTCGGAGTAGCTGGTCAGCAGCGTCGCGCGCACCTCGAGGTCCCCAATCCGGAGTAGGTCGAGCCGGTTGGCCGCCGCCGCCATCCGTTCGGACAGCCGGCCCATATCCCAGTCGCCCCTGGTCTTCAGTTTCGCACCGGCGACACGCAGCGCCAGTGGCAACCTGCCGCACATCCGCACCAGCAGTGCCGCCTGGTCTGCGTTGGACGCGTCGATCTGCACCCGGGCGAGGCGGCCGAGCAGGGCCACGCTGTCCGGCTCGGGCAGCACCGGCACCTCGACCAGCTCAGCGCCGGGCAGGCCGGTCAGTGGCGGGCGACTGGTCACGATCGCGCCGCAACCAGCGGTGGTGGGCAGCAGTGGGATGGTCAGATCGGCAGAGGTTGCCCCGTCCAGCACGACCAGGACCCGGCGGCCGGCAACCGCGGTCCGGAACTCCGCAACCAGCCGGGACTCGGTGGCACCGTCAGCCGAGCGGCCCAGCAGGTAGAGGAATTCGGCGACGATGTCGGCGGTCTGCCAGGACTGGGTGCCGAGGGCCGCGTACAGGACGCCGTCGGGGAAGCGGTCGCGGAGGCGGTGAGCCGCCCGGACAGCCAGCGCCGACTTGCCGATCCCGCCGGGTCCGAAGAGATTCACCACCACCGGGGCGGCGCATTCCCCGAACATGTTGACAATGGCGCTGAACTCGTCCGTTCGATCGGCGAAGTCGGAGATGTCGAGTGGCACGGCGAATGGCGCTGGGCGTGACTCGGGAACGTTGTTGATCACCATATCGCGTCCGGCCGCGTACTCGCCCCTGATGCGGGTGTCCCGTCCAGCGATCGCGCCGGAGCTTCGGCTGTCCATCTCGGACATCAGGACCGCCCCTTCCGCTTGCAATCTGCGGCGTCTCCGGCCATGGTCGATTCTGCGTTACGGTTGCTTGCTCCAACAACGGCCGGAGGGCTGATGCTGGCACTGCTCGCCGCTGTGTTCGAGAAGATCCTGGTCACCGATGGCACGGCCTTCCGGCGATCGGTGACCGGACGGTGAACGGTGTCGTCCTGTGCCTTGACGCCCACTACGTCTGGCCCACCTGCGTGGCAGCCCGGTCGCTGGCCCGCAGCTGGCAGGGACCGGAGCCGCTGCACCTCTACCTGCTCTGCGACCCCGGCGTTCTCCCGGACTCGCTGGCGGCACTGACGGCCGCCGCCGCTCCGGCGACGGTGACCGTCATCCAACGCGACTTCACCTTTCCCGACATGCGGATCGGCTACATCACGCCGATGGGGTACGCGCGGATCGTCGCACCCGGCCTCATCGACGCGGACCGGCTGCTCTACCTGGACTCGGACATGATCGCCCGCGTCAGCGTGCACACCCTGCACCGGCCGATCGCGCACGACTACCCGGTCGCGGCGGCACGCGACCCGTACATTCCCGAGCTGGGCAGCCCGCACGTAGAGACCGACCGGTTCCCGCTGAGCGGCCGGGCACCCAGCTTCCCGTACTTCAACTCCGGCCTGCTGGCCATCGACGTGGCACGCTGGCGGGCCGAGCGGCTGACCGAGCGGGCCGCAGAGTTGATCGCCAACCCCGACTGGCGCCCCTTGTTCGGAGACCAGGACACGCTGAACTACCTGCTCGGCGGCAGGTTCGAGTTGCTCGATCCACGATGGAACGTGATGCCGGTCAGTGTCGTGCAGCAGCGCCTGGACTTCACCTACCACGGCGAGCGGTACGTGCCGATGCCGTACCAGGTGGATCTGGAACGGGCGCCGTTCATCACGCACTACGCCACCGAGGTCAAGCCCTGGACCGACGCGTTCCCCGACGGCATGCTGCGCCGCCGATGGCATGCGGTGGCCGCTGAGGCCGCTGTGCTGATCGAGGCCGCCGGCGTGCCGGTTCCCACGGTCAGCACGACGGTGCGCCCGGCGGATTCCCACTGACTGTCGGACGTTCGCGATGAGTGGGCGCTACCGCTGCACCGGTCGATTCCGGCGCTGCCGCCCGTCCCGTTCTGCCGCGCCCGCGGGCGCGGCCACGAGGGCGTCCCACTCCCGACTCCCACAGACCGCACCGAGTCGCCCAACCGTCAGCCCGGCATGGGACGCTCGAGCTCCACGACCAATGGGCCACGCCCCGTGACCCCGGACACCACCCCCACAGCCGCACAATTCCTTGGCATGACAGCACGACACCCCCGAACCCACATCCCTTGTGCCCGGAGGAACGCAGACCATGGACCGCGCAACTCAGCTCATCCAGGATCGCAGTGCCCCGCCGGCCGCCCTGGTGATCTTCGGCGCCTCCGGTGACCTGACCCGGCGTAAGCTGCTGCCCGCAGTCGAGAGCCTGGCTCGGCACGAGCGGCTCCCGGACCAGTTCGCGCTGGTCGGCGTCGCGCGCACGCCGATGACCGACGAGCAGTTCATCGAGAGCGCCCTCGGCGAACGTACCCTCGCCAGCAAGCGCCAGCTCCAGGGCGGCGTGCGGTACGTGGCGGGCGGCTACGACGACCCGGAGACCTACAAACGGCTCGTGGTGACCCTCGACGAACTGGACGCACAGCGGGGCACGTCCGGCAACCGGCTCTTCTACCTGTCCACCCCCGCCGGGGCCTTCGAGCCGGTGATCAACGGACTGGCCGGCGTCGGGCTCAACCAGCCACGCGAAGGCTCCTTCTCCCGCCTGGTCATCGAGAAGCCGTACGGGCGCGACCTGGTCACGGCCCGTGAGCTCGACCGCGTCGTGCACAGCGCGTTCGACGAGCACCAGGTCTTTCGCATCGATCACTATCTGGGCAAGGACACCGTCCAGAACGTGCTGGCGCTGCGCTTCGCGAACTCGATCTTCCAGCCCATCTGGGATCGCTCCTGGGTCGACCACGTGCAGATCACCGTCGCCGAGACCCTCGGCGTCGGCAGCCGCGGCGGCTTCTACGAGGACGCCGGCGCGATGCGGGACATCGTGCAGAACCACGTGCTCCAGGTCCTCGCGCTGGCACTGATGGAGCCACCGGCCTCGTTCGAGGCTGAGGGCCTGCGCAACGAGAAGGTGAAGCTGCTGCAGGCGATCCGGCTCCCCACCGACCGGGACATCGCCGAGGCCGCGGTCCGGGGACAGTACACCCGGGGCGGCACGCGCGAGGATCTGATGGCCGGCTACCGCGAGGAGGCCGGCGTGGACCCTTTGTCGCGCACCGAGACCTACGCCGCTATGCGGCTCAACGTGGACAACTGGCGCTGGGCCGGGGTGCCGTTCTACGTACGCACCGGCAAGCGCCTGCCGGCCCGGCTCACCGAGGTGGCACTGCAGTTCCAGCGGCCGCCGCACCTGCCGATCCCGACCGACCAGCTCACCGGCCTCGATGCCGACGCGCTGATCCTGCGGATCCAGCCGAACGAGGGCATCTCGCTGCGCTTCGGTGCCAAAGTGCCGGGCCACTCCTTCCGGGTCCGCACCGCCACGATGGAGTTCTCCTACGACCAGACGTTCGTCGAGGAGTCCCCGGAGGCGTACGAGCGTCTGCTCCTGGACGCGCTGATCGGTGACGCGTCGCTGTTCATCCGCAGCGACGAGGTGCAACAGTGCTGGCGGATCGTCGACCCGATCATCGAGAACTGGGAGAAGGACAACTCGCCGATCCCGACCTACGAGGCCGCCTCCTGGGGCCCGACCGACGCCGATCGGCTCATCGGCCGGAACGGCCGCAAGTGGCGCAACTCCGCGTGACCCTGCCACAGTGCCGATGCTGCCCTCCCCGCAGTGGATGGGCAGACCAGAGAAACATCCCCGCCGGGCCGTCCTCGACGCCATCGTGTCGAGCGTGAAGGGCACCGGCACCGCGCCCGGACAGGCAAAATGACGAGGGAGCACTAAAGTATGGAAATGCACGATGAACTCCGGCTCGCCCCGACAGATGGCACTGACGGCACCACCGAGCAGCGGCTGATCGCGTTGCTCGACGAGGGACGCGCCGACTACCGTTCCCTCGATCACCGGCCGGAGGGGCGCACCACCGAAGTCAGCGCCTTGCGGGGCCACCCCGCCGGGCAGGCGGCCAAGTGCATAGTCGTGCGTCTCAAGATCACCAAAAAGGAATCCCGGTACGTCCTGGCGGTCGTGCCCGGGGACCAGCGCCTGAACCTCGACCGGCTGAAGGAGCAATACCAGGCGCGGCACGCCATGTTCGCCGATGCGGCGACGGCCGAGCGGTTGACCGGGTCGCCAAGCGGCACCATCGTGCCCTTCACCTTCGGTGCGGCGCTGGACCTGATCGTCGATCCCGGGCTGCTGGAGCACGAGAAGATTTTCTTCAACGCGGGCGCGCTGGAACGCTCCGTCAGCCTGCGGACCGCCGACTACGTCCGACTGGCGCAGCCTTCGGTGCACGCCATCGCCGAGCCGGAGCCCGGGGTACAACGGAACGGCGAGCCGTCCTTGTAGAGGGCGGCCTACGGCAGACGCCGCGCCGTGAGAACCGGAACGGCGTCGTCGGTTCCGCCGACCGGCACGATGGCTTCGGACGACGCCTGCCGCGGGAGGCGCACCGCACCGACCGCGACCCCGGAGATGACCAGCACGCTGGCCAGGATCGTGACGGCGGTAAGGGGTTCACCCTGGAAGACGGCCGCGGCGCCCAGACCGAACACCGGTATCAGCAACGCGTAGGGGGCCACCGAGGTGGCTCCGTGGATCCGGATCAGGTATCCCCAGATCGCGTAACCTAGCAGGGTCGCGACCCAGGCCACGTACACGGCGGCGACCACACCGGACACCGACATCGAGCGCAGCGCGGCGAGGTCGTCCTGAACGCCCTCGAAGACGGCCGAGAGGATCAGCAACGGAAGGGGAGGAACCACGCTCACCCAGACCATGAACCGGAACATGTCCGGCGGGTTGGCCTTGCGGGTCGCGATGTTCGCCAGTCCCCAGCAGGCGGCAGCAGCCAGCACCAACAGGAACCCGGCGACCGGCGTCGTCCCACCGAGCCGCGTGCCCACCAGGACGATCCCGGCCATGGCGACGCCCAGGCCGACCAACTGCACCGCCCTGGGCCGCTCGCGCAGCAGCAAAGTGGCGAGAACAATGGTGAACGCCGCCTGACTCTGCAACACCAGGGAAGCAAGTCCGGCGGGCATGCCGACGTGCATCCCGATAAAGAGGAAACTGAACTTCAGCACGCCGAGCACTATTCCGACGATGAGAACCCACCGCCAGGCGACCCGCGGCGAACCGACGAAGAAGACCGCCGGTATCGCGGCGAGGATAAAACGCAGTGCGGAGAAGAGCAGCGGCGGGAAATCTTGCAGACCTACATCGATGACAACGAAGTTCACGCCCCAGACCGCCGCGACGAAAACGACCAGCCCGACATGAGTCGGCTTCATCGTTATCTCCTCACCGCCCATCCTCCTACCCGGCACGCGCCACCGGACCGGACCCATGATGTCTCATCCGGCGCCGCCGCCAAGGACCCGAAGGCTGACACTTTCTAATGGGAGTTCGTTAGCATGGCTTCACTACACGATCTGGGCCGGCTGCGTGCGCTGCACGCCGTGGCGACCTTCGGTTCCATCAGCGGGGCCGCGTCGGCGCTCGGCTACACGCCGTCCGCCGTGTCACAGCAGATCGCCAAGCTGGAGCGGGAGGCCGGCGCCCCCCTTCTCGACCGCGAGGGCCGCCGGGTGGCGCTGACCCCCGCTGGGCAGATCCTCACGCAGACGGCGGGGGAGGTGCTGGCGGCCCTGGAGCGGGCGGAGACCCGACTGAAACTCCAGCACGGAACGCCGACCGGCCGCCTCACGCTCGCCGCCTTCCCGACGGCCTGCCGAGGACTCCTGCCGGACGTGCTGGTGGAGCTGACCCGCCGGCACCCCGGCCTGGACCTCCGCGTGTCGGAGGTGGACCCGCTCCGCGGCGTCGACCTGGTGGCCGAGGGAGAGGTGGACGTCGCCGTCGTGCACGACTGGCACAACACCCCGCTGGTCCTCCCCGACGGCTTGCGGTGCACCCCGTTGGGCGACGACGTCGCCGACGTGCTCCTGCCGGCCGGGCATCCATTGGCAGGCCGGGACGAGGTCTCCGCCGATGACCTGGTCGCCGAGCGGTGGATCAGCCAGCGTCCCGGATCGATGTGTCACGCGTGGCTACTGCGGACTTTCGCCGAGCGGGGCCGGCAGCCCGACATCACCTGCCAGGTGGACGAGTACCAGTCCCAGGTGTCGTTGGTGGCCGCCGGGCTGGGCGTCGCGTTGCTGCCCCGGCTGGGCCGTGGGCGCCTGCCGTCGGAGGTCGTGGCACTGCCGCTGCGGCCAACCAGCTCCCGGCAGATCATGGCCGTGTGGCGGGCGAGCACCAGCGACCGGCCGGCGATCACCGCCGCCCTCGACGCGTTGCACGAAGCATCCGCTGCTCGGACCGCCCACTCTGATTCCCCGAATGTCGCGACGTCCGCACGACGTTCGACGACTGGCTGACCAGGAGCCTTTCGGCCATTTCCGATAGGTCGAAGTGATGCGCTTGGGCGGGGCCAGGTTCAAACTACGAGATTGCGGCTTGACCACCTGGCACCCCCTCCCCCATTGTAGGGATCGAACGGGTTGCCGGACGGGGGCGCAATTGAGGTTCAATCACAGGGCCGCTCCATGGTGGGCCGCCGATGTCATTGCCGATGCTAAACGAAGTCTTATCCGATAGCTGTTCGGCTTCTCATTTCCCGGGTCCGGTCGTGACGGACGACGACAATCACCCGATGCCAGGAACACAGTAAAGGCACGCCATATCCGTACGCCTGGGCAATTCCACCTTCGCCCGGTCGTCGGTCATATGCGCCTGCCCTATCGCGTGCGGTCCCTGACGGGACGGCCACAGGGAAGGTGATCGATCTCAATGGTGACTCCGACAGTCGAGCGCTCCCCCAGCCGGGTCGCAACCCGGCGGGACGCGTTGACCGCCCTCCGCTCCGCGATGTCCCGCGAGAACCTGACCAGCGCGGCGCGTTGCGCGATGCGCCTGTACGCCGCGCTGCCCGAGCCGGCGTCGCTGAACCGCAACGTCGTCCTCGTCGCCTACGGCGGCGGCAAGGACAGCTCGTACACCCTCGCCTTCGTCCGGGCGATGCAGCTCGTCCTCGCCGAGATCTACGGCAGCACCTTCCGGATGCGGGTGGCGACGAACCGGCATGCGGGTATGCCGCGCGCCGTCATGGAGAACATCGACCGGGCGTACCGGGCGCTGGGCCTGCTCGACGACCCCGACTGTGAACTACTGGTGGTCGACGGGTCGGTGGTGTCGACATTCGACGTCGACCTGCCGCAGCGGCGCGAGGTCGTCGAGCGCAATCGGGTCGACATCCTGATGACCGGCCACCGCACCGCCGCGGACGCCAGGCCCACCTTCTGCAACGCCTGCAACCTCAGCATGGTCAACGCCTTCGGGCTCGCCGCCGCCCACGACGGCGGGGTCAACGTGATCATCACTGGTGACTCGCAGACGGAGCAACGGGACTACTTCCTGTGGGTCACCCGCCTCGCCCGGCGCTTCGGCCTGCAACCGTCGCCCGACCACCGGAGCGGCTTCAAGGGCTTCCTGTCCTCCCTCGACAAGATCTCCGGTGCCTACTTCGCGGACATCCACGGTGCGGACGCGACGGCCACCATCGCCGAGCGGGCCATCACCACCGACGTCCGCACCGATCTTCAGTTCTTCTCCATCTACGACGACACGGCATACGCCTCCGGGGACCACTGGGATCTGCTGACGGAGTTCCTCGGCTTCGTCTTCGACGACGTCGCCTTCAGCTTCACCGAGTCCGACTGCGGCAACCCGGCGCTCATGGCGCACCTGCGGGCACTGAAGACCGAGCGACGCCACGGCCGGACGTACGCCGAGGGCCTGGCCGAGTACGTCGACTTCGCTCTGGGCCTGATGCACCAGAAGGAGTTCCCCGACCGCCTCATCACGGTGATGCGGGAGCGCTACGCCGGTGCGGCAGCCGTAGCCCGGATGCGCTCGGCGATGCAGGCGTACGCGATGGAGGCGTACGGCCTGACCGACGAGCAGCTCGTCGCCATGGTGTACGCGCCGTTCACGGAGAAGGGCCTGCACCTGGACCGCTACCTGAGCAATGAGCAGCCGGATCTGGTGAGCTCGACCGAGACCATCCACGATCTGCTCGCCGAGGACGTGGTGCCGCCGGCCGGGGACGTGGCGGCCCTCGCCGGCCGGCTTCAGCGCGTCACCGGACTCACCCTCGCACAGCTGCGGTTGCTCTATCGCAGCTCGCTGCGGCTGCCGTCCACCACGCCGGTCAAGGGCGAGCTGATCGACGCGATCCTGGAGGGCGATCCGCACAAGAAGGTCGTCCTCAGCCTGCGGGGAGCCGACGGCCACGCGGTTCCCGAACTGCTTTCCGGGCGATGACCGGCGTGGCGCCGCAGTCGGGTGGATCCGACTTCGTACAGGTGGGGGCCACCCGGGACGGGCTCGACCCGTACCTGGACTGCGCCCGGTCCCGGCGGATGCGGGCGGTGCTGGTGGAGACGGCCAGCTACCTGCGCCGACGCCGCGACCTCGGCCGCCGGCAGTTCGACGTGGAGCTGGCGGTGTCGCGCCCGGAGGACCCCCGGCAGGTCATCGCCGCGTTGGCGGAGGCCGGCATCGCACCGGCCCTGCTGCTCACCGGTTTCGAGCGTTACGTCGACGCCGCGTTCACCGCGGCGCGGTCCCTCGGCACGGCGCCGTGGCCGCGGATGGGAGCCACGTTCGAGCCACTGCACAAGCAGGAGCAGCGGGCCGCGCTCGCACGGGTCGCGCCGGAGCTGCCGCAGCCCCGCAGCGCTGTGCTCGCCGCCGACGGTGGCGTGTCCCGGACCGACCTGGCCTACCCGCAGGTGGTCAAGCCGGTTGACGGCGGCGGCGGCCTGGGGGTGTTGCTGGCCGCCGACGAGGCTCAGCGTCGGCAGGCGTTGTCGGTGATCACCGGCTTGCGCAACTACGGCGGCGCCTCGTTCGAGGCGGTCATCACGGAGGAGTTCGTACGCGGTCCCGAGGTCTCACTTCAGGGCGTGGTGCGGGCCGGACGCGTGTACCTGCTCAGCGTCTGCCACAAGTTGACCGCTGTGGAACCGCAGGACGCCCCGGGTGCCACCGGGCTGTCCGGATTCCGCGAGATCGGCCACGTCGCCGAGCATGGTGACCACGCGGACGCCGCGCTGCACCGGCTGGCGCGGTCCGCCGTCGAGGCGGCCGGCTACCGGGAGGGCCCGTTCCACCTCGACGCCATCCTCGGCGACGCCGGACCGGTGTTCGTCGAGATGGGTTTCCGGCTCTCCGGTGGCGGGCTGGTGGCGCTCGTGGCCGCCTCGACCGGCATGGACTGGGCCGACATCGCCGTCCGGTGCCATCTGGACGACACGCCACCGGCCCTCCTGCCGCCGCGCTCGCGTCGCGGGGTGGCCGGTCAGGTGTCTCTCACCTCGCCGCAGGAACTCGCCGTCGCGGAGGCGATGGCCGACGTCGACCCCGATGTACGGATGCTCCATCTGCCCGCGCCGCCCGAGCGGGACCTGCCGGCGGTGGACCGCGCCGCCCTGGCCTCGGACGTGCTGCGGCATGCCGGCGCCCTGGGCCGCCTGTTGATCACCGGCGACCACGTTGACGAGGTGCTCAAGAACCTGCGGTCCGTCGTCGCCGACCGATGGGAGGGCTGATCGCTCATGTGCCGACTACTGCTCTGCGTGGGAGACTTCGACGTCCGTGAGATGGTGGACGCCGCCGTCGCGATGGCCTGCGGGCGCACCGCCACGCACGAGGGTCCGGTGCGGGTCCACCCCAACGGCTGGGGTGCGGTGTGGAGCGCCCCCGACGCGCCACACCTGCGGACGCATCGCGACGTGCGGCCGATCGAGGAGAGCGTCGGTGAGTCACCCCTCATCGGCCTGCGCTCCACCTTCCTGGCCATCCACACCCGCCATGCCACGCTCCCGACCAACCATGGCCTGGAGTTCACCCACCCGTTGGAACGTGCCGGGGACTTCCCCTGGTACTTCATGCACAACGGGTTCATGCCCACCGTGTACCGCCGGCTGGGCCTGCCCGCGTCCCGGTTCGACTCGCTGGAGTACTTCGACTACATCGTCCCGCCCGGGGCCGAGGCTCTCGACCCGGTGGAGACCCTGACCAGGCTGCGGGCCGTCCCGACCGGAGGCACCTCCGGCAACGCGATCGCGGTCAACCTCAACGCGGCCTACGTCGTGCACTGGAGCCCCGCCGACAACGACCGCCCGATCTACTTCGGTATGTCCCGGCTGGACCGTCCCGGAGCCACCATCGTGTCCTCGGAGATCATCCCGGCGCTGGGCGCGGTGGACAGGTGGACTCCCCTGCCGACGGACCACGTGCTGGAACTGCCGCTGCCCGCTGCCGCCACCGCATCCCGACCCGAAGGAGAACGTCAGCATGTACGAGTCTGAAAACTGGAATCGCGTCGTCGTCGACGTCCGCACCACCCGCCCGTCCGGGGACCTACTCCGCCGGCTGGTGGACGGCGACGTGGCCGTCGTCGTGCTGCGCAACCTGCTTCCCGACGAGGTCTTCGCCGAGAATCGAGCTCGGCTCCGGGAGGTCTTCGATTCGGCCTCCACCACCACGTACGCCAACGGCGCGCTCACGACCATTGGCCCGTACCTGGCCAAGTACCTCGACGACTTCGAGGGTTACCTCCAGGCCGCGAAGGAGGCGAAGGTGATGCTGGAGGGCGTCTCATTCGACCTGGCCCAGCACGTCCGGGACGGGCTGCGGGTGCAGTTCGGGCTGAGCAGCCTCGAGCCGGCGGCGCAACCGGGGCGGGGCGAGTACGCGGAGTCGGTGATCCGCATCCACGCCGACGGCGTCCGCAATCCCCTGCACAACGACAACATCATGCGCGATGCCGCGGGCACCGAGGTGGCCCTTCAGGATCTGGCTTACCAGCTCAGCTGCGTGGTGTGCATCCAGGAGTGCGACAGCGGCGGCGAGTTGCGGATCTACCGCAAGCCCTGGGCGGCCGCCGACGAGCAGTACAAGATCCAGAGTGGGCTGGGCTACGACGAGCAGGTGGTCAGGGACGTGCCCGGCCACGAGTTCCGCCCACAGGCGAACGACGTCTACCTGATCAACCCCACCCGGTACCACTCGATCGAGCGGGTCTCCGGCTCCGACCGGCTCACCATGGGCTTCTTCATCGGTTTCGCGGACGACTCGCTCGACTCTGCGGTGGTCTGGGGATGAGTCCCGAGCCCTCGGACAAGCATCATCCGGTGCCCACCGCGGCGGACCGGCTGCTGAACCTGCTCGAGGAGGGCGGCGCACAATACCGGCTGATCCGGCACGCCCCGGAAGGCCGGACGGAACGGGCGAGCCTGCTGCGCGGGCACCCTCCGGAGCAGGCGGCGAAGTGCATCGTCGTCCGCGTGAAGATCAGCAAAAGGCAGGTTCGTTTCGTCCTGGCCGTGGTGCCCGGCGACCGGCGCGTCGACCTCGACCGGATCCGCGAGAGCGTGGGCGGCCGCGACGCGGGCTTCGCCGACCGGCAGACCGCCGAACGGCTCGCCGGCACCGTCAGCGGAACCATCATGCCGTTCGCCTTCGACGCCGAGTTGGAGTTGATCGTGGATCCGGCCCTACTGGAGACAACCGACATCTTCTTCAACGCCGCGGCGCTGGACCGCTCCGTCGCCCTGCGCACCACGGACTATCTCCGCCTGGCCAGACCCACCCTGCTCGACATCGCGCAGGGGCCGGGACTCGACCGGACCGCCCCGATCGAACAGGTGGCGTAGGCGATCCGGCCGGTGGCGCCGGCTCCCGATGCGGTCCGATCCGCTCGGACCGGACCCGGCGCCAGCGCCATCGGCCGGATCGCCGACCGGCGGCACCCGTCAGCCGACGCTGATCGCCGCGGCGAACCGTGCACAGTGGTTGATCACCTCACCGACCCAGACCGCCGGGCGGGCCCGGTCGGGCCGGCCATCGTCACATCTTTCAGTGCCGCTGGAAGGTGGAACTGGGCGGCGAAGCTCAGGGCGGCAGTGGTCTTACCGGCCCCGTCGGCACCTTCGACGGCAAATAGCCGTGCCATTTTCTCGACCGACGGGCCCTTGCCGTCGGCTGCGTCGCCGACGGTACCGGTACTCCCGGGAATCTCCCCCGACAGGGCATGTGATCCAGTCCCTGGAATTGTTGTGGCGGTGAATTCGAAAGTCGACAAATCCGTTATCGACGTCGGCTGTCACCCTCGTGGCCGTGAAAAGACATCATCCTCACCACACGGCGACGGCCGATATCCGCATAGCGGTCCTGCCTGCCGATAAGTTGTTGCGCGGTTGCATCGGCGGCGGGCTCAAGCCGGCTGGGGTGTCCGCATGCTGGACACCCAGCCCGGATGCAGCACCCGCCCGGCCTCGTCGAGCCCGGCCACCCACCGGTCCGGCCCGCGAAGCCCGTCACGGGCAGATGCCGCACCCCACGTCCAGACGAGGCGAGCGCCCGCGGGCAGCAGTGTCATCACGGCTCCGCCGCGGCGCCGGCCCTGGCCTCCCCGCCTCGCGGGGCGTCATCCGTGGCCGCCTCGTGGTCGTAGTCGAGCACGCCGGGCAAGCTGCCGGCGCGGCGGGCACCGGGACATGACGTGCGGCCCGCAGGCACGCTCAGCCGGCGGACGACATGGCCATCGAATCGCTGCCCAGGTAGCCCAGCAACGGCAGGCCAACCCGGTCCAGCTCGTACAGGACCCGGATGCCCGCCCGCCGGCGCTTGACCACTCCCGCCGCCACCAGCACGGCCAGGTGCTCCGACACCGTGCTGACGGCGAGGCCCAGCTCAGCGGCGAGAGCCGAGGTGGTGGTCGGCACGGTGACACCGCGCATGATTGCCGCCCGGCTGCGGCCCAGCAGGATCTCCAGACGGTCCTTGCGCCCCGTGCCGTCCGCCCGGCCGGGCTCCAGAGCGGCACCGCTCAGCACGGCCGCACCGCAGGCCTGGTAGGAGAAGCACACGACGCCGTGCGGGGCGGTCGCCGTCAGCGACGGTCCCCGGCCGAAGAGCAACGGGACGATCAGGACCCGCGACATCGGCTCGGACGCCGACGGCGGCGCCCCGACGCCAGGCGTGCCCACCTGCGGCAGTTGGGCGTGCAGGCTGTCCAGCAGGCTTTCCGGGCCCTCCGTGGCCAGTACCCGCGACCGGGCGAAGATCTCCGCCTCATAGGTCGAGCGTATGGCGGTGGCATACCGGCGCAGTGCCACCTCCCAGTAGACCGCCACCATGTCCGCGAGCTGGTCGAGGGCTTGCTCGGGGCACTCATGAAGGGAGCGCAGGGCACGCGACTGGAGCCCGCCGCCCCACTGCTCGAGCTCGGCACGCACCTGCGCCGGCGGCACTGCCCGGAGGTCCGCCAACTCCTCATCGAGGGTGGGCGACGCCGATCTCGGCAAGGGCGTGACGAACGACGGCAACATGCCGCCGTGGATCTGCAACAGGTCCCGCAGCCAGGGCGTGAGTTCCGGTCCGTCTCGCTTGATGGAACGCCGGGTGGCCTGCAGCCAATTTCCGTAAGGCCACGGTGCGGCATTTCGAGCACTGTAGACCAATCGGATACTGGCGAGAGATTCCCACAATGAACTGCAGGAGATTCTGACCGAGCAGTGTTTACTTTCACTCAACGCGAACGTCGACAACGAATTCCTCCAAGCCCCCGTGTCCGCCGACAACTCCCGGCGGAACCCACACCAGCTTTAATCAATCCGGATCGATCAGGCAACATTCTCCCGCGTGCTGGGATAACTACGGTGCGCAACAATCCGCGCTAAGTCCATTCGGCTGTGACTTCCACCTCACCGGCGCGGCGTACCAGGTCCATGTTGGCCTGTGGGCGCCTGAGCGCGAATCGGCGCACCAGCACGCTGACGGGAGCCCGACCAGGACGATGGCGGCGTGGTCTGTCGCAGTGACGAGTCCGATCTCGACCCGATCGGCCACGACATCACCAGGGATTCTCCGGGGTCCCGCCGCAGGGGCAGCCGGTCTAGGTCAGAGCCGGACCGCGGCGTGGAAGCCCCGTTCGTACCAGAGCAGGGGCCGTCGAGCCGCATCCCGGAGGACCATGCTCACCTCACCGACCACGAGGTCGTGGTCGCCGACCGGTACCACCGCCTGACGGGTGCAGCGGTACTGGGCGATCGCCTGATCGATGGCGGGGAGACTGGTACCCGGGAAGGTCGAGTCGGTGTGGTTGGCGAACTTGTCCGGTCCCAGACGCGCGAACCGGGAAGCGAGTTCGCGGTGCTGCTCCGCCAACACGTTGACGACGAACTCCTTCGCCAGCACGAAGGCTCCGTGCGACCGGCTCGCCCGATCGATCGCCACCGAGACCAGCGGTGGACTGAGGGACAGCCCGGTCACCGCGCTGGCGGTAAAGCCCCAGCGGCGCCCGTCAAAAAGAGTGGTCACGATGGCCACCGGTGCTGCCAGCAGCGCCATCGCGTTGCGGAACTCATCCGCGCTCACCGGAGGTGCCGCCGCTCGGTCCGGCGCGTCCGCCGTCATCTCGATCCCCCACTCACGTCCGCACGGCCGCGGGCCGCACTGTCCGGTGGTGCGAACACCTCATGGAGCAATGGGCCGCCGTTGGTCCGGATATCGGTTCCGGACATGCGCAGCGACGGACCAAGGTCAGCAACCGGGCGGTCCTGGCGGCACTGCGCAGTCTCGTGACCAGGTAGCCCGCGGGCAGGTTTCCAGGGCGTACGTGGCGGCGAGGTGTCGGATGTCGCGCTCGACCTCCGCAGTGCTCGCTCCGGCCAGCACGAACCTGCCCGCACTGGGGAAAGCCGTGATGTCGTCGTTCAGCGTCTGGCCGATGTTGGGGATCTCGGACAGCACCACGGAGTCCGGGCAGGTGTCGAGGCCGCGGATGCGCTTGACGACGCAGGGCCGCATCTCCGGCAGGGCCGGGTAGAGCCAACCGGAGGCTCCGACCTCTGCGTACCCCAGGATGTCGGTGACGGTCCCGACCTCGGACGGCAGGCCCATACAGGCGAGGACGGACTCGCGGACCAGGTCCACGCCGTAGACGGCGCGGATGGCCTCACCGATGTAGGCGCCACCGAAGCGGTTGGCGACCTCAAGGAAGATCAGCTCATCGTCGGGGGTGAGGAACAGCTCCAGATGGAAGGTGCTGGTGTGCAATCTCAGCGACTTCAGCACGAGGGCGGTGAAGTCGCTGATCCGCGCCAGCGTCGCCGCGTCGTCGAACGTGACGGACGAGAGGTGCTCCGTGCCGGTCCGGAAGTTGAAGCAGTCGCCGATGTACCGGGAGGCGCTGATGAAGCGGATCTGACCGTCCCGGACCACGCCGTCGACGTGGCACACCTCGCCCGCGACGAACTCCTCCACCTCGTGATCGTCGGGGATGCCGTGCGCCTGGGCGTACGTGAGGAACTCCGCCGCGTCGCGGAAGACCCTGATGCCGAAGCTGCCGGCCTGGCGTTGCGGCTTCAGGACGATCCCGCCCGGCACGGCGGCCGCGATCCTCTCCAGGTCGGCGTACGGGGTGGCTGCGCCGACCGCCCAGAACGCGGGAACGCGTACCCCGCCGCCCCGCATCGCCTCCTTCATGCGGACCTTGTCGCGGCAGAGCACCGCCGTCTCGACGCCGACGCCCGGAATGCCGAAGTGCTCGCGCAGCCGGGCCGCCGGCAGGGTGACGTGCTCGTACATGGCGACGACGGCGACCGGCGGACCCAGTTCGACGGCGAACTCCTCGACCAGCGGGATCATCTGGTCGAGCGCCCGGTCGTAGTCCTCGAAGTCCAACGTGTGCGGCACGTCCAGTACGCCGATGCGGACGAACCGCTGCCGCGCGGCGGGTGACATCTGCTCGACGACGTGCCGGTGCACCAGCAGGGACACCTGGTGGTCGCCGAACTCGATCGAGTCGAGGTGCTGCTCGGCGAAACCGAGATGGACAACGTGGCGGCTCGTGTTCTGCACGGCGTCAGGCTCCTTCGGAGGTTCTCCTCCCACAGGTGGGAGATGGGCGGGCCGGCGCTCAGTCGGCGTGCAGGCGTCCGAAACGACGCACGGCGATCCAGAGGGCGCCCAGGGTCAGGGCCACCAGATAGGCCACTTGGAGCAGTTGGGCGACACCGACCCGCCCGACGCAGAACGCCCTGACCAGTTCGTTGGACGCGTACAGGGGCGAGAGCTCGACCAGGTGACCGATGGCCGGCGGGTAAGCCGACGTGGGGAAGAACGTGCCGCTCGCGAGGAAGAGCACCAGCGTGCCGAAGCGGACCGGGTCGAGATCCTGCCAGTTGCGCATCACCGTGGCGATCGCGACGCCGATGGCCGCGAAGGCGAATCCCACCACCAACGCGGCCGGTACGGCGAGTGCGGCCCAGGGGGATCTGAGGCCGCCGCACACGCCGATGATCACCAACATCACTACCGCGTAGACCACACCCCGGAGCTGCGCCCAGACGATCTCTCCGGCGACTATGCCCTTGATGTTCATCGGCGCCGACAGGAGCTGCTTGTAGAGGCGTCGGTAGCGCAGCTTCCAGAAGAAGTTCACTGTCGAGTCGTACAGGGCGCCGTTCATGGCGGATGTCGCGATGAGGGCCGGGGCGAAGTAGACGAGGTACGGCACCGTCTCGCCGCCCACCTCCACCGGCCCGAGCAGCGAACCGAGACCTAGTCCGATGGAGAGCAGGAACAGGACCGGTTCGATCATGCCCGACAGCAGGACCGACCAGGTCTTCCGGGCGACCAAAAAGTTCCGCTCGACTACCGCGCTGACATCCGTGAGAATTGCCGACTTCATAGGGTCAATCGCCTCTTGAACATCCGCTCGGCCGCGACAGTGCCGAGCAGCAGGTAGCACCCGAGGACCAACAGGTGCAGCAGCGCCGGCCGGAGGTCCGCGTGGCCCGTCATCAACTGCCGGCAGAGTTCCGCCCCGTTCCAGAGCGGCGTGACGGAGATCAGCCACTGCAGCACGGTGGGGAAGACGCTGACCGGGTAGAAGATCCCGGAGAACAGGAACAGCGGCGTCACGACAAGGCGCGTGAGAGTCGTCAGGCTCGCGTCCCGCGTGATCGCGGCCGAGAACGCGAGGATGGGCGCGGCACACGACATGCCGGTGAGCACCGCCACGAAGAGCGCGACCACCGCCCACCACGAGGTGACGATCCCGAGGGCGCCCAGCACCGCCAGGAAGATCGCACAGTTGATGGCGACACGCAGCGCGATGAAGGCCAGGTGTCCCGCGTACGCTCCGCGGTAGCCGACCGGTGAGGACGCCATGCCGTGATACGTGCGGTCCATCCGCATCGCGGTGGCTACCGGGTACGCCGACACTTCGGCCGCGGTCTGCAGCGCCCAGCCGGCCAGCAGACCCGGGGCGACGAACACGACGTAGTCAACCCGCTGGGTGTGGGCCTGGACCTGCAGATCGAAGCTCGCGCCGAGGCCGAGCCCGAGCGTCGCCAGGTAGAGCAGCGGCGCGAGAATCGAGCTGGTGAGCGTACCTCGCCAGGTGCGGCGGTACTGGAGCAGCCAGTGTTCGCAGGCGACAAGGATCGAGGGCATCGTCACCCCAGCAGGCTCCGGCCGCTGAGCCTTAGGAAGACGTCTTCCAGCGAGCCACGCCGGACCAGGCAGGCCCGGGGGTCGACGCCGAGGTCGATCACCGCGCGCAGGGCGAGATCACCGTCGTCGACGTGGAGCAACAGCCGGTTGGGCAGCTGCTCCATCCGATTGCTGATCTTGCCGACCAGCTCCGCTAGCGCGGACACGTCCGCTGCGCCGCTCGCGCGGATCTCCACGACGTCCTTCGACGCATAGCGCGTGACGAGCTCCTGCGGAGCGCCCTCGTCCCGGAGGCTCCCCCGATCCATGAGCAGAATCCGGTCGCACAGCTGCTCGGCCTCGTCCATGAAGTGGGTCGTCAGGATCAACGTGACGCCACGAGTCTTCAGCATCGCCAGCCGGTCCCAGAGCACGTGCCGCGCCTGCGGGTCCAGGCCGGTCGTCGGCTCGTCGAGCAACAGGACTTCCGGCTTGCTGACCAGGGCACGGGCGATACTCAGTCGCCGCTTCATCCCTCCGGAGAGGGTCTCTACGCGGGAGTCCGCACGATCGGACAGCTTGGCGAACTCCAGCAGCTCGGCGCTGTTCTCGCGGATCACCGCACGGGGCATCCCGAAATATCTGCCGTAGATGTAAATGTTCTCGGCGACGGTCAGCTCCGAGTCGAGGATGTCTTCCTGATGCACGATGCCCAGCCGCCGCCGGATGTCGCGGCTCTGCTTCGCGGCATCCAGCCCGAAAATGCGCAGCGAGCCGGCCGACGGGAGGGAGACACAGCTCAGCATGCGCATGAGCGATGTCTTGCCGGCACCGTTGGGGCCCAGGATCCCGACGGACTCACCGGCCCAGATCTCCAGGTCCACCCCGTCGACGGCAGCCGGGCCGCCGTAGGACTTGGTGAGGCCCCGGGCATGCACAACCGGTGCCGGCTGCCCCCAGGACAGCGCCTGCGTCATCTCGTCTCCCCGTGAATGATGCTCCCGCCAGGTCCGGTCCGCTTCGCCGGTCGTCCGACGGCGTCAGCGGATCAGGCCGGCTTCGTCGGGCTGAATCTTCATGGCGTCCTCCGCCCAGCGGACGACCCGCTCCATCTCGGGCCGCAACCCGTCGTAGGTGGGGGTGGTCAGCGTGACGTCTCCGATGGTGTCGAACCAGCTCGTGGGAAGGGGGATCGTCGCGCCGGGGACCAGCCACTCCGGCAGGACGAACTTGAGCACCGAGGGGAGTTCGCAGCGGTCGGGCAGCGTCACCACCCTGCCCGCGCGGTACGGCAGGCCGAATCCGGCCACCGGCCGGATGTGTTCCTCTCCGACGAAGCCCAACTGCTCCGGCTTCATGCCGGCGGCGAGCCCGAGGCACAGCTTGTCGGGGAGGAGACCGGTCGCCGCACCCGCATTTGTCATGGTGAAGTGCCCGCCGGCGCGCGCGGCGATCTCGTTGAGCTGGAGCCTGCCGTTCACGTCGCCCCACACCTCGGCGTGGAACGCGGAAGTCCGGGCGTTGGGCAGGGCCGCCACGACCGCCTCGACGAACTCCACCAGACCACGGCCGACGGCCGAAGCCGGGTCGAGCATGACGGAACCGAAGGAGCCGACGTGCTCGCCCACAGCGCGCCCGGTCCCGAAGCCGTAGTACTGCGACGGGATGAGGTAGAGGAACTTCCCGTCATGGCGCACTCCGTCGACGTGGTACATCACCGAACCCGCCATCGGCTCGGCGACGCTGTGCGCGGGCACATCGGCGGAGAGCCGGCCGAAACAGTCCGACGCTGCCTGCCGCGCGCCTGATTCGTCGTAGACGAAAGCCGCGGTCTCGCCGGCCCAGGCGGACCGGGACTTGAGGACGAGGGGATATCCCAGCTCGTCGACGGCATTCCAGAAGTCGACCGCGTCGTCGACGCGGTACGAGGGCCAGACGTCGAGACCGGCGGCGGCCACCCGCCGCTTCATCTCCAGCTTGTCGCGGTACGCCCGTGCGCTCTCGACGTCCTGGCCCTCGATACCGAATTTCTCCCGGATACGCGCGGCTCGTACGACGTCCCCCTCCCGCGGGGCGAACAGGAGGTCGTACGAGGAGTTCCGGAGCAGTTCCATGGCCCGTCGCTCGACGGCGCCGGGCGTGAAGTAGTCGGGCACCTCCTCGAGGAGTTCGACCTCCTCCGGAACCCCACCCGCCAACCTGTCCCGCACACCCTCCCTGGTCAGCACGGTCAGGCTGAGATCACCGTGTCGTCGGGCGACATCGGCGTAGTCAGCGATCATGGCGGCATTGACGTCCAACGACAGGGCGCATTCCAGGACGAGGACCCGCACCGGGCTTCCTCCAAGACGATGGCGAGATGGCTGCGCGGCCCGGCACGCCGAGCAGCGCTCTTCATTCCAGCACGCCCGGACAGCGGCCAGTAGTGACGTTTTCTTGGGGCAGACATAAGTACGGCTTTACGGCCGATCCGCCCGAAGCGGCGTCCCCAACTGGTCGCCCGCGGGCTCCGCCTCTTCCGACCGACTCCCCGCCGACGGCCGTCGAGCGGCCACGCAGAAGATTTTTTCTTTGCGGCCGGTTTCACCATCCAAGACGGCGCAGCAGAGCGGCGGTGACCGGACGATGCAGGCGTATATGCTCCCGCCATGGATCGTCCCGTGAACGTGGGTATGCTCGGTTGCGGCAACGTCGGAGCGGCTTTCGCCGAATTTCTCCTGGGTCGGGCTCCCGATATCCAGGAAATCAGCGGCATCGATCTGATACTCAAGCGCATCGCCGTACGGGACGCGGGGAAGAAGCGCTCGGGCCTGCTGACCCCGCTCATCACCGACGACGTGCGGGCGATCACCGACGCCGATGACATCGACGTGGTGGTCGAGGTGATGAGCGGCATCGAGCCCGCCCGCACGTACGTGCTCGCCGCGCTTCGCGCCGGCAAGCCGGTCGTCACCGCCAACAAGGAACTGATCGCCAAGCACGGCCCGGAGCTGTACTCCACGGCCGACGCCAGCGGCGTAGATCTCTTCTTCGAGACTGCCGCCGTCGCGTCCGTGCCGATCCTGCGCGTACTCCGGGAATCGTTCCTCGGCGAGGACATCACAAGCGTGCTCGGCATTGTCAACGGCACGTCCAACTACATGCTGACGCGCATGTCCGAAGAGGGGCTCGGCTACGCCGAGGCCCTGCGCCAGGCACAGGAGGAGGGCTACGCCGAGCCCGACCCCACGAACGACGTGACGGGCGCGGACTCCGCGTCGAAGCTGGCCATCCTCGCCTCGCTCGCCTTCAAACGCGCGATCGCCGTCGACGACGTCGAGCGCGAGGGTATCGACAAGCTCGATCGCGACGACTTCGACATCGCGGCGCGTTTCGGATACGTGATCAAATCGATCGCCAAGGCCGAGGTCTTCGGGGCGGCCGGCTCCGGCGAGCGCGAAATCGGCGTCCAGGTCTTCCCTGCCCTGGTGGACAAGAACCATCCCCTCGCCAACGTGCGCCACACGTACAACGCGGTGTTCCTCAAGGGCGGCGCGGCCGGCGACCAGATGTTCTACGGTCACGGCGCCGGACGGTTGCCCTCCGCGTCCGCTCTGCTCGGCGATCTGGTCACCGCAGCGGACCACCTGCGACGCGGCACCCACCGGAGGGTTCCGCTCGGCAGTTCCGCGGTGCTGCGACCGACCGAACGGCTGGCGCACCCCCACTACCTCAAGTTGGAGGTCACCGACGCGCCGGGCGTCCTGTCCGAGGTGTCGGGGGTGTTGGGCCGCCACCAGGTGTCCATCCGCTCCATCACCCAGGAGGATCGTGCCTCGAAGGCGCGCGTCGTCTTCATCACGCACCGTGCCGAGGAAGGCGCGATGAGGCAGGCCGTGGCGGAACTGTGCAGTCTCGACAGCGTCCTCGGCGTCGGCGGCATCCTCCGCATCGTGGAGGCGTGAGCTGTGCCCCGCTCAGAGAGTGGGGCACAGCGACCAGGCGTCAGGACCGGGGGATGCCCGGCGGGTTGACCTCCGACTTCGGTAGGGCCTCCGCCTGGAGCCCCCACCTCTTGAGCACCTCGGTGTAGGTACCGTCGGCCATGACGACGTTGAGCGCCTTGGCGACGGGCTCGATCAGGCCGTTCTCCTTGCGCACGGTGGCACCGATCCGCCCCTCCAGACCATCGCCACTGCTGGAGAACGTGCCGATCACCTTGGTCTTGCCGCTCGCGGCGGCGTGGTAGGCACCCGCCGGACCGGGGCCGAGGTAGGCGTCGACCCGGCCGGAACCGAGCGCCAGGTAGTAGTCGGCGGGATTCTGGAAGTTCTTCACGGTGACCGGATCGAGGTTCTTCGCGCGGTTCTGCCGGTCCCACGTCCGCAGGAGCTGTTCCTGGTTGGTACCGGCGGTCACCGCGATGGTCCGGCCGGCGACGTCGTTCGGGCCGCGCACGGTCCAGTCCGCGTCCCGGGACGCCTCGAAGGCGACCTCGTCGGCCCGGTAGGTGGCGAAGTCGTACTTATCCTTGCGTTCCTCGGTCACCGTCACGTTGGTCATGGCGAGTTCGTACTTGCCGCTGTCCAGGCCGATGAAGATGTTCTCCCACGACACGGTGTGGAAGCGCGGCTTCAGGCCAAGCACGTCCGCGACCAGGGTCGCCAGATCGGGCTCCACACCAATCACCGTCTGGTTGTCGGTGGCGTAGAAGCTCAGTGGCGGCTCGGTGCCGGCGAGGTTGACGATGTCCAGGAACCCGTCCTCGCGGACCGCCTCAGGCACCGAGTCGGCGATGGCCGCGATGCGCTGGGCGTGCAGTCTGTCCTGGCTCGGGGACAGGTTCATCTGGGTGCCGTCGGCAGCCTTCGCCGGGGGCGCGGTCTTCTCGGACTCGGGGTTCGCACAGCCGGTCACCATTAGGGCGAGGCAACAGGAGAGGGCGGTGAGGGCTGCGGCGACGCGCCCTGACGGGTGTCTCATTCGCGGGTCCTGACGTGGGTGTCGGATGGTACGGGTCATGGGGGGTGGAGCGGTCAAAGGACCTTGGCGAGGAACGCCTGGGTGCGTGCGTGGCGAGGAGCGTCGAGGAGTTGCTCGGGCGGACCCGCCTCGACGACGACACCGCCGTCCAGGAAGATCACCGTGTCGGCGATCTCGCGGGCGAAGCCCAGTTCATGCGTGGCCACCACCATCGTCGTGCCGTCCCGGGCGAGGTCCTTGATCACCGTCAGCACCTCGTTCACCAGCTCCGGGTCGAGCGCCGAGGTGGGTTCGTCGAAGAGGAGGAGGACCGGCTCCAGGGCGAGGGCCCGGGCGATGGCGACGCGCTGCTGCTGCCCGCCCGACAGCTGACGCGGATAGGCCCCACCCCGGTCGGCGAGACCCACGCGGGCAAGCAGCCGGGCGGCCCGTTCCCGGGCCCGGGCGGGCGGCACGCCCAGCGCGCCCACGGGGGCCTCGATGATGTTCTCGGTCACCGTCAGATGCGGGAACAGGTTGAAGTTCTGGAAGACGAAGCCGATCCGGGTACGCTGCCGCAGCAGCTCCCGGTCCCGGAGCGCGACCAGGACGCGGCGGTGCCTGCGGTAGCCCATCAGCTCGCCGTCGACCAGGACGTGTCCCCGGTCGGGGGCCTCGAGGTGGTTGATGGCGCGCAACAGGGTCGACTTGCCCGCGCCGGACGGGCCGATCACCGCCGCGCTCTCGCCGCGCCGTAGTCGGAGGTCCACACCACGCAGCACCTCCGTCCCGCCGAACGCCTTGTGCACGCCGCGTACGTCCAGGGCCGGGGTCTCGTCCTTCACGCGGCGGCCCGCCCGTCGCCGTCGGAGCCGACCCAGGCGAAACGGCGCTCCACCCGGTGCTGCACAAGGGTCAACACGGTGGTGAGCGCGAGGTACCACACAGTGGCGACCATCAGCAGCGGTACGACACGACCGTTGCGTCCATACAGGATCTGGACGCGGTAGAAGAGTTCACCGATCGCCATCACCGACACCAGCGACGTGGACTTCAGCAGGGAGACGATCTCGTTGACGGCGTTCGGCAGGATCGCGCGCATCGCCTGCGGCAACAGGATCCGGCGCCACTGGCGCAGCCGCGGGATGCCCAGGGCTTCCGCCGCCGCCATCTGCCCGGGGTCGACGGAGGCCACCCCTCCGCGGATGATCTCCGCGGCGTACGCGGACTGATGGAGCGTCAGCCCGATGACGGCGGCGGCCATCGTGCCGATGAGATGCAGCGTGTCGACGGACACGAGGACCGGGCCGAACGGGATGCCCAGACCGATCCGGCGGTAGAGGTAGGCCAGGTTGAACCAGAAGAGCAGTTGCACCATGAGCGGGACCGAACGCAGCGCCCAGACGTACGTCCCGGCCACACCGCGCAGCATCCGGCTGCGGGACAGCCTCATCGCCCCGATGAGGCTGCCGAGCGCGAACCCCAGGACCCCGGACACGAGCACCAGTTGGACGGTGACCCACACCGCCGAGACCACTGTCTCGCTCAGCAGGTAGTCGAAGAAGGTCCCCCACTCCCAGGCCGGGTTGGTCACCAGGCCGTGCCCGAACTGAGCCGCGAGCACCAGGCCGACCGCACCGGCCACCCATCGCCACGGTCGGGGCGCAGGTACGCGCGGCAGCGCGTCCAGGTCGTCCGGCCCGTCCGGAAGGTTCGCTCGCCGCGCCTCGGCCAGCGTCGCGCCGGGCCGGCGAGGCCATCGTGCACCGAGATCCAATGGGACTCCTCGTGGTAGTGCGGGGCGGATCACCCGCGGTCGGCCCGGCGCGTACCTGATGCGGTCAGGCCGAGGAGCAGATCGGTGACGAGGTCGGGGCGGCTGAGCACGGGGCAGTGCCCCACCGGCCACTCGTGGCGCTCGGCGCACCGCGCGGCCATCGCGCGCTGCACCGCCGGGTCCAGGGCCCGGTCGGCCGCACAGACGACGTAGCTGGACGGGGTCTCACGCCAGGCGTGGCGCGTCGGACGGGCCCGGCCGTACCCGGGGCCCTGCGGACGCAGCCAGGACACGGCGCTCGCCGCGAGGTCGTCGGCGCAGTCGTGGTAGAGCACCTCCACGGCCCGGTCGGGCAGCAGCCGGGTGGTGCCGTCGGGGCTCTCCGTCACGGCCGCCGCGAGCCGGGTGCTGGTACCGCCCACGTCGGCGGTCGACTCCCCCACGTCGAGCGCGAATCCGGCGACGTACACGAGATGGGCCACCCCGCGCAGCCCGGTCGCCACCGAACCGCCGTAGGAGTGGCCGAGGACCACGGGCGGCTCGGGCAGCGTGTCGACGAGCCGCTGGACGTGGACGGTGTCGGCGGCGAGCGAGCCGCGCTGGAGCCGCGGCGTGTGGACGGGGATCCGGTGGCGCCGCAGCGCGGCGCGCAGCGGCCCGAAATGGCGCGGGGTGTGCCAGCGCCCCGGCAGCAGGACGACGGGAGTCATCCGCTCGGCCGCTCCGCGAACCGCTGCCGCAGTAGCCCGCCGAAGGTCAGCAGCACCGCGTCCGTGTCGGCGAGTCCGTGCAGGACCACGTCGGCGCCGGCCGCCGTCAGCCCTCCCGCGTCTGCCGGGTGGCACGCCACTCCCACCGCCCGGACCCCGTGCTCTCTGGCCACGGCCATGTCGCGGGGGGTGTCCCCGACGATGATGACTCGAGCCGGCGGGCAGTCGACGCCGAGGGCACGCCGGGCCCGCTCCCGAGCCGGCGGCAGCAACGCGGCCCGCTCCTCGGCCTCGTCGCCGTACGCCCCGATGGCCAGGTCCAGATACCGGTCGAGGCCGAACGCGCGCAGCTTTGCCGCAGCCGACCGGCGGGTGTTGCCGGTGAGCACGGTCTGTCGGACGCCGGGGCAGCCGGCGAGCGCGGTGAGCGCTCGGGCAGCGCCCGGCATGGCCCGTCCCGCTGCCGTCAGCTCCTCCCCCAGCCGATCCAGTTCGTCGTCGACCGCGTCGAGCAGTCGCCGCACGAGGGCATCGGCTGTGCACGGCCGGTGCCTGGCGAGCGCCCGCACCGCGATGTGCCGTGCGGTGGCTCCCGCGATGTCGGAAACGCGGCCGAGCGGCTGGCCGGTGATCCGTCGGAACGCCCGGTCGTACGCACCCCTGGTGACGAGGGAACAGTCGACCAGGGTGCGGTCGATGTCCCACAGGAGCAGGGCCGCGGGCGGAGGCGGGTTGTCCACCGAGGCGTCAGGCCCAGGTGACGGCGTAGTCGAGCAGGTCGTCCCGGAAGCCGAGGCAGAACTCCACAGTGACGAGTTCCCCGGCGCTGACCGGGGTGACCCGGTGGTACCGGTCCGGGTTGAAGAGGATCACGTCACCGTCGCGGGGGACGTACCGGTCGGCCCGCGTTCCCGCCACCACGTCGGTGTAGCCCGTGCCGTCGACGGTGCGGTGGGCCTCGTCGCCGGGTTCCCAGGCACGGTCGTGCACGACCAACTCACCGCCGCCCGCGGCGGCGCGTACGACCACGACGCACTGGAGGTGGTAGGCGAGGTAGGTGAGCGCGATGTTGGTGCCGTCGCCGTCGCGCATGATGTTGTGGCTGGCGAGCCCCGCGGCCGGCCCCGGAACACGGGTCCGGACCGCGGCCTCCCCGTAGGCGCCCTGACCGTCCTCGACGGCCACCTCCACCGAGCTGAGCCCGAAGGACTCCCGCAGGGCCTCCCGCGTCCGGGCCGGCAGGTCGACGCCCGAGCGCGCCAGCGCCGCGCGGGCCTGCTCGGCGCGCTCGTGGTACGACTCGATCTCGTCGAGAAAGTCGGCGACCGGAGCGTGCAGCAGCCGCGCGGTCTCCGGGACGGCGAGCAGTTCCTGGATCCGGGCCGCCTGGTCGGCGACGGATACGGCCGGGAAGAGATCGCGCAGGACGACGATGGCCGTGTCGCCGTGGGTCAGGTGGCGCAGCGACTCGAACTGTGCGTGCTCGCGCCCGGTGTCTATGACAGTGACTTCCCAGTCCTGGGCAGTCGGCATGCGCCGGTCTCCTTGTACGTCGGTCCGTGTTCACGCCGGCCCGGTGCCGGACATTCCGATGGCAGGAGACGGCGGCCCCTGCATTAACGCAGGCGAGCCGCTCATTCATCGGGATTCCGGGCGCTGTTCTGTAAATGGTGCCGCGAGCACGTGGCGTGAAAGGCGTGGTCTGGCGAACCTACACGGCACACACCCGGCGGTGTCAATGACCGTTCCCAGCATATGAATTGTTTGATGAAAGGGACCGTGACGGCTGTTGGCGACATTTTCTTAAACCTGCTTCACCGGCTTATGCCGGAGTCGTGGCCGACCTAGTGTGAAGGCATGGCCGAGTCCTCGAATACGCGTTCCCCGCTCGCTGGCGAGACGGAGGTGCGCAGCCGCACGCTTGTCGTCACCGCGCATCCCGACGATGTCGACTACGGCGCCGCGGGCGCCGTCGCCCGGTGGGTCGCCGAGGGCGAGGACGTCCGCTACTGCGTGGTGACCGACGGGGACTCCGGTCACTCCGACCTCGCGCTGCCCAAGGCCGAGGTCGCCGCCGCACGCCGGACGGAGCAGCAGGCCGCGGCACGGGCGGTCGGCGTCCGGCACGTGGATTTCCTGGGGCTTCCGGACGGGCGGTTGACACCGTCTCCGGCCCTCCGCCGCTGCTTGACCCGGGTGCTGCGCACGCACCGTCCACACCGGGTGGTGACGCATTCACCGGTACGACAGATCGACCGGATCCGCGCCTCCCATCCGGACCATCTCGCCGTGGGCGAGGCGCTGTTCAGCGCCGTATACCCCGATGCCCGCAACCCGCGGGCGTTTCCCGAACTCGCCGCAGGCGGGCTGGATCCGTGGCGGGTCGCCGAGATCTGGGTGATGACGGGGCGCGACTCGAACACGTACGTCGACATCACCGCCACCCTCGACGCCAAGTGCGCGGCACTGCGCTGCCATGCCAGCCAGCACGCCGATCCGGAGGCGCTCGACGCCGACGTACGACGGTGGGCGGCGACCATCGCCCGCGCCGGGCGGCTTCCCGAGGGACGGTACGCGGAGTCGTTCCGGGTGGTCTCCGCGGACTAGGACCGGTCCCTGGCTCGCGGAGACCACCTACGGCCGCTACCGCCCCGTCAACGCGTAGCGGCCGACCCGCTCGAACACCTGCAGCGACGCCGCGTCGTGGTGGTTGACCACGTTGACGTCGCGGAAGCAGCGGGCGAGCCTGCTGGACTCGACCACGGAGCTGGATCCGGCTGCGGTGTAGAGGATGCCGACGGCCTCCACCGCGTTCTTGGCCGCGGTCGCCGTGGCGAGCATGATCTCCGCGGTCAGCTCGTGCGGGATGTCGGCGTCCGTCGCCGCCACGCGCCAGATGTCGGCGGTGGCCGCGTGCAGGTAGGCGCGGGCCGAGCGCACCAGGGACCTGGCCGTACCCACCTTCTCCTGCACGGTGCCGCGCTCGCTGAGGGTCAGGTCGCTGCCGCGGGCGGTCTTCTTCTGCGCCAGCTCGTGGAAGCAGCCGATGGCGTCCTCGGCGATGCCGAGGGCCAGCGCACCCAACGGCGGATTGATGAAGTGCGCCATGGAGCTCCGGTAGAGCGGGCCGTCCACGACCAGTTCGGCGCCCGGCGCGATGTGCCGGTGCTCGGGGACGAAGACGTCAGTCACCCGGAAGCCGTTGCTCCCCGAGCCACGCAGGCCGACCGCGTTCCACTCGTGGATGACCTCGCTCTCCGCGGCCCGTACGAAGAAGATGTGCGCACCACTGCTGTCGGGTTCATCCGTGACGGAGGCGGAGCAGATGAGCCAGCTCGCCTCCGCGCACCCGCTGGCCAGCCGCCACCTGCCGGTGAGCCGGTAGCCGCCGTCGACCCGGACCGCCGTGCCTGCGGTGTGCAGCGATCCCGCGACCACGGTCAGCGGGTCGCCGAAGATCTCTCTGCCGCCGGCCTCGGGCAGCCGCGCCGCGAGCAGCGCCGAGTTGGCCCCGGCCATCATGGACCAGGCCACGGAGCCGTCGTGCCGGGCGATCTCCTCCACCACGTGCAGCATCACGGCGGGTGGCACCTCGTGGCCACCGAGGGACCGGGGCACCCACAACCGGTACAGCTCGGCGTCCCGAAGCCGCGCCACCAGGTCGGGTGGCAGGTGGCCCAGGGTTTCGACGGTGTCGCGGGCCTCCTGGATGGCGGGCACCAGCCCGGCCACCCGCTCCAGCCACGGCGTGATCCCGCCGGCTTCCTCCGGCAGCGGATTCATCTGAGGACCAACTCCTTATGAGGGGGTGAACAGTGCGTCGAGCGTGGTGATCCGGTGGGGGTCCGCTTCGGGGCGGTCACCCCGGCGGTCCAGGTGAAGCGCGGGCAGCCCGGCCGCGCGGGCGGCACGGACGTCCCACTCGTGGTTGTCACCGACCATGAGGACCGCGCCGGGCGGCTGCCCGAGCCGTGCACAGGCGCGCAGGAACGCGTCGGGGTCCGGTTTGGCGGCGGCCAGGTCCTGCGAGACGCAGACCACGTCGCAGAGGCCGAGCAGTCCGATCGCCCGCAGCTTCCCGGTCTGCCGCCCGGTGGAGCCGTTGCTGAGGACCCCGACGGCGAGACCTGCGGCGCGGACCCGGGTCAGGGCCCGGACGGCGTCCGGGTAGGGCCGGTAGGCCCGTTCGAAACTGTCGAGGTAGCCGGCGAAGACCTCCAGTAAGGACGGCTCGTCGACCGGGCGGTCGAGGGCGACGAGGAACTCCCGCAGCCGCCGCCTTCTGTGTTCGCTCCAGCTGATGGCTCCGCGATGTGCCGCGGGATAGTGCTCGCGTTCCAGCCTCCGCCACAGCTCCAGTACGTCGTCGGAGGGGTCGACACCCAGTTCGGGAAGCCAGCCCAGCAAGGCGTCCGTCACCGATCCGTCGTAGTCGAAGAGGGTGCCGTCGAGATCGAAGAGCACAGCTTTCACGGTATCCACAAGCAACACACTTAATCGAATCTTTCATCAGTCTTCGGCAATGCTGATACCACCGTCCAAAATGTGGACCCGGCGTGGACCTACCAGGAAACGGGCGCTAGATTCCCGTCATTACACCGCGCCAGGGGGAGTCGTGCAAGTCGATGTGAGAAGTCGGGACGGACCACGGTGTCTCTTTTGTTTTCCAGCCGCTATATCGCCCAGCCAGCTACTGGTCTCAACACCTAATTTCTACTTGTTGGCACCGGTCGGGCAGGTGGTCGAGGGCTACCTTTCCATCATGACGAGGGCATGCCATGACACGCCTTTTCGTCTGCGCTGTTTCGACGACGTTCTCGAGGAGTGGTTCCCCGAGATCGAGACGCTCCAGTCTCTGGTCACCGGCTTCTACAGCGACGTGTACGACGCGCCCCCCGTCTTCTACGAGCACGGTCGCGGCGGCGGCGGTGCGTCGGCGTTCGCCGAGGAGGACTACGCCTTCCATCCGCACCTGTGCTCGCTGCCCGGCTCGCTACGCATCCACGAGCCGCTGTCGGAGCTGTTCGCCTCATCCCCGGCACCGCTGCCGGGACTGCGCGAACAGATCGGCTTCCGGCCCTACATCTACGTCCACACGCCCTTCGACGCCGGTCACCAGGAGCCGCTCGCCTACTTCACCGCGGACGACCCGGCGGACGGGCGGGTCACGGGCTTCCGGCTGAAGAAGCTCCTCGTGGACGCGAACGGGCTGGACAGCGGATGGGACTGGCGCACCCATCCCGGCGAGAGCGAACTGAACTCGCTGATCGAGCGGTTCACCGACTGGTACACGAGCAAGTTCCGCCACTACTGACGTCCGCTCGGTGCGCCGCTCGGCGGCACAACCCGATCGACCCGAGGAGTCTTCGTTGTTGTTCCAGAACGGCAAGCAGGAGCGTCTTGACCGCACCTACCTGGAGACCGAGACCGAGCGGCTGGACCGTAAGGTGGCCAAGGAGGGCTTCGCGAGACTCGCCACCCCCGAGCGCTATCTGTTCGCCCGTGGCCTGTCCGAGCTGCCGATCGAGAGTCTCGATGAACTCGGCTCCCTGACGCCGATGGTGAAGAAGGCCATCCAGCGCCTCGACAAGACCGACAACCGCACCTACGCCCGGGTGTCCGCCAACCTGCTGGCTCTCACGGTGGCGGACGGCTCCATCTACGACCTGGACCGCAGCCCGCTGGAGGACGGTCCCGCGGCGATCTTCGTACCCAACGTCGGCGGCCAGTACCCGGTGCGCGGCGGCACGGTCGGCAACCGCTCGCGCCGCGTCCTCGGCATCCAGCCCCCGATCGGTTCGTTCTACGTGGCGTCCTGGTTGGGCCTGCTCGGCGTGGAGGTCAAGGCCTTCAACCTGGAACTCGGCGACTCGGAGTTCGAGGCCTGCGAGGCGGCCCTCGACCAGTTCGGGGAGCGCTGCTACTTCCTCTTCTCGACCTCGAACTTCTTCACCCAGACCGAGATCGAGTCGATGTACTTCCTCAACCAGCAGTGCCGCCGGCACGAGGAGCGCGGCTACGTGCCCCGCCTGGTCGGCGCCGGCTACAGCTCGTACTTCTGCCGCCGGGAATATCTGGAGTACACCCCGCTGGACGTCGTCGTCGGACCGCACGGCGAGACCAGCGAGGCGGACATGATCTTCTCCTCCGCGTACGAGGGGCCCCGGGACAACCGGCCCGCCCTGGAACTCTTCCGCGACATCCCCAACCTGCACCTGGCCGACCGGACCGGCGACGCCGTGCGGGTACACGACACCCGGGTCGTCAAGCTGACCGAGTTCGAGCGCCGGGTGTTCTCCGGCGGCCTCGACGTCAAGCTCATGGAGCTGGACACGAAGTACTGGACGCCCACCAACATCATGGACGTCTGCGCTCCCGACGACCTCAACATCCCGCTCGAACTCGCCGAACTTCCGCAGATCGACGCGGGGGCGAGCACCGACGAGTCCGGCCGGGAGACCGGCGCGCGGGCCCGCTCCACGCTCAGCCTGAGCAACTACGTGCACCGTCCGAACGCCATCAAGATGATGACGGTCTTCGGCAGCTGTCCCCGGGCCTGCGAGTTCTGCCAGCTCACTCAGTGGGGCGAGCAGCTCTACTTCTACGACGGCAGCGAGGCCGTGCGCGCCATGAACCGCGCCGCGGCGGCCTACCCCGATCTCCAGATGTACATCTTCGAGGACGACGACTTCCTGCTGCGCCGTTCACACGTCGAGTCCCTGATCTCGGCGCTGCGCGAGAACGAGCCGACCCAGGGCAAGACCATCTACGTCTCCACCGTGCCGATGGAGGTGGATCCCGACATCATGCTCGACCTGCGCGACGTCGGCTTCCGGGCCATGCTGCTCGGGCTGGAGACCCCGGTGGAGCGGGTCGCCCGCCAGATCGGCAAGTTCAAGCCCCGCTACAGCTGGGAGCACATCCTCGAGGCACCCAAGATTGGCCACGACGCGGGTCTGCACATGCGGATCACCGCCATCCCGTTCTATCCGCTGGTGCAGGAAGGCGACCTCGCCGGCGTCCTCAACGGCCTACTCGACTTCATCACCTACAAGACGGGCATCTCCGTCGCAGTGCACCCGCTGGTCAAGGCGGCACCCGGCATCGACCTGACCAAGCACGGCGCCCACCAGGTGACGACCAAGCCGTACACCCTGCCCGACGGCTCGGGCCGCTCGATTGATCTCCTCCAGTACGTCATGCCGGACGATCCGATCGTCTCGGCAGTGGCCCTCGAAGCTATCCGGACCACCGCAGACCGGGTGGACTCGATCGTCGAGACGCTGGGCACCAACGGTGGTGACCACCCGTCCGCGCTCGGTGTGGTGGCCCTTTTCGCCAGCACCGTCGAAGCCTGGCGGCGGACGCCCGGGCGCACCATCGACGACGAGGTGCTCGACGCCCTCGACCTCCGGCTCAAGGCGGCGATCGACCAGATCACCTTCAAGCACCGGGCGATGACCGACGTGCACCGGGTGCTCCGGGACCAGGGGCGGAATCCCCGTGCCCTCACGGACTACCTCAACGAGGAGAACGCGCCGTACCTGCACCTCGGACTGCGGATGGCTGCGGACTTCGGCACCCCCGAGGAGGCCTTGGCCGCCGCCCGGATCGCGACCTTCGCGCAGGCCGAGGGCTTCACCGACTGGACGGTCCAGCACAGCCTGCGCTACGCCCTCAAGCGCCGGATGCCCGAGGACGTCCAGCGCGAGCTCACCACCCTGGTGGATCGTCTGGGCGAGCCTGTCCGGCCGGTCATCGAGCAGCACGCCCCCAAGCTGCTGCGCCTGGCCCAGGCGTAGGAAGCCCGGTGGGTGCCATGGCCCGGAGCGGTGGAAGTTGGCAGTCGGAGCGGGATCGCATCGCGCACGAGTGCGAAGGGATCCGCTCCGAGGTCAGCACCCAGGTCCGGGCGGCGATGGTGGCGGCCGGGCTGCCGGCCGCCACCAACCCGCCGCTCGTCGACCGCTGGTACGACACGTGGATCGACAAGGCCGCCGACGAACAGTGGTACCTGAGTCTGGCCGACGACGAGCGCGGGTCCTTCGTCCGCGTCGAGGGTCTGCCGGAGCTGGCCGCGGCGGCCCGTACGGACCGTCCCGTGCTGCTCGTCGGTGCGCACCTGCACGCCCACACGGTGGGCCCGGTCCACCTGGACTTCCTCGGGCTGCGCCAGACCATCCTCGTCCACGAGGCGATGCTGCCCGTGATGCGCCACTACGGGCTCCGCAACTCCACGTGGACCACGCCCGGCCGAGGCTTCAGCCTGTCCTTGCGCGCCGCGCGCGACCAGGGCGGGCTGTTCGTCAGCTACGCCGATGTCGGCGTCGACGGTCTTCCGCTGCTGCCGGGGCCGGACGAGGAGAGCGCCCCGGCTCCCGTGCCACGCATGGTCAGCCTCGCCCGGGCACAGGTGTTCACCTGGCGGGTGACACCCGAGGACGGAACGGGTGGGCGCCGCCTGCTGCTGCGGCTGCGACGACGTGCGCCGTGGGAGGCGGGTGAACAGTCGGCGGACGAACCGCGCGCGTGGGTGCGCAGGAGCCTGCTGGCCCGGCCCGAGACGTGGATGCTCTGGCGGCAGGTGCGTACGACAGCGTCACGCCCCCTGAGCCTGCGCTGGCCGGGCACCGGCGACGCGTCCGTCGCTTCCTGACCCGGGCTTCGCCTGCTCGACAGACCCTACCGAGAGAGAGCGCTCGATGACCATCACCGATAGCTGCACCAGGGCCGAGCTGCTGGCCTCGATGGACGAGCAGCGGAGGCGGATCGAGTCCGTCGCGTCCGTCGTCGACGAGATCGCCGACCTGCCGACCGGGGTGGGCACGTGGACCGTCAGGGACACCCTCTGCCACCTCGCCGTCTACTATCCCGAACACGAGGTGGACGAGCAGATGGCCAAGCTGCGCCGGCTCGCCGCGGCCGGCAGCACGAACCGTCGGCCGGACTTCGACATCGACGCTGCGAACGCTGAACGACTGCGCGCCTACGAGGGCGTACCGGTGTCCAAGATCCTCGACATCGTCACGAGGGCCCGACGCCGCATCCGTGCCGAGGTGGAGGCCCTCGACGACGCATTCCTGGCGCTCCCCGTGGCCGGCACGGCCTGGGGCGATGTCGTGCCGGTGGGCCGCGTCGTCGCGGAGTCGACCTGCACGCACGACGAGGGGCATCTGGACGAGATCGTCCGGGCCGTCCGGGCCCACGACGCGGCCCTCGGGGCCATCCTGTCGTGACCACGCGCCTGACCCCCGAGGCGCTCGACGCGGCCATCCTTTCGGCCCTGCCCGGATCCGAGATCGGCGCGGACGAGGAACTGACCATCGAACCGGTGGACGGTGCGCCACACGTGTGGCGGGTGCGCCGCGCCGCAAACGCGTCCGGCCCCGGCCGCCCGGCGCGGCCGAGCAACCTGATCGTCAAGTTCCCGCCGGCCGACGACGGCGTGCGCGCGTTCAAGGAACGCCTCGGTCTGCCGGCCGTGGAACGTCACGTGCACAGCCCGGACGGCGTCCACGGCACCGAACTGCTGCGCCTGCCGAGGCTGCGCGGCTGGGGCCCTGCGACCCGCGGGACCTCTCTCGTCCTGGTCCTCGACGACATGGCCGAGGGAACCCTGCCGCCCCGCGCCGTGCTCTCCGCCGCCGACAGCGAGCGAGCGGTCCGGGCCCTCGCCTCGTTCCATGCCCGCTGGTGGGACCGCGTCCCGGACGAGTGGCGGTGGCTGCCCGACGAGGCCGCCCCGGCCCGCGCGGACTTCTTGGTGGGAACCTTTCGCTCGGCGGGACTCTCCGCCGTCGCCGAGGCGAGCTGGTTGCCCGCCGAGGTGCGGTCCGGCTCCGCACGCCTCGCCGAGCGGGCGCCGGCCCTGCTGCGGGCGCTGAGCGCGCCCCCCGTGACCGTCGTCCACGGTGATCTGCACTCGGGCAACGTGCTGTTCCCCGCCGATCCGGCGGAGCCGGGAATCCGGGTGATCGACTGGGAGGCCGCGACCCGTGCCCGCGGACCGCTGGACCTGGCCTTCCTCGTCGCCAACAGCGAGGCCGACGACGTGGAACTGCTCGAGCTCTACCGGAGGGAGCTGACTGTCGCGGTGCCTGGCATCACTGCCGACGTGCTGCTGAGCGACTACCGCTGTGCTCTGCTCTACCACTACCTGCGCCGGGTGGCGCTGCGCACGGCCTACGGGGCGGGCGTCCCCGACGACGCCGCCGTCCGCCGGGCCACGGCGGCCCTGGTGCGGCATCACGCCTTCGACGAACTCGATGCGTTGTGAACGACCCGCAGGATTCCCGCAAGGCGGCATCGGCGGCCAGGGGTGACCGTCCCCGCACCGGCGGGGCCAGTTCCACCGCGCTGGGCAACGCGTTCATGCGAGCCTTCCACACCGCTCACGAGCCAGCGCCGGTCCACGTCGACCCGGTCGCCGCGCAGCTGCTGAGCGAGCAGGAGTGGGCCTTCTTCCGCGGGAGCGTCCTCGGCTCGTCGGCGGTACGCGGTCCGCAGGCCGACCGGAACCCGGAGGGCGCCATCCGCTGGTGGATGCGCGCCGGTTCGGTGGCGGCGCCGCACGTGCTGCTGCGCGGCCGTCACACCGAGGATGCCCTGCGCCGCGCCTGCGGCCGTGGAGCGCGGCAGTACCTGCTGCTCGGCGCGGGCTTCGACAGCTTCGCGCTGCGCCGACCGGAGTGGGCGGAAGGGTTGACGGTGTACGAGATCGATCAGCCGGCCACGCAGGAACTGAAGCGGGCCCGGGTGGCCCGGCTGCGCCCCGACGGAGTGACCGGGCTGCGGATGGTCCCGGCGAACCTCGCCGAGCAGCGGCTCGACGAGGTGCTGCGGAAGGTTCCCGGGCTCGACGGCACCCGGCGCACCTTCGTGGCGTGGAGCGGGGTCACCTACTACCTGCAGGAGCAGGCGATCTCCGCCACCCTGGAGGCGCTCGGCGGGTTCTTCACCGCTGGGCTGACCGTCGTGCTCGACTACTGGGAGGCGCGGCATCTCGCTGAGCCTCGGGACGCAGCCGTCGCGAGCATGGCGGCGAGCGTACGACGCAACGGCGAACCCTTCGTCTGGGGCTCCTCGCCCCGGGAACTGGCCACTCTGGCCAGCTCCACGGGATACCAGGTGCTGGCCGATGTCAGCGCGGTCGAGGTGGCGAAGGACTGTCAGGCGAGGGGCAGCGTCGCCCTCTCACCGCACCCCATCGGCCGGTTTGCGGAGTTGGAGGGGTGAGGCCATGACGGCACCGCGGCGGTGGACGCCTGGCGAGCAGGTGCTGGTGCAGGAGGTCTGGCGGGACCGGGTGTGGTCCGCGCGGCCGATGACGGCGGTGCGGGACGACGGCGATCTCCTCGTCTTGTGGATGCCGGCGGGCACCGAGTGGCGGGCACCCGACTCCCCGCCGGAGAGGCCAGCTCCGGCCGACCGGGGCGAGCGGATCGCCGAGTGCCTCGTCCGGTCGGACTGGGTGCACATCGACCGGGTCTGGCGGATGAACACGCTCTGGCTCATGCCGCACGGCCTGCACCACGTGGTCTGGGTCTGCTGGGATCGGGAAGGCGCGCACCTCGGCTGGTACGTGAACTTCCAGCGCCCGTACGTCCGTGCGGGCGCCACCGTCCAGTACATGGACTACGCCCTTGACCTCCGGGTCGCCCCGGACGGCACGGCGACCTGGAAGGACGAGGGCGATCTCGCCCAGTTGACGAGCCGGGGTCTGGTGCCGCCGGAGAGCGTCCGGTCGATGCGCGCCGAGGGAGTGGCACTGAGCCGGGCGGCCCTGCGGCGCGATCCCCCGTTCGACGTGCGCTGGACCGACTGGCGTCCCGACCCGAACTGGCCGGTGCCCCACCTCGACCCGCGCTGGTCCCTGCCAAGACTCGGCGTCGGCGAGCACTCCGGCTGAGACCGGACCTGCATCGCCGGTCGGACCGGCGAGGCCGGACAAGGGGAACGGCCTGATCGGAGTAGGGGGCGAGGGTGCGGTCCGGTCAGTGCACCGAGGCGACGAGCGCATCCCGCGCCTCCCCAACCCCGCCGCAGGCGAAGGTCTCGCGGAACACGCTGCGGGCCGCACGCACCAGAGGCGTGATGTCCGAGGTACGCCACAGCAGGCTGATGGCATGTCTGAGCAGCGGAGCCGCGAAGGGCCGGACGCTGATCGGCGCGCGGCTCGCCCTGGCGGCCATCCTCGGCACGCAGGCGACGCCGACCCCGCTGCCGGCGAGGGCGCACGCCATCGCATAGTCCGCCGTCTCGAACGCGACCACCGGAGGGGGCATCGAACGGCTCGCGAACAGCGCCTCCAACGCCTCACGCGAAGCCAGGCCACGCCGCCCGATGATGAGGGGAAAACCCGCCAGCGCTGTCCAGTGCAGGGGCATGCGCTCCGCCGTCAGGGGATGCCCCTCGTTGGCGACCAGGAGCAATTCTTCCTCGAGGAGCACCTCCGAGCTCAGCCCCGCCGGCACGGTAGGTGGTCGGCCGTGGATGTACGAGGGGGTGAGCAGGAGATGGATGTCGCCCTCGGCTAATCGCTCGAACCCGTCGGCATGGTCGAACTCCTGCATGGACAGGGCGATGGTCGGGTGCCTGCGGCGCAACTCGGCCAGGACGTCGGGCAGGAACTGGGTCTCGCCCGTGGTGAAGGTGCCGATGCGCAGCTGACCTTCCGACACCTCGAGGAACTGCATCAGGTCGGTCTCGGTGGCCCGCAGGATCGCCTCGATCTCGCGCGCCCGCTGCACGAGCAGCTCACCGGCAGCGGTGAGCCGCGCGCCCCGGCGGTGCCGTACGAGCAACTGCATTCGAACTTCCCGTTCGAGCTTGGCCATTTGTTGGCTCAAGGCGGGGGCCGTATAACCGAGTCTTGACGCGGCCGCAGAAATCGAACCGGTTTCCGCCACCGCGACGAGCGCGAGCAGTCGGCTGAGATCCTGCACTGTTCCTCCATTTGAGCAGCGGAATGCACCTCCTGAGGGCACACGTGACGACCGAATTGCCATCGGGCATTCGGCAGGGAGGCGTCAACGACGTACGAAGGCTGACCGCGCGCTCACGGCATGGAATGGCCGTGGTCGACGTCTGGTCTCGCGGTGATTCCGCACAACGACATGTCCACGTAGCGCCCCCGTATCAGTGAACGTTCGCCCTGACGGGCAGTCGGCCTGCCAGGGCTACTCCCGGTAGTCTCCAGAGCACACCCGGCCGGCGCAAGACGATCCAGCCGACGTCTCGCGTTTCGAGATTTCAAGGTGGCGACCACCACCTGCCGACCCGGACGCCGCAGAACGGGGCACCGACCGACCGTCCAGGGACGACGGAGGGCTGCCCGACGGACTCGTGTGCGTGGGCCGACGTCTGGGCGGCGTCGACGCCGGTCAGATTTTATTAGCCACTCGAAGAGGGCCGCTTGACATTGACGTCCATCCTTCGCCTGTTGAGCGTGGACCGGTCGCCGAATCGGCTCGTACAGCCGTAGACCGCAGCCCGGCTCGGCGAGTCGACCACTCGCCGCGAACGGACGCCATTCCTGTCGACGGAATTGGGCCCCTGCGGCCAGTCACAGCCGAGCAGGCATTCCGAAATTCACAGTGCCCGGTCAGGCGGGACTCAAGGCACCCCGGAGCGCGTTGTCCCGGCTCGAAGCGCGGCCGGCGTTGGGGGTCAGTCGGCACGGGTGGTGCTTGGTGTGTCGCCGACGGCGCGTCGATACCGGTCGGCAAGCATCCTGAGGTGACCGAGGAGCTCCGGCGGCTCAATGACCTCGAAGTCGGCGCCGAGCAGACCGAACCAGACAGCGAGTTGCTCGAGGTTGTCAGATCCTGTGCGCACCCTGCAGCGATCTCTACCGATAAATTCGACGGGCCCTACTGCTGGTGGGAGTCTTTCGACGACGACTTCGGCGGGCAGGTGCACGATGATTGTCGCCCGGTGCCGCCACACGGCTCGGCCGATCCCGCGCATGACGTATGCGCCGACGTCCGGGTCCGGCAGCGGCCGGGCGAGAAACCGAGGCCCGTGCGGTAGACGCAAGGTCATACGGTCGACGCGGTAGGTGCGCCAATCTTCCCGCTGGATGTCCCAACCGACGAGGTACCAGCGTCTCCCCCAGTTGACCAGGCGGTAGGGCTCGGCCTCACGGCGAGACTCTGAGGCGTCGTGGGAGCGGTAGTCGAAACGCAGTCGTTGCCGGTCTCGGCACGCTGCGGCGATCTCGCTGAGCGCCGTTGCGGCAACCCGCTGATTGTCGTCGCCTGCCGAGACGGCGACACTGTAGGTCTGTAGCGCGTTGATTCGGTTCCGCAGCCGGGTTGGCAGCACTTGTTCGAGTTTCGCCAAGGCTCGGGCGGAGGATTCCTCGATGCCGGCTACGGACGGCGTGGCGGTGCGCAGTCTGATGGCGATGGCGACGGCTTCCTCGTCATCGAGCAGTAGCGGCGGGAGGACTGCGCCCGCGGCGAGGCGGTAGCCGCCGTCGGTGCCGAACGTGGCGTGCACCGGGTAGCCGAGAGCGCGGAGACGCTCGACGTCGTTGCGCACGGTTCTGGTGGTCACGTTCAGCCGCTCGGCCAGCTCGGTGCTGCTCCACCTGCGTGGGGTTTGCAGGAGGGACAGCAGCCGGAGCAACCGCGCCGATGTTTCCAACATGCCGGAAGTTTCCCACCCCAGTAGGAAACTGATGTTCCTACTTCGCTGCCAGAGTCTGCGGCATGGACAACACGACGCCACCGCTGGCTCGGACTCTTTGCTGTCCTCGCGGCGATGATCATGAACTTGCTCGATGCCACTGTCGTCAACATCGCGGCGCAAGCGATCAGAGCGGATCTTGGCGGGTCACATGCGAGCGTGCAGTGGATCGCCGCAGCCTGCACCTTGGCATTAGCTGGAGGCCTGCTGACAGGCGGGCGCCTGGGCGACATATTTGGCCGCAAGGTGCTTCTGCTGGTGGGCGCCGCCGGTTTCGTGGCCGCCTCCCTGGCCTGTGCGGCCGCGTGGTCGCCCGACACTCTGATCGCCGCCCGGACGGTGCAAGGCCTGTTCGCCGCGTTGATGATTCCGCAGGCCTTCGGGTTGGTCCGGACCTCTTCCCGCCCGAGGAGATCGGGAAGGCGCGTTCGGCACGTTGGGCCCCGTGATCGGCCTGTCGGCCCTGGCGCGTCCATCGTCGCGGGGTTGCTCATCAACGCAGACCTGTTCGCTCTCGGATGGCGCCTGGTGTTCCTGATCAATGCTCCGATTGGCGCGTTCACCGGCTACCGAAGAAGGCACGTCAAACAACCATGGCGGAGGTGAATCAGGAGCAGCTCGCGAGCATCTGACAGCAAGCCGAGACCTAATCCCACTCAGACCTCACCATTTTCTGGAGTAATCAATGATCCTCGTGACTGCGGCTACGGCACCCGTGGGCCGGTCCATCGTCGAGCAGCTGGTGTCGATCGGTAAGCCTGCACGGGCCCTGACTCGTGATCCGCAGCAGGCGGATCTTCCTGCCGGCGCTGAGGTCGTCGCCGGCGACATGAAGGACCCTGGGACTCTGCCGGCTGCGGTGAGGGACGTCGACGGGATCTTCGTCCTCGCCATGGGCCCTGGGGTGCCGGAGCTCATCGAGGCCGCGAAGAACGCCGGTGTCAAGCGCGTGGTGTTCCAGTCCACGGCGGAGATCGACGACAACGCGGAGCAGCAGCCCAACGACATCGCGGCGTTCCACCACGGAATCGAGCAGGCGATCATCGACTCCGGGATGCAGTGGACCTTCCTGCGACTGGACATCAACTCCGCCGACGCGCTGCACTGGGCATTCGACGTCCCTGGACAGCTCGCGGCCGGTGACGTCGTTCGAGGCCCCTACGCTGACGCAGCAGGCTCCCCGATTCACCCCGCTGACCTCGCCGGGATCGCTGTGGCAGCGCTGACCCAGGACGGGCACAGCGAGCAGCGTTACCACGTCACCGGACCACAGTCGCTTACCCACCGGGAGCAGATCGAGCTGATCGGCAGGACGCACGGCCGTGAGCTGCGATACGAGGAGATCGATCCCGCGACCGCGCGGGCGGAGATCGCCCCGCACGCGCCTGCTGACCTTTTGTTCGCCACTTGGGAGACGCACGTCAACAAGCCCGCGCCGGTCACGGACACCATCGAGCGCGTGACCGGCCGGGCGCCGCGCAGCATGCGCGAGTGGGCCGAAGCGCACGCTCGTGTCGGTTCGGATCGGTAGCTCGTGTCCCACGTGATTGGATCGCGCCGACTCGGGCGCACAAACCGTGCCCCCGAGTCGGCGCGACAATCGGCAGCCCGCTACCGGCGGCCGAACTTGACACTCACCTTTGCTACTGGTCAGGCGGGTACGAACTGCCACTGTTGGTTGGTGCCGTTGTTGGCGGTCCATTGGACGACTTGGGCGCCGTCACTGGTTGAGGCGGCGTAGACGTCGGCCACCAGTGCGTTGGCCTGGTTGACGATGGTGTAGTAGCCGTTACCGGTGGGTCGCAGGTACCACGTCTGGTTGGTGCCGCCGTTTGCCGACCACTGCTGCAGTTGCAGGCCAATCGTGGTGCTGGCGCCGTTGACGTCGAGCACCTTTCCCGAGGCGGTGTAGCGCAGGGTGTAGGCGTCCTGCGTGGCGCTGATCGTCCAGGTGGGGGTGCCGCTCTGCTGGATCGCCTTGGCGCCGTCGGCGGTGGAGTTGCCGGCGATGGCAAGGGGCTTGCCGCTGTTGCGGTTGACGATGCGGTAGGTGCCGGGAGTGGGCCCGGTTCCACCGCTCCCACCGAGGTTCAGGTATTCGACCGAGTCGGTGAAGACGGTGCTGCCGGACTTGACGGTCGACAGCTGCAGGTACACGCGGCTGCCGGTGGCGGGGGCGGTGAAGGACACCGGTTGGGTGACCCGTGAGCCGAGTGGAATGGTCAGGGTGGTGCTGCCGGACGCGACGACCGCGCCGGTCGGGCTGTCGAGCCGGGCGGTCCAGGCGAAGCCCACCGACGTGTTGGTGAAGTCGTCGTTGAACACGGTGATGGTGCGGGTCACCGTGGCGTTGCGGGCGTAGCTGGGTACCGCCTGCGGCAGCGGGAAGCTGCCGTTGGAGTCCGAATTGCCGGAGGCGGACCAGTACGGGAGGTCGACCGCGGCCACCGGGTTGAACGCCGCCTGCACACGCTGGATCTGCGGGTTGCTCCACGGGTCGGGCAGGTTGTCCGCACCGTAGATGGGGTGACCACCCTCCTCCGGGGTGAAGTCGGTGCTCCGCACGCCGGGCACGACGCTGGCCCAGGCGGACAGCAGCGTGTACGGACGCAGGTCGGTGGCGCCCTTGCCGCGCTTGGCCAGGGTCGCCGTGGCGAACCACTCGAAGCCCTGCTTGTTGTTGCACGCCGGCCAGATGTACTCGCCCTCGCCGTCGGGCCGCCCGTTCACGGTGATCAGGCCCTCCCCGTACCTGCCGAAGCCGTCGACGTAGTGCGGGATCACCGCGAAGTTGGCGTACGTCATCCCGGGATACAGGCTGACATTCCCGCCGACGCCCACCTCGGCGATGATCGGCCGGGTGCCGTCGGCGCCGTTCATCGCCGCGTACAGCTCCTTCTCGAACTGTTCGGAATCCTGGCCGCTCTGGTTCGGCTCGTTGTTCTGACTCCAGCGGATGATCGCGGGGTGGTTGCGGTCGCGCAGGACCAGCGCACGGGCGTGGTTGACCATGTTGTCGTGCCCGACGGACTCCTTCCACTCCTGCGAGGACTGGGAGCCGCGAATCGCGACCTCGTCGATGATCATCAGGCCCATCTCGTCGGCGACGTCCAACATGTACGGGCTTCCGGGCTCCTGGTGGATGCGCACCACGTTGTAGTTCAGCCGCTGGTAGTTGTCCACCGCCTGCGGCCAGCCGCCGTTGCCGGACGACGGGGGCAGGAAGCCGGGCAGGGTGTGGTACGCGTCGCCCTTGCCGCCGTTGTTGATCCGGTCATAGTCGGCACCCTGGAGGTTGTCGCCGCGGAAGTTCACCCGCACGCCGTTGAGGTAGTAGTAGTCACCGTTCTGGGTGGCCTCCCGGAACCCGAATCGGTACTCGGCGTCGCTCGTCCGGCCGTCGTCGGTGGCGGCACGCACCGTCAGCCCGTGCAGCTGCGCCCGGTACCCCGACCGGTACGGCACGTTGGGCCACCAGTACGAGGTGCTGTCGAGGTTCCACGCGACCGGCCCGACGGTCACGGTCACGGTCGAGCGGGCCGCCACGGTGACCGTACGGCTGGGCAGTTCCGGGTAGCTGAAGGCCGTTCCGTTCTTGGACGCCAGCGACCCGGTCAACGTCACCGACCGGGAACTGCCCGACGTGTTGCGCACCGTCACGTCGTAGGTCAGCGTCTTGTTCGCCACCGACGTACGCACGAATGTATCGCTGACGTACACCGCCGGGTACACCCGCAGGAACGCGGACCCGAAGATCCCCTGCGGTACCGCCTCGGACCACGTGGCGGCGTCGGGCACCAGGTACCGGCCGTTGGATGCCTTCAACGCGCCGCGGCCCTTCACGTTCACGGTGATCGTGTGGGTGGTGCCGGGCGCCGCGTAGGCGCTGATGTCGAAGTTCGACGGGGTGAACGCCGTCGTCTGGGTCGCGACCACGCGGCCGTCGACCGACAGTGTCGCCTGGTGGTTGACGGCGCCGAACTCGATCCAGGTCGACTGCGGCTGCCCCGAGTCCGGCACCGTGATGCTGCGCGAGTACACCGCCTCGGTCACGTCGGTGAAGCCCTGCTTGTACCAGCCACCACCAGGCACCGCGATCGAGGTCGTTCCCCGACCCGCGGGCGTGAAGGCCCACGTCCCGGCCAGATCGACCGAGGCGATCGCGCCGTTACCGGCCGCCACACCATCAAGTCCGGCGGCCGCGACACTCTGCGTCACGACCGGCGCGGCCAGGGCCGGCCCCGGGGTCGCCAGGGTCAGGCCACCCAGCGTCAGAGGCAGGCCGAGCGCCACAGTCGCGGCCAGCCCTCTGGCCAACGCCGACAATCGGCCACCCCAGTGGACGTTCGTGTGATGCACGGTTACCTCCTGTGACTCATCCGCCAGCTCTGCAACACCGGTTCAGGGCATGGACTCAAGGCCGATGCACGAATCGATTCGACAAGTCTGCCGGCGTCGCCGACCACCCGGGAAGGATGGTTGCGGCCCGAATACATAGATATGCATTAATGGGTGCATCGAGCGTGAAGTCAAGGTTTCAGGACGGTTACTTCCTGCTCCTGACGCCTCGCGAGCTCCGAGTGGCCGCCGACGAGTACGACCCTTCCGGAGTGCTAGGGCATCGCGCTCAGACATTCCGTGTCGCCGGCCCACCGACGCTGCGCTGATCGAGTAGCGAACCGATTCGCCCCCGTGACCCCCGGCCGCGTGACACGCTGAAGGCGTGGCCGGCACTGTGGCCCTCGGCGAAGTCGGCGGGCGGCGCGGCCTGACTTGTTCGGTTCGAAACGGAAGTTAGGGTGTTGGTGAGGAACGTGCTTCGCCAGCGTCACGGGCGGGTTACGGGCTCTTGATGGCGGGTGTCTGACTGCGTAGACATGACTACGCAATCATACAGGACTATGGCCGACGATGGGAGCTGCCGTGACGCGACTGGCGAGGCCGGGTGGAAGCCCTCCGACGCCGCGCAGCGTGGACGTCGCGCGGCTGGCCGGCGTTTCCCAGAAGACGGTGTCCAGGGTCCTCAACGACGAGCCGTATGTCTCGGCCGACGTGCGCCGGCGGGTCCTGGACGCCGCCGAGGAGCTCGGCTACCGGCGCAACCAGGCGGCCCGGGCGCTGGCGTCCGGGCGGACCCGGTCGATCGGCGTGGTGACGCTCGGCAGCGCCTTGTACGGGCCGGCGTCGTGGCTCATGGGCATCGAGCGGGCGGTCCGGGAGGTGGGCTACACGCTGCGGTTGGCCGACACGATCGAGGGCGACCCGGGCGGCATCGCGAGCGCCCTGGCGTCGCTGCTGGACCAGGGCGTGGACGGCGTCGTCATCTCCGAGCCGATCGACGAGGGCGTCGGCCTCATCAGCGTCGACGTGCCGGTCCTGGTCCTCGGCGCGCCGCCCACCTTCGCCGCGCCGCAGGTGGTGACCGCCAGGGTCGGCGCGGGCCGGCTCGCGCGGGCCGCGACCGAGCACCTGCTGGAGCTGGGGCACGCGACCGTCCATCACCTGGCCGGCCCGCAGCGGTGGTATTCGGCACGGGACCGTCTCGCCGGCTGGCGCGAGGCGCTGCGAGCCCATGGCGCGGACGAGCCGCCGGTCGTCGAGGGCGACTGGTCGGCCACGTCCGGCTACGCGGCGGGCCGGGAACTGGCCGGCGATGGCACCGTGACCGCGGTGTTCGCCGCGAACGACGACATGGCGATCGGTCTCATCCGCGCGCAGCTCGAGGCCGGGCGCCGCGTGCCCGAGGACATCAGCGTCGTCGGATTCGACGACATCCCGGTCGCCGCCTACGTCACTCCCCCGCTCACCACCGTGCGGCAGCGGTTCGACGAGGTCGCGCGGCAGGGCCTCGCGCTGCTGGTACAGGTCATCGAGAAGCCGGACGTCGAGCTTCCACCGGCGGCCGACCAACCGGTCGAGCTCGTCGTCCGCGCCTCGACGGCGCCACCACCGCCCCGGCCGATCCCGGGACCTGGCCGCCGGGAGATTCCCCATGCCCACGGTGGCCCGCACGGTCAGCCCGCCGGCAGCGAAGTCCCATCCACCCGGCCCTGATCAGCGTCGAACTGTCCACCTACGGCGGCACGTCACCCGAGGCCCGCACCGGCCGTCGCTGAGGAGCGGCGCCATCCAGGGTTCGAATTCGATCGAGGGCTACCAGGTGCCTCTGGACGACGCCGCCGCGGCCGTCGCCGGCGACGAACCGGTAGAGACCAACCCGCAAACCTGGGAGGTCATCACCGGCTACCGCGACGCCCTGACCTACGTGCAACAACTCGCCCGCTCACGCGAGTTCACCTGGCAGCAAACGTGTCCGAGACACGGCCCGTTGCCCCACCGCCGATAACGCTCAGTGCGATTCTGAAGCTCGCACAAGCCTAGCCGTGGTGGTGACCTCCGAAGAGGTCACCACCACGGACCCGCTGGTCACGGTGCCTGCGGCGGGATCGCACCAGGTAGTCAGCGACGGTGGATGGGAACTCCCGGCCTACAGGTCGGCCTTCGTCACGCGGGAGGACTCGTACGTCGTAGAGGCCTGAGGGAGGCCCGGCACGGTGGAGACGTCCTTGACGAGCATGCCGGTCGTGGCGTCGATGGTCAGCACCTCGCTGCCCTCGCCGCCGAACACCTCGGGGCCGGCGGTGATCGTCAGCGTGGCCTTGCCGTGGGTGGTCGAGTTCTTGACGCTGACCGCGGAGATGGTGGACAGCAGACGCAGCACACCGGCCCGGACCTGCGTGTTGCCGTCGCCAGCGGACAGTGCTTCGGTGCTGTACGTCCACAGGGCGTTGTCGAAGTGCCGCTGAACGGCCTGGGGGCTGTACGGCTTCGGCTCGGCGTTACCGCCCTTCTGCCTGATGATCACCTGGGCATCCGCCTGCTGCTTGTCCCACACCGCCTTCTGCGCTGCGGGGTCAAGGCCCACCAGCGGATCGTTGGCTGCCTTGAGCATCTGGGTCCGGCCATCGGCCGGGCTGCTGTCCGCTGCGGCGACGGCCGCCTTGAGGAGCGGAGCGTAGCCACCGTCCGTCATCTGGTCCTGGTGACGGGCGATCGCACGCTTGATGTCCTTCACGCTGTTGCCCGTATAGATCGCGTGACCGTCGGTGTACAGCGTGTAGACGACCTGCATGGTCTTGGTGCCGCTGACCTGCGTCGCCTTCACCAGCCACGCGTCGCCCCCCGACGGGGTGACCGTCTTGATGGACCCGGCCAAGATCATCAGCGGCGCGGGCTCGGCGGACCCGTTGACGGTGGTCGAGCCCGAGGCGGCGGCCGCCGAATCGTTGCCGGCCTCCGTGCCCCCGGTCGCCGACAAGTTGAGCACCACAGCGACAGCTGCCGCGGCGGCGGTAACCGCAACTCCGGCACCGATGCCCAATCGACCCGCGATACCGATCCTGCGGCGGCGCTGAAGCGCCGGGCTGGATTCGTGGTCCCGCGTGGTTGTCGTCGTTTCCATGGTTGAAGTCGCCTCCATAGTTGTGTCTTCCGCTGATATCGCGCCCAGCAGCCGCACGGTTCCGGGGTCGGCCATAGCCGCCCGCAGCACCGCCCGCGCCCGCTGATACGCCTCCGGGCGCAGTGGTTCTGCGCTGCCCAACGCACCGACCAGATCAAGCTCGTCGGTCATCGGTGTCTCTCCTTCGCGCTGTTGCGGTCCTTCAGAAGCGCGGACACCCCCGGGGCGTCGCGCAATGCCGCCCTGGCCTGGCTCAGCAACCGCCGCGCGGTGCCGGCCGGTATGCCGAGGGCCCGCGCGGCGTCGGCTGCGGTCAGGTCCTCCCAGGCGACGAGCCTCAGGACCTCCCGCTCTTCGGGTTTGAGCCGCGTCAGGGCCGACCGGAGCACCGCCCGGGCGTCCACGCCGAGGTCCACCGCCGACCACGGATCCCATCCAGTAGCCACGTCCGGCACGTCCGCCACCAGGTCCTCTGCCGGCCGGGCTCGCCAGTAGCGCCGCAAGCGATTCAATGCCACGCCGTACAGCCACGGCCGCGCATCGTCGTACGACCGGTCGTACGATCGCCGCGACTCGAACGCCGCAACCCAAACCTCGCCCAGGAGGTCCTCAGCCGCATCCCGCCCAGCCCGGCGAACGAGGTACGAACCGACGGCGGCCTCATGACGCTCGACCACCTCTACGAAGGCGTCGACATCGCCATCCAGCGACCGGCCTATCAAATCCGCATCCGAAGCCATGGCCCTCCTCGGCAAAGTTCGCGCTTCACCCTGACATTGCCGATCAGGCGGGAAAGTGTTCAGGCGCCGAGGGCCGACGGCAAGCGGTCGCCCAATAGCGACCTCTCGGCGGCATGAGCGGCTGCGACGCTGTCAGCGTGGGGCCCAAGCGTGGGGCCCAGGCCAAGGCCGGGAGTCGAAGCTGGGAGGTAGCGGCAGCGAGGCTCCCAGCCCACATCGGCAGTCTCCCCGCCGTTTCAGGGCTGGATCTGGTTCTCGATGGGGCTGCCAGGGGCGCCGAGACTTGCGGCTCGCCCGATTCTGGCGCGGCGACCGGGCCAACCGATCCGAGACCGCCCGACGAGCGGCCCTACCCGCCTGGCTCTTACGCCTGCAATCACCACCGCCATCACACCGCAAGCGGCGGCCCACTCGGGACACTCGCTGCTGCCGATGCACGGGTGAGCAAGTATGCGGACACTCACGGTCAGCGGGAGAACGCTACCCTCGCAGTCCACCGAGCGGGGAGGGGCCAGCATGGCGGCGCTGGTCGAGCACACCGAGCTGTACGTCAATGTCGACTATCGACTGTTCGCGATGATCGACGACAGCAACGACCGGCGCAACGTTCCACCCGCACCGCACGAGCTCGATCAATGGGTCAGCTCGGCGCCGGGCTTCGTGGTGGTCGAGAACATCGACGACGCCGTGGTGCTGGGTAGCGACACCCGGCTGGAGACCTGGGACGGGCCGGCCGACTTCGATCCGGGCGGCTGGGACCGCAGCCACGTGCTCGAGGTGGTCTTCGAGTCGGGCATCCTCGGGTTCGCCAGCGGCACGGCCGGCGGCATCGCCGACGCCTACCGCCTACCGCCGGGCCGCCGATGGCGCGTACGGCTGGCCTGGCGCACCGAGGCGCCACCCGCTCCGGACGAACTGCCGACCGCGTCGGTCCTCATCCAGTTCAGCCCCGCCTGAGCGGCCGGGCCGACACTTCGCGGTCGGGCGTGTCTGTCCCCGTGAGTTCGGCAACACCCACGGGGACGCTGACTCTCGGCGCTACTCAACGCTCGCAGCGGGCAGGCACCCACCGCCTGCGGGCCCGGGCGACCGTGGTCACGGAGATCCGGCGGCGCACGATCAGTACCGCGACACGCCCCTGGCCAAGGCCAGAATGCTGGCCGTCGGCACGGGGTTCGGCGGCGGCGACTCCCGCCTGGCGCACCCGCGGCGGGGTGCTTCCCGTACCGGGGGGTCCCACGCGTTCTGATCGAGTGGCGCAGGCGGGGCCAGGGTGTCTCGGCCGTACAGGTCGGGTCGTCGACGGAAACGTCCGAACCGCAGAGGCCCAAAGACACGAGTCCGTCCGGCTACACGAGCGGCTGGCAGTGCCCGGACCGTCGGTAGCGAGTTGCAGATGCCTCGAAAACCGACGCTGTCCGTGTTCATCACATGACTTCAAGTGATGACGGCCAAAGTTACGCTGCCCTGACGTGCGCGAGCGAGCGAGCCGAGCTTTGCCGATTCCGGAGGTGCCACCACGATGGACAGCCGAGTAGCACGTCCCGCGACTCTCCTGTTGGCGGCGCTGTGCGCACTGTTGCTGCTCGGCGTCGACGCGGTGCTGGGTACGGTCGCGCCGGTCCGCGCCGGTAACGCTGCCGCGACAGTCAGCGGCACTCTGACCGAACGGTCCGGCCGACCGGCTGGCCAGGTCAGGGTCACCCTCGCGCCGGACTCCGGCGCCGAGCATCCGACCTACTCGACCACCACGGACCGGGCCGGCCGGTGGCGGGTGTCCGGCGTGTCGGCCGGGCGCTACCGGATCACCAACCAACTGCCCGGCGTGTTCCGGCCCCGCTACTACCCGAGCCGGCTCGGGTTCCCCTGGGGAGCTGTGACCGTGCCGACCCGTGGCCGGCTCGTCGTCGACGACGTGCTTCCTCCGGCCGGTCGGATCCGGTTCGTCGCGGCCGACGCGGCCACCGGCGCCGAGGTGCGGAACTTCTGTGTGCAGGACCCGATGGAACTCGGCCTCATCTGCACCAGCCCCACCGGGACCTTCCCGAACGGGTACGTCGACCTGGAGGTGCCGCCCGGCCACTACCGATTCACCGGCGCCGCGAACGACGGCGTACACGAGGGCGGGATGGTCGAGGCGACCGCGGTCGCCGGGCGGGTGACCCACGCGACGCTGCCGGTCCAGCCACCCGGTAACGAACTGCGCGTGACACTGCGAGACCGGGCGACCGGCACGCCGGTGCCCAACGCGGGAATCATCGCCATCTCGGTGGACAAGCGGTTCCCCGACATCTATGACGCCAACGAGATCTCCGACGAGAACGGGGTGGTGCGGTTCCACAGCCTCCACCCGGACCGGTACAACATCTGGGCCGGCGGCTCGGCCGAGGGGCACGGCGCGCAGTGGGTCGGCCCGAGCGGTGGCACCGGCGACCGGACCAAGGCACTGACGGTCGCGCCAGGGCCCGGGATCACCACGCTGCCCGACATCCTGTTGGACCGGGCTGGGTCGATCACCGGGTCGATCACCGACGCGGTCACCGGCCAGCCGGTGTCGGTGACCGTCGCGCTGACGACCTACGATCCGTTCTGGTACGAGACCACCCGGAAGGTTCCCGGCGACGGCTCGTACACCTTCAGCGGGCTCGGCCCGTACGAGTGGTCACTGGCGTTCATCCCACCGGGCAACGGCGGCGCCAACAGCGTCTACGCCACCCAGTGGTCCGGTGGGGCGCCGAACAGCGTCAAGGCGACCCGGATCAAGGTCGTCGCAGGCGGCACCACCGTGGCGAACGAGCGGATGAGCGCCGGCACCGCCATCTCCGGCCAAGCCAACGGCCTCCCGGTGTACGGCTACGGCTACCCGGTCCACGTCTACAACGCCGACACCGGCGACATCGTCGCGGTCGACGAGAACGTCGAGGACGGCCGGTACGACGCCCGACTCGTGCCCGGCCAGCGGGTCCGGCTCTGCCTGCACCCCGACCGCTGCTACCCGGACTACGTCCGGCAGGTCGACGCGTCCGCCATCCGGGTGGGCACCTCGCCGTTCACCGTCAACTTTCCCGGCCGGCGGAGCTGAGCCGGGACGAGCACCGGCGCCGCCCGCGCACCCCGGTCCGGGCCGGGTCAGCGTTCATTGCCGACTTCCGCCAAGCGAGTGCGCAGGTCGGCAAGCTGGGACAACGTGTAGGCGCAGGTAGGGGTGGGTGCAGTTGAGGACCTCGGCCGGCGTAGGGCCGCAGGCGACCCCGATCTGCTCGTGGCACGCATCTGGGTGGAGTCCGCGCCAGCGTTGCCACCCGGCGCAACCGGGTCGGTCCGCTTGGCCCACTGTCCCCCGCCCTCTGGCGTGACCCGCGGCCGGGCATGACGATTACCATGCACGAGGGCCGGCCCGCGGTAGGAACGGCAACCGTCATCGAGGCATCGAATGCGCGTTGACATCAGCACGACCGGCGCAGGGTTGCTGGACCGTCGAAGTGCCTGGCAAGATCCGGACACGATCGGAGGAATCGAGTCCTCCGTCCGCCGGTGAGCGTGACACCCGAGCCTGGACCCGCCTCTGCTGATGTAGTCCGTTTCGCGGAACAATAGTTGACGTTGACCGTTGCCGATCTTCCGGTCGGGATCTCCGGCCTGTCGACCAGTGGCACCGCGACGGTCACCGCCACTCGCGCCCAGCTGCTTGCCTGACCTCCCGAGGCGCTCTGCCGCCCGGCAGCGCACCGCAAGCCGTTCAGCTGATTCGGCCGACTGAGGTCGGGAGGCCGGCGAACAGCCCAGCCTCTGTCCATATCGATTTCCGCCAGCGCTACCGAGGCCCCCACCTGCTTAAACGCAGGTCGGGGCCTCGGTATATATCGGGCCGCGGCAGACGATCCGAACTACGCCTTGACCCTGACCTGGTGGTTCTCGCAGGCAGAGGTCATCCGCGGAACAGCTTGAGCCAACTGGGCACGGTAGAAGTCACCACCGGGGCCGGTGTTGCGAGCATCTTGCACCCTCTCCACCAAGCCCGCCGCAGTTACGCCAGCGGACTTCAAGTCATCGTGAGCCGAGCGTTCGAACAGGGCGCCCAGCCGCTGAACCTCGTCGGCCGGCACAACCTTCCCTTGCCCTGCCCGAACCAGCACCCCAGCCGACCGACACCCCGTCAATCCCGGATCCTCATCCCCACGGTTAGCGAACTGCCAATAAGCTGCTCCGCCGCCTAGCAGGGCCAGGAGCACGACAGACCCGGCCGCCACCCAAACCCATCGACGCGAAGACGTGGAGCCAGCGGAGGAACCGGTGTCGGTTTGGGAGTCGACCACGCCAAATCTCGTTTCTCGTCAACAAAGGGGTCGGTAAGGTACCACCCGCCGAGCGCCCAAGGCCGCGACTGCCCATACGTAGTGCAGTCCGTACGAACAGGTGATGAAAGTGGGACCTCCGCGCTGGTGCCCAGTTGGTCGCCGAAGCGCAGATCAGCTCCAGGTTCAGCGATGGTGCCGATAGGGATCGCAGGCCCGACGCATTCGGGCCGCAGCAGGCCAGCAGGACGCCCCAGCCCGAAAGGAACCACTGCACACCCGCAGGCTCGGTCAACGCGGCATCGACGGCGCCGGCCGGGACCACAGCGGTCAGCGACGCGACCGCCTGCTCGCTGCGACGCCGGCTACCGATGATGTCGGCGCTGCTAACGCCTGAGGTCACCCAGGTGCTGCCGGTGACATGCTTCGACGCTGGCGTCGGCGCGCGATCTCACGCTTGCCCCGAGCCCGAGGAGCGGCACTTCCTCCATCGGTAAACCCAGCCGAGGCCATAGCTCCGCCAACCGCGCCCAATGCCCCCTCGCCAAAGGGCCCTGGCTGCTCGACGTATCCCAGGGCGACCAAGAGTCCGGCTCCTGTCGCCATGACGCCCGCAGCCATCAACGCAAGGTAGAGAAGTAGACGGGCACGCACTTTGTCAGTAGAGCAGGCCATCACAACCTGCACCGCGAGCTGCCGCCGGCCTTCAAGCAGTGGCCTTGCTGGATCTGCTTCGCCGATCCTCGATGTCGTCAAGCCGATCTCTCGCCGTGATCGGTAAGTGACCGTCGGTGCTCACGCTGATTGGATGCGACGGACAGGGCTGCTGGGAGTGATCTGCACGTTGGTGCTGGCCGGGCTGACAGGCTGCAGCCCAGCCACCGAGGGTGCGGTCGGGGTACGGCTGGACGCCGACGGCCGGCTGGTCGGGGTTTTCGACTGGTGCCACGGCGGGACCGACAAAATTGCCCTTTTTCTCGGCCAGGACGACGGCTCGGTCGGCGACGGCGTGATCGATCTCGAGCGGGGTCCTGGCCGGGCCCGCGCCGCAGAGGAAATCACGCTACTCGACCCGGGAGCCGGCTGGCAGACGACGCCGGCTCCGTCCGGTTTAGACGACCACAGGATCTACGATTTGCGCGCGTGGAACAGAGGTGGCGGCACAGTGGATGATTTCCCGTTCCGGATCAGCGAACTGCGCGGTCGGACCGGCTCCGCCGTGATCCTCAGCAAGCGGTGGGAGGGCGAGGCGCGCGGCGGCTTCGTCGCCGCGTTCTACACGCCCGAGGACTTCGCTCGCTACGCGGACGAGGTGTGCGACGGCTGACGGTGCGGCTGCTGCCCGTTCTTCGCCCGATCGCGACTGCTGTGGGCTGACGCTGAGCATCGCCGCTAGGCTGTTCGGCTCGTCGGCTGCGGTCGCTCGCTGTCTTGCACGTCGGCTCGGGTGTGGATGTACGGCTGGTTGTGCCAACGGCACGAGAGTCACGGGTGGCTGTCGATGACGACGGCGAATTCCTTTGGGTAACGCTCCAAGTCCTCAAGGTCGATCCAGTCCTCGCCTGACCGGATTTGGCGAAATCGGAACGCGGCAGTGGTGTCGTTGGCCAGGATGGAGCGCCGCCAGGTGTCGGGAGTCACCGCCGTTTGCACCTCGGCTGCAACGCAGTACTTGAAGAGGTACCGGAGGGGACGGGTGGGATGTCGGTACACGGGTCTGCGGTGACGTAGACGATGACTTCGTAATCGCGAATGTAGTCGGTGTACCCGTGATGCACGATCGCGCCGTCGAAGACGTCATCCAACGCCTGGATTAGCCGCGCGATCTCCATGCCCCGTTTTATCACCGCCGGACTCTGCCCCCGTGAGGCGGTCGGGCACCGGTCGATGGCGACCCTGGTCTTAGGAGAGCCAACGGGTACAAGTCGAACTCAGCACGCCCGCCGCCCGAAGCCGTACCAGCCCTGGGGAGTGAGAAAACCGACCAACTGCCCGCCCTCGCTCGGAGATCGACTGGGCTAGGCTTCCGCGACATCTTCTTGATCAGAGGAGCACCATGGCGACGATCCGCCGCAACGGGAGCGCCCGGATAGCCGCCGCAGCACTGTCGCTAGCCGCAGCAGCAACACTCCTGCTGTCAACCGCATGCACTGCACTAGCACCTACCGTGCCGGCACCGGCCAGCACGCCATCGCCTCGCCAGCTGCAAACACCAGAAACCCTCCTCGGGAAGCCCAAGAATATGAGCCGAGGTCTGACTAACAGACCAATCTCGCTGATCGAGAAGCTAAAGCAGGAGGTGGGAACACCCACCAGCGCGGTCGCCTGGGCGTACGGGGGTGAGACCGAAACCGCCGACGCGGTGCTCGTCACCGGCGCGTCGGGAACCGTCGATGACCCGGCAGCAACCCTCAAACGCATACTCACCCTCTACGGACGCGTCGAGACCAAGGCGGTTGACACAGGCCAATTCGGAGGAGAAGCCCGCTGCGGGAAAGGACGCGGGGAACGCGGCGGCTACATGACCATCTGCGGCTGGGCGGACAGTCAAACGGCCGGGCTCGTTGTCTTCGTCTCCGACCTCCCACAGGGCGACCCCACCGTCAACTTCCTCACCGCGCGAAGTGAGCTCGAACGCCGGACCACCTAACCTCAAGAGCCCACCCCGCGTTAACCCACAAACGGGTCTGCTGCACGAACAAATGAAAGTGTCAGTCACGCGGCCTAACTGGCTGGTCTGGTCCTGATGGTCTCGCAGCTCGATAGGGTCAACCGGAACCGGTCTGTTGCGTTGCTCGTGCCCAGGGATCGACGCAGGCTTGACGGGTGCAGCGGTCGAGTCTTCGTCGTCCCTGGTCGCCGCCGAAGTCGGCGTTCACCGGGTTCCGGTTCCCCGCGGGGGTGACCGTCGTGGCGGTCCGCTGGTACCTGCGCTACAACCTCTCCTACCGGGACGTGGAGGAACTCCTGGCTGAGCGCGGTGTCGAGGTCGACCACGTCACCATGTTCCGGTGGGCGCAACGGTTCACCCCGCTGCTGGCCGACGCTGCCCGGTTCGCCCGCCACTCCCCGGAAGGTGTCGTCCGCCCGGAAGGGCTGGTCAGGGCATTGCGCGTGGGATCGGCGTCTCAGATGACGGAACCGTGGCGGAGTCCGTCAAGCTTATTCGCGACGCTCCACATCGACCTGCTGCACGCCTGCAGACGTGGCCTCAGGCGAACCGAGACGCCTGCCGGCGCCAGCCATCCCCGGAGGCGGAAACGCCTGACCACTTCGACCTCTACTGGGAGTCACAGCGGTGAAGAAGCGGGGGGCTGGCCGGGAACGTCCCGAGCGCCGGTATCGGATCTCGCAGCTTGCAGACGGGTTCTGTCGCAACCTGCTGGTCGGCGCGCGTCGGCGCACATGTGCCGACGATCCGGTCCGGCAGCTCGGCTCAGAAACCGAAAGATCCTGGCCCGGGGATGCTTCGATGGGGAGGCTCTGGGGTCCTTGTGGACAGTTCGTCGGCTGGATTCGGCGGGTGAACCTGCGGCGGCGCTGGGCTCGGCGGTATGTACGGCTTCGGCGCCTCGCTGCGATTGACGAAGATGGGGGTGACGGCGCTCTTCGGGCCGATGGACACTCCGTCGATGTCCCGGACGATCAGGGTCTGGCCCGGCTCGGGAATCGGCAGGCGGACGCTGTGGGGATTGGTGAGGGTGATCGGCAGGTTGCGCATCGTGCGCTGCAGGTCTTCGCGGAAGGTGCTGAAATCACCGACGGTGCCGGAACGTGGGCAGAGATAGTCGGCCAGGCTCCTGGCCAGTGCGCGGTCGTAGTTCAGGAGATTTTGGGCCGCCGGGACGTCGGTCACGCAGCATTTGAAAGTGTTCCGCTGGGTGTTGCCGTTGCCGACCTGCAATCCTTCGACGGAGAAGACCCGCTCGAGGAAGCTGGGCGGTCGGCTCGTGGCCGAAAGCACCAGCGGCTTCGCCTTGACCGCCCAGCCCGAGATCCGTTGGAGCGACTCGACGAAATCGGTGCGTCGCGCCGCGTTGGTCGGGTCGGCCAGCAGCGCGGTCCGGGCGGCCTTGACTTCGAGACGAGACAGCACCCGCTCAAGGTCGAGGCTCGGCGTCGGGCCGCGGACTTCGAAGCGGTTGATCTGAACGTTGTGGTGGCCGACCTGGGCGCCCCGGGTCCGTTCAAACTTGATCGCAGGCGGAAGGCACTCCCGCAGCGCTGGCGCCGGCTCCTCGGCGGGTCTGGCCGGCGGTGGCACGTCGGTCTTCGCCAGGTTGACGCTCTGCAGCGCCGCCCGCAGCACTGGCAGCAGCGGCTGGGCGACCAGGTGGCGCCCCGGCGCGTTCAGGTGGCCACCGGCCGCCTGAAGCACGCCGTCGGTCTCCTCGAACTGCGTGGTCACGCGGGCGAACAAAGTCGCGGGAGCGGCGGTACCGGCGAGGCTCTCGAGCGCATCGGCGTCCAGGAGGCGCAGGACGAGCTGAGCTTTGGCCGTCACCACGGTGAGTTTCAGGACTGCCATGCCGGCGAGCAACCGCTGCCATTCAACCGTGGACTGTGCCGCATGATCGACGGTCGCGATCTGGATCTCGTCGACTGAACCGGACGCCCATATCTCGTCGACCGGTTCGTCGCCGCCGGACCAGGTCATCCGCCGCCGCGCCACCAGACGGCCGGTGGTGCCGGTGCGGAGCCAATAGAGGGTAACGTCGATGCGGTTGGTCATCGGTCTCCCCCTGGTCCGTACCACTCCTCCACGTCATCCGTGGTCGCCCGGCCGGCCTCGATCAACCGCACCACGTCGGCCCGAAGATCGTCGTCGCGGCTCTTCGCCGCATCGAGCGATGCGGCCACCCGGTCGAGCGCCAGGCGGGTCGCCCGTATCCACATCGCCAGGCCAAGTGCGACGATGATCACGACGAGGGTGAGGACAAGGGCAAGCCATGCCAGCCCGCGCCCAGCGTCCCGGCCCGGCGGGCCTTTGACCAGGATGGGAACGACCGACGGGGCAAGCGCCGGAGTCGCCGAGACACTCGTGAGGCCCTGCAACTCGGCGGCCGCCTCGGTGTCGCTGTGGTCGATGGCCAGGGCGGCCCGGAACGACGCGGTGGCGGCCGGGAGCTGTCCCGCCCGCCGCGCGGCGCGGCCTTTGGCGACGTAGGCGCTGGCCTTCGCTCGCAGCTCGCCGACGTGCTTGAGGCCGTCGTCGGCGCAATCGCCCTCGTCCGAGCGCTCCGCGGTGGCGTAGGCGTCCGCCGCCTGAGTTAGCTGCGCTGACTTGACCAGGCCGTCCGCGTAGTCGCAGAGGGGGGTGGCTCGCGAGCATGAAGCAATAGCCGCCGACAACAGGAGCAGCGGAACTAGAGCACTCAGACGCCGCAACCAGCCTCCCTACACGGTAGTCATGCGTACACACAAGGTAGTGATCGATGGCCATAGCTGGCAATGCCAGCCGTAGGTCGCAGCCCGCCGGGGCCCGTGAGTACGGCGTGCCGCTCGGCGACCGGCAGCGCGGTCAGCTCGGCGCGGGCGCGCAGCATGCTCAGCTTGGCCGGAATCTCCGTCTGCCGCCCGCGCGCTTCGGCGTGGGCGTAGTCGAACAGCGCCCGCTGCCGCTCGGGGGCGCTGGCGAGCCAGCTGTCCGGCGAGCCGTCGAAGTCGGCCGGCGGTTCGAGCACGTCGGCGTACGTCTTCCGGTCCGGGTGGGGCAGGTCGAGGATGTGCGGTCCTCGGAGACTTCATTCCCGTGCGCAACAATTACGCCAGGAGGGCATCGGTACGTGGAGAAGAGGGGGCTCGAACCCCTAAACTGCGGCCTGCCGGACCGCTGCTCTGCCAGTTGAGCTACAACCCCGTGGTCCGGGACCGGGGTGTCAAACCCCGCTTCTCTCGCTTCCAAAGCGAGCGGGTCAGGCGTCTCCCTCGTCGCGGAGGTGCTGCCCCCGGCCGGGGCGTGCAGGCGCCGGCTGGAGTCTTGCTATGCCATCCACCGTGGAGTTGAGAATCATCAGCGGTGGCCGTAGCCGGGACGAGAGCAGGGGCGACAGGATCCGAACCTGCAACCTTCAGTTTTGGAGACCGGTGCTCCGAGCTACGCGCCTGTGAGGTGTTTCGGTAACGAAACGCCGCCCTTCCCTGGTGAGGTGGGCAGCTTCGCGTATCCGTCTGCGCTATCCAAGCCGCCACCGCACCGGAATGCCGACGGCGGACCGATCGCAAGCAGCCTGCCCGTGCTTTGGCTCGCACCAGCACTGGCTCTCACAGCCGCATCGATCCAGGACGCGCTCGTGATTGCGCGCGTGGCCAGCGGCAGGGAGCGGACTTCTGGTAGCTGGAGGCCGGAGGTCCGGCAGTGCCCAGGAGATGGGCGCGAATCGCCCTCGCGTTGCTCCGGACGCGACTACGGTTGGACCAGTGGTCGACGACTCCAGAGCGGTGGAGGCACTCAAGGCGGATCCGACCCTGTCCGGGTTGCGCCGCTCCCTGGAGGCGTACTACGGCGACCCGGCCCGCGAGGCGGCGATGGACGCGTTCTACGCGCCCCTGGTTCGCCCAGGGGACCTGGTCTTCGACGTCGGCGCGCACGTGGGTGACCGGCTCGGCAGCTTCCGGCGGCTGGGCGCACGCGTGGTGGCCGTCGAGCCGCAACCGCTCTGCACCCAGGCCCTGCGCGCCCTCTACGCGGACGACGACCGGGTCACCGTGGTGGAGGCGGCGTGCGGGGCGCGTACCGGGCCGGTGCGTCTGCACGTCAACTCGGCGAACCCGACGATCTCCACGGCGTCGGCGGATTTCCTGCAGGCCGCCGAGGGAGCCGGCGGCTGGGAGGACGAGATCTGGGACGTCGAGATCGAGGTGGCCGGAACTACACTCGACACCCTGGTCGCGGCGCACGGCGTGCCGGGCTTCGTCAAGATCGACGTGGAGGGATTCGAGGACGCCGTGCTGGCCGGGTTGAGCCGCCCCCTGCCGGCGCTGTCCTTCGAGTTCACCACCATCGAACGGGACCTGGCCGCGCACTGCTTGGACCGGCTCACCCGCCTGGGCTTCACCAGGTTCACCGTTGCGCTCGGCGACGAGATGGCGTTCGCACTCAATGGCTGGCGGCCGGCGGACGAGGTGGCGGCGTACCTGCGGGCGCTGCCCCACGAGGCCAACTCGGGCGACGTCTACGCCCGCGCCCGGCCCGCCTGACCCTGACCCTGACAGAAACCTCGTCCGCCCAGGTCACGCAGCATATTCATACTCGTGAAGGATGCCACCCGACGGGTTTATGGCTACGCATGTTGAGGCAGGTGGTCTGGCCTGGATCGGTGATCGCCCGAGGCAAGGGGGGCGGTCGGGCGTTCACGATGCCCTGACGCGGCCGATCGGAGATATAGAACCGTCACCACAAAGGACTCGCCAGTATCCGCGCTGCCGGTGGGATCGGCGTCTCAGCTGACGGGAGCGGCCATTAGTCCGAGCTTCGCGGCTTCGACATGCCTCACCCATGGCCCGGCCACCTGCCTCGGTGGCGCCATCGCCAACAAACACCACAACTACCCGCCCGCCACTTCGGAAGACCGGTCCGCCGGCCAGCCCTTTCGCCCCCCCTGAGAGAGAATCGAAGAATGTTTGTCATCAGGGAACGGTTCTTTTCGATCGGCGACGACTTCGACGTCCTCGACGAGCACGGCACCAAGGTCTTCCACGTCGACGGCAAGGTGCTCAGCGTCCGCAACAAAGTCGTCATCGAGGACGCCTCCGGCCATGAGGTCGCCACGCTGCACCGGCACCTGGTGGCGCTGCGTCCCACCTACGAGATCCGGATCGGCGGCGAGAAGGCCGCAGAAGTCCGCAAGAAGCTCCTCACGCCGTTTCGCGACAAGTTCACCATCGACGTGCCCGGGCCCAACGACCTGGAGATGAAGGGCGACCTGCTCGACCACGAGTACGTGATCGAACGCGACGGCACCGACGTTGCCGTGGTCTCCAAACGGTGGCTGACGATCCGCGACACCTATGCCGTGCAGGTCACTCCCGATGTCGACCCACTACTCATCATCGGCAGCGTCCTCGCGCTCGACCTGGCCCTGGACCGCGACAAGAAAAAGGGCGACGAGGACTGACCCGTTGGACGCCAGCAGCGCTGCTCCGGGCCTGCTCGTCGCCGCCGCGGTCACCGAGATCGTCGGCGGCGGATCGCCGATCAACGAGGTGCGCATTTCCGGTGACCGTCCGCAACGGACACGGGCCAGGGCTACGAGACATCTCTTTGACGGCTTCAGGGTGGCGTGCTGGGGCCAGCTTCGTGGGCCAGCAGGGCGGCTTCAGTACGGGTGCTGCAGCCCAGCTTGACCAACAGCCGCGAGACATGGCCCTTGACGGTGGCCTCGGACACGTGTCGACGAGGCCCAATCTGGCCCGAATTCCGGCGCATTGACTGCAGGGCAGTGCCGGGGACCAGCCCTGTCGAGCCGAGCCCCGCGTAGATCAGCACACGATGTGCACTTCGCTGTCGCCGAAGAGGTCACCAGCCTGAAGGGCCTGGTCACGGCGTTGCCCGTGGAATCGGCGTCTCAAACGACGGAACCGCGGGGACTCCCAGCAAGCTCACCGCGACGCTTCACCTCCAGCGTGGATCCGCTGACCGAGGTCCGCCGGGTGCACACCCACGCGTGGTGGAAGCGGCTCTTGCTGATCGCTCGTCGGCCGGTGCGCCGATGGCTACCCGGCGGGCGAGCCATCAGCTCCACGCCACTCCTGGTACTCACCGGCTACCTGAAGTTCACTCGCTGTGCTCCCTCGTGGACGGATCGCCGGGAGCCCGAGCGGCTAGGTTGATCAGTGTCATCCGCCCGATCCGTCACCCGGAGAGGCCTTCGTATGCTTAAAACGTGGTTTGCCAGGGCCGCCGTTGCCGTCCTCGTCGCTGGGTCAGTGATCCTGACCCAGAACGCCCCGGCGCTCGCCCAGTCTCGCGAGGACCAGTACCTGGCCGGCGGCACAATAAACGGGCCGACCATGATCAGCCTCGCCACGAGAGTCTCTCTCTACGACGACCACGCCTCCCTCAGCACGAACGTCATGTTCGGCGCCAACGCGACGTCCGCCACCGGCTGCAAGATCACAGGCTGGTTGATCCTGCAGTACTGGAACTCGACCTCGACGTGGGAGGGTCCTCGCAACACCTTCACCTGCGAAGGCGCTCTGACCAAGGCCGGGACAGGAATCGGATTGTGGTGGGACAACTGGGCGGGATACACCAGCGCCGACGGCGCCCAGGGGCGGGTCTGCGTAGACCTGTACTACAACGGATCGGCCTCGTCCGGCTGGCAGCGCTGCTACACCGCCCCCGTCACCTGGGAGGGCTGACCCCGCGCACCGGTCCTGAAGCGGAACGGGCCGCCGGCAGTCCGGCGGCCCGTTGTGGCTAGCTGATTACCGCGGGCAAATCGCAGCCTGCTATCCGCTGCTGCGCCGCCACAAGGCAACGGATCATTGGTTGCCCCAGGCGCTCCCGCTACAGCCAAGGGAACGCAGCCGAGACCGGGCGACCTATCTGACCTGTCAAGCCCCGGGTTTGATGGAGAGTTGGTTAGCTGGTTTTCAGGGGTGCGGTGACCGGTTGGGTTATCGCGTGTAGGGCCTCGTGTTCGGCGGGTGGGATGTGTCCGAGTTCGCCGTGCAGCCGGCGGTCGTTGTACCAGTCGATGTACTCGACGGTGGCCATCTCCGGGTCGTCGAGGCCGCGCCAGGGACCTTGGGTGCGGACGAGTTCGGTCTTGTGGAGCGAGTTGAACGCCTCGGCGAGCCGTTGGGTGTAGCGGATCGCTCGATACTGGACTCCTCGGTCCGAGTGGTGGACGAGTTTACGCAGGACAGCTCCCTGACTCTCGCGGGCGCCAGATAGCCATCTTCAACGCGTCGAAAGCCAGATCCGTGTAGAGCGACGTGGAGACCTGCCAGCCGACGATCATGCGGGAGAACACGTCGAGGACGAACGCGGCGTACACCCAGCCCACACTGGTGCGCACGTAGGTCAGGTCGGCGACCCACGTTGAGCATCCCCGCAACGTCTACCTCCGTGAGGACGCCCTCACCAACCCCCTGGACGCCTGGCTCGCTACCGCGTTTGATCCCGACCGCCTTGAGAAGACGATCACCGCGATGGTCAACGCCCAGTCGGGAAACCAGCCCTCCCCGGCCATTGTCGCCGCTCGCGCAACCATCGCCGAGTGCGACGCGAAACTTGAGCGCTACCGGGCAGCCCTCGACGCCGGAGCGGGATCCCTCGGTCGTCGCCAGCTGGATCGCTCAGACGCAGGCTGAACGGGCACGGGCCCAAAACGATCTGCACCCACCGGAGTCGGCCGCACCACGCCGGATGACCCAGGCAGAGATCACCGCGCTGATTCACGCCCTAGGGGACATCGTCACCGTGCTCCGCGACGCGCACCCCGCCGACAAAGCCGAGGTCTACCGCCAGCTCGGCCTGCGGCTGACATACCACCCCGAAGCGCAAACGGTGCACGCCGAAGTCGATCTCAGCGCGCACCGTGGGGCAATCGTTTGTGTCCGAGGATCGACGCGAACCATTGCCAAACCACCGATGACGCTCGGTACCACCCTGAAGCTCGCGCAAATCTAGACACGTGGTGACCTCTTCGGATCCCAGGCCCACCAACAGCTCCTTACCGCCTTGACCTTCGCACACTCCCCTGCCAGCCGACATAGAGCACTTCGACCGCTGTGCAGAACCGCAGAGCACTCCGCGGGAAACAGGACGCCACACCCACTCTGACCTGGGAGAACGTGGAGCCGCAGTCAGGGGTGGGTGCAGTTGAACGCCGTTCGATGCCATTGGGTGCACTTCAAAGCTGTTCAGGGCACCCCGCTGCTCCCAGCCTGCTCCCCCTAGACCGGGCTCGCGCCGGGCCGCCGACCACTCCTGAGCTGCCGGCCCAGTGCTGCGTTTGGCACTAGCGCTGGCTCCCGCAGCCGCATCGGTCGATCGGGGAAGCATGCCCACGATCACCGCGCCTTGTCAGCGGCAGATCAGTGAACGTGATCTTGGTGCTTCGTAAGGCAAAGGATTCGGTGGACAACCGAAACCGAATCCTGGTTAGCCACGCCAGGTGAACGGCGTCGTCTATCAGATACTGGTTGCATGCCCCCTCTGTCTTGCCTTGGCCGGAGTACGGGTGAAATGGTGAATCGGCCCCGGACCCTCGGTCATTCCTGCGGTGTGGTTGGGAGAACCCATGTCCCGTCTGATCGGACGGCTCGTTTGCGCGCTGCTCATTGCGTTTCCGCTGCTGACGGCGGCGCCGGCGTGGGCGTCCGGGCCGAGGAGGCCGACAGCGGTCGACATCCACCCGGCGGGATGGATGTCGAGTTCTGCGTCGGACATCAACAGCCACGGCGAAGTGATCGTCACCGCGACGAACACGGTCAACGGAGAGATCCAACCGCCGCTCGGATTCCTCTGGCAGGCCGGGAAACACACGGTGCTGCGTCCGCTGCCCGGCGGCAACGGCAGCCTCCCGCGGGACGTCAACGAGCGCGGCGAGGTCGTCGGATTCTGTCAGTCCGCGGTCCACCCGGCACGCCCGTGCCTGTGGCGGCAGGGCCGGCCGCAGGACTTGGGCACGCTCGACGAACGAGGTACGGGCACCGCGTTGGCGGTGAACGACAAGGGCGAAGTCGTCGGTGACAATCAGACGTTCATCGGTGGTGGCCTGACCCGCGCCTTCCTTTGGCGGCGCGGCGTCCTGACCGATCTGGGAGGCGTCGGCGACCGCAGCGCCACCGGCATCAACAACCACAGCCAGGTGATCGGCGTGCACTACTCGCCCAACGGACAACGGGCCTTCCTGTGGGAGCGGGGCACTCTGACCGACCTGGGAACCCTCGGCGGCAACGAGACGGTGCCAGCCGACATCAACGAACGCGGGCAGATCGTTGGGACGAGCACCACGGCGGACGGCGTCCAGCACGCATTCCTCTGGCAGCGTGGCCGGATGATCGACCTTGGCACGCCGTCCGGCATCAGCGGGGCACTCGCGATCAACGACCATGGTCAGGTCGTCGGGTGGAGCAACTCGGCGGACGGGGCGGCCCGGGTCTTCCATTGGTACCAGGGTGTCCGCACCGAGTTTCCCGGGTATGACGCCCGCATCAACGAACGAGGCTGGATCGCTGGCACCACCGCAGGCGACCCACGACGAGCCTTCCTGTTGCGCAACCGCCGGATGGTCACCGGCGATCCGGCGGCCGCCGTGATGGCACTCAACAATCGGGGAATGCTGGCCGGGTGGACGAACACACCGGGCGGCAACCACGCGACCGTGTGGAAGTGATGACGGGGGCGACCGACAGGCGCCAGCACGCGCTGGTCTGCTGCAAGGGGCCAACTTCAGCGCTACCGGGCGGCCCTCGACGCCGGAGCCGACCCCTCGGTCGTCAGTAAGTGGATAGCCCAGACACAGGCCGAACGGACCCGAGCCGAAACGCAGCTGCACGCAGGGAACTCCGCCGCACCACGCCGGATGACCCAGGCAGAGATCACCGCGCTGGTTCACGCCCTAGGGGACATCGTCACCGTGCTCCGCGACGCGGACCCCGCCGACAAAGCCGAGGTCTACCGCCAGCTCGGCCTGCGGCTGACATACCACCCCGAAGCGCAAACGGTGCACGCTGAAACCGATCTCAGCGCGCACCGTGGGGCAATTGTTTGTGTCCGAGGGGGGACTTGAACCCCCACGCCCTATACGGGCACTAGCACCTCAAGCTAGCGCGTCTGCCATTCCGCCACCCGGACCTGCTCGTTCAGCCTACCTCGCCGCCCAGATGATCTTTCCATCCGAGGTCGGCACGGCGAGCCGCACGGGGAGTTACTGTACACGGCGCTCGTGGATCATGCACATCGCCCACCGGCGCCTGCCCGGTCGCCCTCCCGCCCCTGCTCACACCCGTCACGCGAGGTCACCGAAGCGGGATCGGGTGTGAGCCCGGGTAGCGTCGGCGGCCCGGTGCCGGGCAGCATTGCCCTGTGTCCCATCCCTCTCCTCTGGCCGCCGTCCAGCAACGGGCCCTCGCACTGCGCACCGAGGGCGACCTCGGCACTGCCCGGCAGCTGCTTGCGGACGCTGTCGGGTCCGCCCGTCCGCCGTACGGCGAGGACCACCCCGAGACGCTGCACACCGCGCACCTGCTGGCCCGCCTGCACCGCGAGGCGGACGACCCGCTTGCCGCCCGCCGGGTGCTTGAGGAGGCCTTCGCGGCGGGCGAGCGGCGCTGGGACCATTCCGAGCCGACGATGCTCGCGCTCGCCTTCGAACTGGCCGAGGTCGCCGAGGAGTTGGGCAACAGGCACGAGGCCCGCCGCAACTACACGCGCGTCGCCAGCGCCGGGCCCGCCGTGCTCGGTGAGCACCACCCGGTGGTACGCGCCGCCCGCGACTACCTCGGCGAGGCCAGCCCTGGGCAGACCCGGCTGGACGCCGGACCGCCGATGTCCGCCCCCGCTGCCACGACGAAGGACTCCGGCGCCCGATCGGCGTTGACCGGTCCGACGCTGTCCCTGGCGACCCTGGCCGCGATGCGCCCGGCGGCGGGCGATGGTCCGGCTTCTGCGTCGCCCTGGGCCCCACCGCCTCCCCCGGCCCCCACCCATGGGGCGCCGACCTCGTCACCCATGTCGCCGACGCCGGCACCGCCCGCGCATCCGGTCCCGCCCGCGCCCGTCATGTCACCGCCGCCGGCAACGCCCGTCCAGCCGGTGCCGCCGCGCCAGCGGACCGAGCAGCAGCCGCCGCCGTCACCCCCACCGGTCGCGCCGCCGCCTCAGGCCGCCGGCCGGCCGACGCCGTACGTCCGGCAGCAGCCACCACCCACACCGCCGCGTCAGCGAACGAGTGACCAGCCGATCCACCCGGTCGTCGAGGCGCCGCCCTCCACGCCGTCGGCCGCGGATCCGGCTCGCCCTCCGGTCCACCCGACGAGTCCGGCCCCGGCTGTCGCCGCGCAGACCTCCGCCGCGCCCTCGGCACCCCCACCGTCGGCGCCGGCTCCGCGGTGGGCCGACCCGACCATTCAGGTACGGCAGATCGAGCCCCTGCTGGCCGAGGAGGCCGCCCGGGTCGCAGCGGCCGGGCCGAGCGGGCCGACCCGCACGACGGACCGGCCGGGGCCTTCCGGGACCATCCCGACGAGTCCAGACCCGGCGCCCTCCCGCCCGGTGAGCGGGCCACCCCTGCACCACGCGGGCAGCGCGACGCCCGCCGCGACGCAGCCGGTCTCCGCGCCGCCTGTCGGTTCGACCTCCGCACCGGCCGCGGGCCCTTCGCGTCCGGTGTCGGCTCCGCCCGAGCACGGCCAACCCGTCTCTGGACCGCCCGACCGGCCCCACCCCGCCTCCGGCCCACCGACGGCTCACACCCAGCCCGTGTCCGGACCACCCGGCTACGGACCGCCGGTGTCCGCGCCGCCCCTCCACACCTATCCCGTGTCGGGGCCACCGGCGCAGCCGTTCCCGGTGTCCGGACCACCGGCGCAGCCCTACCCCGTGTCCGGACCACCAGCCCACCCCTACCCCGTATCCGGACCACCCGGCTACAGCCAGCCCGTCTCCGCGCCGCCGGTGAGCGCGCCGCCGGTGAGCGCGCCACCGTGGGGACTGACCGCTCCCCCCTGGAGCAGCAGCGCGCCCCCGCATCCGCTACCCACGACTGCCGGGGACCCCGTGGACCCACCACGGACGGACGCCGCAGAGACCACACCCGCTAGCGCGGCCACCCCGGGCGGCGCGGTCACACCCACCAGCGCGGTCACACCCACCAGCGCGGTCACACCCACCAGCGCGGTCACACCCACCAGCGCGGTCACCCTGGGCGGTGCGGCCACCCTGGGCGGTGTGCCCACGCCGAGCAACGGGGCCACCCCGGGCGGTGCGCCCACCCTGGGCGGCCTGTCCACGGCGGGCGGCGAGAGCATGCCGGTCGCGAGCCCACCGTTGCCGACCGTGCAGGGTGAGCCGTCGGGCTTCGCGTCCGCGTCGACGGAGGTGTTCCCGGCCGTCGGGCCGGAGCCGGCCCCGCCCCAGGACATGACGGCTGCGCCCCTCGCGCCCGCGGCCTACCGGCCGCCGGTCACCGTCACGCCGCCGCCCGCCGCGCAGTACCCGTCCGGTCAGCAGTACCCGGGGCAGCCCTACCAGCAGAGCCACGAGGTGTATCCGGGGCAGCGGTACCAGCAGGACCCCTACTCGACCGCGTACGCCGATGAGGGTGTTTCGACGGGTCGCAGCCGGGCGACGCTGATCGGCGCGGCGGTGGCGGCCGGGGTTGCCCTGGTCGCGGTTGCCGGCCTGGGCGCGGTGGTGCTGAACCGCGACGACGCGCCACCCCCGGCCGGCGACGCGGTGACGGCGGCGCCGGCGGTGAGCGGTCCCCCTCCCGGTGACCTGAAGCTGCGCGACGACCTCGTGACGATCACTCTGACCTGGACGGACCCGTCCGGGGGTGCGGTGCCGTTCATGGTCGCCGGTGGACGGGCCGGTCTGGCGCTGGGGGTGATGGCCACCGTGGAACCGGGGCGGACCAGCCACACCATCAACGGTCTCAGCTCCCGGGTGGACTACTGCTTCACAGTGCTCGCGGTCTACTCCACGGACAGCTTCGCCACCTCGAGCCAGGTCTGCACCAAGCGCGAACGGTCCACACCGCCGAGCTGATCCTGAGCGGTCCGCGCCGCCGAGTCGACACAGTCGGGTTCGCGATCGTCGAGCTGAGCTGGGCGTCCATTGCGCACGCTCGGTATCCACAGGGGTGACGGTGCGGGTTCCCCCGTTCCCGGCCGAGCCATATGATGGCACCCGGCTCAGGGGAGGGGTCGCCGCGAGGCGTACGCCACCTGCCACGACTCAGGGAAGGCAGCCGGCTGTGGCCAGCATCGACGACGCCGAGCGGACCGACGCCCCCCGTTCCCGGTCCCGACTGCGCGGCGGGCTGGTGACGGTCGGCACGGTCACCGCGCTGCTGGCCGCGATGGGGCTGACCGTCCTGGGGCTGGGGGCTGCGGACAACGCGGTGGCCAACTACGACGCGAGTTCCTGGCTGTGGAGCGCGGTCCGCAGCGAGCTGGCCCGGGTCAACGGGGTCACCGCCCGGGTGGACACCCGCACCGAGGTTCCCGGTGCCCGCCGGCACCCGATGCAGGTCGCCCAGACCGATCGGCTGCTGATCCTGCGTGATCTGCAGACCGGGCAGATCAGCTCGCTGGACCTGGCCACGCTGCAGCTCACCGCGACCACGCCGACCACCCCCGGCCTGGGTGTGAGCGTCGCCCTGCACGAGGACGCGGCGTTCGTCGTCGACGCCGTGCAGGGCATCGTGCGGCAGCTCGACCCGCGGTCGTTGAGCCCGGTCGGCGAGCCGGTGCGCTATCCCCCGGGCATCACCGGCGGCACGTTCGACGGCGAGGGCCGGCTCTGGATCGCGGTGCCGAGCGAGGGCACGGTCTCGGCGATCACCGCCGCGAAGCTGCCGTCCGCGCCGGCCTCGGCCGCGCCGGCAGGTGGCGGGCTCAGCCCGGAGCGGGTCGAGACGTACGACGTGGCCGACGCCAGCCACGAGCTGGTGGTCTCCACCCTGGACGACGGGGTGGCGGTGCTCGACCGTACGGCCGCCCGGCTGGTGCGGGTGCAGCGCGGTGAGGTCCGCCCGACGCCGTTGACACTGCCCGGCCCGGCGGCCATGCCGACCCGCACCTCCGGGCCGCGGGTGCCGGTGACGGTGCCCGCCGAGCGGCGGGTGTTGGTCGTGGGTGACGCCGGTGAGGAGCGGGCGTTCACGGTGCCGGGCAGCGGCGACCGGCTGAGCCCGGCGGTGGCCTGGGCGGACCGGTTCTACTGCGCCGACGAGGCGACCGGCACCATCTACTCCTTCGACGCGGGCGGCCAGCTGGTCGACACGATCAAGGGCAGGGCGAACGGGCCGCTGGAGATGGAGGTGCGGGAGAACCACCTCTTCATCAACTCGCCCGACTCGGCGACGGCCCGGGTGGTGGACGACAAGCACCAGGTGCGCGAGGTCGACAAGTACGCCAACGACGTGCTGGGCGGTGACCCGCCGCCGGCTCCCCCGCCGCCGCCCCCGCCGAAGAAGCCCCGGGTGGGCAAGCCGAGCGCGCCGCGCAGCGTCACCGCCGCCGCGGGCAACGCCCAGGCCCGGGTGAGTTGGCGGCCGGCCGCCGCGAACGGCGCCGAGATCATCAGGTACGTGGTGCAGGGTGCCGGTCAACGCATGGAGGTGGGCGCCAACCAGCGTTCGGTGGAGGTCAAGGGGCTGACCAACGGCGAGACGTACCGTTTCGCGGTGCACGCCGTGAACGCCAAGGGTGACGGCCCGGCGCGCAGCAGCAATCCGGTGACACCGACCGCAGCGGTGCCCGATCCACCGGCCAGCGTCACGGCGCAGGAGCGACCGGACGGCACGGTGGTGGTGAAGTGGCCGGCCGCGAACGGGCAGGGCAACAAGATCGCCAAGTACGCGGTGACGGCCACGTCGGCGGGGACGAACGCGCCGGCCGGCGAGTCGACGAAGACGGAGCTTGTGGTGCCGGCCGGTGAGCTGGAGTTCGGCACCCAGTACGCGTTCACAGTCGTGGCCGTCAACGACAAGGGCGCCGGCTCGGCCGCGTCGCCGGTGAGCAACACGGTGGTGCCGTTCGCGGCGCCGGGTCGGCCGCTCGACCTGCAGGCCGGGACGGTCGCCGACCAGCCCGGCGCGGTCACCGTGCAGTGGTCGCCGGCGGAGGCCAACGGCCGACCGGTGACGAAGTACCTGGTGGACGTCGGTGGCAGGACGAGCGAGGTGACCGAGACGCGCACGACAGTCACCGGGCTGGGCAACGGCCAGAACGTCACGGTGAAGGTGAAGGCGGTCAACGAGGCCGGGCCCGGTCCGGAGGCCACCGCCACGGCCCGTACGGTCGCCGCGCCCCGGGTCACGGTCACCGGCTCCTCGGCGACGGCCACGTCGGCGACCGTCACGTTCACCGTGGACGCGGGCGGCGGTAAGGCCACCTGCTCGCTGAGCACGTCGGGTGAGCCGGCGAAGGCCGGGGCGTGTTCCAGCATCACGATGACGGGACTGACGCCGGGCACGAAGTACACGTTCACCGTGACGGCGAGCAACGCCGCCGGTAAGGGCACCGCGCAGAGGGCGGACAGCACCGAGCCGCTGTACGGGATCGCGACGTGCAACAACGGGCCGGACGGCGACCAGCGGACGTACTGCAACAGGGACGTCGACGGCCGCAACGGCAACGAGATCTTCTCGGTGACCCGACAGGACAACGACAAGCAGGAGGGCTGGGCGAAGCCCGGCACCCGGCTGAAGGCGTACTGCAAGAAGTCCGGCGAGGACGTCGACTCGTGGATCTACAACGATCAGAAGCGCAGCACCTGGTGGGTGCAGGTCGAGTACAGCGGGAAGAACTACATCCCGTGGGCCTGGCTCAACCTGGAAGGCGGCGACAACATCAACGTCCTGCCCACCTGCTGAACCACCAGCCGAGGAGCACCACCGATCGTGAACACCCACGAGCCGCTCACCCAGCCGGAGGTGCAGGGCTTCGCCGCCCTGGCCGCCCGGCTGGCCGAGAACGTCAACGCGGTGGTGCTCGGCAAGCCGCAGGTGGTCCGGCTGGCGTTGACCGCGCTCTTCGCCCAGGGTCATGTGCTGCTGGAGGACGTGCCCGGGGTCGGTAAGACGACCCTGGCGCGGGCCATCGCCGCGACGGTGAAGGGTGAGTGGCGGCGCATCCAGTTCACGCCCGACCTGCTCCCCTCGGACGTGTCCGGCGTGACCATCTTCAACCAGGCGACCCGTGACTTCGAGTTCCATCCGGGGCCGGTCTTCGCCAACATCGTCATCGCCGACGAGATCAACCGGGCGTCGCCGAAGACCCAGTCGGCGCTGCTGGAGGTGATGGAGGAGCGCACGGTCACTGTGGACGGCGTCCGGCACCCGGTGCCCGCGCCGTTCCTGGTGGTCGCCACGCAGAACCCGGTCGAGATGGACGGCACCTACCGGCTGCCCGAGGCGCAGCTCGACCGTTTCCTGGTGAAGCTGTCCGTCGGCTACCCGGACGAGGCGGTCGAGGTGGAGGTGCTGCGCGGCGCGACGGTCCGCTCCCCCGAGGCGCTCGCCCCGGTCACCGACACCGCGACAGTCGGGGAGATGGTCCGGATGGCCCGCCGGGTGCACATCGCCGAGCCGCTCTACGCGTACGCGGTCCGGCTGGCCGCCGCCACCCGCACGCATCCGCAGGTACGCGTCGGGGTCAGCCCTCGGGGCGTGATCGCGTTGACCCGGGCGGCGTGCTCGTACGCGCTGATCGACGGTCGGGGTTGGATCATGCCGGAGGACCTGAAGGCGCTCGCCGAGCCGGTGTTCGCGCACCGGCTGCTGCTGACCCCGGACGCGCAGGTGCGCGGGGTGACCCCTGCGGAGGTGCTGCGCCAGGCCATCGCCTCGGTGCCGGTGCCGCTGCCGTCGGGGCAGCCCGCCCCGGTGCAGGGCTGACCGGCAGCAGCGCCATGGGGATCACCGCCCGCGGAGTCGGGCTGCTCGTCGCCGCCGTCGTCCTGCTCGGCCTGGGGTTCCGCTTCGCGTACCCCGAGTTGACGTTGCTCGGCGCGGCGGCCGGCGCGGCCGTCGGCTACGCGGCGCTGACCGCGGCCTGGCGGCCCCGACTGGTGGTCGACCGCCAGGCGGACCCGGACCGGGTGGCGCGCGGGGAGCCGGCGAGCATGACGCTCACCGTGCGCAACGCCGGCCGGCTGCGCTCGGCGAACCTACTGGCCGAGGACCGGTGCGGGAGCCGTGCCGTGCCGGTGCCGCTGCTGCGCCTGCGGCCCGGTCGGGACACCGAGGTCCGCTACGACGTGCCGACCGACCGTCGCGGGGTGGTGCCGGTCGGTCCGCTGCGGGTGACGCGGCGCGACCCGTTGGGGTTGGTGGCGCTGGCCCGCCCGTACGGCGGGACGACGCCGGTCTGGGTGCATCCCCGGATCCATCCGCTCACGGCGGTGCCCCGCGGCGCGGGCCGCAGCCTCGACGGCCGGGTGGACGGTGTGCCGCACGGGTCGATCACGTTCGACTCGCTGCGGGAGTACGTGGTGGGTGACGAACTGCGTCGGGTGCACTGGCGCACGAGTGCCCGGGTCGGCGAGCTGATGGTGCGCGAGAACGTGGACACCAGCCTGCCGCGCCTGGTCGTCCTCCTGGACAACCGGGCCGCCGCGCATCCGCAGCGGTCCGGCGGGGTGGCCGAGTCGTTCGAGTCCGCGTGTGAGGCGGCGGCGTCGGTCGTCACCGCCGCGCACCGCGCGGACCTGCCGGTGTTGATGCTGCTGGTCGGCCCGGAGCAGGGGGACGGCGGGGACGGCCCCGCGCTCGGGCCCCTGGACCGGCTTGCCGCCGCCGACCTGTCCGACGAGGCCGACGCGTTGCGCGCGGTCACGACCCGGCTGCGCCAGGACCGGCTCGGCGACACACTTGTCTTCCTGACCGGCCCCGATGGTCGGGACGGGTTGGGACACGTCGGCGCGCTGCGCGGCGCGTACCCGTCGGTGGTGGTCGGGGTGTTCGGCGCGGCCGAGCCGACGCCGGCGGGCACTGCCGGTCTGGTGGTGGTCGACGCGGCGGACGGCGCGCAGTTCGCCGCCGAGTGGGACGGGGTACGCCGGTGGTGACGGGCATCGCGCCGCAGGAGGAGACGGCGGCCCGTCGACAGGCGCCGCCGGCGGGCGGCGGCCCGAGCGCCGCGGCGCGGGTGGTACGCGCGCTGCGGACGGCCGTCGTGCCGCTGGCGCTGATCACGCTCACCGCGCTCGCCGGGGTGGTGCTCGGTCGGGTGTACGCGGGCGACCTGCTGACCCGGCTGGTGATCGGCGCGGCGGTGGGCTCGGTGCTGGTGAGCGTCGCCACCCGACGGCTGCCGTCCTGGCTTGTCGCACCGGTGTCGATGGCGGCGATGGCCGGCTGGACGCTGTGGGCGTTGCGGCTGGCCGCCACCCACGCCGACCTGCCGGGCAGCCTGTTGGAGGTGAGCGCGGACGCCGCCCGCAACGGCATTCCCCGGCTGCTCACCGCGATGATTCCCGTGGAGCCCACACCGGACACGGTGCTGGTCCCGGTGGTGGCGGCCTGGCTGGCCGGTCTGGCCGGGGCGGAGGTGGCGCTGCGCACCGGCCGGGTGCTGCTCGGCTACCTGCCGGCGGCGGGGCTCTACGCGGCGGCCCTCTACGTGGTCGGCCCGAACGCCGAACCGGCGATCGGGACGACTGTCGCCTTCGTCGCGGTCGCGGCGGTCGGGCTGGCCGCGCCTTCGGGTACGCCGTCGGCCGGCGGTGACCCGACGGCCGGTCTCGCCCCGGGGACGCGCGCGGCGGTACGGCTTCGGCTCGCGGCCTCGGCGGCGCTCGGCGTCGCGCTGGTGATCGGCCTGGTCGCGCTGCTCGGCCCGGTGGTCGCCGGTCAGGTCGACGGGCGTCCGGTGGATCCGCGCCGGTACGTGGAGCCACCGCAGGTGCAGACGCTCGACGAGAACCCACTGATCCGGATCTCCGGGTGGGCGCTGCGCCCGGAGCAGAAACTCCTCGACGTGAACACGGTGGGTGCCACCCCGCCGGCCGACGCTGGGAACGACCCGAAGGCGACCGGCGGCGCGGACGATTCGAAGGCGGGTCGCAGCGTACAGATCCGGTTGGCGGTGCTCAGCGACTACGACGGGATCACCTGGCGGGTCGGCGCGACGTACCGCAACGCGGGGCGGATCCTGCCGGCCACCGCGCCGGCCCGGGACAGCACCGTGGACAGTGTTCGGCAGGAGATCACCGTGGCGGAGCTCAGCGGTCGGCTGCTGCCGGCCGTGGCGACGCCGCGCGAGGTCAGCGGGGCGCGGGTGGCGTACGACCCGGCGACGGGCACGCTGATCAGGCCGGAGGGACTGACGCCGGGGCTGCGGTACACGGTGACGTCGGCCCGGGAACGCCCGGACAACAACCTGCTGGCCACCGCGAACGTGCCGGCCGGCGAGGAGGTGGCCCGGGTGCTGCGGGTCGCCGACGGGGTGCCCGACCCGATGCGCCGGTTGGCGACACAGCTCGCCGAGGAGAACGGCGCCCCCTACGAGCGGGCGGTGGCGATCGAGCAGTTCCTGGCCGAGCACTACCGGGTGGTGGCCGACGCGCCGAGCGGGCACGCGTACCCGAATCTGGCGTTCTTCCTCTTCGGTCCGCGCAACGGCGGCGGGCAGCGCGGGACGTCGGAGCAGTTCGCGGCCTCGTTCGCGGTGCTCGGCCGGCTCTCCGGTCTGCCGACGAGGGTGGTGGTCGGCTTCTCCTGCAGTGGGCAGGGCCCGGTGCGGGCCGGTGACGCGTACGCCTGGCCGGAGGTGCTCTTCGACGGGTTGGGTTGGGTGGCGTTCAACCCGCTGCCCCGCCCGGAGAACGAGCCGAGGCCGGTGGAGGAGGATTTCCGTCCGACCCCGGAGGACCCGCCGCCGTCGGAGGCGCCGGCGCCCACTGTGGAGCCGATCGCGTCGCCAGAGCCGGTGGCCGCCGCCGAGGGCCCGCCCGCACGGGGTGGCGCGTCCACGCCGGTGCTGGTCGCGGGCGGCAGCGGTGCGCTGCTGCTCCTGGTGGGGGCGCTGCTGCTCACCCTGGTGGCGATGCGCCGCTCCCTCACCCGCAAGCGGTTGGCGGGGGGTGACCCCGGCCAGCGCATCGCCGGCGCCTGGCGGGAGGTCACCGACGCGTTGCGACTGGCCGGCCGTCCGGTCGGTGACGACCTGGCGGCGACCGAGGTGGCCGCGCAGGCCCGCCAGGCCCTTGCCGAAGCCCGAGCAGGCACGACCAGCGGTGGCAGCGCACCTGGCAGCGGCACGAACGGCAGCGCCACACCCGGCGGCGGCGTGCCCAGCGCGGAGCCGGCAGTCGACGAACTGGCGACGCTGCTCAATCAGGTGGGCTTCGCCCCCGAGGCCGCGGCGGCCGATCAGGCGGCCCGCGCCGCCGAGGTGGCCACGGCCTACGTCGCCAACCTGCGCTCGGCCCGCCCCTGGTGGCGTCGCCTGCTCTGGTCCGTCCACCCCTCCCCCCTGCACCAGGCCCGCCGGTCCCCCCACTCCCACGCCCGCCGACCCACGCGGTGATCAAGAGGTTCGCGTCATGTCAGGACCCGTTCCTGACCCGAACCTCTTGATCACCGGTGGCGGGTTGGGGGGATCGGAGCCGGGCGCGGCGGCCGTAGTCGGCGGCCACCGCAATCACCAGGGGGCCCCACGCGGCCAGCGGTGCGTAGTACCGCAGCACGTCCCAGCCGGGCGGGGTGCGCGCCGGTTCGTCCCGCCCCATCCCCACCCAGCCGCGGTTCACGACGTGGAACGTGCTGTTCAGCACCAGGTACAGGCAGATGGCGACGAGCAACGAGCCGCCGACCACCGCGGCGAGCACGACCGGGCGTGCCGGGATCGAACGCCTGCCGAACAGCGGCACCCAGTGCGGCACCTGCTGTCCCCAGTGGTGCACCAGCCCGAGTGTCGACAGGGCCAGGCCCATCGACAGGACGGACAGGAAGATCATGTACCACGTCGTGACGGCGTCGTCGGTGAACACGAGGGACAGTCGCCAGATCGCGGACGGCAGGACGCAGAGCGGGACGGCGTACGCGGCCCCGACAGCCCAGGGCGCGGGAGCGGCGGCCCAGGTACGGCCCGAGTCAGTGGATGTCATGCGCGTTCCGATCGTCGAGGGCGATCCGGTAGAGACGCAGGGCAATCGCACCGACGACGAAGACGCCGCAGGCCACCGCCCATCGCCGCACCCGGTCGATCGCTGCGGATCGAGTGGCATTCATGAACCGATGATCTGCGGGCCGGACGCGCGCCTCCTCCCCGGCGGAGGTGAACCCGTTCCCGCCTTCGAGGGAGGAGTCGCGCGCCGGAGCGGAAACACGGTGGCGGCGAATAGGCGCGACGACGAGCATCGGGGGGTGGATCAGCACACGAGCGAGATCGTCGACTACTACACGCTGCGCTACCGCGAGGACCAGCGGCTGTCCGCCCGCCCCCAGGCACGGCTGGAGTGGATCCGCACGACGCAGCTCCTGCGGGATCTCCTGCCCGGCCCGGGTGCCCGCGTCCTGGACATCGGCGGAGGCACTGGCGAGTACGCGAGGGCCCTCACCGGTGCCGGCTACGAGGTCCGCCTCGTCGACCTGGTGCCGAGTCACGTCGCCCAGGCACGCGGCGGACAGCCGCCCATCGAGGCCCGGGTGGCCGACGCGCGGGCGCTTCCCGACGCCGACGACGCGTACGACGTGGCGCTCCTCCTGGGGCCGCTCTACCACCTGGTGAACCGTGCCGACCGGCTGAAGGCGCTACGGGAGGCCGTCCGGGTCACCCGCCCCGGCGGTCACGTCGTGGCCGCCGCCATCTCCCGTTTCGCCGGCCCGCTGGACTTCGCCGCCACCGGACGCCTCGACGAGAGGCTCCTCGACGAGGCCGAGAGCCTCCTGACCGACGGCACCAACGATCCACGGACCGGTTTCACCCATGCCTACTTCCATCGGGTCGAGGAGATCACCGACGAGTGTTCGGCGGCGGGGCTGACCGACGTCGTCGTACACGGGGTGGAGGGCCCCGCGTGGACGGCTGCGGAGGCCGCGGCGGGCGGGCCGGGGCAGGACGCGGTCTTCTCCGCGGCGTTGGATCTGGCCCGCGTCTACAGCACCGAGCCAGCGCTGGTCGGATCGAGCGCGCACCTCCTGGTCGCCGGACGCGTCCCGGGGCGTTAAGCGGTCAGCCGGCGGACCAGCTTGCGGAGGCCGGCCTGCCAGCCGTCCGGGTCCTCGGCGCGGCGGCGGGCGTAGTCGGCGACCTCCGGGTGCGGCAGGATCAGGAACCGCTCCTCGGCCAGCCCGGCGATGGTCGCCTCGGCCACCTGGTCCGGGCTGAGCACCGCTCCGGAGGCGGCGATCACCCGGGCGCCCAGGTGGCCCTCGACGATGCCGTCGGCGAGCATCGGGGTGTCCACACCCTGCGGGCAGAGGGCGCTGACCCGGATGCCCCGGTCCCGGTAGGTGATGGCGAGCCACTCGGCGAAGCCCACCGAGGCGTGCTTCGTCGTGGTGTAGGCGGCGTCGCCCACCGCGGTCAGCACCCCCGCCGCCGAGCAGGTGTGCAGCAGGTGGCCGCCGCCGCGGGCGAGCATCCCGGGTAGCACCGCGCGGGCCGAGTAGACGTGGGCGAGCACGTTGACCCGCCACGCGCGGTCCCAGGCCGCGTCGTCGACCTCCACTCCCCCGCCGGTGGTCACTCCCGCGTTGGCGCAGAACAGGTCGATGCGGCCGAAGCGTCGTTCGGTGTCGTCGACGATCGCGCGGACCTGGGCCTCGTCGGTGACGTCGAGGGCGGCGGCGTGCGCCACCGGGCCGATGCTCTCGGCCACCGCGTGGGCCGCCTCGGCGTCCAGGTCGGCGACGATCACCGCTGCGGCGCCCTCGGTGGCGAAGCGCCGTGCCAGTGCCGCCCCGATGCCACCGGCCCCGCCGGTGACCACCGCGATCCGGTCGGTCAGGTTCACGCGGACGCTCCCACGGGCTCGGTGCCCAACCGGGCGATGAGGGTCATCAGGGCGGCGGCGCTGCCGGCGGTCACCTCGGGAGTGGGCAGCAGCGCGAGGACCGGCACGTCCACGCCGGCGTCGGCGTAGCGGCGGACCTGGGCCCGGCACCGCTCTGGCGAGCCGTGCAGCACCAGGGCGTCGACCACCTCGTCGGGCACCGCCGCGCTGGCGGCACGCCGGTCACCCGCCGCCCAGGCCTCCCACATCGGCGCCAGCGCCTCCGTGCGGCCGAGCCACCGATGGAATTCGGCGTACGCCGGCACGGTGAGGTAGCTGGTGATCAGCCGGCGGCCGAGGGTGCGGGCGTACGCGGTGTCCTCGGTGGGGCAGACGAAGATCCGGGCGGCGATCTCGAAGCCGGCACGCCGCTCGCCCAACTCGGCGAGGGTCCGCGGCACGTCGTCGGCGCTGAGCCAGTTGAGGATGACCCCGTCGGCCTCGGCGCCGGCGAGCCGGAGCATGCCCGGGCGCAGCGCGGCGAGCAGGATCGGCGGCGGCACCGCCGGTGGCCGTTCGAGGGTGAACCGGCGCACGGTGAAGGTGTCGTAGACCTCGTCCACCGTCTCGCCGCGCAGCGCGGCGCGCAGGAACCGCAGGACGTCGCGGGTGCGCCGGAACGGCTCGTCGAACCGCACCGCGTTCCAGTCCCGCACGAGCACCGGCGAGGACGCGCCGATGCCGAGCGCGAACCGGCCCGGTGCCGCCTCGGCGAGCGCCGCCGCGCTCATGGCGAGCAGCCCGGGGCCACGGGTGAAGACCGGGGTGATCGCGGTGCCCAGCCGCAGCCGCGGCTGCCACGCCGCGGCGAGGGCCAGCGGCGTGAACGCGTCGGTCCCGGCGACCTCGGAGGACCACACGTCGGTGAACCCGGCGCGATCAAGGGTCGTGTAGACCGCCTGGTGATCGGCCAGCGGGATCCCGCCCAACGGCACCGTCATGCCCCATCGATTCGTCACCGATCGATCGTGCCCGTTGACGGTGCCTGCGAGCAAGATCCCCGAAGTGGGCAGAATCGCCGGTTCGCGGCTGCGCGCCCCGGCCGAGGTGCTACGACTTCGAGGTGGACCGGAGCACCGGCGCAGGCCGCTGACCATGGGTTCCAGGGCGGCGGGACACCTGGAGCCGGTTCCGGCGGCGGCCGCGCCCGGTCGGGCCACGTTCCTGGAGCTCTTCTTCGACCTGGTCTACGTCTTCGCGCTCACCCGGATCTCCGCGCGCGCGTTCGAGGACCTGACCGAGAGCCCGGCGCGGCAGCACTTCTGGGCGGCGGTCACCGGCAGTGGCAAGACGCTGCTGTTGCTGCTGGCCCTCTGGTCGGTCTGGCAGGGCACCGCGTGGACGACCAGCCGCTACGACCCGTACCGGGCGCCGCTGCAGACAGTGGTGTTGACCGCGCTCGTGTCCAGCATGGTGATGGGGGTCGCGATCCCCCGGGCCTTCAGCGAGACCTCGCTGATGTTCGCGACGGCGTACGTCATCGCGCAGGTGACCCGGCCGCTGATCCTGTCGATCGCGTTGGGGCCACATCCGTACCGCCGGCTGAAGGTGCGGATGACAGTGGTCTTCGCCGTCAGCGGGGTGTTCTGGATCGGTGGGGCGTTGCTGGCCACCAACGGGCAGGTGGTGCTCTGGACGCTGGCGCTGCTCATCGAGTACCTGGCGGCGCGGTGCGGCTGGCCGGTGCCGGGCCTGGGCCGGTCGACGGTCTCGAAGTGGGAGATCGCCGGGGAGCACCTGGCCGAGCGGTACCAGCAGTTCTTCCTCGTGGCGCTGGGCGAGACGATCCTGGTGGCCGGTTTCGCCTACAGCAAGGGCACCTACGAGTCGGGGCACGCGTTGGCCTTCGCGCTCGCGGTGGCCACGTCGATCATGCTGTGGCGGATCTACGTCCAGCGCGCCGGGCAGATCCTGGCCGAGGCGGTGATGACGGCCCGTCACCCGGCCAACATCGGTCGCTCGGCGGCGGACACGCACCTGGTCATGGTGGTCGGCCTGGCCGCCACGGCGGTCGGCTACGAGCTGATCATCGACCACCCGCTGGGCCATGCCCCACCGACGTGGCTGGCCATGACGCTCGGCGGACCCGCGCTGTTCCTGGCCGGCCGGGCCCGCTTCGAGTACGAGGTGTTCGGGCGGGTCTCCCCGTCGCGCTGGATCGCCATCCTGGTGCTGGCGGCGGTGGCCGTACCGCTGCTGTTCCTGCCGGGGTTGGCCGCGTCGGCCGCCGGAGTGGTCGTGCTGGGCGGCGTCGCGGTCGCCGACGCCCGCCGGGCGCGGGGCGGGCCGCCGGAGGCCGCCGCGACACCGTTCTGAGCCGTCGGCGTACGCCGAACGGCCGGATAGTCTCGGCGGGTGACCTTCTCCCTCGTCGCCCGATCCGCCGACGGCCGCCGCCACGGCGTCGTCGTGGCCAGCAAGTTCCTCGCCGCCGGGGCGCTGGTGCCGGCCGCGCAGGCCGAGGTCGGCGCGCTGGCCACCCAGGCGCACGTCAATCTCGCCTACCGCCCGCAGGGGCTGACTCTGCTGCGCACCGGGGTGGGCGCCGCCGACGTGGTGGCCGGCCTGGTCGCCGCCGACGCCGAGCGGGAGCACCGGCAGCTCGGCGTGGTGGGCGTCAGCGGGCCGGGCGCGAGCTGGACCGGCCCGGCCTGCCACCCGTGGGCCGGCGGGCGCACCGGCGACGGCTGGGCCGCGCAGGGCAACATCCTCACCGGCCCGGAGGTCGTCGACGCGCTGGGCGACACGTGGCTGGCCTCCTCGGCGCTGCCGTTCGCCGAGCGGCTGGTCGCCGCGCTGCGCGCCGGTGACGAGGCCGGTGGGGACCGGCGCGGCCGGCAGAGCGCCGGTCTGCTGGTGGTCGAGCGCGGCGGAGGGTACGGCGGCACCAGCGACGTGCTGATCGACCTGCGGGTGGACGACCACCCCGACCCGGTCACCGAACTGGGCCGGCTGCTGGCCGTGCACACCCTGCTGTTCAGCCGACCCGACCCGGCGACCCTGCTCGACCTGAGCGGCGCGGTCGCCGACGAGGTCGCGACGTTGCTCACCGCGCTGGGTCACCCGGTCGGCGACGACGGGCCGGAGGCGGCGCTGTTCTCCTGGGCGGGGCTGGAGAACCTGGAGGAGCGGCTGGTGCCGGGCCGCATCGACCCGGTGGTGCTCACGCACCTGCGGGGCGTCGCCCCGCACGTTCCCGCACCCCGCCCGGCGAGCTGACCGGGCAGCCCGGCGTCACCCGGGCCCGCGCCCGGTCCGGCGAGCCGACCGACCAAAGCGGCGCCGGCGGCACCCGCTGACGGGTCAGCGCGGTCGGGTCAGCGGCCGAAGGCGAGCCAGCGGAAGCCGGCGGCGTCGATCGCGGCCCGTTCCGGGCCGGTCAGCGCGGCACGTCCGGTGGTCTTGCGGATCAGGGTCAGCCGGTCCCAGCCCAACGCGGCAGGCGTGGGTCGCCCCGCGGTGAGCAGGTCGGCGATCACCGCGGCGGCGTGCGGTGTGAGCCACGGCTGGCGGTCCAGCGCCGCCGCCAGGTCCAGGCCGTGCACGCCCACCTCGACCACCCGGGTCCGCAGGAACTCGTGCAGGAGCATCGCATCGCCGTGGCGGGTCCGGACCACCCGATCGGGCGGGGCTCCGGCGACCGCCGCGTCGGCGGCCCGCCAGGCCCGCTCGAACCCGGTCGCCAACGCCTCCCCGCTCGCCTGCCGCGCGTCGCGGCGGCCGCCGGCGATGCGGTCGGCGTCCACCTGCGGGGTGAACTTCGCCGCGCCGAAGTAGCGGGCGGCGTCCACCTCGGCGCGCGGAGGTGCGGGGGCGGCGAGCATGTCGGCCAACCGTCCGGCGCCGGTACGCACGTGCGCGAGCAACTCCCGGACGGTCCACGGCGGGCAGGGGGTGGGCCGGTCGAGGTCGACGTCGTCCACCTCGGCCAGGACCTCGGTGAGCCGTCCGCACTCGGCACGGAACGCGGCACGAACCGGGTCCATCGGTCGGCTCACCCCTTGACCCTCGGCACCAGCCGATGCACGACGGTCAGCACCAGCGCCATCACCAGCGCCATCGTGCCGGCGATGCCGGCGGCGCTGCCCGCGTACCCGACGAAGAGCGGGCGGCGGCTCAACTCCTCCGGCCCGGTCCCGCGCAGGTCCACCAGCCAGGTGAGGGCCAGCCCGGAGGCGATCAGGGCGAGCACGCCGGCCACGCCGAGCACGATCGCGGCGACGCGGTGGGCGTCGCCGGGCGCGATCTGGGCCTGCTCGCGTTGGGTGATCAGCAGGACCAGTCCCGCCAGCGCCGCCCAGACGCCCACCACCAGGTAGGCGGCGACCGCGTCGCTGGGCCGGTGCCAACCGGCGGACAGGGTCGCCACGCCGGCGAGGGCGGCGTAACTCGCGCCGACGAAGGCGCCGACGGCCCGCACCTTTGGCGGCAGGACGAGCATGAGCGCGACCGCCACCGAAGCGGCCACGGCGGTGTGCCCGCTGGGGAGGCTGTTGCCCACCGCTGCGCGGTCCGGGTCGAGGCCGAGGTCGGGCCGGCTCAGGCCGTACTTGAGCAGTTGGGTGGAGACGTTCGCCCCGGCGATGAGCAGGGTCGCGGTGACGGCCAGGGCGATCCGCCCCCGGATGAGCGCGATGAAGCCGATCATCGCGGTGGCAGCGAGCAGGGAGACCACCGACATCGCGTTGAGGATCCGGTCCACCGGACCGTCGATGCGGTCGTGGCCGATCTGGTTGCCGGTCAGTGCGACAGTGTCGACCCACTGGCCGATCTCGGTGTGCAGGGCCACCCGCCAGACGGCGAGGAAGGCGGCCGCCTGGACGAGGGCCAGTACGACCAACCAGACCGCGGTCCAACCCCGTGCCGTCGCGCGCATCCGCACACCGTAGCGGCCGGTGCCGGCCGGTCGGTCGGTGGCCCACCGGCTCCCGCCGGTTAGGTTGGGACCGAGGCGAGGAGGTGGCGGTGGACGGCACACCGGGGCGGGAGTCCGGCCAGGTCGAGCCCGGGCCGGACCGGGCGGCGGCGGCCGGTCCACACGCCGGTGGGACGGCCCCGGTCGAGTCCCTGGCGGACCTGCTGGGCGGTCGGCGGGGCGCGGTGGACGCCACGCTGCCGCCGGTGGCGTTCGCGCTGGGCTGGCTGATCGGGGGCGAGTCGCTGTGGGCCGGGGTGGGCGCGGCGCTCGCCGTGGGCGTCGTGGTGGCCGGCGTACGGCTGCGGCGGGGTGACCGCCCGCGCTCGGTGCTGATCGGGCTGCTCGCCGTCTGCGTCGCGGCGCTGATCGCGGTGCGGACCGGGCGGGCCGAGAACTTCTTTCTGATCCAGCTGCTGTCGAACGCCGCCAGCGCGCTGGCCTGGGCCGTGAGCATCGTGGTGCGCTGGCCGCTGCTCGGCGTGCTGGTCGGCGCGGCGCTGGGCCAGCGGACCCGGTGGCGGCGGGACCCGGCGCTGCTGCGCGGGTACGGCAGGGCCAGTTGGGTGTGGACGGCGACCTATGTGGTGCGGGTGGCGGTGTTCGTCCCGCTGTACCTGAGTGGGCAGGTGCTCGCGCTCGTGGTGGCCCGGATCGCGTTGACCTGGCCGCTGGTCGCGGCGGCGCTGGCGGTGAGTTGGGTGGTGCTGCGCCGGTCGTTGCCGACCGGGCACCCGGGGCTGCGTCACCCGGTCACCGGCGACCCGGACGTCCGGCCCGACGAGCAGGCAGGGCACGGGTCCCGGCGGGCATAAAAGTGGAGAGGCCGCCACGGGGGGAGCGGCCTCTCCGGTGACGTACGTTACTCCGTCATCCTCTGTGGTGTGATCCCGCGACAGCCGGAATTTCTGGGCTTTTTCGCGGCAGTCTTCAGTCCGGGCGGTGGGGTGGGCCGGTCGACCCGCTGCGTTGGCCAGATGACCGGCCCACCCCGGCCTGACCGTGGGTGTCAGGCCGTCCGCCGGCCGGGTCCCGTCGTTCCCCCGGACCCGGCCGAACCCCGGGGTGGGCGGGGCACTCCACCCACCCCGGGTCGTTGTCAGCCGTTCGGGAACAGGGTCCCGTAGTCGGCGTACGCCATGGCCACGTCGGCCTGCGCCCAGAAGCGGTGGTAGTTGAAGCTGGGCTCCGCACCACCGTTCAGGTACGCCTGCACCTTGGGCCAGTCGGGGTCGTTCTTGTAGAAGGACCGGATGTCGAGGAAGCTCTTGCCGGCGGCGATGGCGTCACCGTTCGGCATCTTCCCGGTCCAGCCCGGCGGGACGTAGAGGCCCTGCCCGGTGGACGCGTCGTAGACGTCGTCGAAGCGCTTGTAGTCGCCCCGCGTCTCGGTGGTGGAGACGCCCTTCGCGTCACTGGCGGCGTCGAGCGCGTCCAGCAGGCCCTTGGCGGTGGTCTTCGCCGCCGCGTTGCCCGACTTGGCCGCGTACGCGATCAGGGTCCGGGCGTAGGAGGCGGCGACGCCGACGTCCTGGCCCTTGCTGATCACCTCGACGTGCAGGTTGGTGTTGGGCTGCGGGCTGGACGGGTTCCAGGTGGTCGGCTGACCGGTCCACTTCATGTCCGACGGGATCGACCAGTTGGTGCCGACGGTCGTGTTGGCGATCGCCCACGGCACCCACTTGTCCAGCAGCGCCTTGGCCTTCGCGTTGCCGGTCTGCAGATACAGCTCGGCGATCCGCTGCATCGACCACGCCTGCATGCCGAACCACTGGTTCGACGGCGGGTCGTTGTAGACCGGGTCGACGTCGTAGAACATGCCGTAGAAGGTGCTAGTGCCCGACGGCGGCTGGGCGTAGCTGCCGTCCCAGCTGTTGGTCGCGCCGCCGGCGATGCCGCCCTCGGACGACTGCAGCCAGGTGTAGAACTCCAACTGCCGGTCGAAGCTCTTGGTCCAGTCGGCGACAGCTGTCGACGACTGCGGCTTGAGCTCCGGGGTGTTGGTCAGCGCCCAGGCCGCGAACGGGTTCTGGTAGCCGAAGTGGTTGTGGCTGGAACCGATCCGCCAGGACCAGTTCTGGCTGGTGTCGTACGCGCCGCCCCAGGCGTAGTACCAGGACAGCAGGTAGTGCGCCGAGTCCTTGCCGCTGCCGGCGGGGCAGGTGCTGGCCCCGACGCAGTTGCCGATCTTCTTGAAGTACTTGTCGAACATCGCGTACCGCAGGTAGTCGCCCATCTTGGCGGCCTTGGCCACGGTGGCGGCGACGTCGGCCTGCTTGCCCTGCGCCTTGGCCCAGGTCAGCGCCCAGTACGCGGCCTGCACGGCACGGGCGTCGGCGTCCGGGGCGTTGGTGTACTTCCACTGCTTGGCGGGAGCGCCGGTGTCCTTGACGAACAGGTCGAGGTAGCCGTACTGACCGCCGTGCTTGAAGGTGTCGCAGGACGGCTGCGGGACGGTCTCCCACACCGACTCCTGCGTGCCCCGCTGGAACGTGTTGATGTACGCCGGCTTGGTGGTGCCGTCACCACAGTGGCCGAAGCCGTAGGTGTTGTCGACGTCCATCAGCCAGTGCATGCCGTAGATGTCGCCGGTGCCGTAGGTGGACTGGAGCTCCGAGCGGAGCGGGTCCTGCCCGACGGAGATGTTGGGCTGCAACGCCGAGGGGTACTGGCTGGGCAGGTTGTACTCGGCGGCGTACTGCGGGGTGCCGGCGGAGCCCGCGGTGGGCTGGTCGGCGTGCGACGGGATGATGTACTTCTCCATCACCGTCCAGGCGTTGTTGAACGGCGCCCAGTTCTGGGTGACGCGGCCGTACTGGGCCTCGAGCCAGATCCAGAAGCTGAACGCTTCCGAGGTGGTCTCGTGGCCGTGGTCGGGCGCCTCGACGATCAACGTCTCGACCGAGTGGTACGGCACGCCCTCGGGGCTGAAGTAGCCCGAGTTCTTGATCTTGCCGTACTGGTCGAGGAACTTCTTGATGTAGGCGTTGTCGCCGCCGGGAGTGTCGTTGTCGATCTCCGTGGCGGTGACCGCCAGGGGCGCGAGACCGGTGGCGGACGCGGTGATGGTGGCGGCGCCGCCGACGGTGTCGGTGTCCTCCGCCGCGGCGACCGTGACGGTGACCCCGGTGTTCCAGTTGGTCGGCGTCAGCGTGGCGCTGGTCGGCGAGACCGTGATGTCGGTGTCCCCGCTGGGGGTGAGGGTGACCGGCACGCTGGTCGTCGGCGCGGCGCTGAGCTTGAGGTTGAAGGTGGTCGTGCCACCCTCGTTGACGCTGACCGCGGACGGCGTGGCGATCAGCGTCGGGCCGCTGGCGGCGCCGACGGTGAACGCCTTCTCGGCGACCCCGATGCCGTTGGCGTTGTCGTACGCCTTGGCCTGCACCGTGTAGTTGCCGGCCGGCAGGTCCTCCTGCGTGTACGCGTACGGCGCGGTGGTGTCGGTGTTGATCAGCAGGCCGTTGCGGTAGAACTCGACCTTGCTGATCGTCCCGTCCGGATCGCTGGCCGTGGCGGTCAGCGGCACGTCGGCCGGGGCGGTGAACGGCCCGCTCGGCAGGGCGAGGGAGACGGTCGGCGGCTGGTTGGCCGGGGTGCCGTTGCAGGAGGTGCCGTTCAGGGTGAACGAGGTGGGCTTCGGGTTGCTGCCCGAGTAGGAGCCGTTGAAGCCGATGGTGGTGGAAGCACCGGTGCCGAGGTTGCCGTTGTACGACTCGTTGGTCGCGGTGACCTCACTGCCGGACTGGCTGAACCTGGCCGACCAGCCCTGGGTGACTCGTTGGCTGCTGTTCGGGAAGGTCCACTTGAGGGTCCAGTTGCTGACCGCGTCGCCCAGGTTCTTGATGGTCACGTTCGCGGTGAAGCCGGTGTTCCAGTCGTTGGTCGCGTAGACCACGTCGCAGGCGGGTGCTGCCTGCGCGGCGCCGGCGGGCAGCGTCACCCCGCCGATGGCGAGCGCGGCGGCGGCGAGAATCGCCACTCGGCGGCGTCGTGCCAGTTGTCTCATGTGCGCGGTGTCTCCTCGGACCAGGCCGGGGTGGTCCCCGGCGAGGCGCCTGCCCGCAGGTGTGGTGGTACGCGGGGGATTCGAGGCGCCGGGAAGGTGGTCGCCCCGGGCCCGGCCGGGGTACGGCGGTGCGGCCCGCGCGGGAGGGGGTCCCGCCGGCTGCGATCGGGTGCCGTGACCGGAAGTCGTGCTGCCGGCTGCCCTCGGCGGACCCACGCCCACGCGATCTGGCTCCTGTCGCGTTGAATCGACAGTGTGCCATGGAAGCGCTCCCACAACAAGCGCACAGGGGGCGGGATCACCCAGTTGTTTCGATCTCGTTTTGGGTCTTTCACAAAGGCGTGACGGGCGTTACAGTCGCAACATCGGTCGATGGGAGCGCTTCCATCGACAAAGGTTCCAACTGGAAGATCACCGGGACCGTCCTCGTGGCGGGCCCGGGGAACCAACCCGAAGGCCGACGGCGGGCCAGCCCGGACGCCGCCGTCAGCCATCATCCCGCCACAGGGAGGGAGGTGGAACCAGAGCCACTCGCGTGGCCCGGCTCCCGCGCGACACGCACGGCAGGACCCAAATTCCGCCCGTGTGTGTGCAGTTACGGTGGGGACGGGGGTTGCCCTCCCCCGTCCCCACACTAAACCCCCGTACACAATGGGAAAAGAGGCCGACGGGACAGGCGCGAAGCGCCGCCCGGTCGGCCTCGTTCGCTGTCCGGGGCCCTCACCCGCCTCGACCCGTCACGCCGGCCGCCCTGACGGCCGGCTCACCGGGCCGGCCGCTCCTGGCCTATCCTGGGAGCGCTCCCGAATCTCGGCGGCGGCCCCGTATCCACGAGGAGAATCCATGTCGATACCTACCGGGCCCGCCGGCCCGCTGCGCTTTCCCCGCGACTTCGGCTGGGGCGCGGCCACCTCCGCTTACCAGATCGAGGGCGCCACCAAGGAGGACGGCCGCGGCGAGTCGGTCTGGGACACCTTCAGCCGTGTCCCCGGGCGCACCCGCAACGGCGACACCGGCGACGTGGCCGCCGACCACTACCACCGGTACGCCGAAGACCTCGACCTGATGCGCGACCTGGGTCTGCGCAGCTACCGCTTCTCCATCTCCTGGCCCCGCGTCCAGCCCGACGGCACCGGAGCGCCCAACCAGCGCGGGCTCGACTTCTACCGCCGTCTCCTGGACGGCCTGCACGAGCGCGGCATCGCCCCGATGGCCACCCTGTTCCACTGGGACCTGCCGCAGGCGTTGCAGGACGCCGACGGCTGGGAGTCCCGCGACACCGCCTACCGCTTCGCCGACTACGCCGACGCGGTCTTCACCGCCCTCGGTGACCGGGTGCCCGTCTGGCTCACCATCAACGAGCCCAAGACCGTCGTGCAGAACGGCTATCTCATGGGCCACCACGCGCCCGGCCGGCAGGACCCGGACGCCGCCTACCTCGTCGCCCATCACCTGCAACTGGCCCACGGTCTCGCGGTCCGGGCGCTGCGCGCCGCCGACGGCACCGGCCGGATCGGCCCCGCGCTCAACCTGCACCCCTGCTACCCCACCGACGACTCCCCCGAGGCCGCCGCCGCCGCCCAGCTGTACGACGGCTACGAGAACCGCCTCTACCTCGACTCGCTGCTCAAGGGCAGCTACCCGCAGGATGTGCTGGCCGACCTGGGCCCGCAGAGCCGGATGGTGCGCGGCATCCGCGACGGCGACCTGGCGGTGATCTCGGCCCCGGTCGACCTGCTGGCCGTGCAGTACTACACGCCCATCTACGTCACCGCCGACGGCAGCACCGAACACCGGTGGCCGACCTCCGAGGCCGGTTGGCAGCAGATCTACCCCGACGGGATGTACGACATCCTGACCCGGGTCACCCGTGACTACGGCCCGATCCCGCTCACCGTCACCGAGAACGGCCTGCCCACCCCCGACACCCTGGCCGCCGACGACACAGTCGACGACAGCGGCCGGATCACCTTCCTGCGCGACCACCTGGCCGCCGCGCACCGCGCCATCAGCGCCGGAGTGCCGCTGGAGAGCTTCCACGTGTGGTCGATGCTCGACAACTTCGAGTGGGACGAAGGGTACGACCAACGCTGGGGCCTGGTCTACGTGGACTACACCACCCAGCGTCGGGTGCTCAAGCGCAGCGCCCACTGGTACCGCTCCGTCATCGCCGAGGGCGGTTTCTGAGCGGGCCGCCCGGACGGCCGGGCCCGGACGGCTCGGCTCCGGGTGAGCCGGTGACCGTCCGGGTTCCGGTCGGGAACGTTCAGCGGGGCAGCGCCTGCTGCAACTCCGCCCGCAGGGCAGGGGTGAGCATCTCCCCCGCCTGCTTCGCCAACCGGGCCATCTCGTAGCCCACCACGCCGATGTCCGCATCGCCGGCCGCGAGCGTGGCCAGGATCGACCCGTCGCGGACCTGCATCACGAGGAAGTAGCCCCGGCCCATCTCGACCACCGTTTGCTTGACGATGTCGCCGTCGAACATCTGCGCCGCGCCCGCCGTGATGCTCATCAGCCCGGACGTCACCGCGGCGAGCTTGTCGGCGTGGTCGCGGGGCAGATGGTCGGAGATGGCCACCAGCAGCCCGTCGGAGGAGACCACCACCGCGTGCGCCACACCCGGCACCCGCTCCGCGAACGCGCTCACCAGCCAGCTCAGGTCACGTGCCTCCTGGCTCAACGTCGTCACTGTCGTCGTCCTCCTTCGTCGTGCCCCCACGAGGGTGGCACCGGTATCTCGGTGGTGTCCTCGGCCTCGGCACGCCGTACCCCGCTGTAGAGCCGGGAAAGCATGCCACCGACCGCCTCCGGGTCCAGTTCGGCGCGCGCCGGCGCCGACTCCGGCTGGGCCGGGCGGGTGACCGCGGAGAGTTGCGCCATCGGCACGCGGATCGGCAGGCCCCGCTCGTTCGTGCCGGCCGTGACCGGGGTGGCGGGCGGCGCGGCCGGGCCGGGGGCCGCCGCCCCGGTCGGTCCCTGCCGGGACCACCAGCCGCCGCCGTCAGCGCCGCCGCCGACGGCGGCCGGCGCCAGCACGTCCTCGGCGCGGACCGGCACGGGGCGACTCTGGCGCGGCACGGTGGCGGCCGGTGGGCGACCGGCCACCGGCAGGTCCAGCGGAGCGGCGGCCGGGCCACGGGCACCCGCCGACCGGGCCGCTCCCGGCAGCCGCTGCGCGGCGGCGCCCCGCGCCGCACTCGCCGCGAGCATCCGCGCCGGCGCCGGCGGATCCAGCTCCACCGAACCGGCCGGAGCCAGCAGGGCGCCCGGCAGCACCAGCCGCGCGACCAGGCCGCTCTGGCCCGCGTCGAGCTGCACCCGCACGCCGAGGCGGCTCGCCAGGTGGCTGACCACGAACAGGCCCATCCGCTCGACAGCCGCGACGTCCGCGGCCGGCGGAGTGGCAAGCACCGCGTTCGCCTCGGCCAGCGCGGCCGGGCTCATGCCCAGGCCGTCGTCCACGATCTCGATCAACGCTCCCGAAGCCTGGACCCGGGCGGTCACCAGCACGACAGTGTCCGGACGGGAGAACGCGGTCGCGTTCTCCAACAGCTCGGCCAGCATGTGCACCAGTTCGCCGACCGCGTGCCCCACCACGTTGACCTCGCCCACCGAATCCAGCCGGACCCGCTGGTACTGCTCGATCTCGGCGGCGGCGGCCAGCAGCACGGTGCCGAGACCCACCGGACGGTTCCACCGCCGGGTGGAATCCGTACCGGCGAGCACGAGCAGACTCTCGTCGTTACGGCGCATCCGGGCGGCCAGGTGGTCGAGCTTGAACAGGTTGTCGAGCTGGTCCGGGTCGCTCTCCTCGCGCTCGAGGTCGTCGAGCAGCTCCAGTTGGCGCTCCACCAGCACCTGGCTGCGGCGGGCAAGGTTGACGAACATCGCGTTGACGTTGCGCCGCATCGACGCCTGCTCGACGGCGACGGTCACCGCGCTGCGGTGCACCGCGACGAACGCCTCCGCCAGCTCACCGATCTCGTCGAGTGAACGGACCACCGCCGGCGCTACCTCGATGCTCGGCACCCCGCCGGTGACGGTCCGCAGCCGATCCAGCGCGTCCGGCAGCTCGACCTGCGCGATCCGCAGCGCCTGGCTGCGCAGCAGCCGCATCGACCGGGCGACCGACCGCCCCACCAGCAACGAGATCAGCAGAGCGACCAGCAGGACGGCGACGACACCGCCGACCACCAGCAGGGTGGCCCGCAACTGGCCACTGCTGGCGTCGTCGGCCTGGCGCACCGCGTCGTCCAGCACCCCCGCCTCGACCTGGCGCAGCAGCTCCTGACGCTGTTGGCTGGCCGACCACCACTGCTCGGACGGCAGCACCTCGGACGCGGCGTTCCCGGCCGGCAGGCTGCGCTCCTCCAGCTGGGTGGCGACCAGGAACAGCGGGTTCACCGAGGTTTCGTCGTACCGGCGGATCTGGTCCGTGGTGGCGGCCACCCGGAACGCGCCGAGGGCGGTCAACTGCTGGGCCCGCAGGTCGGTGAGGGCCACCCGGTCCTCCGTGCCATAGCGGCCGGCGCGGGCGGCGGCGTAGAGCTGGGCGCGGACGCGCGAGGAGAGCTCCTTGACCCGGGCCAGCTGCACGTAGCGCAGCACCGCGTCGCTCAGCGCCGCCCGGTCCTGACCCGGCGTCGGCTCGGCGAGCAGATCCAGCAGCGCGCCCACGGCCCGGTGGTAGTTGCTCAGGATGGTGTCGTTGCTGAGCACCGCCGGCGGGATCGCCGGACGGATGTCGATCACCTGGTCGTACGCCTCCTGCGCCTCGGAGAAGGCCACCCGCCAGGACGCGTCGGCGTCGGCCAGCGGCCTGGCCGCCCGACTCAGGTCGGCCATCGCCCGGTCGGAGGACGCCTGCAACGGCCGCAGCGCGGTCGCGGCAGCCTGCCGGTCGCCACCGCGGCGCAGCTCGCCCAGCTCACCCGCCGAGCGGTCCCGCTCCTGTTGGAGCTGGTGCACCACGGCGGTGATCTCCCGGCCGATGGCGACCTGCCGGGAGAAGTCGTTGAGCGCTGTCGTCCGGCCGACCAGGGTGCTGGTCTGCACCCCCGCGAGCACCAGGAACGCCAACGACGGCACCACCAGCACGGTGGCGAGCTTGGTGCTCATCCGCCAGTCCCGCAGCCGGAACGGCGAGCGGCGTCGATGCGGGACGACGCGGACGTCGAAGCGTCGCCGGCGGTGGTTCGACACCCCGCCGGTCGCCGGGTCGGGACCTGCCGCCACCCTGCCTCCTCCTCCTGCCGCGTCCACCGCGACCCGGGGAGCGCAGTCCATCCAACCAGGCTCGGTAGCGCTGTCAACGGCCCGGGCAGGGCGAAAGTTCAGGAAGGATACTGCGGGTGGGACCGTCCTGTCGTGGTCGGTAAGACCAGCTCATCCGTCCGGCCGATGTCGGCGAGCTCGGCCGCCGCGCCAAAGCGGCCCAGCGCGACCAACGCGGCGCCGGTGGCACCGATCTCCGGGTTCCGTTGGTGCGACACCGGTCGCGGCGCGAGGGCGGCGGCGAACGCCTGCCGCCACCACACCGAGGCGGCCACCGCGCCGCCGCCCAGCACCACCCCGACCGGTTTGTCGACCGTGGACTCCAACACCGCGAGATCGTCGGCGACCAGCTCGCACAGCCCCTGCATCAACCCGGCCAGGATGTCCACCGCAGTGGTGCTGAAGCTCAGGCCGCGCAGCTCGCCCGAGCCCGCCGGCGCCAACCCGGGCGGCCGGTCGCCCCCGAAACGGGGATCGGCCGGCCGGCCGCCGCCCGCCGGCACCAACGCCAGCGCCGCGTCCAACTCGTCCCCGGAGGGCAGTCGCAGCTCCCTGTTCGCCCAGGCGAACAGGTTGCCACCGCTGGAGTACGCCGCCCCGGTCACCACGTGGTCGTGGTCGACCCGGTAGCGCCAGAGTCGTTCGGGCAGCCGCGGCAGCGGCTCACCGGCCGGGATCCGCTGCATCAGGCGTACGGCCGCGGAGGTGCCCACCGTGACCGCGGCCCGGCTCGGGTCGGCGCAGCCCGAGCCGACGTTCGACGCGCCGCCGTCACCCACCGGCGGCGTCCACCGGGCCTCGGCCAGCTGCGGCCAGCGGCGGGCGCGGTCGGGCCGGAGTCGGCCGTGCCAGTCCAGCTCACCCAGGGGCGGCAGGTCGCGCGGTCGCGCGCCGGCGAGCGTCAACGCCTCCTCGTCCCAGCGCAGGCTGCTCAGGTCCAGCAGGCCGGTGCCGGAGGCCTGGGAGACCGACATGGGCGCCGCCTGCAGCAGCTCGCCCAGCACGTACTCCGGCAGGCCGACGAACCGTGCGATCGGCGAGCCCGACTGTTCCCGCAGCCAGGGCAGGCGCATGGACCAGTAGGAGCGGTGCCACCAGCAGCCGGTGCGCTGGTGGAAGCCGTCCGGGTCGGCCGGGCCGGACGTGTCGCCGACCGGCGCGGGCCGGGTGTCCAACCAGGTGACGACCGGGCCCAGCGGAGTGCCGTCGCGGTCCAGCGGAAGCACCGAGTGCCACTGCGCGGAGGTCGCCACCAGACCGACGTCGTGCAGGTGCCCCGCCTCGGCCAGCTCGTCCAGACACTCGATGAGACAGGCGAGGTAGTCGGGGCCGGAGAGCGTGCCGGTGCCGTCGTCACCGATGGCGAGGTTGACCTTCCGCCGGGCCAGGGCGCCGGGCAGCGGCTGGGTTCCCCCGTCCAGCACCAGCCCGCGTACGGAGGAGGTGCCCAGGTCGAGCGCGAGAATGTTCATCGCCGGTCAAGTTACCCGGTGCCGGCCGCGCGGGAACGAAGGTCCGGTCGGGCACACCCGTACGTCCGAAGGGGTCCCGGGCCGGGCCGCGGCCGCGTAAGGTGGACCGCATGCTCGCGCACCCAACCTCCTGGTGGCCCGCCGACCCGGCGGCCACCCCCCGCGCGTAGCTCCATCCACGCGGCCGCCATCGAGGCGGCCGCCGGATCTCCCGGCCCGGATGGCCGCCACCGCTGGCGGCGCCCGGCCCACGGAGACCACGATGACCAGCCTGACCCACCTGACCGACCTGCTCGCCGCCATCTCCCGTGGCGACGACCCCGGCCCGTTCGCGCTGCTGCGCCGCGAGGGCGCCGACGAGCTGGAACTGTTCACCGGCGTCGTCGCCACCGTCGACCGGCTGGCGGACATCCCGCTGTCGCCGGGTACGCCCGGGGCGCGGACGCTGGCCCTGGTGCCGTTCCGGCAGATCGCCGAACGCGGCTTCGCCTGCGTCGACGACGACGCCCCGCTGGAGTGCCTCCAGGTCCGCGAGCACCTGCGGATCCCCCTGGCCGAGGCCCTGGCCGCGCTGCCCGACCAGCCGGTCCGCACCCGCGACGCCGCGTTCGACGTCAGCGACGAGGAGTACGCGGGGATCGTGCAGCGGGTGCTCACCGAGGAGATCGGCCGCGGCGAGGGCGCGAACTTCGTCATCCACCGCACCCTGCACGCCACAGTGCAGGGCGCCCCGCTGGTGGCGGCGCTGGCCGCGCTGCGCCGGCTGCTGGTCGCCGAGCGCGGCGCCTACTGGACGTTCGTGGTGCACACCGACACGCGGACCCTGGTCGGCGCCAGCCCCGAACGACACGTCAGCGTCGACGACGGGCTCGTGATGATGAACCCGATCAGCGGCACCTTCCGGCCCAGCGGCGACACCCCGGACCGCGAGGCGCTGCTGCGGTTCCTCGCCGACCCCAAGGAGGTCGAGGAGCTCTACATGGTGCTCGACGAGGAGCTGAAGATGATGGCGACCGTCGCCGAGCACGGCGGCCAGGTCATCGGCCCGTACCTCAAGGAGATGTCCCACCTGGCGCACACCGAGTACCTGCTCGCCGGGCGGGGCACCCGCGACGTGCGGGAGGTCCTGCGGGAGACGATGTTCGCGCCCACCGTGACGGGCAGCCCGATGGAGAACGCCTGCCGGGTGATCGCCCGGCACGAGCGCCGGGGCCGGGGCTACTACGCGGGTGTGCTGGCCCTGCTCGGGCACGACGACGCCGGCCGGCAGACGCTGGACGCGCCGATCCTGATCCGTACCGCCGAGATCTCCCCCGCCGGCCAGCTGCGGGTGCCGGTCGGCGCCACCCTGGTCCGGCACTCCACGGCGGCCGGCGAGGTGGCCGAGACGCACGCCAAGGCCGCCGGGGTGCTGGCCGCACTCGGTCTCGGCCCGGCGGCGCCCGCCGGCGACCGCGGGCCGGTCGTGCGGCTGGCCGACGACCCGGCGGTACGCGACGCGCTCGCCGCGCGGAACACGCCGCTGGCCCGGTTCTGGTTGGACCAGCGGGCGCCGGACGCGCCGGGGCTGCCCGGGTTGGCCGGTCGGCGGGCACTGATCGTGGACGCCGAGGACACCTTCACCGGCATGCTGGCGCACCAGCTGGGCGCGTTGGGTCTCGCGGTCACGCTGCGGCCGTGGCACGCCGGTGGCCCGGTCGACGAGTACGACCTGGTGGTGGCCGGGCCCGGGCCGGGCGACCCGGGCAGCGCGGACGACCCGAAGATGACCGCGTTGCGGGAGCTGCTGGACGGGCTGCTGGCGACCGGCCGGCCCACCCTCGCGGTCTGCCTGGGGCACCAGGTGCTGGCCGGGCTGCTGGGGCTGCCCCTGCACCGCCGGGACGCGCCCTATCAGGGGTTGCAACGGGAGGTCGCCCTGTTCGGCAGGACCCGCCGGGTCGGCTTCTACTCCTCGTTCACCGCCCGGGCCGAGGTGGACCTGCTGCACACCGCGTACGGGACTGTGGAGCTGGCCCGGGACACGCGCGACGGGTCCGTGCACGCCCTGCGCGGGCAGGGTTTCGCCGGGGTGCAGTTCCACCCGGAGTCGGTGCTCAGCCCGGACGGTCTGACCGTGCTGACCGAGTTGCTGGCCGATCTGCTGCCGGCGTCCCGCCAGGTCCGGCAGGCATCGCCCACCGGCCCGGCCCACCAGGCGTAGCCGACCGGCCGCGCCCGCTCGGCATAGCCACCGCCGTCGTGGGGTAGGGCTGGTGCGACAGGTGGTGCGGGCGGGCCGAGAGCCCCCGCCCGCGCCACCGGTCGCACCAGCTGTCAGCCGCCCAGGCCCTGCTTGAGCGCGGTGCCGATCAGCACCGCCCGGCGGGCGGTGAGGGCGCAGGCGCCCAGCGCCACCGCGTCCGGGGCGATCTCCCCGTTGTTGCTGGTGTGCGAGGCGCCGTACGGGTTGCCGGCGATGAACTGGCTGGAGTCGGTGTAGCCGGGGGGCACCACGACACCACCCCAGTGGTAAAAGACGTTGAAGAGCGAGGTGAGGGTCGTCTCCTGCCCGCCGTGCGAGGTCGCGGTCGAGGTGAAGCCTGCGTAGACCTTGTTGGCCAACGCGCCCTGCGCCCACAGCGGACCTGTGGTGTCGATGAACTGCTTCAGCTGGGCGGCGATCATGCCGTACCGGGTGGGCGATCCGAGGATCACCACGTCGGCCCAGGCCAGGTCGTCGATCATCGCCTCGGGCACGTCCTGGGTCTCCAGGTGGTGCGCCTGCCAGCCGGAGTTGGAGCGGATCGCCTCGTCCGGCGCCAGCTCCCGCACCTTGCGCAGGCGCACGTCGGCGCCGGCCTCCCCGACGGCCTCGCACGCGGCCTGCGCCATCTGGTAGGTGATGCCTGTGGCGCTGTAATAGATCACCGCTACCTTGGTCTGGGCAGCCATCAGATTGTCCCCTTCTCGTCTCGGGTCAGCTCCCGCGACTACCCGACGGGTGCGGTGACAAACGACGCCGGTGACCGCCTTCCGGTCGTCCGGGCTCAAGTTTTCCGCAAGTTCCCGGTCGTTCCGGCCCGGCCGTGAGCGCGGGCGGCCATCCTGATGCCATCGGTGCCGGCGCGATCCTGCCGCCCCCCAGGCACCGGGCGCCTGAACGGGGGATCGCGCTCCGCTGGCAACGACGCTGGCGCAGCGCGATCAGGGGTACGTCCCGAGACCTCGCGGCCCGTGCGCTCAGTGGACCAGCGCCGCCATCAGCCGATCCAACTCGTCGGCCGGGTCAGCGGTGAGGCCGGTGTGCACCGGGCCCGCCTGGATCATCGTGCTGCGGGGCGCGGCCAGCCAGTGGAACCGCTCACCGAGCCGCATCCGGGTCGCCGGCCCGTCACCGGAGCAGGTCCGGTCCAGGGAGTCGAGCACCGCCGCCACAGCCGGCAGATCGACATCGGGCGCCAGCGCGCGGACCCGATCGGCGTCCAGGTGCGTCCGCGCGGCCAGGAAGTCACGCTGCTGGCAGTAGAGCAGCACCCCGACGTTGATCTGCTCGCCGCGCTCGATGCGGGGAACCAGCCGGATGAGGGCGTACTCGAACGGATGCCTCACGCCACGCTCCCCGCCGGTAGCCAGTCCGCCGGCCGGGCGACCCGCCGCGACAGGTGCGCCACGTACGCCTCGCGCGCCGCGTCGGCCGAGTCGAAGTCGGCGGCGGTCAGCCACTGGTCCGGCACCAGCGCCAGCACCTCCCGCAGCAGCTCCGGGGTGACCCGGGGGGCCAGCTCGGCATCGGCCTCGGCCATTCGCGACGCGTACGGCTCCAGCACGTGGTCGTCCGCTCGGTAGGCCCGGTGCACGGCGGCGTCGGCGCGCGGCCAGTTGTGGTGGAAGTACAGCGCGGCGCCGTGGTCGATGAGCCACAGCTCCCGGTGCCAGACCAGCAGGTTCGGGTTGCGCCAGCTCCGGTCGACGTTCTCCACGTACGCGTCGAACCAGAGCACCCGGGACGCCAGCACGGCGTCGACCGGGTGTGCGACCGGGTCGAAGCCGAGCGCTCCCGGGAGGAAGTCCATCCCCAGGTTGGCGCCGCCGCTGTTGCGCAGCAGCTCCTGCACCTCCTGGTCGGGCTCCGCCCGCCCGATCACCGGGTCGATGTCGAGGACCACCAGCGGTGGCACCCGCAATTCCAGCCGGCGGGCCAGCTCACCGCAGATCACCTCGGCGATGAGCGCCTTGGGGCCCTGCCCGGCGCCGGAGAACTTCGCCACGTACGTGCCGAGGTCGTCGGCCTCCACGACGCCCGGCAGCGAGCCACCCTCGCGCAGCGGCGTGACGTAGCGGATGGCGTTGACCTGGCGGAGCACGTCGCCCACCCTACTGGGGCCCGGGTCGTGGCCCTCCCCCTGTCGTCGTCGGACGTGCTCCGCCATCCGGGCGGCCCGCGTCAGTCGAGCTTGTCGCGCAGCTTGTCGACCTGCGTCTGGAGGCGGTTCACCGCGTTCTCGTTGTTGACGAAGGTGGTGATGCCCGCGGCGAGGCCGAGGCCGATCAGCACCGCCAGGATGCTCAGCACCAGCCCGCCGATCGACACCCCGCGGCCGGTCACCCCGGGTCGTTGCGCCATCTTGAGCCCGACGATGCCGAGGATGATTCCGATGATGCCGAGCACCAGCCCCAACCAGGCGAGGATGGCGGTCAACACGCTGAACAGGCCGGCGACGCCGAAGACCAGCGCGAAGGTGGCGGCCGCGCTGGTCTTCGCGCTGGCATCCCCCCGGTGGCTCCGAGACCCGGCCGGTACGCCGGCGCCCCGCGCCGGCTCGCTTGCGGCAGTCATGCGACTCCCCCTTCGTACGCGCGGCTCGCGTACTTCCGGTGCGCCGCCTTCCCGCTGCTCAGGCGGTTATGCAGCCGGGCCACTGTCGGTCGGGTGCCCTACCCTGACGCAGCCACCCCCGGGGAAGGGAGTCCGATGACCAGGGACCGCACCGCGTCCGAGGCGCTCGGCCTGCGGATGACGAGCCTGCTGCTGCGACCGCACCCGAGCATCCGGCCCGGCACTGCGGCCGAGGTGGTCGAGTGGTTCGGCGCGATGCAGGCGCAGGATGTGGCGAGCGGGATGTGGTCGCTGGGTGTCCGGTTGCCGGGGTGGACCAGAGCCGACGTGCAGGCGGCGCTGGAGCGCCGTGAAGCTCTCCGCACGTGGCCGATGCGGGGCACCGTGCACCTCGTTCCCCCCGCCGACACCCGCTGGATGCTGGAGCTGACCGGCGTCCGCTCGCTGGCCGGCGCGGCGACCCGCCGAACGCAACTCGGGCTCACCGAGGCCGACGCGGGCCGGGCGTTGGACGTGCTCGGGGCGGCGCTGGTCGGCGGACGCCGGCGCACGCGGGCGGAGTGCCTGGCGGCCCTCGGGGCGGCGGGCCTGTCGACGGACGGCCAACGTGGCTACCACCTGCTCTGGTACGCGAGCGTGCGCGGGGTGACCTGCGTGGCGCCGAACGTCGGCGCCGACCAGACCTTCGCCCTGCTCGACGAGTGGGCGCCGGAGCAGCGCCACCTGGATCGGGACGAGGCGTTGGCCGTGCTCGCCCACCGCTACGTCCGGGGGCACGGGCCGGTCACGGCCCGCGAGTTCGCCGGCTGGAGCGGCCTCACCCTGACCGACGCGCGGCGCGGTTTGGCAGCCGCCGGCGAACTGCTGAGCACCGTGGTCGTCGACGGCGAGCCGATGCACGTGGACGCGGCGCTGTGCGACACGGCGTCGGCCGGTGCGCGCGCGCCGCAGGATGACGTGCTGGCGCTGCCCGGCTTCGACGAGTACCTGCTCGGCTACCGGGACCGCACGCTGATGCTCGACCCCGCGCACCAGCCGGCCGTGGTGCCCGGCAACAACGGCGTCTTCCAGGCGACGGTGGTCCGCGCCGGCCGGGTGGTGGGCGTCTGGAAGCGTACGCTCGGCCGGGCCGCCGTCACGGTGGCGATCCGGCCGCTGACGGCGCTGGACGCCGGCGAGCGAGCGCGGGTGGAGCAGGCGCTGGGACGGTACGCGGACTACCTCGGGCTGCCCGCCCGCTATGACTGGTCGGCCTGAGGGCTGCTCGGCTCGGACCGGCGCGGGGCGGACGATCGGGGACGCGCTGCGGTGAGCAGGTCGACGACGCGCGTCACCCGCGGGTCGTCGCGGATCTGCGCCACTGTCGCCGGCAGCGGCAGGCGCCAGTTCGGGTACTCGTCGACAGTGCCCGGCATGTTGGGCTGGCGCACCTCGCCCAGCACGTCGTAGAGGGAGACGCCGAGCAGCCGGGTGGGGCTGGCCGCGAGCGCGGCGTGCATCGCCACCACCACGTCGTCGTCGGTTGGGCCCGGCTCGCCGCCGGGCGTCGCCTCCGGGTCGGCCGGCTCGGGCAGCAGCGCCTCGTCGCGCAGCATCGCCAGCAGCCGTTCGCGGTCGGCGGCGGCCCGGGCCCGCTCGACCGTCACGTCGGTGCCGAGCAACTTCAACTCGTCGCGGACCCGGACGTGCTCGCCGGTCAAGAAGCCCGCAGCGGTGGGCAGGTCGTGGGTGGAGATGCTGGCCAGCGCGTTACGCGGCCACCGGGCCGGCGGGACGAAGGTGCCGTCGTCGTCGCGGGCGAACCACAGCACCGTCGAACCGAGCATGTTGCGCCCCCGCAGCCCCCGGGTCACGGCGGGTTGGACCGTGCCGAGATCCTCGCCGACCACCACCGCGCCGGCCCGGTGGGCCTCCAGCGCGAGGATGCCGAGCATCGCCTCGGCGTCGTACCGGACGTAGGTGCCCTCGGCGGCGCTGGCGCCCGGCGGCACCCACCACAGCCGCCACAGCCCCGCGACGTGGTCGACCCGCAGGCCGCCCGCGTGCCGCAGGGTCCGCCGCAGCATGTCCCGGTACGCCGCGTACCCGGTTTCGGCGAGCCGGTCCGGCCGCCAGGCGGCGAGGCCCCAGTCCTGGCCGAGCTGGTTGAAGTCGTCAGGTGGGGCGCCGACCCGCACCCCCTGGGCGAGGACGTCGGCGAGCTGCCAGCCGTCCGCGCCGCCCGGGTCGATGCCGACGGCCAGGTCGTGCACCACGCCGACCGGCATCCCGGCCGCGCGGGCCGCCGCGGTGACGGCGTCGAGCTGCTCGTCACACAGGTGTTGCAGCCAGGCGTGGAAGGCCACCCGGTCGGCGAGCTGCCGACGCTGCTCGGCGACCGCCGGGGCGTCCGGGTGGTGCAGCTCCGCCGGCCAGGCACGCCAGTCGTTGCCGTGCCGCTCCGCCAGCGCGCACCAGGTGGCGAAGCTGGCCAGCGCCGGGTCCGCGGCCAGGTCGACCGGCCGGGCGTACGGGTGCAGCAGCTCCAGGGCGTGCCGCTTGGCGGTCCACACCTCGTCGTAGTCGATCAGGTCGCCGCGGTCGGGGCGCAGCGCGTCCACCACCGCCCGGGTCGCCGGGTCTGCCGCGGCGTACGCGGCGGTGTCACTCACGCGCAGGTAGAGCGGGTTGACGAAGCGACGGCTGGCCGGCGAGTACGGCGAGGCGGCCACCGGATGCGCGGGCCCCACCGCGTGCAGCGGGTTGAGCAGCACCAGCCCCGCGCCCGTGGCACCGGCCCAACCGGTGAACTCGGCCAGGTCGCCGAGGTCGCCCATGCCCCAGGAGCGTTCCGAGGTGAGCGCGTACAGCTGGAGCATCCAACCCCAGGTGCGCGGCGGCACGGGCAGCCGGCGGGGCACCACCACGAGCGTCACCTCGCGGCCAGCACAGCCCAACCGGTGCCAGCCCAGCGGCAGGTCTCCCGGCAACTCGCCGTCGACGTCGCGGCGACCGCCGTCCTCCAGGGTCACCACGCCCGGGCCGGGCAGCGCCCGGGTCGTGCCGTGGGTCAGCACCACGGTCGGCGGCAACGCGGTCGGATCGACCGCGCGGGCGGCGGCGAGGGCGTCGGCAACGGCGGCCGGGCTGGTCGCGTCCACGCCGAGCAGGCCGAGCACGCCCACGACGGTCTCCGGTGCGACCTCGACGCGGCGGTGCCGCCAGTCCTCGTACCAGGTGGACACGCCGTGCGCCTTGGCCAGCGCGGTCAGTCGTCGGTCCATCCCGCCCCCCGCCTCACGATGCGACCTGCGACCACCTTGCCACGCCCACCCACGCGGTGCAGCACAAGGCGTGCCCCCCGCCCCGCCGATCTTGCGCTTACTGTCGCGACACAGTCGACAACAGAAACCGCAAGATCGGCGGGATGGGAGCGAGGGCCGTCAGTCGGCGAGGGCGCCGGCGGACCTGCCCTCGTGCAGGGTGAGGTTGCGGCCGTTGGTCGGGTCGAACAGGTGGATCTTCTCCAGGTTGAACCAGACCCGGCGGGACTGTCCCTCCGCGACCGGCGACTCGGCGGACAACCGGGTGACCAGGTTGCCACCGGTGCCGGCGAAGTCGCCCGCGCCCGCGTCGGCGGCCAGCTCCTCCAGCTCGGCGGCGCTGGCCCGCTCCCCCTCGACAGTGAAGTAGACGTACTTGTCCGAGCCCATCGACTCGACGATCTCCACGGGCGCCTCGAACTCCAGGCCCCGGCGGCGGGTGTCCTCGTCGACCAGCTCGGCGTCCTCGAAGTGCTCGGGGCGTACGCCGAGGATCAGCTCGCGGGGCGCGTCGGCCGCCTCCAGCTCGCGGCGGACGCGGTCGCCGAGCGGCACCTCGCCCAGCGCGGTGTGCAGGCTGCCGTCCTGCACGGCGGCGTGCAGGAAGTTCATCGACGGGGAGCCGATGAAGCCGGCCACGAAGAGGTTGCGGGGGTGGTCGTACAGCTCCTGCGGAGGCCCGACCTGCTGGATCGCGCCGCCGCGCATGATGACCACTCGGTCGCCGAGGGTCATCGCCTCGGTCTGGTCGTGGGTGACGTAGACGGTGGTGGTGCCGAGCTGCTTCTGCAACCGGGACACCACAGTGCGCATCTGCACGCGCAGCTTCGCGTCCAGGTTGGACAGCGGTTCGTCCATGAGGAACGCCTTGGGCTGGCGGACGATCGCCCGGCCCATCGCGACCCGCTGACGCTGACCGCCGGAGAGGTTGGCCGGCTTGCGGTCCAGCAGCGGCACCAGCTCCAGCACCTTGGCCGCCTCGTCGACCTTGGCGTTGATCGTCTCCTTGTCGAGCTTCGCCAGCCGCAGCGGGAACGCCATGTTCTCCCGCACGGTCATGTTCGGGTACAGCGCGTAGGACTGGAACACCATGGCGATGTCCCGGTCCCGGGGTGCCTTGTCGTTCACCCGCTGGCCGCCGATGCGCAGCTCGCCGGAGCTGATGTCCTCCAGGCCGGCGATCATGTTGAGGGTGGTGGACTTGCCGCAGCCCGAGGGACCGACCAGGATCACGAACTCGCCGTCGGCGATCTCCAGGTCGACGTCCTGCACGGCGACGGTCCCGTCCGGGAAACTCTTGCTCACCTTGTCGAGCACGATGTCAGCCATGACTACTCACCTATCCCTTGACTGCGCCGGAGGTCAGGCCGGACACGATGCGGCGCTGGAAGAAGAGGACGAACAGGATGATCGGTACGGTGATCACCACGGCGGCGGCGCAGATCGCCCCGGTGGGGTCCTCGAACTGCGACGCGCCGGTGAAGAACGACAGCGCGGCCGGCACCGTGCGGGACCGCTCGGTGGAGGTCAGCGAGATGGCGAACAGGAAGTCGTTCCAGCAGAAGATGAAGACCAGGATCGCCGTGGTGAACAGGCCGGGCGCGGCCAGCGGCGCGATCACCCGCCGGAACGCCTGCGCCTGGGTGGCGCCGTCCATCTTCGCCGCCTTCTCCAGGTCCCAGGGGATCTGCTTGAAGAACGCCGACAGCGTGTAGATCGCCAGCGGCAGCGCGAAGGTGATGTACGGCAGGATCAGCCCCGGCCAGGTGTCGAAGATCTTGAGCTGACGCTCGATCTCGAACAGGGGTGACACGAGGGACACCTGCGGGAACATCGCGATCAGCAGGGAGACCCCGACCAGCAACCCCTTGCCGGGAAAGTCCAGCCGGCTGATCGCGTACGCGGCCATCGCGCCGAGCACCACCGCGATGAGCGTGGCGATCAGGGCGATGCCGATCGAGTTGATCAGCGCGCGGACGAACTGGTCGGTGTCGAAGATCGTCCGGTAGTTGTCCAGCGTCCACTCCCGGGGGATGAAGTTCCCGTCGGTGAGGGTGGCCGGCGTCTTGAACGACAGCGAGGCGATCCACAGCACCGGGACCATCGCGAAGACGACCACGAGGAGGTCGAGCAGACCCCAGCGCACCTTGGCTCGGGTGGTGGTTTCGACAGCCATGTCAGCGCCTCTCGGAGTCGTCGCTGCCGGGGGCAGCGGTGCCGAACAGCTTCACGAAGACGAAGGCGATGATGGCCACCGTGATGAAGATGAGCACCGACATCGTCGAGCCGATGCCGAGGTTGAGACCCCGGATCAGGTTGTTGTAGGCGAGCATCGACACCGACGAGGTCTCGTTGCCTCCGGCGGTCAACACGAAGATGTTGTCGAAGACCCGGAACGCGTCCAGGGTGCGGAACAGCAGCGCGACCAGGATCGCCGGCTTCATCACCGGCAGCATCACCTTGGTGAACTTCTGCCAGGAGGTCGCCCCGTCGGTGGAGGCGGCCTTGAGCAGGTCCTCCGGCACCAGCGCCAGCCCCGCCATCAGCAGCAGCGCCATGAACGGCGTGGTCTTCCAGATCTCCGCCAGCATGATGATCGCCAGCGAGCTGGCCCGCTCGGTGAGCGGCGCACCGTCGCTGAACAGGTCGGCCAGGTAGCCGGTGCCGGGCGTCCAGGCGTACCGCCAGGAGAACGCGGCGACCACCGTGACGATGCCGTACGGGATGAGCGCCGACGTGCGGACGAGGCCGCGCCCGACAAGCGTGCGGTGCATGATCAGCGCCAGCCCCATGCCGAGCACCAGCTCGACGGCCACGGTGACCACGGTGATCAGCGCGGTCACCCCGAACGCCGTCCACCAGAACTCGTTGGTGAGCACGGTGGCGTAGTTCTCCAGCCCGATGAACTCGCGCTGGTCCGGAAAGCGCAGGTCATAGCGCTGCAACGACAGCCAGACCGAGTAGATGATCGGGTACGCGGTCACCGCCACCATCACCAGCGCGGCGGGCGCGCAGAGCAGCCAACCGAGCCGGCGTTCGGCCTTCTTGTTCTCACTCAGCGGCGGCTTGCGACGGCCGCCTCGCTGCGTGGGCACGGTGGTGGTGGATCGTTCTGCCTCGGCGCTCACCTGCGCGCCGGCCGGCGTGGCGTTGACACTCACGGCAGGACCCCCTTGGACTCCAGGGCGTCGGCGATGGCGCCGCGCAGCTCATCGGCCGTCTGTTGCGGACGGATCGCCGACGGCGGCGACAGGATCGCCGACATGACAGTCGAGATGCTCTGGTAGGCCGGGGTCAGCGGACGCGTCGCCGGGTCCTTCAGCTCTTCGAGGATGGTGTCCTTCATGGGGTACGCCTCGGTCATCTCCGGCTCGTCGAAGACCGCCTCGATGGTCGGTGGCACGCCGTCGTTGATGGCGGAGAACTTCTGGTGCTCGGGGCTGCGCAGACACCGGGCCGCCTCGAACGACTGCTCCGGGTGCCGGGAGTAGGAGCTGACCGCCAGGTTCACGCCGCCGATGGTGACCTTGCTGGGCGTGTTCTCGTCGATGCCGGGCACCCGCGCCCAGCCGACCTGCTTGGCCAGCTCCGGGTTGGCCTCCTGCAAGGCCGGGTAGACGAACGGCCAGTTCACCTGGAACGCGCCCGAGCCGGACTGGAACTCCAGCCGGACGGGGTCCTCGGTGGCGTTGCTGAACGACGGCGACGTCACGCCCGACGTGGCGAACTTCTTCAGCTGGTCCAGCGCCCGGACCGTGCCGTCGTCCATGACGGCCTTCTTGCCGTCGTCGGAGAGGACCTTTCCGCCGGCGCTCTCGGCCAGGGTGTTGTAGAGGACGACCAGGCCCTCGTACTGCGCGCCCATGGTGAGCACCTGGTACGGCTTGCCCTGCTCCTTGAGCTGCTTCGCGGCCGTGATCATCTGGTCCCAGGTGGTCGGCGGCTGCGGCACCAGGTCCTTGCGGTACCAGAGCAGTTGGACGTTGGTGTTCTTCGGCGCGGCGTAGAGCTTGTCCTCGTAGCGGGCGGTGTCCAGCGGCCCGGCGAGGGTGCCCTGCTCGACGTCGGACTTGTCCTGGCCGGTCCACTCGCGGATCCAGTCGGCGCTGGCGAACTCCTGGGTCCAGGTGACGTCCAGGCCGAGCACGTCCATCCCGGTGTCCTCGGCGGCCAGCCGGCGCACCATCTGCACCCGCTGGTCGTCGGCCTGGCGGGGCAGCACCCGGTAAACGATCTTGTATCGTCCCTGGGCCTGCGCGTTGCAGTCGTCGACCACCTTCTGCAGGTTCTGCTCCGGCGGGTAGTACAGGTTGATCGTCGGCGTACCGCCGCCACCGTCGTCGGCGCCGCACGCGGCCAGCGGCGCGACAAGCGCTAGCGCGGCGGCTGCGGCACCGAGCCGGGCAGCCGGCCGACGCCGGTGTCGAGCCGTTTCGGGGTCTGTCATCGCCCTCCCCCTCTCTTCGGCGAGAAACCGGGGAGGGGCATCCGTGCCCCGGTGCACGGCGAGGCCATTGCGGGCCGATGAGCTGCGGAAATGCCCAGGCCCGGATGGTCCCAGCGGCTACACTGCCCCACCTGCGAAGTCACGAAACCTGCCCGCAACGGGCAAGACGAGCACCCCGCAAGATCCGCACAACATCCCTGTTGTTGCTGCCGCAAGGCCGCCGGAGGCAGCAATATCACCGAAACTGCGCGGATCTTGCGCGCCCCGACCGGCAAGCGTCAGCCCCGGGCTCGCGCCCAGGAGAGGAAGCGCTCGGTCATCCGCGCCGGTGGGTGGTCGGGGTGGAGCTGGGTGAGATGGTGGGTCGCCTCGTTCATCAGGGCGCCGAGGTAGATCAGCAGACCCGTCCGGTCGGTCCGGTACTCCGTCAACAGGGTGAGCTTGGCCGGCTGGCAGGGCCACTCCCGGCCGCAGTTGCGGCACCGCCACAGCGGACGCATGGCGACATGTGGGGTGGGCGGGCGAACCACCATCACCACCACCGTGTCTCGTCGTGGTGGTCTGTCGGGCTCAGCACATCGGCCTCCTCGCGCATGGGGAAGGGGCCGCTCCCGCAAGGGGGGGAACGGGAGCGACCCCAGGGGGCAGAGCCCGCCAGCGCCGTTGCGGCCACCAGCGAACCCGCCATTGGTGACAGTCTGCGATGACTCGACTACCTTCGATAGGCGCTCGCGCCATCCGCGCAGCTCATGGACTCAGGCGAGCGGTCGGGACCGACACGCCGATCCGGGTTGGGCAGAGATTGGGGAATTGATGGGGACCGTCACCGACTACGTGCTGGAGGAACTGCGGCTACTCCGGGCGGAGACAGGGCCCAGCCAGGACGACTTCGGCCGAGCCATCGGCTACTCGGGCTCGCACGTCAGCTCGGTCGAGACGGGCGGGCGACCGCCCACGAAGGAGTACATGCGGGCGGTCGACAACCACCACCGGACCGGCGAGCGCTTCCAGCGGATGCTGGAGCGGTTGGGCCGGCTCGACGCCGAACCGGCCTGGCTGCGCGAATGGATCGAGTTCGAGCGGGAGGCGACCACGCTGCGCTGGTTCGAGTTGGCGTACGTGCCCGGCCTGTTGCAGACCGAGCGGTACGCCCGCGCCACGCTGGCCGGCGGCCGGTTCGACGCCGAGGACGTCGACCGGATCGTCGCGTCCCGGCTGGAGCGGCAGGCGATCCTGCGACGCCCCCGCCCGCCGCAGCTCATCGCCGTGCTGGACGAAGCGGTGTTGCGCCGGCCGGTGCTCGACCAGCCGGGCCTCATGGTCGAGCAGTGCGAGCACCTGGTGGAGCTGGCGGCCCAGGAGCACATCCAGGTGCACGTCGTCCCGGTGGACGCGGGCATGTACCTGGGGTTGGCCGGTCAGTTCATCATCGCCGAGATGCCGGACGGCGAGCGGGTGGCGCACGCCGACAACCAGCTCATCGCGCAGTTCGTCGACGCGTCGACCGACGTCGCTAAGCTGGCGAAGACGTGGGAGATCGTCCGCAACGAGGCCCTCCCCCGCCGGCAGTCAATCGAGCTGATCAAGGAAGTGGCGAAGGCATGGACACCCTGACCCCGCAATGGCGCAAGTCGACCAGGTCCGGCGGCAACGGCGGTTCCTGCGTCGAGGTCGCCGACAACCTGCCGCACGTCGTGCTGGTGCGCGACACCAAGGACCGCGACGGCGGGACCCTCCACGTCACCCGGAATGCCTGGAAGGCATTCATCGGTTACGCCACACAGCGCTGACCGCCCGCTCTCCCGGGCCAGCACCCCGCAAGATCCGCACAACATCCCTGATATTGCTGCCTCAAGGCCGCCGGAGGCAGCAATATCACCGAAACTGTGCGGATCTTGCGGGGTGCCGCGTACGACACGCCACGCACCGCCCCCCGCGACCGCGCCGGACCGGCCATGCTGGGACCGTGATCGCACGCTTCAAGGACCTCTGCCTGGACGCCGCCGACCCGCTCGCACTGGCGGGCTTCTGGGCGCGGGTGCTCGACGCCGACGTGGCCGACGCCGGTGACGGCGACACGCGGATCGATCCCCGCTCGGCACGCTCGGACGCCGAGTCGATCTGGGTGAACCGGGTGCCCGAGCCCCGGACCGGCGCGACCCGCGTACACCTGGATCTGCGCCTGGCGGACGCGGACCCGGCGGCGCTGCTCGCGGCCGGCGCGCGGTCGGTGCGCGAGCCCGACGGCGACACCGACCGCCGGGTGCTGGCCGACCCGGAGGGCAACCAGTTCTGCGTGCTCCCCGCCAGCGACGGGGCCCGGCCGGGTCCGGTCGGGCTGGTGGTGGCCGCGGTCGACCCGGCCGCTCAGGCCACCTGGTGGGCCGGTGTGCTCGGCGGCAGGGTCGAGCATGGATCGAGCAACGCGTCGGTGGTCGGCGCGGCCGGGTTCGAATGGGAGCGCTGGGTGTTCAACGCGGCGCCCGGGCCCAAGGCCGTCAAGAACCGGATGCACTGGGACGTCGAGATGGTCAGCCCGGAGCCGACAGCTCTGCTCGACGCGGGCGCGACGCTGTTGCGCGAGCCGATCACCGAGGCGCGCTGGTGGGTGCTGGCCGACCCCGAGGGCAACGAGTTCTGCGCCTTTTCGCCACGCCCCACCGGGTGAACGACCGACTACCCAGCGCGGGCGGCTTCGACTAGCGTTTCCGTAGCGCCGCAGCCAGCGCGTTCGCCGCCGACGTCGACACGCCTCCGGCCGGCCCAGCCTGCCCGATCGGTTGGTTATCGCGGGAACGTCCCACCGCCACTGCACCGGTTCGGCAGGATCGTCCCAATGAGGGAGGTGCCGTCGTGCAGGACACCCGCGCTCTCGCCCTGACGTTCGAGGTGAGCGGCCTGCCACCGGTCAAGACCGAAGCGTTGTCCATCTTCGCCGCCGGGCATCGGCAGGCGACGAGGGTCCGCACCCTGCTCCAGGCCGCCCTCGGCGCGGCCCAGCGCACCGGCTGGACGCCGTTGCCCGGGCCGATCGAGGTGGACCTGGTTCTGCGCTGCCCGCCCGGGCACCGGACATCCGACGCCAGCACCCTGCTCGGCGGCGTCTGCGCGGTGCTCCAGGACAAGAAGCGGGTCTCCACCATCGGCCTGGCGCACCTCGGCGTCCTGGTGGACGTCGCCCTCTACGACGACGACCGGCAGATCCGCCGCCTGTCGTACCACGAGGAGCCGGCGGAGGACTTCTCGTACCAGGTGCGGGTCGCCGCCGTACCATCCGGCGTTTGACCGACGGCCGCGGTGGGGTATCGCGGACGCCGACGAAGGGAGCACCGATGTCGGAGCCACATGTCACGCTCGACCCGCGCGGGCTCGATCCGGTGCAGCAGAAGCTGCGCGGGCCGCTGGAGGACCAGCTGACCTCGGCTCTCCAGGCAGCCACCGACCGGGTTCGCGCCGGCTACGCCGGCGAGCCGGTCGAGCAGGTGTGCCAGCGGCTGTTGGACGAGACCCGCTCCGGGTTGCATCCCGACATCGCGGCCGGGTTCAACCCGGACATGGACGAGTTCTGCCGGGTGGCGATCTCGATCGTGCGCGGCGGGTCCGACGAGCCGGACGCCCACCACGGCGGCGACGGCCGGCACCGCGCCTGACGGGCCGGCACCGATCGGAGTGGCCGGGTCAGGACCGGGTCCGCAACTACCCGGTCCTGACCCTCGGCCGTCCGACGGGGAGCGGACAGGTCCGGCACCCACCGCGCGCGTGGGCGCGGCACGACGCCACGCGGCCCGGCGGGGAGGTTCCGGCCGCCCTGCACTCAGCTCCACGGTGCCCACCCGCCGGACACCCGTGCGCCCCCGGCACACCCCGAAAGGCCGTGAGCGCCGGCCCAGGTTAGGCGGATCCCGACGGACCGGACAAGCGTTGCGGGACCGTCCGCGACGTGACTGATCTCAAGGGGAAAAAGCGGCATGTGCGCGTAACGCGACCCTGATCTTCGACGCTGTTCGGGTTCGACGGTCAGAAGTGCCGGAGCAGGTCACGGAAGGCGGCCAGCCGCAGGATGCCGTCGTCGGTCGGGTCCAGCTCGTCGTCCTCCAACACCCAGGTGTTCTCGTTCGGAATGAAGACCGCGTTCAGCCCGGCCGCCCGCGCCGGGAGGATGTCGGACTTCGGGGAGTTACCGATCATCCACGCGTCGGCCGGCTCGAACCCGTGCTCGCGGATGAGCCACCGGTAGGTGTCGACGTTCTTCTCGGCGACGATGTGCGCCGCCCCGAAGTGGTGCAGCAGCCCGCAGGCGTCCAGCTTGCGCTGCTGCTCCTCCCGCTCGCCCTTGGTCAGCAACAGCAGTTCGTGCCGGCCGGCCAACTCGTCGAGCGCCTCGGCGACACCGGGCATCAGCTCCACCCGGTGCTCCACCAGCGCCAGGGCCAGCCGGTCGATCTCCTGGCGCTCGGCATCGGTGGCCGGCCGTTCGCGCAGCCGCTCCAGGCACTCGGCGAGGCTCCGGAGGAAGACCTTGCTGCCGTACCCGTGCGCCACCGCGTTGGCCCGCTCGATGTCGTCGAGGATCGCCCGGGTCTGGGCCCGGTCCAGGGTGGGGTGGTCGAGCCAGGCCAGGAAGTCGTCGATCACCCGCTCGAAGACGACGTTGTTCTCCCACAACGTGTCGTCCGCGTCGAAGATCAGCACCTGTGCCCGTCGGCGGGCCTCCTGGTCCGCGGTCATGCCGCCCCCTCCTCGCGATCATGCTCGTGCGGACGCGAACTTTAGGGCATCCCGCCCTGGGCACCCAGCGAGTTTCCGCCCGCCGGTCACGGCCACCGCAGCAGCCGTTCCGCGATCATCGACTCCCGCTCCTCCTGCGCCTCGGGACGCAGCCGGCCACCACGGGTGAGCATCACGAGGCCGTGCAGCAGGCTCCAGCCCACCTCGGCCAGGGTGTCCGGATCACGCCCCTGGGCCAGCGGTAGCAGGGCCGCCCGCAGCGCGGCGGACACGGCCCGGGGCGCCGCCGGCACACCGGCCGCGCCGAGCGCGAGGTCCGGGGTCAGCGCGAGCATCGCGTCGTAGACAGCCGGATTGGCGTACGCGAAGTCGAGGTACGCGCTCGCCATCACCGCCCAGGCCCGTTCCGGGTACGGGTTGTCGGCGTGCGCTGCGGTCAGCGTGGCGGCCAGATCGGCGAAGCCGTGCACCGCGACCGCGGCCAGCAGCGCCTCCTGGTCGGCGAAGTGGCGGTACAGGTCGCCGAGGTCCATCTCGGCCCGTTCGGCGACCCGACGGACGCTCAGGCCCACCCAGCCCTCGGCTTCGGCCAGCGCGCGTGCGGCGGCGACGATGAGCAGGCGTCGCTGGTGTTCGATGGCCTCCTCGGCAGGTACGGACACCGGCCGAGCGTAACGATCCGCACTGTCCGCATCCGCCTCGTGACAGATTGGTGACTGATCGCCTGCTCCGAGCCCCTTCGCTGCCGTATCCGGTGGTGGTTCGTTAGGTGGTCAGGTCACCGCGACGGGAGGGCACGTGGTCGTTCGACGGCGTCCGCCCACCGAGGCGGTCGGCGGGTGAGGGAAATCCCCGATGGCGGGCTGCTGCGCGGCGCGGGCACCCGGGAGCGGGCCACCTTCCTGGAGCTGTTCCTCGATCTCGTCTTCGTCTTCGCCCTCACCCGGATCTCCCTGCGGCTGATCGACGACTTCACCGACGGCGAGCGGTACGCGTTCGCGGGCCTCGGTCAGGCGCTGGTGCTGTTCCTGGCGCTGTGGACGGTGTGGACGCTGACGGTCTGGTCGACCAGTTGGCTCGACCCGGAGGCGATGGTCGTCCAGACCGTCATCGTCATCACGATGGCGGGCGCGATGACGATGGCGGTCGCCGTGCCCGACGGATTCGGCGCGCGGGCCTCCCTGTTCGCCATCACGCTGGTGACCCTCCAGGTCGGACGGGTGGTGTACTTCCACATCGCCGGCCATGGCCGCCCCGATCCGCAGCAGTCGATCCGGATCATGTTCTGGTTCGGCCTGAGCGCGCCGTTCTGGATCGTCGGTGGGCTGGTGAACGACGGCGACGTCCGTGGTTGGCTCTGGGCGGTCGCCGTCCTGGTGGACTACACCGGGTCGTACCTCGGGTGGCCGACGCCGCGCCTGGGGGCGCAACGGCTCGGTGTCCAGGGCATCGCGGCCGAGCACCTGGCCGAGCGGTACCAGCAGTTCCTGCTCATCGCGCTCGGCGAGGCCATCTTCGTGATCGGGCTGGCGTTCAGCGGCAGCGGCTTCCACGCCGAGCAGACGGCCGCCTTCGTACTCGCGCTGGCGACGACGGTCCTGCTGTGGCGGATCTACTTCCACCTGGCCGGCGGGACGCTGGACGCCGCCGTCGGCAACTCCGGCGACCCCGCCCAACTCGCCACCGACATGGCGTTCGCCCACCTGGCGATGATCGCCGGGATCGTGCTGACCGGCGTGGGCATGGAGCTCTACATCACCGAGCCGTTCGGGCCCCTCCCGGCGACCTGGCTCATCCCCATCATCGGTGGTCCGGCGCTCTTCCTCGCCGGAAGGTCCGCCCTGGAATACCAGGTGTTCGCCCGGATCTCCCGCTCCCGGACAGCCGGCCTGCTCGCCCTGGCCCTGCTGGTGCCGGCGACCCTCCCCCTGCGACCGCTCACCGCCGGCACGGCCGCCACCCTGGTGCTGCTCGGCGTCGCCGGCGCGGACTCCCGGCACTCCCGGCACCGGCCCCGCGAGATGGCCAGGCCGCCGTTCTGACCCCGCCATCGATCAGCGGCGCAGCGCGGTCGCCTGCTGCACGTGCGACAGCTTCTCGGGACTGCGGACGGCGTACAGACCGCTGACGAGACCGTCGTCGACGCGCACCGTCGGGACGGTGTCGAGTGCGCCGCCGGACCGGACGATCAACGCCGGCCAGCCGTTGACCTCGGCCGGATGCAACGACGGCGCGGCGACCTCCACCTTGCGGGAGGCCAGGAGACGGGCCACCCGGTCGGCGCCGACGACCGGCCGCAGCGCCGCCTGCTTGATGCCGCCGCCGTCGCCCAGCAGGACGACGTCGGGCGCCAGGACGTCGAGCAGGCCGCGCACGTCGCCCGACTCGACCGACCGCTGGAACGCCTGCAACGCACGTCGCGCCTCGGTCGCGGAGACCGGGCCGCGCGGTCGACGTGCGGCGACGTGCGCCCGTGCCCGGTGGGCGACTCGGCCCCGAGACCTCCGCCGGCTGACGTTCACGGGAACTCCACAACGCCTCGCTAGCCTGGCGCGATGACATCGCCGACCCCGCCGCGTCGACGCGCCCGACCGCTCCTCGTGGCCGGGTTCGGCGTCGTGGGCCTGCTGGCGTGCCTGTGGGGGCTGTGGTTCGCGTCGCTGCGGGCGTTCGGCGACGAGGGATCGTTGCCGCCGAAGTGGCGCATCCCGGACGTGCCCGCCGGGGCGACAGTCGTCGACGAGAGCGAGGAGTGCGCCTCCGGCGGGTGCTCGTGGCAGGTCACGGTGACGCCCGCGGCCGGCCAGTCTCCGGAGGATCTGGCCGAGCAGATGGGTCTCTCCGAGGACCGGACCGAGCCGCCGAAGTTGTTCGACCCCGGGTCCGTCTACGTGGTGGCACAACCCAGGAACGGCCAGTTGGTCATTCACGTCGGCTACGAGTAGGCCCTCGGGCCTCGACAGGTCCTGCGTCACCTCATGTGACGTGAAGCGCTTGAAGTTGGGGACGCTTCATGCATGGCAGCGACGAAGGCGGGCCCGAAGCGCCCCTCAGCATCCAGGAGATGGTAGACCGCCGGTGAGCGGTTCATCGGCGTCGGTGGCCCGGAGATCAGCTTCTTCGACATGGCGGCGATGCTCGCGCGGCACCTGCCCAGCCTGGCCGACCGGGTGCCGGCCCGGGAACTGAGCGACGAGGAGGTCCGGGAGGCCGCGAAGACCGAGCCGGCCCTGCGCGACGCCGCCCTACGCGGACAGATCCCGATGATCAGCAACGACAAGGCACGTCGGGTCCTCGGATGGCAGCCCCGCCCGGTGGAGACGACGATCACCGACACCGCCGACAACCTGATCAAGCACGGCCTCGTCACGCCCTGACCACCCGCACCCAGCGCCCGTCCCGCGCTCCGACGCACCCGCCGCCGCCCGGCCGTCGCCCGGCCGCCCGGCAGCCGCCGCCCGGCATGATCGTGCTCGATCCAGGATGTAGTGGCCTCCCGCGCCGAGGACACCACTACAACAAGGATCGAGCGCGATCATGACGGAGCCGGCCCGCAAGATCCGCACACTTTCGGTGATGTTGCTGCCTCCGGCCGTCGTGATGCAGCAGCATCACTGAAGTTGCGCGGATCTTGTGGGCGCGAGGCGCGAGGCGCGAGGCGCGAGGCGCGAGGCGCGAGGCGCGAGGCGGGGAGGCGCGAGGCGGGGAGGCGCGAGGCGGGGAGGCATCCAAGGGTCGGTCAGCGGCGCAGGGTGAGGATCAGGTCGGCGATCAGGGCCGTCCAGCCGGTCTGGTGCCAGGCGCCCAGGCCGGCGCCGTTGTCGCCGTGGAAGTACTCGGGGAAGGCGATCAGGTCCCGCCAGTCCGGGTGGGTCTGGAACATCTGGGCGGCGCCGTAGATCGGCCGTCGACCCCAGTCGTCCTGGGTGAAGAGCGAGATCAGCCGGGCGGACAGGTCGTCGGCGATCTCGTCCAGCGAGCGTTTCACCCCCGAGCGGGTCGGATACTCCACCTGCAGGTCGTCGCCGAAGAACGCCGCGTAGTCGCGCAGCGCGCTGATCAGCAGGAAGTTCGTCGGCATCCAGATCGGCCCGCGCCAGTTCGAGTTGCCGCCGAACAGGCCGCTGGTCGATTCGGCCGGTTCGTAGCCGACGGAGAACTCCTGCCCGCCGAGGGTGACGGAGAACGGCTTGTCCAGGTGCGCGCGGGACAGCGTCCGCAGGCCGAAGTCGGAGAGGAACTCGTCGGGGTCGAGCATCCGGGCGAGCAGTCGGACCACCTGCTCCTGGCCGACCATGGACAGCAGCCGCTGCTGGCGGCCGTCCGGGCCGAGCCGCCGGGTGCCGATCACCTGGGCGTACTCCGGGCGGTTGGTGAGGAACCAGCGCAGCCGGGCGCCCAGCTCCGGCAGGCGGTGCAGGGTCCTGGCGGTGAGGCGGGTGGTGGCGGCCAGCGGCAGCAACCCGACCACCGAACGGACCTTCAACGGCACCTTCGTGCCGTCGGCGAGGCGCAGCACGTCGTAGAAGAAGGCGTCCTCGTCGTCCCACAGCCCCTGCTCGTACGCGGCGGCGGCGATGTAGAGGAAGTGTTCGAAGAACTTCGTGGCGGTGTCCACCCACGTGCGGTCGTGCTCGGCCAGCACGATGGCCATGTCGAGCAGGTTGAGGGCGTACATGGCCATCCAGCCGGTGCCGTCGGACTGTTCCAGCACGCCGGCCACCGGCAGCGCCGCCGAGCGGTCGAACGGCCCGACGTTGTCCAGCCCGAGGAAGCCGCCCTCGAAGACGTTGTTGCCGCCGGTGTCCTTGCGGTTGACCCACCAGGTGAAGTTGAGCAGCAGCTTGTGCATGACCCGGCCCAGGAACTCGAAGTCCCGGCCGCCGTCGATCTCGAACACCTTGAGCGCCGCCCACGCGTGCACCGGCGGGTTCACGTCGCCGAACGCCCACTCGTACGCCGGGATCTGCCCGTTGGGGTGCAGGTACCACTCGCGCAGCAGCAGCAGGATCTGCTCCTTGGCGAAGCCCGGATCGACCCGGGCGATGCTCACGCAGTGAAAGGCCAGGTCCCACGCCGCGTACCACGGGTATTCCCAGGGGTCGGGCATGGAGATGACGTCGAAGCTGGTCATGTGCCACCAGGCGCTGTTGCGACCGTGCCGGCGCCCGGCCGGCGGGGGCGACGAGCCCGGGTCGCCGTCCAGCCAGCGCTTGACGTCGAAGTGGTAGAACTGCTTGCCCCACATCAGCCCGGCGATGGCCTGCCGCGCCACCAGCGCCTCGTCCGGGGTCGCGGCCTCCGGGATCACACCGGCGAAGAAGCGGTTCGCCTCGGCCCGCCGTGCCCACACCACTGCCTCGAATCCGTCACGGAGGTCGGCCGGGGGCGGCGGGGCGGCGGCCGGTGGCGACGCGGTACGGGTCAGCCGCAGCCGGATCTGCCGCTGGCCGCCGGCCGGCACGTCGAGCACGTAGTGCAACGCGCCCTTGGTGCCCTCGCGGGCCGGGTTGACGGTGGGGGCGCCGTTGACCACGTGGTCGTTGATGCCGTCCTTCGGGTACGGCGAGCGGCCGGGCAGCCCCCACAGCCGCTCGGCGTTGGTGTCGTTGTCGCAGAGCAGCGGCACCGGGCCGCCGTCGCCCTCCAGCAGCAGTTGGCCGAGCACCCGGTGCTCACCGACCAGCCGGGTGCCCTCGCCGGTGAGGCGCGGGATCCGGTCGCCGCCGGGCAGCCCCCACGCCCAGGTGTTGCGGAACCACAGGGTGGGCAGCACGTGCAGGGTCGCCGCCTTGTCGCCCCGGTTGGCCACGGTCACCACGATGCACAGGTCGGTCGGGGACGCCTTGGCGTAGTCGACGGTCACCGCCCAGTACCTGTCGTCGTCGAAGATCCCGGTGTCCACCAGCTCGTACTCGGTGTCGTCCCGGCCGCGCAGCGCGTTCACCGCGACGAGTTCGTCGTACGGGAAGGCGGCCTGCGGGTAGTGGTAGCGCCAGCGCATCCAGGAGTGGGTGGGCGTGGAGTCCTCGTACCACCAGTACTCCTTGGCGTCCTCGCCGTGGTTGCCGCCGTCGCCGCCGAGGCCGAACATCCGCTCCTTGAGGATCGGGTCCTTGCCGTTCCACAGCGCCAGGGCGAAGGCGAAGGTCTGTCGGTCGTCGCAGACGCCTGCCATCCCGTCTTCGTTCCAGCGGTAGGCTCTGGACCGCGCATGGTCGTGTGGGAAGTAGTCCCACGCCGTACCGTGCTCGCTGTAGTCCTCCCGTACCGTCCCCCACGCCCGTTCGGACAGATAGGGACCCCATGCACGCCAGTCCTGCTCCCCCGAGTCGGCCTGGGCGAGCCGGAGCCGCTCAGCGTCGGGTGGCGAGGCGTCGGAGGACGATCGGTCAGTGATCACGTGCACATCTTTGACGCCGCCGCGGTACTTCACCACAGCGGCCATTCTCGTCGTGGCGTGTTACACCTCGGCGGCGGTGGAGGAAAGTTGATCGACATTCACTTCGGTCCGCAGGTCTGCGGCGAGCTGACCAGCGCGTCCAGCCGGGAGTGGCTGGTGCCCGACGGCCTCGGCGGGTACGCGATGGGCACCGTCGGTGGGCTGCGGACCCGCCGCTACCACGGTCTGCTGGTGGTGCCGGGCGAAACTCCCGCGTCCCGTCAGGTGGGACTGGTCAGTCTCGACCCGGCGGTCACCCTGCCGTCCGGCGCCCGCGTCCGGCTCGGCGCCCACGAGTGGTCCTCCGGCGTCGTCGACCCGCGCGGCTTCGAGCTGCTGGAGCGCTTCGAGCTGGTCGACGGGCTGCCCCGGTGGCGGTGGCGGATCGGTGGGGTGGTGATCGAGCGGGAGCTGGCAATGCTGCCCGGCCGTTCCTGCGTGGCGGTCGTCCACCGGCTGGTCGCCGGCGGGCCGGTCCGGCTGGAGCTGTCGGCCGCGTGCACCTGGCGGGACGCGCACGGCGAGCGGCGGGCCGACGGCCCGACCCCGCAGGTCGAGGCGGTCGCCGACGGCGCGGTGGTCGAGGGCGCGTACCGGCTCGCCGGGCCCGGCTGGGCGCCGGAGGGGCAGTGGTGGCTGGGCGTGCACCACCGCGAGGAGGCCAACCGCGGACTGAACGCGGACGAGGACCTCTGGTACGCGGGACGCTTCGTCGGCGAGCTGGAACGCCCGGGCGACACGGTGTCGGTGCGGGCCTGGGCCGGTCGACTCGACGAGGAGCCGCCGCCGGCCGCCGAGATCGTGGCGACCGCCCGGCGACGCAACCGGCAGGTGGTGGCCGCGGCGCGGCCGGCCGACGAGGTGGACGCGACGCTCGCGCTGGCCGCCGACGCGTTCGTGATCCGTCCCGGCGGCACGGCTGTCGACGTGGTGGCCGGATACCCGTGGTTCGGCGCCTGGTCGCGGGACACGATGATCTCGTACGAGGGGTTGTTCCTCGGCACGGGCCGGGCCGCCGAGGGGCGCGAGCTGCTGCGGGCGTACGCGGCGACGCTGTCCGATGGGATGCTCGCCAACACTGCCGACACCGGTCGGGTGGAGTACAACACCGTCGACGGCACGCTGTGGTTCCTGCACGCGGTGAGCCGGCACGTGACGGTCACCGGCGACACCGATCTCGGCGACGAGCTGCTGCCGGCGCTGCGTGCCGTGATCGACGCGCACGTGGCCGGCACCCGCTACGGGATCGCCGTCGACCCGGCCGACGGGCTGCTCGCCCAGGGCGCCCCGGGCACCGCCCTGACCTGGATGGACGCCCGCGTGTACGGGGTGCCGGTCACCCCGCGTACGGGCAAGCCGGTCGAGGTCAACGCGCTGTGGATCAATGGGCTGGCCGGCCTCGCCGAGCTGACCGAGCTGGCCGGGCAGGACGCGGGCGAGCTGTGGCGGCGGCACGCACAGGCGACCGCGTCGTTCCGGGACCGCTACCCGGCCCCGACCGGCTGGCTGCACGACGTGCTGGACGCGCCCGCGCCGGCGTACCCGCTGGGTGGGGCGGCCCTGCACGACGACGACGCCCTGCGCCCCAACCAGTTGCTGGCCTGGTCGTTGCCGTTCGCGCCGCTGGAGCCGGACGAGCCGACGCTGCGCCGGATCGCGACGGGGCTGCTCACCCCGCTCGGGCCACGCAGCCTCGCCCCGGACTCGGCCGAGTTCGTGGGTCGACACCGGGGCGGCCCGGCCGAGCGGGACGGCGGCTACCACCAGGGCACGGTGTGGCCGTGGCTGATCGGGCCGTACGTGGACGCCTGCCGCCGGGGCAAGATGTCAGTCGATGACGTATTGATTGGTATTGAGTCCCATCTGACCGAATATGGGCTAGGCTCGGTAAGCGAGACGGCCGACGGCGTCGCGCCGCACTCCGCGACCGGCTGCCCGTTCCAGGCGTGGTCGGTGGCCGAGCTGCTGCGGGTGCGCCGAAAGGGCCAGTAGCGCTTTACACGACCGCAACGGCGGTGTCTCCGCTGGTTATCTCGGCCCCGGCAGGATTGGCCCCGATCCAGACGCGACGGCGACACCGACTCCGGTGTCGGTCGGCGCGCGCCCGGGGACAACTCAAAGGGGGCCGCATGTCACCCGACGCCCACGTGATCGACATCCACCCCGCCCGTCAGCTGCGGGTGCTGATGCTCTCCTGGGAGTACCCGCCGGTGCTCGTCGGTGGCCTCGGCCGCCACGTCCACGCCCTCTCCGTCGCCCTCGCCGCCGCCGGCCACGACGTCACAGTCGTCACCCGCCACGCCGACGGCGCACCCCTGGAGGAATACGCCGACGGCGTACGCATCCTGCGCGCCCCCGAAGACCCCGTCACCTTCCCCCTCGCCACCAGCAGCCTCCTGGCCTGGACCATGGCCTTCAACCACACCCTCACCCGCACCGCCCTACGCGCCACCCAGGCCGGCAGCTACGACGTCATCCACGCCCACGACTGGCTCGTCGCCCACACCGCGACCACCCTCGCCGAACACCTCGACCTGCCGCTGGTCACCACCATCCACGCCACCGAGGCGGGCCGGCACCAGGGCTGGCTGCCCGAGGAGATGAACCGCACCATCCACGGCGTCGAGCACTGGCTCAGCGGGTCCTCCACCCGGGTGATCGCCTGTTCGGGTTACATGCGCGACCAGGTGAGCGCGCTCTTCGACGTACCGACCGGGTTGGTCGACGTGGTGCCCAACGGAGTCGACGACCGGGCCTGGCGGGCCCGCCCGCGCGCGGTCGCCACGGCCCGTGCCCGGTTCGCCGCCGACGGCCCCCTGGTCGGGTACGCCGGACGCCTGGTCTACGAGAAGGGCGTGCAGCACCTCGTGCACGCGGTGCCCCGGCTGCGCGAGCGGCACCCCGGCCTGCGCGTGGTGATCGCCGGCGACGGCCCGTACCGCCCCGAGTTGGAGGCCGAGGCCCGCCGCCTGGCGCTCGGCTCGACAGTCCGCTTCACGGGCTTCCTCGACGCCACCCAACTGCCGGCGGTGCTCGGCGCGACCGACGCGACAGTGGTCCCCAGCCTCTACGAGCCGTTCGGCATGGTGGCCCTCGAAGCGGCCGCGGCCGGAGCGCCGCTGGCGGTGGCCCGCACCGGCGGCCTCGCCGAGATCGTCGAGTCCGGCGTGACCGGCGTGACGTTCCCGCACAGCGACCCGGCGGCGCTCGCGGGCGCGGTCGACCAACTGCTCGGCGACGAGGTCTTCGCGCGAAGGGTGGCCCGACGGGCCCGCAGCATGGTCGGCGAGCGGTACGGCTGGGCCAGCATCGCCGCCCGCACCGCCGCCACCTACGCCACCGCCCGTCGCGAGCACGGCCCGCTCCAGGCTCGGCGGGCCGCCGCCCGACTGGCCGGTGGACGCGCCCGGATCGCCATCCCGGAGGGCAATCTGCTCGCCGCCACCGACCACGCCGCCTGCTGAAGGCGGGTCGGACGACCGATAGGTGACTTCCGATCCGCTGGTTAGGGTGTACCCCGGACAGCGGCTGAGGAGGAGCGTGCGCAGGTGCTGATCGCGGGTCGGTACCGGCTGCTCGACCTGGTGGGTCGTGGGGGCATGGGTCGGGTGTGGCGAGCCCGCGACGAGATGCTGCACCGCGAGGTCGCGGTCAAGGAGGTCGTACCGCCGAGTTGGCTGGCCGACCACGAGCGGGCCGAGCTGCGCTCGCGCACGCTGCGGGAGGCGCGCGCCGCGGCCCGGCTCAACCACCCCGCCGTGGTCCGGCTCTACGACGTCGTCCCGGTCGAGGGCAGCCCGTGGATCGTGATGGAGTACGTCCCGTCGCGCACCCTGCAGGACGTCATCGACGCCGAGGGGCCGCTGGAGCCGGCTCGCGCCGCCCAGATCGGCCTGGCCCTGCTCGGTGCGCTGGAGGCCGCGCACACGGCCGGCGTGCTGCACCGCGACGTCAAACCGCAGAACGTGCTCGTCGCCCACGACGGTCGGGTGATGCTCGCCGACTTCGGGCTGGCCACCTTCGACGGCGGGGACGGCGCGATGACCCGCCCAGGGATGGTGCTCGGCTCCCCGCAGTACGTCGCTCCGGAACGGGCCGCCGAGGGCGTGTCCACGGTGGCGGCCGACCTGTGGTCGCTCGGCGCCACCCTGCACGCCGCCGTGGAGGGCCGCTCCCCGTACGCCCGCAGCAACGCCATGGCCACCCTCAGCGCGCTGGCCGCCGGTCCACCCGACCCGGCCCCACACGCCGGACCGCTCGCGCCGGTGCTCGCCGGGCTGCTGCGCCGCGACCCGCGCGACCGCCTCGACCACGACGCGGCCCGCCGGCTGCTCACCGCCGCCGCGACCGGCCACCCCGGCCCGCCGGCGCGCACGCGGGAAGCCGCAGTCGACGCCGCGACCCACTCCCCGCCGGCGACCAGTTCCCCGACCTCGAACGGTTCCTCGGCCTCGGCGGCGTCCGCTGCGGGGGAACCGGCCGACCAGGACGTCACCATCCCGCTGCCCGAGCCCGACCCGGCAGCCACCAGCAGCGGCGAACCGGGAGTCCGGGCCGCGGCGGAGGAGACAGCCCCCGACCCTGCGACGCCCGAGCGATCGGGCGGAAACCCGGCCGGACTACTGGCCGGGCGGCCCAGGGCACGGCGGGCCGCGCTGGTCGTCACCGCGCTGCTCGTGGCCGCCGCGGCCGGCGTGGGCACCGCTCTGGCCGTCGCCGGTGACGCCCCGACCGACACCGCCGGACGGTCCACCGCCCCGACGGCGGACCGTCCGAACGACGGCAGCGGCACGAACGAGGGCTCCGGCGACGGCCGGGGCGGCCCGTACGGCGGTGGTGGCCCCGGCCGGCCCGGCCCGCCGCCGAATGGCCGCGACGTGCCCCCGCCGCCGTTCCCCTGCGTCCATCCGGACGTCGCGGGGCCGCCGGTGTCGGTGGGGTCACCCGCGCCGCGCGAGCCGTTCCGGCCACCCACGGGCTGGGTCTGGCACGCCGACAGCACCGGCTTCCGCGTCTCCGTGCCGGCGAGCTGGCACTACTCCCGCGAAGGCGCGGTGGCCTGCTTCCAGGACCCGGCCACCGGTCGGGCGTTGAGCGTCGCGCCGGGCACGGCTGCCGACCCGCTGACCCGACTGCGCTCGGCCCGCGACGACGCGGCCCGGATCGGGGCGCTGCCGAACTACGACGAGATCCGGCTCACCGCGGGCGGTGGCGGCGCCGAGTGGGAGTGCCGGTGGGCGGCCCCGTACGGCGTCGTGCTGCACGCCCGGCAGGAGGTCCTCGCACCCGAGAGCTGGACCTTGGGTTGGATCACCGACGATCGGGACTGGACGGCTGCGGACGCGGACTGGAGGACAGTGCGAAAGAGTTTCCGACCACCCCGCTGACCTGCGCCGTATGGCCCTGCCGGGCCCTCCGTCCGGCGTGGATCGAGGCCGCTCAGCGGATGAGAAAAGTCGTCTTGGTGGCTATCGTGTAACTCGGGGTGACCGAGGGGGAGCGACCGTGCAGCAGTTGCTGATCGCGGGTCGGTACCGGCTGCTCGACCTGGTCGGCACCGGCGGGATGGGCCGGGTGTGGCTGGCCCGCGACGAGATGCTGCACCGGGACGTGGCGGTGAAGGAGGTCGTGCCGCCAGCCTGGCTGGCCGAGGCCGACCGCGCCGAACTACGACTGCGGACGCTGCGCGAGGCCCGCACGGCCGCCCGGCTCAACCACCCCAACGTCGTTCGTCTGTACGACGTGGTGCACCACGGCGAGAACCCGTGGATCGTGATGGAGTACGTGGCGTCCCGGTCGGTGCAGCAGATCATCAACACCGAGGGCCCGCTGAGTCCACAACGTACCGCCCGGATCGGGCTGGCGGTGCTCGCGGCGTTGCGGGCTGCGCACAGCGCCGGCGTGCTGCACCGCGACGTGAAGCCGCACAATGTGCTGGTCGCCGACGACGGGCGGGTGGTGCTCACCGACTTCGGGCTGGCGACGTTCGACGGCGGGGACGGGGCGATGACCGGCCCGGGCCTGGTGCTCGGCTCGCCGCAGTTCGTCGCGCCGGAACGGGCCCGCGAAGGCGTGTCGGATCCGCGTACCGACCTGTGGTCGTTGGGCGCGACGCTCTACGCCACGGTCGAGGGGCAGTCCCCGTACGCCAGGTCCAGCGCGATGGCGACGCTGAGCGCGCTGGCCACCGAACCGCCGGATCCGATGCGCCGGGCCGGCCCGCTGCGTCCGGTGATCACCGGCCTGCTGCAGCGCGACCCCTGGCGGCGGTTGACCGCGATCGAGGCGGAACAGCTGCTGCGCGCAGCGGCGGCCGACCACGACCGGCCGGCCGGGCCGGCTCCCTCCTCGGCGGTGGCGGCGGTCCGCAGCGCGGGCCGGTCCGCAGCGTCCGCCCCGGTCAGCCCGGCCGGTCCGTCGAACGACGCGGCCCCGCCGATCCGCCCGCCGACCCGCCCGCCGGCGGCCCGTCCGAACGGTCGACGAGGTCGGCTGATCGCGCTCAGCGGCGCGGCGACCGCCGCCGTCCTGCTCGTCGCCGGGGGTGTCACGGCGGCGCTGCTGCACCGCCAGGACGAGCGGACGCCGCCGTCCGGCGTCGGAGGTGGCGCGAGCGCCACCCGACCGGCCGCGTTCGCCTGCGCGGCCCCTCCGCCGCCGGCCGCCACCCCGGTGCCGTTGGTGTCGCCGCCCAGCGACGCGCGGTACGGGCTGCGCGACGGTTGGACCTGGCACGTCGACCCGGCCGGTTTCCGCATCGCGGCGCCGGTGGCCTGGGCACGCTGGACCGAAGGGGCGGTGACCTGCTTCCGCGAGCCCAGCGGCGCCCGGGTGCTCAGCGTCGAGGCGGGCCTCCCGCAGGTCGATCCGGTGGCGCACTGGACGGCCGAGGAGAAGCGGCTCGTCGGCGGTGACGCGCTGCCGGGCTACCGCAAGCTGGACATCTCGGCGCTCGACGTCTTCGACGGCGGGGCCCTCTGGGAGTGCAGTTGGGAGAACGCGGCCGGCGAGCGGGTGCACAGCATCCGGCTGCTCGCCAACACCTCGGCCGGACGCGCCTACACCGTCTCGTGGTTGACAAAAGAGTTCGACTGGCAGGTCAACGCGGCATACTTCGTGATGATCCGGCAGAGCTTCACGCCCACCCTCTGACACTGTCCGTTGTGGACGGCCCGACTGACGCCCCTGCGACACCGGCGCTGGCTACAGTGGCGTAGTTTTGGCGCTCAAGATCCCTGGGGAGGGTGAGCCGAGATGATGGGACCGTCGCACGCGCTGTCCGGCGCGGCGGTATGGCTGGCCGGGTCCTGGGCGCTGGACCAGTTCGCCGACTACCACCAGTCGCCGCTGGCGCTGGCGGTCGGCACGGCGGTGTGCGCGGGCGGGGCACTCTTTCCCGACCTCGACCTGTCCGGCAAGGTGACCCGCAACCAGGGTGGCGCCACCGTCGCCCGCACGTTCGGGGTCTTCTCGCTCTTCGTCGCCGAGGTGATGGAGAAGATCTCGCTCGGTGTCTACTACGCGACGAAGCTCAGCAAGGATCCGCGTCGCAACAACGGGCACCGCACCCTCACCCACACGCTTCCGTTCACGGCCCTGGTCGGCTGGGGCACCACCGCCCTCTGCGCCGCGTACGGCAAGTGGGCGGTGATCACGATCCTGTTCTTCATGTTCGGTCTCGCCCTGCGCGGGCTCTTCGACGAGTGGGCCGAACGGGCCGGCTGGGTGATCGTGACCCTCGCGTCGGCCGGCGCAGCCTGGTTCACCTTCGCCAACCTGCCGGGCGGGCGGGGCTATCCCCTGATCGGCACGGCCGTCGGGGTGGGCTGCCTCGTGCACATCCTCGGCGACATGATCACCAGAGCCGGGGTGCCGATCCTCTGGCCGATCCCGATCCGCCGACGTATGTGGACGATGATCGGCCTGCCCAACAGCATCGCCCTGCGCACCGGCAGCAAGACCGAGGTGGTCGTGCTGCGCGCCGTGCTGACCGTCGTCTCGGTGCTCGCCACCGCCGGCCTGGTCGCGCCATCGGTGCTGCAACGGTTCAACATCGACGTATGACCGAGGCCGCCCCCGCGTCGAGCCAGCCGTCACCGCCGGCCGAGGACGCGCGGGTGCCGGAGTTCTGGCGCGCGCTGGGGCTGCCCGGACTGGCGGACGTGCACGTGCACTTCCTGCCGCCGAGGCTGCTGCGCCGCGTGTGGGAGTACTTCGACGCCGCCGGCCCGCTGGTCGGCACCGAATGGCCGATCCGCTACCGGTGGAGCGACGCGGACCGCGTCGCCCACCTGCGCCGCCTCGGGGTACGCGCGTTCAGCGCGCTGGCGTACCCCCACCGGCCGGGCATGGCGGCGGACCTCAACCGCTGGACGTTGCAGTTCGCCCGGGACACCCCGGGCTGCCTGCCCTCGGCGACCTTCTTTCCCGAGCCCGGCGCCGCCGCGTACGTTGAGGCCGCGCTGGCCGACGGAGCCCGGCTGTTCAAGGTGCACGTGCAGGTCGGCGGCTTCTCCCCCACCGACCCGGCGCTGGACGAGGTGTGGGGGACGCTCACCGACGCCGAGGTGCCGGTGGTCGTGCACGCCGGGCACGCCCCGGTGGGAACCACACACACCGGACCTGCCCCGTTCGCCGACCTGCTCGCCCGGCACCCCCGGCTGACCGCCGTGGTGGCGCACCTCGGTGCGCCGGACTACCGGGCCTTCCTCGACCTCGCCGACGCGTACGAGCGGGTCCGGCTGGACACCACTATGGCGTTCACGCCGTTCTTCGACAGGTTCGTGCCCTTTCCCGCCGACGAGTTGCCCCGGCTGCGCGACCTGGGCCTCGCCGGCAAGGTGCTGCTCGGCAGCGACTTCCCCAACATCCCCTACCCGTACGCCGACCAGCTGACCGGGCTGGCCCGGCTGGACCTTGGTGACGACTGGCTACGCGCGGTCTGCTGGAAAAACGCGGCCACCCTGTTCGACCTGACCTGAAGCGCCCAGCCGAGGCCGCCACAACCGGGCCCGCCACGCCCCGCACCCCGCACCCCGCACCCCGCACCCCGCACCCCGCACCCCGCACCCCGCACCCCGCACCCCGCACCCCGCACCCCGCACCCAAGATCGTGCTCGATCCTTGATGTAGTGGCCTCCCCACGATTCGAGGGGACTATTTCCAGGATCGAGCGCGATCATGGCCAGCGGCGCACCGCCCAGCGGCAGCGCGGCGGCGCAGCGGCGGCGCGGCGGCACGGCAGGACGGCCGCGCAGCGGCGGCACGGCAGGACGGCGGCGGCGGCGCGACAGGACGGCGGGGGCGGCTCAGGAGGCGGGGTCGGCGGGCCCCGACTTGTTTTCGACATCGGCTATTGACGTCGCCGTAACAGGTGGCCTAGCGTCTGTCGAACCGCTTCGTCGAAACGCTTCGACGATCATTCGGGAGCGATCCCACGCCGGGCCGGAGGAGGTGCGCGGTGGCCACGATGCACGACGTCGCCCGCCTTGCGCAGGTCTCGGTCAGCACCGTGTCGTACGTGCTCACCGGCACCCGGCCGATCTCCCAGGCCACCCGGGACAAGGTGCTCGCCGCGATGGCCGAGCTCGACTACCAGCCCAACGCCATGGCCCGCGGGCTGGCCAGCCGGCGCAGCCGCATCCTGGGCCTGCTGATGCCGATGGACGAGCGCGGCCTGGGCGCTACCGAGACGGCGTTCGTCACCGGTGCCGCCGCCGCAGCCAGCGCGGTCGGCTATCACCTGGTGCTTTCGCCGGTCGGCGGGGGCAACCTCGACGACCTGCGGCGGCTGGCCAGCCAGCGGATGCTCGACGGCGTCGTGCTGATGGAGGTGCAGCTCGCCGACGAGCGGGTCACCGTGCTCCAGGAGGCGGGCGTGCCGCTGGTGCTGATCGGGCGCACCGGCGACACCACCGGGCTCTCCTACGTCGACATCGACTTCGAGCAGACCGTGCGGGAGGCCGTCGCGCACCTGGTCGGCCTGGGACACCGTCGGATCGTCTACGTCAACCACTCGGCCGCCACGCTGGCCAGCGGCTACGGTCCCGCGTTGCGTACCCGGGACGCGTTCGTCGCGGCGATGACCGGCCACGGTCTGGAGCCGGTCATGATCCCGGCCGAGGACAGCGCCGCGGGCGGGCGGGCCGCCCTGGCCGCCGCCTTCGCGCGGACGCCGGAGCTGACCGCCGTGCTGGCGATGAACGAGACCGCGATCTTCGGCATCCTCGGCGAGCTGACCGGACGGGGGCTGTCGGTGCCCGACGACGTCTCGGTCGTCTCGATGGTCACCTCGCCACAGGTCGCCGAGCTGGCCACCCCGGCGCTGACCGCGATGACGTCGCCCGGGTCGGCCCTGGGCCGGATCGCGATCGAGGCGCTGGTGCGCCACCTGGACGGGCCCGGTCACGAGCGCCACCAGCAGCTGCTGCCGTGCGCGCTGGAGATCCGGGGATCGACCGCCGGGCCACGACGGCCGGCTCCGGTCAGCACCGAACCGTCTCCGACGAGCGGGGGCTGACCAGCCAGAACGGCCCGCCGCCGCGCGGCAACGCGACGACGGGCCCAGTGAGATACCGGGCTCGATACTCAACGAGGAGGATAGCAATGCAGCGATTCCGCCGGATCGTCGCGGCGATCGCCCTGGCGGCGACCGCGACGACCACCGTGGCCGCGTGCGGCGGCGGCGAGAGCGAGGACGACAGCGGGGCCAAGACCCTCAAGCTCTGGCACTACGAGAGCGAGAACAGCGCGATGGGGGTCGGCTGGAACAAGGCGATCGAGATCTTCAAGGCCGAGCACCCGGGCGTCGAGGTGCGCTTCGAGCGCAAGGCGTTCGAGCAGATCCAGCAGAACGCCGGCATGATCATCAACTCGTCCGAGGGCCCGGACATCATGGAGTACAACAAGGGCAACGCGACGGCCGGCCTGCTGTCGTCGCAGGGTCTGCTCACCGATCTGAGCGCCGAGGCCGACAAGCGCGGCTGGGCCGGCAAGCTCAGCCCGAGCCTGCAGACCACCGCCCGGTACAGCGACAAGGGCGTGATGGGGTCGGGCAACTGGTTCGGCGTGCCGAACTACGGCGAGTACGTCATGGTCTACTACAACAAGGACCTGTTCGACCGCAACGGCGTCAAGGTGCCGACCAGCATGGCGGAGATGACCGCCGCGATGGACACCTTCGTCAGCAAGAAGATCACCCCGTTGGGCATGGCCGGCGCGGAGTACCCGGCCGGGCAGCTCTTCTACCAGTTGGCGCTGTCCAAGGCCGACCGGCAGTTCGTCGACAACTACCAGCTCTACAAGAACCCTGTCGACTTCAAGGCCGACCCGCTGAAGTACGGCGCGGACACGTTCGCCGAGTGGGTGCGCAAGGGTTACGTGGCCAAGAACTCGGCGAGCCTCAAGGCCGAGGACATGGGCACCGCGTTCATCGCCGGCAAGACCCCGATGATCGTCTCGGGCAGCTGGTGGTACGGCCGGTTCAAGACCGAGATGAAGGCCAACTGGGACACGTTTCTCTTCCCCGGCAACACCCTCAACGCCGGGTCGTCGGGCAACATCTGGGTGGTTCCGTCGAACAGCAAGGCCAAGAGCCTGGCGTACGACTTCATCGACATCACCCTGCGTCCGGAGATCCAGGACCTGATCGGCAACAACGGTGGCGTCCCGGTCGCCGCCGACGCGTCGAAGATCAGCGACCCGAAGGACCGCAAGCTGATCGAGGACTTCAACACGGTCAGCAAGTCCGACGGCCTGGCCTTCTACCCGGACTGGCCGGTGCCCGGCTACTACGACGTGCTGGTCGGCGGCTTCCAGGGCCTGATCAACGGGTCGAAGTCCCCCGACCAGGTGCTCGACACGATCGCCAAGCCGTACGCCGATGGCGTCAAGGAGATCACCGGCAAGTGACACGGCGAGCGGCGGGCACGACCGGCACGACCGGCGTGCCCGCCCGCCCCGCCGGGAAGGATCTTCCATGGCAGTCTCCGAGACCGTCGCCGCCCCACACCCGACGGCGACCCCCACCCCGCGCAAGCCCCGCCGCGGACCGCGCGGCCGCAACGCGGCCTACTGGCTCTACCTGCTCCCCGGAGCGGTGCTGTTCGTCCTGGTCATCGGCGCTCCCCTGGTCGGCACCGGTTACCTGTCGCTGACCAAGTGGTCCGGCATCGGCGACCCCACCTTCGTGGGGTTCGACAACTACCAGCGTCTGCTGCACGACGAGGTGTTCTGGGCGTCGTTCCGCAACACCGTGGCGATGATCGTCGCGATGGTGGTGGTGCCCACCCTGCTCGGGCTGCTGCTCGCCTCGGTGCTCTTCGACGTCATCGGGCGCCGGTTCAAGCCGCGTACCGCCGCCGCGCTGCGGGCCGCGTTCTACCTGCCGCAGGTGCTGCCCGTGGTGGTGGCCGGCATCGTCTGGGGTTGGATCCTGCGCCCCGACGGCGCGTTCAACAGCCTGCTCGACGCGGTAGGTCTCGGCGCGCTGCGCCACGACTGGCTCGGCGACCCGGGCACCGCCCTGCCGGCCGTCATGGCGGTGATGATCTGGGTGCAGATCGGCTACCCGGTGGTCGTGTTCATGGCGGCGTTGCAGCGGGTCGACCCGGAGCTGTACGAGGCGGCCGAGGTCGACGGCGCGAACTGGCTGCACCGGTTCCGGGCGATCACGCTCCCGCAGATCCGGCCGGAGACCTTCGTGGTCGCGTTGACCTGCACCATCGCCGCGCTGAAGGTGTTCGGGCCGATCTTCGCGCTGACCCGGGGCGGCCCGGAGAACGCCACGAACGTGCCGTCGTACTTCGCGTACTACACGTTCTTCAAGAAACTCCAGGTCGGCTACGGCTCCGCGATCTCCACAGTGCTCACGCTGATCATCGTGGTGGTGGCCGTGATCTTCATCTGGATGCAGGCGCGCAGCGAGCGCCGGGACCGGGGGTTCTGACATGGCCGTCACGCTCACGCCGGCGCCCACGCCGGTGCGCCGGCCGGTCCGCGACCGGCACCACCGCGGCGTCAGCCGCTGGGTCGTGCTCGTGCTGGTCACCCTCGGCGCGCTCGTCATGCTGGTGCCGTTCGCGTTCATGCTGCTCAACGCGTTCAAGTCGCCAGGCGACTATTCGTCGGGTGGGCCGCTGAGCTGGCCGGGCGAGTTCTACACCAAGGGTCTGCGGACGTACTGGACCGAGGTGAACTTCCCCCTCAAGCTGTGGAACTCGGCGCTCATCGCCGGCTCGGTGGCGGTGCTCGGCGTCGTCGTGTCCCTGCTCAACGCGTACGCCCTGGGCATCGGCCGGGTCCGCGGCCGGCTGTGGATCGTCGGGTTGTTCCTGCTGGCCAACATGCTGCCGCAGGAGGCGCTGATCTACCCGCTGTACTACGTGGCGAAGGAGATCGGCCTCTACAACACCCGACTCTCGGTGATCATCATCTTCACGGTGATCCAGAGCGCCTTCGGCACGTACCTGCTGGCCTCGGTCCTGGGCACGTTCCCGCGCTCGCTGCTGGAGGCCGCCGCGCTCGACGGCGCCGGCAAGTGGACGGTGCTGTGGCGGGTGGTCTTCCCCAACCTGCGACCCACGCTCGCCGTGCTCCTCATCTTCTTCTTCATCTGGACCTGGAACGAGTTCCTCATCCCGCTGGTCATGCTCATCGACAACCAGACGCAGACCATCCCGGTCGCGCTCGCGTCGTTGCAGGGCGACCGGCTGATGGACGCCCCGACGACCAACGCCGGGGCGTTGATCAGCCTGGTGCCGGCCATCCTCTTCTTCCTCATCTTCCAGCGCACTCTGGCGCGCGGCATCACGGCAGGAGCCGAGAAGTGAAGTTCACCGACGGGTACTGGCAACTGCGCCCGGGGGTCAGCGTGCTGCGCCCCGGCACAGTGGAATCGGTCGAGCCGGACGAGCGCGGCTTCACCGTCTTCGCGCCGGCCGGTCAGATCACCGGTCGGGGCGACACCCTGAACCGGCCCGTCGTCACCGTCCGGTTCTTCTCCCCCGCCCCCGGCGTCGTCGGGGTGACCATCGGCCACCACAGCGGCGGCCTGCCCCGCGAGCCGCACTTCGGGTTGACCACCGACGACACGCACCCGGTCACCGTCGACATCACCGGCATCACCGCGTCGCTGACCACCGGCGAACTGACCGCCCGGGTGGCGCTCATCGACGGCTGGCGGGTCGAGTTCCTGCACGGCGACCGGCTGATCACCGCGTCCACCGCGCGCAGCGTCGGCATCGTGACCGACGGGGAGGGCCGCCGGTACGTGCACGAGCGGCTCGCCCTCGGCGTCGGCGAGACGGTGTACGGGTTGGGCGAGCGTTTCGGCCCGTTCGTGAAGAACGGCCAGACCGTCGACATCTGGAACGCCGACGGCGGCACCGCCAGCGAGCAGGCGTACAAGAACGTGCCGTTCTATCTGAGCAGCGCCGGCTACGGGGTCTTCGTGGACCACCCGGAGCACGTGTCGTTCGAGGTCGGCTCGGAGGTCGTGGCGCAGAACCAGTTCAGCGTCGAGGGTCAGTCGCTCACCTACCACGTCATCGACGGGCCCACCCCGAAGGACGTGCTGCGCCGGTACACGGCGCTGACCGGCCGGCCGGCCCGGGTGCCCGCCTGGTCGTACGGGCTGTGGCTGTCCACGTCGTTCACCACGTCGTACGACGAGAAGACGGTGACCGAGTTCGTCGACGGGATGGCCGAGCGGAACCTGCCGCTGTCGGTGTTCCACTTCGACTGCTTCTGGATGCGCCAGTTCCACTGGGTCGACTTCATCTGGGACCCGGCGACCTTCCCCGACCCCGAGGGGATGCTGCGCCGGCTGCACGAGCGCGACCTGAAGGTGTGCGTCTGGATCAACCCGTACATCGCGCAGCGTTCGTACCTCTTCGAGGAGGGCCGCCAGGCCGGCTACCTGGTCCGTAACCCGGACGGTTCGGTCTGGCAGTGGGACAAGTGGCAGGCCGGCATGGCCCTCGTCGACTTCACCAACCCGGACGCGGTCCGCTGGTTCACCGGCAAGCTCAAGGTCCTGCTGGACATGGGCGTCGACTGCTTCAAGACCGACTTCGGCGAGCGCATCCCGACCGACGTGGTGTGGCACGACGGCTCGGACCCGCAGCGGATGCACAACTACTACGCCTACCTCTACAACAAGGCCGTCTTCGAGCTGCTGGAGACCGAGCGGGGCGAGGGCGAGGCGGTGGTGTTCGCCCGCTCGGCCACCACCGGCGGGCAGCAGTTCCCGGTGCACTGGGGCGGCGACTGCGAGGCGACGTTCGTCGCGATGGCCGAGTCGCTGCGCGGCGGGCTGTCCCTGGCGTCGTCCGGTTTCGGCTACTGGAGCCACGACATCGGCGGCTTCGAGGGCACCCCCGACCCGGCCGTGTTCAAGCGGTGGATCGCCTTCGGGCTGCTCTCCTCGCACTCCCGGCTGCACGGCTCCGGCTCGTACCGGGTGCCGTGGGCGTACGACGAGGAGGCCGTCGACGTGCTGCGGCACTTCACCCGGCTCAAGCTCAGCCTGATGCCGTACCTGGCCGCCACCGCGCAGGAGGCGCACCACGACGGCATCCCGGTGATGCGCCCGATGATCGTGGAGTTCCCGGACGACCCGGCCGCGGCGCACCTGGACCGGCAGTACATGCTCGGCCCGGACGTGCTGGTCGCGCCCGTGCTCAGCGCCGACGGCCAGGTCACCTACTATGTGCCGGCCGGCACGTGGACACACCTCGTGACCGGCGCGCAGCTCACCGGCCCGGCCTGGGTCACCGAGAAGCACGAGTTCGACAGTCTGCCGGTGCTCGTCCGGCCGGGCGCGGTGATCCCGTTCGGATCGCGCTCCGACCGGCCCGACTACGACTGGGCGGACGGCGTGCAACTGCGCCTCTACGCTCCGGCGGAGGGGCAACGGCAACGGGTGCGGATCCCGTCGCCCGGCGAGGGGCCGGGCGCGGAGTTCGAGGTGAGCTTCCGCGACGGTGTGGCCAGCGCGGAACTGGTGGCGGGTGACTCGTCGGCGTACCACTGCGTGGTCGCCGGGACGGAGGTAGCAGGACGATGACGGGACGCACCTTTCCGGAGAGCTTCCTCTGGGGCTCGGCGACGGCGGCGTACCAGATCGAGGGCGCGGCCACCGAGGACGGCCGTGGGCCGTCCATCTGGGACACCTACAGCCACACGCCCGGTCGGACGTTGAACGGCGACACCGGCGACGTGGCCGCCGACCACTACCACCGCTGGCCGCAGGACCTCGACCACATCGCCGAGCTGGGCCTGGGCGCGTACCGTTTCTCGATCTCCTGGCCGCGGGTGCAGCCGGGCGGGTCCGGGCGGTTCAACCAGGCCGGCCTGGACTTCTACTCCCGGCTGGTCGACGGCCTGCTGGAGCGCGGCGTCCGCCCGGTCGCCACCATGTACCACTGGGACCTGCCGCAGGAGCTGGAGGACGCCGGTGGGTGGCCGGTGCGGGACACGGCGCTGCGCTTCGAGGAGTACGCGTCGGGGATCGTCGCCGCGCTCGGCGACCGGGTGCACACCTGGACCACGCTGAACGAGCCGTGGTGCTCGGCGTACCTGGGCTACGGCTCGGGCGTGCACGCTCCGGGGCGGACCGAGCCGGCGGCCGCGCTGGCGGCGGTGCACCACCTGAACCTCGCGCACGGCCTGGCCGGCCGGGTGGTCCGGGAGCTGGCCCCGACCGCCGAGTTGTCGGTGACGCTGAACCTGCACGTGATCCGCCCGGCGTCCGACTCGGCGGCGGACGTCGACGCGGCCCGCCGCATCGACGCGCTGGCCAACCGGGCGTTCCTCGGCCCGATGCTGAACGGGGCGTACCCGGGCGACCTGCTGGCCGACACCGCGGGCGTCACCGACTGGTCGTTCGTGCACCAGGGCGACGAGAAGATCGCGGCCGTGCCCCTGGACGTGCTCGGGGTCAACTACTACTCCAGCACCCTGGTCCGCGCCTGGGACGGGCACTCGGCCCGCTCGGACGCCGACGGTCACGGCGCGTCGGCACACTCGCCGTGGGTCGGCGCCGACGACGTCGACTTCCTGCCGCAGCCCGGCCCGTACACGGCGATGGGGTGGAACATCGACCCGCCGGCCCTGACCGAGCTGCTGCTGCGGCTGGGCCGGGAATACCCGGGGCAGCCGCTGATGATCACCGAGAACGGCGCTGCCTTCGACGACGCCGTGTCGGCCGACGGCCGGATCCACGACGACCGGCGGATCGACTATCTGCGCCGGCACATCTCGGCCGTGGCGGACGCCCGGGAGCAGGGCGTGGACGTGCGGGGCTACTTCGTCTGGTCGCTGCTGGACAACTTCGAGTGGGGTTACGGCTACGACCGTCGGTTCGGGATCATCCGGGTCGACTACGACACGCAGGAACGCATCTGGAAGGACAGCGCGCACTGGTACGGGCGGCTCGCGGCCACCGGTCGTCTCGACTGAGCCGTCCCGCACGGTGTCACTATCCGTGGGTGGCGCGTCATGGCGCCACGCCGGTCGCCCCGACAGACTCAGGGCATGGTTGAGCGCGTCACAGTCGTCGCCTTCGGGGGTGTGCAGTCCCTCGACGTCGCCGGGCCGTGGGAGGTCCTCACGGGGGCGAACCGGTATCGGACCGCACACGGTGACGAGCGGGCGTACGACCTGAGGCTGGTGGGCACGGAGGCCGAAGTGGCGTCCGAGAGCGGCCTCGTCATGGTGGCCGGTGCGCTCGGAGAGCCCGTCAGCGGCGGCACCCTCGTCGTCCCCGGTGGCCGTACGGCGGCCGCCGGGGACGAGCACGACGACCTCGTCGCCTGGTTGCGGGGCTGCCGGCCGACCCGCCTGGTGTCGATCTGCTCCGGGGCGTTCCTCTGCGCACGGGCCGGACTGCTCAGTGGTCGCCGGGTGGCCACCCACTGGTCGCTGTCCCGGGAGCTCGCTCGGCGGTTCTCCGACCTCACCGTCGACCACGACGCCCTCTACGTCCACGACGGTCCGGTCTGGACGTCCGGCGGTGTCACCTCGGGAATCGACCTGGCGCTCGCCGTCGTGGCGGCCGATCACGGAGCACGGGTCGCGCAGGAGATCGCGCGCTGGCTCGTGATGTTCCTGCACCGGCCCGGCCAGCAGGCACAGTTCTCCGGCCCGGTGTGGCTGGAACGCGCCACCGACCGGCGGGTGGCCGCCGTTCAACGTGCCATCGACGCCGATCCGGCCGCCACCCACCGGGTCGACGATCTCGCCGCGCAGCTCGCCATGTCGCCCCGGCACTTCGAGCGTCTCTTCGCTCGGGAGACGGGGCTCACCGTCGGGCGCTACCGCACCGAGTTGCGTCTGGAGACCGCCAAACGCCTTCTGGTGCAGTCCGACCTCGCCCTCGACGTCGTGGCGGTCCGGGCGGGATTCGGTTCCGCCGAGTCGCTCCGACGTGTCTTCGGCGAACGGCTCGGTACGACGCCGGGCGCGTTCCGCGCACGCTTCTCGACCCTCTGACCGGAAGGAACCTCTGGTGACCCACGTCGTCATACCGCTCTACGACCGTTTCACCGCCCTGGACGTCATCGGCGTCTACCAGCCACTGGCCCTCACCCCGGGCATCGACGTGGTCCTGGTGGCCGAACGCCCCGGTCCCGTCCGCGACGACTGCGGGATGCTCTCCCTCGTGGCCGAGGCCGCGCTCGACGACGTGCGGGCGGCCGACGTCCTCGTGGTGCCGGGCGGGCCGGGGACCGGTCCCGCTCTCACCGGCCCCCTGCCGGCGTGGATCAGGCGGATCCACGCCACGACGACGTTCACGACCTCCGTGTGTTCCGGCTCGCTCCTGCTCGGGGCTGCCGGACTGCTGCGGGGACGACGGGGCACCAGCCACTATCGGGTAGCGCAGAAGCTGGTCCACTTCGGTGCCGAACCGACGGACCAGCGGGTTGTCGAGGAGCCCAACGCGCGCATCATCACGGCCGCCGGCGTGTCGAGTGGCATCGACATGGGGCTGAGACTCGTCGAACTCCTCACGGACCGCACGACGGCGCAGGCGGTGCAGCTGTGGATGGAGTACGACCCGCAGCCGCCCTTCGACAGCGGCCACCCCTCCCGCGCGACCGCCGAGGTGATCGCACGAGCGGCGGCGTACGAGAGCGCAGGCAGAGTGGCCCGATGACCTGGCCCTAGACCCCGACGCGCTGCGGCGGGACGGTGAGGCCGTAGAGCGCCATCAGCTCCGGGGTGTCGACGCGACTGCCGTCGGCCACCGAGTCGCAGGCGATGTCGACGATCTGGTCCTTGTGCGCCAACAGGTACGGCCGAGCGCCCACGTCCGCGCTGGCCAGCGTCGCGATGCCGGGCCAGTGCCGGCGGCCGAACAGCATCGGGTACCCGCGCAGCCCGTCGTAGGTGGCGCACACCAGCACATCCGGGTACGGCAGCGCGGCCACCCGGCGGACCGCTGCTGCGGTCAGGCCCGGCATGTCGACGGGCACCACCACCACCGCCTCGATCCCCGCGTCGTCCATGGCGGCCAGACCGGCGCGGATGGACGAGCCGACCCCGGTGCCCCACGCCTTGTTGATCACAACTGTCGCCTTGCCCAGGTCGGCGGTCTCCCGGACCTGGTCGGCGGCGGCCCCCAGCACGACCACGATCTGCTCGCAGCCGGCCTCGGTCATCGTGTCGATCATCTGGTTGACCAGGGGCTTCTCACCCTGGTGCAGCAGCGCCTCGGGACCGCCGATGCGGCGCCCCCCACCTGCGGCGATGATCATTCCTGCGATCCGGTTCAGCTGGGCCCCCTCAAGCACGGGACCGACCGTGACGGCCGGCCCCCTCCTACGGACACTGCAACGAGGAGGGCCGCGCACGAGTGGCGGGGCAAAACGGAGAAATAGCGCAACCGTTACACGCCAGACAGTTGCGCCGGGGGATCAATTGATCATTGGGCGCACTCCGGGGTAGCGGAGGTGTTCGGGTCGTCCTTTGCTCTGCTTCAACCCACGCAACACGGAGGGCCCGAAAGTGTTGCGTGGGTTGAAGCAGAGCAAAGGGAGCGGCACATAGGTGCCCCCTCGTCCGACACCCGGTGCGGGCACCCGACGTCAGGGGCGGTCATCAGAGGGTTGTCACCAGGATTCAGGCCCTTGACGCAGCGGCGGCGACCTACTTCTCGTCAGTGGACAACGGCAGGGCAGTGGCCGCCGGTCAGGCCGCGTCGGCGTAGCAGTCGACGATGGACAGATCCAGGGGGAAGCGCACCGGGGTGTCGCCGAACAGCAGCGCGGTGGCCCGCTCACCCGCCCTGCTCACCGCCGCCGCCACGGCCTCGGCCTGATCGGCCGGACAGTGCGCCATCACCTCGTCGTGCTGGAAGAAGACCAGCTCGGCGTCGGTGCCGGCCAGCTCGGCCCGCAGCGTGGCCAGCAGCGTCGAGGCCCACTCCGCGGCGGTGGCCTGGATGACGAAGTTGCGGGTGAAGCGCCCCCGGGAGCGGGCGGCCCGCGCCCGGGGGCTCTGCCGATCGGACGCGGCGTCCGGATCGGTCGGCAGCTCGTCGGGATCACCGAGCCCGACCGAGCCGGGTGGGCAGGTGCGCCCCAGCCACGAGCGCACCAACCCGCCCGCCTCGCCGGTGCGCGCCGCCGCCTCGACATAGCCGAACGCCGTCGGGTAGCTGCGTTTGAGCACCGCGAGCGCAGGCACCGCCGCACCGCCGGTCTGCCCGTACATGGCACCGAGCAGGGCCACCTTGGCGCGGGGACGGTCACCACCGAAGGAGTCCCGGGCGAGCGCGGCGTACAGGTCACCGGCGCCGCCCGCCGCCGCCAGCCGATCGTCGCCGGAGACCGCCGCCAGGACGCGCGGCTCCAACTGGCCGGCGTCGGCGACCACCAGCCGCCAGCCCGGGTCGGCCACCACCGCCCGGCGGATCACCTTGGGGATCTGCAACGCGCCACCGCCCCGGGTCGCCCAGCGACCGGAGACCACCCCGCCCGGCACGTACTCCGGCTGGAACCGACCGTCACGCACCCACTGCTCACGCCAGGACCAACCGTGCGCCGTCCAGATCCGGTACAGCTCCTTGTATTCCAGAACCAGGGGCACCGCCGGATGATCGACCCCGCGCAACACCCAGGCCCGGGTGTTGGGCAGCTCCACCCCGGCCCGGGCGAACGCCTTGAGCAGCTCGGCCGGGGAGTCGGCGTGCAGCTGGCGGACGCCGAAAGCATCGGCGATCCGGGCCGCCAGCTCGGCCAACCGGCGCGGCGGCCCACCGACCGGGGACGGCTCCCCCAGCAGCTCGGCGAGGATCGCGTCGTGCACCTCGGCCCGCCAGGGCAGCCCGGCGACGCCCATCTCCACCGCGATCAACGCGCCGGCCGACTCCGCGGCCACCAGCAGCCGGAACCGGCCGGGGTGCTCGGTGGTGGCGAGCCGGGCGACCTGGTCGGCGTACACCCGGGCCAGTGCCTCGATGCCCGGCCCCGGCGGACCGGGCAGGGTGTCGAAGAGCGCGCCCTGGCCGTGCCCGGGCGGCGCGGCGGCGCGCGGCGGCGGGTCGGGCGGCACCGCGGCACCGGTCAGGCGGGCCCAGGCGGCGGCCAGCGAGCGGGGCTCGCCCCAGCGGCCGGCGTGCCCGAGCAACAGGGCCTCGGTCAGCTCCACGTCGTGGCACCGCTCGACGCGCACCCCGGCCCGCAGCAGCGCCGGGTAGATCGCGCCCGCGGCGGCCCACACCCACCGCGGATGCTCGGCCGCCTCCCGTGCGGCCACCGCGGCCGCGAGGTCGCTGACGGTCTCGACCGGGCCGACGGGTCGGCCGGCGGCGTCGAGCGGACGCAGCTCTCCCCCACCGCGTTCGCCCGCCACCACCGCCACCAGCACGAATGTGATTCTGCCTTCCCCCTCCGACAGGAAAACGGGTCGGTGCGTCGGCCCGGTGCTCGATAGCGTGGCCAGGTGCCTCCCCAGATCCCGCACTCCGACCCCGGTATCCCCGACACCCGCGGTCCGATGCGGTACCTGTGGTGGCTGGTCCGCTGCCAACCCTGGCGCATTCTGCGCGGCAGCCTGCTCGGCACGGCCTGGATGGTCGGGCTCTCGGCCCGGCCCTACCTGATCGCCCGCGCCGTCGACGACGGCCTGCGCGCCCGCGACAGCCGCGCCCTGGCCCTGTGGGTCGTGGCGATCGTCGTGGCGGGGGTGGCGTTGTCGTACCTGGGGATCATGCGACACCGCACGATGACCTTCATCCGGGAGGACGCCAAGGCCCGCTCGGCGGAGGTGCTGCTGCGTCAGCTGTCCCGGGTCGGCGCGGCGCTGCCGCGTCGTTCCGCCGCCGGTGAGGTCGCCACCGTGGGCGGTTCCGACATCGACTGGTCGGCGCAGGTGCTGACCCTGACCGGGCCGGGGGTCGGCGCGATCATCGCGTACGGGGTCATCGCCGTGGTGCTGTGGTCGATCTCCCCGCTGCTCGCGCTCTGCGTGCTGCTGGGCGTGCCGGCTGTCGCGCTCGTCGTCGGACCGCTGCTGCGCCGGCTCGAACGGGCCGAGTCGATCTACCGCGGGCAGCAGGGCGCGCTGACCGCCCGGTCCGGCGACATCGTGGCCGGGCTGCGAGTGCTCGCCGGGGTGGGTGGCCGGGACCTGTTCGCCCGCCGGTACGCGAGCCGATCGCAGGAGCTACGCGCCGAGGGCTACCGCGTCGGCGCGGTCGTGAGCTGGATCGACGCGGCCACGGTGGCCATCCCCGGCCTGTTCCTGGCGGCGGTGGTGTGGCTGACCGCCCGGATGGCCGTCACCGGCGACGTCACGATCGGTGAACTCGTCGCCGTCTACGGCTACGTGGCGACGCTGATCGTGCCGGTCTGGTTCCTGTTGGAGGGCAGTCACCAGCTCATCCGGGGTCGGGTCGCCGCCCGGCGGATCGCCGGTCTGCTCCGGCTCGCCCCGGACGACGTCGGTGGGCCGGGCCGCCGGTGGCCGGCCGGTGTCCCCGGCGCCCGCGACCCGCACGCCGTGCCCGCGCCATCCGGCCCGGCCGACCTGCACGACCCGTCGACCGGGCTCACCATACGCGCCGGCCGGCTGACCGGGGTCGCCGCCGACGACCCGGCCGAGGCCGTGGCGCTTGCCGACCGGCTCGGCCGGTACGTCACCAGCGACGTCACCTGGGGCGGCGTGCCGCTGACCGCAGTCGCCCTGGACGAGGTCCGGGCCCGGATCCTGGTCGCCGACCACGACTCGTACCTCTTCGCCGGCACGCTGCGCGACGTGCTGGGCCCGAAGCCCGACGACGAGATCCGCGCCGCGCTGCGGGCCGCGTCGGCCGACGACATCGTCGACGCCCTGCCGTCCGGGCTGGACACCCCGCTGGACGCCCGGGCCCGGACGCTGTCCGGCGGTCAACGCCAACGGGTGCGCCTGGCCCGGGCGCTGCTCGCCGAGCCGGAGGTGCTGATTCTCGTCGACCCCACCTCGGCCGTGGACGCGCACACCGAGGCCCGCATCGCCGAGCGGCTCCGGATCGCGCGGGCCGGGCTGACCACAGTTGTGTTCGCCACGTCGCCGCTGCTGCTCGGCCGCGCCGACTGGGTCGCGCACCTGAGCGAAGGCCGGGTCGACTCCTCCGGCACCCACGAGGGGATGCTCGACTACGACCCGGGCTACCGGCACCTGGTGGCCCGGGGCAGCGATGACGGGCAGCACTCCGATGCCGAGGAGGCGTACCAGTGAGCCGCCTGCCGGTCGCGGATCGCGGCACCGTACGCCGCGCCCTGCGGGACATGATCAGCCGGCATCGCCGGGCCGTCGGCGTCGTGCTGGCGCTGCACAGCGCCGCCGCGATCGCCGGCCTCGCCCCGCCCTGGCTGCTGGGCGCCATCGTCGACCGGGTCACGGCCGGCGCGGGCGTGGCGACGGTGGACTGGCTGGCCCTGGCCATCGCCGGCTGTGTCGTGGTGAGCGCGCTGCTCGCCCGGTACGCCCAGTACGCCGGTCACCGCTTCGGTGAACGTGCCGTCGCCGAGCTGCGCGAGCAGTTCGTCGACCGGACGCTCGCCCTGCCCGTGTCGGTCGTGGAGCGGGCCGGCGCCGGGGACCTGGCGACCCGCAGCTCGGTCGACGTGGCGACCGTCGGCACCACGGTCCGGGACGTGGTGCCGACCATCGTCATCGCCTCGGTGCAGTTGACGTTGCTGTTCGGCGCGGTGTTCCTGCTGCACCCCCTGCTCGGGCTCGCGGCGCTGGCCGGGCTGCCGTCGATCGTGGCGGTGACCCGGTGGTACCTGCGGCGGGCCAGCTCCGCTTACCTCACCGAGGGCGCGGAGGCGGCCGAGTTGACCGAGGCGTTGACCACGACCGCCGAGGGTGCCCGCACGGTCGAGGCGCTGCGGCTCACCGACGACCGCGTCCGGTACGGCACCGCCCGCGTCGCCCGGGTGTGGCGTGCCCGTCGGGCGACGCTCGCCCTGCGTACGGTGTTCTTCTCCGTGGTCGAGGCCAGCTATCCCCTGCCGATCGCCCTGGTCCTGCTCGTCGGCGGCTACCTGCTCTCCGCCGACCTGGTGTCCCTCGGGTCGGTGATCGCCGCCGCGCTCTACCTGCAACAGGCCATCGACCCGATGGACCGGCTGTTGCAGTGGACCGAGCAGGCGCAGCGCGGCTTCGCGTCGTACGCCCGGGTGCTCGGGGTCGGGCTGGTCCCGCCGGAGTCGCCCGGCGTCACGACTACCTCGCGGGGCGAGCGGCTCGTCGTGCGCGAGGCGCGGTTCTCGTACGCCGACGGGCACGACGTGCTGCACGGCATCGACCTGGAGGTGCAGCCCGGCGAACGGCTGGCGGTCGTCGGCCCGTCGGGCGCCGGCAAGTCGACCCTGGCCCGGTTGCTGGCCGGCATCGACGCGCCACGGCAGGGCGTCGTCAGCATCGGTGGCTGCCCGGTCACCGACCTGGACCCGGCCGAACGTCGGCGGCGGATCGCCCTGGTCACCCAGGAGCACCACGTCTTCATCGGCTCGGTACGCGACAACCTCGCGTTCGCCGCGCCGGACGCCTCCGACGAGCAGATGCGCGCCGCGCTGGCCACGGTGGGCGCCGACTGGTACGACGAGCTGCCCGAGGGGCTGGACACCGCGCTCGGCGACGGCGCCCGCCAGCTCGGCGCGGCCGAGGCCCAGCAACTGGCCCTGGCCCGGCTGGTGCTCGCCGACCCGCACACGCTGATCCTGGACGAGGCGACCGCGGCGCTGGACCCGAGCACCGCTCGGCGGACCGAGCGCGCCCTGGCCGCCGTACTCGTCGGGCGGACCGTCATCGCCATCGCGCACCGGCTCAACACCGCGCACGACGCCGACCGGGTGGCCGTCCTGGCCGACGGCCGGATCACCGAGATCGGCAGTCACGACGACCTCGTCGCGGCCGACGGGGCGTACGCCGCCCTCTGGCGCTCGTGGCACGCTCACGCCGACGAGCGCCAGAGGTGACGGCCTACTTCACCGCGCCGGAGGTGAGCCCGGCCTGGATCTGACGCTGGAAGACCGCGTACACGATGATCATCGGGAGGATGGCGATGGTCAGCGCGGCGAACAGACCGGACCAGTCCGCCTCGTAGCCGGCGTTGACCGAGATGTCGGCGATGCCCTGGGTGAGCACCCACTTGTCCTTGGCGTTGGAGAGCAGCACCAACGGGAGCTGGTACTGCGCCCACTGCCCGATGATGTTGAAGATCGCCACGCTGATCAGGCCCGGCTTCGCCATCGGCATCATGACCTGGAAGAACAGCCGGGCGTGCCCGCAGCCGTCGATCATCCCCGCCTCGGCCACCGAGGTCGGCAGCGTCTTGAAGAACGCGGCCAGGAAGAAGACCGTGAACGGCAGCGAGTACGCGATGTAGACCAGCACCACGCCCTGGTAGGTGTCCAGCATGCCCAACTGCTTCACCACGAAGAAGAGCGGCACCAGGGCCAGGAAGACCGGGAACGCCAACCCCGAGACGAACAGGTAGTAGATCGCCCGGTTGCCCCAGAACCGGTACCGCGCCAGCACGTACGCCGCCATCGAGCCGAGCAGCATGGTGCCGAAGGTGCTGCACGAAACCACGAGGACGCTGTTGAGGAAGTACCGGCCGACGTTCGCCTTGGTCCACGCCCGGCCGAAGTTCTCCCACCGCAGCTCCGCCGGGAGCGTCCACGGGCTGCTGAAGATCTCACTGGTGTTCTTGAACGCGGCGAGGAACGTCCAGAGGATCGGCACGATCACGATCACCGCCCACACGGCGAGCGCGACGTGTCCCAGGCCGGCGAAGAGCCGCACCTCCGAGCGGGGGCCCTTGCCACGCCGGCCGCCGGTCGCGGAGTTCTCGCCGGTCTTCGGCGGTAGGGCCGCCGGCGTCGGCGGCAGCGTCGACTGGGGGTTCATCAGTACTCCACGCTTTCCCGCTTGGTGAGCCGCAGCGTCAGCGCCGCGAACGTGAGGGTGAGGAAGAACAGCGCCACGCCCATCGCGGAGGCGTAACCGTACTTCGAGTAGACGAACGCGTTGCGGTAGATCTCCATGGCCAGCACGGTGGTGGCGCCGTCCGGGCCGCCACCGTCGACCGAGAGCACGGCCACGATGGCGAACGCGTCGAACGCCGCGATGCCCAGATAGACCCACGCGACCTGGAGGGTGTCCCAGAGCAGCGGCAGGGTGACCCGGAAGAACAGCGTCACCCTGCTCGCCCCGTCCATCTCCGCGGCCTCGTAGATCTCGCCCGGGATGGAGGCCATCCCGGCCGAGAAGAGCACCACGTAGAAGCCGACGGCCTGCCAGACCAGCACCGCGAGGATCGACCAGAGGGCCAGGTTCGGCTTGACCAGGAAGAGGATCGGCTCCAGGCCGAACTTCATCAGCACACCGTTGATCAGGCCGGACTCGTTCGGCCGGTAGACCATCTGGAACAGCACCGCGATGATCGCCACCGCCAGGACCTGGGGGAAGAAGAACACCACCCGGTAGAACTTCGCCCCCCAGACCCCCTGGCGTTGACCGCCACTGCTCTTGCCACCCACGTTGAGCAGGAAGGCGAAGAACAACGCGATGGCGATCGTGATCAGCGGCAGGGCAAGCAGCAGTACGCCGTGGTGCTGGACCGCCTTCCAGAAGGCGCCGTCGTCGAGCAGCTTCCGGTAGTTGTCGAAGCCCACCCACTGCGGGGCGGAGAGCCCTCGCCAGTTGGTCATCGAGATCTGGAACGCCTGCGCGTACGGCCAGATAACGAATGTCACGTACAGCGCGACCGGGGCGAACAGGAACCCGATCACGAATGGATACTTGCCGTGCCGCATGACCCTAGCTCCGATCGATCAGCGCTTGAACTTGGCGACCGAGCTGTCCTTCTTGATCGCGTCGGCGCGCTTCTGGATCCGCTCCACGAAGGCGTCCGCGTTGATCCGGCCGAACATGAGCTCGTTGGTGGCGCTGCGCGCCTCGGTGTCGAGCTCCTTGTACCAGCCGTCGAAGTACAGGTTGAACACGTCCTGCCCGGCCGCCTTGAGCGCGGCCTGCGAGCTGGCCACACCGGGCGGGAAGGCGAAGCCCTCCGAACCGGAGGTGACCACGGTCGGGGCCTTGACCACCTCGGTGAAGCCCTTCGCGCCCGCCGTGGACAGCATCTGGCGCATGTACTCCAGGCCGCCCTTGGGGTTCTTGCTCTTCGCCGAGACGAAGTAGCCCTCGCCCGCGGTGGCCCGCAGCGCCGTGGCCGGCAGCTTGTCCGACGCGGTGAGGCTCGGCACCGGCATGAGCTGGTAGTCGAAGCCGGCCGGGGTGTCCTTCTTCTGCTCGCCCTCCAGCCAGTCACCGCTGGGGTACAGGGCCACCTTGTACTGGTTCTGCCGCAGCTGCACGTCGGTGTGCTTGAGCCCCTCGAAGCTCTTGTCGCTGAACTTCGCCCCGACCTCGGCCCACGCCGTGGCCGCCTGCTTGACCGCGTCCTGCTTCCAGGCGCCGTCCTCCAGGTTGTCGATGTTCTTCAGCACCTCCACGCCGCCGATCTTGGCGGCCTGGGTGAGGATCACGTTCCACTGGTAGTACGCCGCGTTCGCCCCGGCGTAGCCGTACGGCGTGATGCCCTTGGCCTTGATGGCGGTGAGCAGTTTGATGAAGTCGTCCCAGGTCTTCGCCGGCGCCCAGCCGTTGTCCTTGAAGAGCTTGCCCGAGTACCAGATGCCGAAGACCGTGGAGACGTAGTACAGCACGTACGGCTTGCCGTTGAACGAGCCCGCCTCGACGGTGCCCGGCACCACGGTGTCGCGGACCTTCTTGGCCGGGTCGTCGACCGACGGGGCGTCCCACAGCTCGGTGAGGTCCTGGAGCTGACCGTCGGCGACCAGCGCGCCGAAGTCCATCAGCTTCTCGCCCGAGTTGTTCACGAACTCCGGCGGGTTGCCGGACGCGAACCGCGGCTGCAGGACCGTGGAGACAGCCTGCGTGGACTGGTGCTTGATCTCCGCCTTGGGGAACGCCTTCTTGTAGAGCGGCTCGTGCACGTCGGTGGCGTACTTCTCGCCGTAGCCGCCGTTGAAGATGATCACCTCGATCGGAGCGTCGTCCTTGACGCCCAGCGGGTTCTTCTCACTCTTGGTGCCTTCGGCGGCCTTCTCGTTGTCCTTGTCGCCGCCGCTGCTCGTCGCGCACGCGCTGAGCAGGCCGATGGCCGGAGTGGCGAGCATGCCCACGGCCGCGGCGCGACGCAGCACCGTGCGACGGTCGAGTGCGGCCGGGTGCTCGGGGGTAATCGACATCGTCGTCTCTCCTTGTGGAATTTCGGGTCAGGCGGTGCGCCGGAGACGCCCGGCGTACCGCGACTCGAGGGCGATGTTGTGCTCGTCCCCGCCGGGGACGTTGGCGGAGAGGTAGATAGGGGGTACCTCCCCGGCCTGGTGGAACCGTCGTACGACCTCAGCGGTCAGCAACTGCGCCAGCAGCGCGGTGGTGACCGAGGAGACCGCACAGACCGCGCCGCCGCCCTCGAGCGGCAGCAGTGCGTCGCCGTACGGTGCGCCGTTGTCCAGCACGACGTCGGCGAGGTCGGCGAGCCGTTGACCGGACGGGTGCCGTGGCGCCACCCGTGCGGTGTGCTCGACCGAGGTGACCGCGATCAACGGGTGACCGCGCTCGGTGACCAGCGCCGCCAGCTCGACCACCGAGCCGTTGATGCCGGATTGGGACGCCACCACGAACACGTCGCGCGGCTGGGGTGCCGCGAGCGCGTAGATCTGGTGGGCGATGGAGGGGTCGCGTTCCAGCTTGGGGTCGGCGAGCACGTCGCGCGGGGCGTCGCCGTGCACCACCAGGTCCCGTACCGACAGCTGGTTGGTGGGGACCAGCCCACCGGCGCGGGCGACCAGCTCGGCGGCGAACGCCTCGGAGTGCCCGGCGCCGAACGCCTGGAGCACACCGCCGGCGCGCAGGCTGTCGGCGATCAGGTCGGCGGACCGGGTGATCCCGTCGGCCTCCGAGTCGAGCAGGCGGTCGAGCACCGGGCGGACGGCGTCCGCGTACCCCTGGGCACTGATCATGACTGGGCCCCTTTCGCGGCCTTGTGCCCGTCGACGGCCTGCGCGGTGCGCCGGAAGGCCGCGTGGGCGCGGTCGTGGGTGCGCTGGGCGACGGCGATGTAGAGCAGGTCGAGGACCACCAGTTGCGGGTGGCGGGCGGAGAGGGCGTCCGGCCGGAAGGTGGTGGCCTGGCTGGCGGTGAGCAGCACGATGTCGGCCAGCTCGGCCAGCGGTGAGCGGGGAAAGCCGGTGAGGGCGAGTGTGGTGGCGCCCCGGCTACCCGCCTCGGCGAGCATCTCGATCGTCTCCCGGGTCTGGCCGGTGTGCGAGATGCCGAGCGCGACGTCGCCGACGCCGAGCAGCGCGGCGCTGGCCAGCCCCTCGTGCACGTCGCTCCAGGCCCAGGCGGCCACCCCGATGCGGTGCAGGCTGAACTGCATCTCCTCGCCGACCAGGGCGCTGCCGCTGGCTCCGAAGATGTTCACCCGGTTGGCGCCGGCGATCGCCACCGCGGCGCGTTCCACCTCGCCGAGGTCGAGCAGCGCGGCGGTGTCGTGCATGGCCCGGGTGTCGGCGGCCATGATCTGGTCGAGCACCCGCGCGAGGGGGTCGTTGGGCTGGATCTCACGGCCGATGTCGACGGTCCAGCCGGCCGAGCGGGCCCGGCCGGTCTCGGCGGCGATGCCGAGGCGCAGGTCGGCGTACCCCTCGAAGCCCATCGCCCGGCAGAAGCGGGTGATGGTGGCCGGCGAGGTGCCACTGCGCTCGGCGAGCTCCACAATGGTGGAGCGCGCGGCGGCCTCCGGGTCGCTGAGGACGTGCTCGGCGACGCGGCGCAGCGCGCCGGTCAGTTCGCCGAGACTGTTGCGGACCCGGGCCAGCACCCCGTCGGACGACGATCCGAGGGCGTTTCGCCGGTCGATCGCGTCGGCGTCGACCACCGCGGTTCCCGCAGCGGTGTCCACCTCATGATCAACCATCGACGCCTCGCATTTTCGAAGGACTGTTAACTGTTAGTGGTAAAATTTCTTACTGAACGACCTTCTATGTCAAGACCGTGGGCGAAGTTTTCAAACTGTTACCTGGCGCACGCCCCTCCGCGCCGCCCCGAAGTTGCCCCGCGCGGCCGCGCCGACCAGCATGAACAGGCCCAGCACCGCGCAGCGCAAGGAGGACCGTGCCGATGTCCGACACCGTCGTGGTCGGTCTCGACGTCGGGGGTACGTCCACCCGGGCGACCGCCCTGACCCTCGCCGGCGAACGCCTCGGCACCGGCCGAGCCGGCGGCGGCAACCCCACCAGCCACGGCGCCGAACGGGCCGCCGCCGAACTGTTGACCGCACTGCGCGCCGCGCTCGCCGACGTCGACCCGACCCGGGTGGCCGCCGGCACCATCGGGTTGGCCGGCGCAGCCCGGATCCTGGCCGACCCCGCCAGCCGCGCCGCCTTCGACCGGGCCTGGCACGACGCCGGCCTGCGCTGCCCGTACGCCGTGCACGGCGACGCCCTGGTCGCCTACGCCTCCGGCACCGCGGACCCCGACGGGACGGTGCTCATCGCCGGCACCGGCGCGATCACCGCGCAGGTCGTCGACCTGCGACTCGACCGGGTCGCCGACGGCCACGGCTGGCTGCTCGGCGACGCCGGATCCGGCTTCTGGCTCGGCCGCGAGGCCGTCCGCCGGCTCCTGGCCGACCTGGACGCCGCCCGCACCCCCGGCACGCTGACCACTGCCGTCCTCACCGAACTGACCGGCAGCGCCGAGGTCGCTCCCCGCCCCCGCGACACCGTCGACGCCACGATCCAGGCGGTCACCCGCCGGCCGCCGATCGAGCTGGCCCGGCTCGCGCCGCTTGTCGTCACCGCCGCGGTCGACGGCGAACCCGTCGCCACCGCGCTGATCGCCGAGGCCGCCGCCCACCTGGCCGGGAGCGTCGGCCGGATCCGCCCCGCCGGGGCGACGACGCCCGTCGTACTCGGCGGTGGACTGCTCACCGCGCACACCCCGCTTGCCACCGCCGTGCGCGCCGAGATCGGTCAACGCTGGCCGTCCGCGCCCCTGCGCACCGCAGGTGACGGTGCCGCCGCGGCAGCCTGGCTCGCCGCCCGCGCCCTCCCCGAGCTCACCGACCCGGCAGCCCTGCACGCCCGCCTCTTCCCCACCCCCTGACCGCCCCCACCCCGGACCACCCCACCCCACCCCGGGCCGAACCGGGCAGCGCCGAACCGCGCCTGGTCATGATCGTGCTCGATCCTGGAAAGAGTGCCACCTCACGCCACGAGGCCACTACATCCTTGATCGAGCACGATCAACGCGTGCGCACGACCGCCGCCACGGCAAGATCCGCGCAGTTTCAGGGAAACTGCTGCCTCACGACGAGCTGAGACAGCAACTTCACCGAAGTTGCGCGGATCTTGCCGTGGCGGCTGGCGGGCGGCGCGGGCGGGCGGCACGGCGGGACCGTGTGATCAGGAGCGGTCACTTGTTGGTGGTGGATGCCGCCTCTGGGGACGGCCGCCGATGCCCAGCTCGGCGGGTGGCGGGTGAGCCGCCACCCGCGCCGTCCTACTTGAGCTGACCCGCGGTCAGGCCGGCCTGGACCTGGCGTTGGAAGGCCACGTAGATCGCCAGCACCGGCAGCACCGCGATGCTCAACCCGGCGAAGAGCCGCGCGTAGTCGCCCGCGTAGCCCTGACTGACCGACAGCGCGAACAGCCCCTGGGCGAGCATCCACTTGGACTCGTCGCCCTGCATCAGCACCTGCGGTAGCAGGAACTGGTTCCAGTGACTGAGGAAGTTGAAGATCGCCACGCTGATCAGTCCCGGACGTGCCATCGGGAGCATCACCCGGAAGAACAGCCGGAAGTGACCGCAGCCGTCGACCATGGCCGCCTCGGCCACCGAGGTCGGCAGCGTCCGGAAGAACGCGGTCAGGAAGAACACGGTGAACGGCATCGAGTACGCCGCGTACACCAGGATCAGTCCCGTCCAGGTGCCGAAGAGGCCGGCGTTGCGGACCACGAAGAACAGCGGCACCAGGGCGAGGAACACCGGGAACATCAGGCCGCCGACGAACAGGTAGTAGACGACCTGCCGGCCGCGGAACTCGTACCGGGCGAAGACGTACGCGGCGGCGGCGCCCGTCAGCATGGTGAGGCTGACCGAGCCGGTGACCACCACGAGGCTGTTGAGGAAGTACCTGCCGATGTGCGCCCCGGTCCACGCGCGCGCCCAGTTGTCCCAGCTCAGCGACGCGGGCAGCCCCCACGGGTCGGCCAGGATCTCGCCGTTGGTCTTGAACGAGCTGAGGAACATCCACAGCAGCGGCAGGACGGTGAGCAGGCCCCAGAGCAGCAGGAAGCCGTGCGAGAGGGCGTTGGCGACGCCGAGTTCCCGCCGGACGGGACGGTCCCGGGCCGGGGTCGACGTCGGCGCGGCGGCGGTGGGCTGGTCCAGTGTGGTCACGAGTACTCGATCCGATCGCGCCGGCCGACCCGCAGCGACAGCACCGCCACCGAGAGGGTCAGGAAGAACATCACCACGCCGATCGCCGAGGCGTAGCCGAACTTGGTCTCGCTGCCGAAGGCGGTGTCGTACATCCGTACGCCGATCACGTCGGTGGAGAAGTTCGGTCCACCGTTGGTCATGAGCTGCACGAGGATGAACCCGTCGAGGGCGAAGATGGCCAGGTAGACCCAGGCGACCTGCACGGTGTCCCAGAGCAGCGGCAGGGTGATCCGCCGCAGCGTGGTGAACCGGGACGCGCCGTCGAGCAGGACCGCCTCGTAGATCTCCTTCGGTACTGCCGACATCGCGGCGCCGAACAGGACGACGTAGAAGCCGACGTTGCTCCACACCATCACCGCCAGCACACACCAGAAGGCGGTCGCCGGGTCGCCGAGCCAGGTCGGGGCGGGCAGGCCGACGGCGTGCAGCGCGCTGGTCAGCAGCCCCTTGTTGGGGTGGTAGACCTCCTTGAACAGCAGCGCGATGATCACGACGGAGAGCACCTGCGGGAAGAAGTACACGGTGCGGTAGAACGCCCCGCCGCGGACCCCGGTGACTCCGGCGCGGCCCCGACGCCCGCCCAGGGCGAGCATGGTGGCGAAGAAGAGCCCGAATCCGATGGTCAGCACGGGCACCAGGGCCAGCAGGATCGCGTTGTTCTTCAGCGCGTTCCACACGTAGTCGTCGTGCCACAGCGCCGTGAAGTTCGCCAGCCCGACCTGGTTGGCGTCGGCCGAGTAGCCGAGCCAGTCGGTGGTGGAGATCTGGAACGCCTGCAGGTACGGGGAGACGACGAAGAAGACGTACAGCAGCACCGGCGGCACCAGGAACGTGACGATCAGCGGCCACTTGCCATGTTTCACGGTGGACCTTTCCCAAGGTGCGGCCGGTGGGGGCTCGCTCGCCCCCACCGGCCGGGCTGTCAAGCCGCTCGCTTGTACTTCTTGATCGAGCTGTCCTGGGCGATCGAGTCGGCGCCCTTCTGACACTGGTCGAGGAACTCCGCCGGGCCGATCCGGCCGCTGAAGAACTCGCCGCACGCCGCGTCGACGAGGTTGCGCTCCAGCTTGCGGTAGTAGTTGTTGTAGACCCAGTTGAAGCCGTTGGACCCGGACGCGTCGAGTGCCTTGACCACGGTCGTGAGCCCGTACGGCAGCTCGACTCCCTCGGTGGCGCCGGCGACCACGGTGAGGCTGGCGACCTTCTTCGTGAAGTCCTGGGCGCCCTTGAGGGACAGCATGGTCCGGAAGTACTCCAGCCCACCGGCGACGTTGCGGGCCTTGGCCGGCACCATGAACGGCTCGCCGGCGGTGCCTCGGATCGCCTCGAACGGCAGCTTGTCGCCGCTGCCCAGGCTGGGGGTGGGCGCGATGGTCATGTTGAACCCGGCCGGGGTGACGTCCTTCTGCTCACTCTCCAGCCAGGATCCGCAGGAGATGAAGGCGGCCTTGCCCTGGCACCAGGCGGTCTGCGACTGCTTGTGGTCCAGGCCGGGTGAGCCCTCCAGGATGAACTTGTCCTTGACGATCTGGTGCCACGCGTCGGCGGCGGCCCGCATCGAGTCGGACTTCCAGGCGTTCGGCTCCAGGTTGTCGATGGCGGTCGCCACCGACGGCCCGCCGAGCTTGATCGCGGTGGCGATCAGCGGCCAGCTCATGTAGCGCGGGTGCAGGCCCGCGTACGTCCAGGGGGCGATGCCGGCAGCCTTGATCTGCTTGCAGAGCGCGATGTGGTCGTCCCAGGTCTTGGCGTACTCCCACCTGCGTTCGGCGAACAGCTTCTCGGAGTACCAGATGCCGTAGGCGGTGTAGGTGTAGTTGAGCACCAGGAACGTGCCGTCGTACGACCCGACCTCGACCGCGCCGGGCAGCAGGGTGTCCTTGACGGTCTTGCCGGGCACGTCGAGGCTCGGCGCGGCGAGCAGCTCACCCAGGTCGGCGATGGCGTTCTGGCTGACCAGGCCGTTGAAGTCGATCTGACTGGCGCCGGAGTTGTTGACCACGTCGGGTGGCGTGCCGTCGACGAAACGCGGCTGGAGGGTCTTGCTGATCTCCTGGGTGGCGGAGTGCTTGATCTTCGCCTTCGGGTACTTCGCGGTGTACATGGCCTCGTGGGCCTTGGCGTACTCCTCGCCGAACCCGCCGCCGAAGATCACCACCTCGAGCGGGGCGTCCTCCTTGACGCCGAGCGGGTTCTCGGCGCTCTTGGTGCCCTTGTAGGTCTCGGCATCGCCCTTGTCGCCGCCGCCTGTCGCACAGCCGGTCAGCAGGCCGGCGGCGGGGGTGGCCAGCAGACCGGCGGCGGCGCTGCGCCGCAGGATCTCACGCCTGTTCATAAGGTCTCCTCGGTTCGGGTCGGGCGGTCGCCGGGGGATGGGGGAAGGCGTCCGTCGCGCGAGGCACGGGGGGGTGTTGCTTGTCTTCAGTTAGCGCAAAGTTGCTGAAGAATTTCTACGGCAGCGACGAGCGGACTTCAACCCCCGGCAGCCGAACCGTTATCACCACCGGCCACCACCTGCTCGCCTAGCCTGAGGTGATGGGCCGCCTGCGCCAGCTCGCCGAGCGCACCCCGGCGGGCCGGGAGCGGTACGTCGACCTGCTCCGCGCCCTCGCCATCACCATGGTCGTTCTCGGACACTGGGGCGTCGTGGTGATCGTGCGCGACGACGGCGGGCTGCCCACCGGGCATTCCGCGCTCAGTGACCTGCCGTGGGCGTACCCGCTGACCTGGGTGGCCCAGGTGATGCCGGTCTTCTTCCTGGTCGGCGGTTACGCCAACGCGGTCTCGCTGGCCCGCCTGCGGGCGCGGGGTGGCGACGCCGCCAGTTGGCTGCTCGACCGCAGCGCCCGGCTGGTCCGCCCCACCAGCGTGCTGGTGCTGGTGCTCGGCGGCGCCGCGGTCGTGGCGCGGTTGCTCGGCACCGACCCGACCCGGATCCGCGAGGTGGTCTGGTTCGCCACCATCCCGCTCTGGTTCCTGGTCGCGTACCTCGCGGTGGTCGCGCTCACCCCACCGATGTACGCGCTGCACCGCCGCCTCGGCCTGGCGGTGCCGCTGGTGCTGGTCGCCCTGGTGGGTCTCGGCGACCTGGGCCGGCTCACCGGGCCGGTGGGGCTGAGCTACGGCAACTACCTGTTCGGCTGGCTGGCGATACACCAGCTCGGCTTCGCCTGGTACGACACCCGGCCGGCCGCCGGGCCGAAGCCAGCCAGCGAAACCGCCCCGCCGGCCGACACCGCCGGCCGTCCGGCCCTCGCCGAAGCCGACCCGTCGGCCCACGAGCATTCGGGGGTACGTCGTCGCCGGCTGCCGACCTCCCGCCGGGCCGCTCTGGTGTTCCTGGTCGGCGGACTGGCCGCGCTGCTGTTGCTCACCGTGCCCGGCCCCTGGCCGGTGGCCATGCTGAACGTGCCCGGCGAGAGGCTGGACAACGCCGGCCCGCCGAGCCTCGCGCTGCTGGCCGTCGCCGCCACCCAACTCGGCCTGATCCTGCTGCTGCGCGGCCCCGCGGAGCGCCTGCTGCGGCGCACCGGCCCGTGGCAGGTGGTGATCGCGGTCAACCTGGTGGTGCTGACCATCTTCCTCTGGCACCTGACCGCCGCCATCGGGCTGATCGGGCTGCTCGACGCGACCGGAACCCTGCCCACACCGGAGGTCGGCTCGACCGCCTGGTGGGCGTGGCGGGTGCCCTGGCTGCTGCTGCTCGCGGCCGTCCTGACGGTGCTGGTCGCCATCTTCGGGCCGGTGGAGGTCCACAGCAGCGGGCACCGCACCGGGCAACGGGCCGGCCAGGGCACCACGACCCGCACGGCGCTGACCGTGGCCGGTTACGCCGCCGTGGTGTTCGCGCTGATGCTCAACAGCGCGACCCCGAAACTCGCCGCGGAGCCGCTCGGCATGCCCGCCCCGGCCCTGCTGGCGTACCTGGCCGGGGCGGGCGTGCTGCGTCTGCTCAGGTCTGGGTGGGGAACCCGAGGTTGACCCCGCCGTGGCGTGGGTCCAGCCACCGGCTGGTGACCACCTTGCCCCGGGTGAAGAACCGCACCCCGTCCTCGCCGTGCGCGTGCAGGTCACCGAAGAGCGACGACTTCCAGCCGCCGAACGAGTGGTACGCCATCGGCACCGGGATCGGCACGTTGATCCCGACCATGCCGACCTCCACCTCGTGCTGGTAACGCCGGGCCGCGCCGCCGTCGTTGGTGAAGATCGCCGTGCCGTTGCCGTACGGGCTGGCGTTGACCAGCTCCACGGCCTCGTCGTACGAGGCGACCCGGACCACGCTCAGCACCGGCCCGAAGATCTCGTCCGTGTAGATCGACATGTCGGGGGTGACCCGGTCGAACAGGGTCGGGCCGAGCCAGAATCCCTCCGGGTCGCCGTCGGGCGTCACGTCCCGGCCGTCGACCACCGGCACCGCGCCGGCGGCGACACCGGCGTCCACGTAGGAGCGCACCTTCGCCGCGTGCGCGGCGGTGACCAGCGGACCCATGTCGCAGCCCCGTCGGCCGTCGCCGGTGCGCAGACCGGTCACCCGGGCGGCGATCCGGTCGACGAGCGCGTCCGCCACCGGCTCCACCGCCACCAGCACGGAGATGGCCATGCACCGCTCCCCCGCCGAGCCGAACCCGGCGTTCACCGCCGCGTCGGCGGCCAGGTCCAGGTCCGCGTCGGGGAGCACCACCATGTGGTTCTTCGCCCCGCCGAGCGCCTGCACCCGCTTACCGGCCGCCGTGCCGCGCTGGTAGACGTACCTGGCGATCGGGGTGGAACCGACGAACGACACCGCCCGCACCTCCGGGTGCTCCAGCAACGCGTCGACGGCCTCGGAGTCGCCGTTGACCACGTTGAGCACCCCGTCGGGCAGGCCCGCCTCGGCGAACCACTCGGCCAGCAGCAGCGCCGCGCTCGGGTCCTTCTCGCTCGGCTTGAGCACCACCGCGTTGCCGCAGGCCACGGCCACCGGCACGAACCACAGCGGCACCATCACCGGGAAGTTGAACGGGGAGATCACCGCGACCACGCCCACCGGCTGCCGGATGGTGTACGAGTCGACCTCGGTGGACACGTTCTCGCTGAACGCGCCGCGCAGCGCCGACGGCAGGCCGCAGGCGTACTCGATGACCTCCAGGCCGCGCTGCACCTCGCCGGCGGCGTCGGCGAGCACCTTGCCGTGCTCGCCGGTGATCACCTCGGCGAGCCGGTCCCGCCGGCTGTGCACCAGCTCGCGGAAGGCGAACAGCACCGCCGACCGTTTCGCCAGCGACGCGTCGCGCCAGTCGCGGGCCGCGCGGGCGGCGGACCGCACCGCGACGTCGACGTCCGCGGTCGAGGCCAGCTCCACCTCGGCGGTACGCCTACCCGTCGCCGGATCGAACACGTCACCACGCCGCTCGGACGTGCCGCCGACCCGCTTGCCGTCGACGAAGTGGCCGATGCTCGTGCCGCCGATGCTCATGCCGCCACCGCCGCGCACGAGCGGATCGCGTCGACGAGGATCGCCAGGCCCTCGCGGGCCTCCTCCTCGGTCAGCGTCAACGGTGGACCCATCCGCAGCACGTTGCCGTACAGGCCGCCCTTTCCGGTGAGCAGTCCACCGGCGCGGCACGCCTCGAAGACCCGGTTGGTCAGCGCCGGATCCGGCTCACCGCCGCCCGGCCGGACGAACTCGACGCCGAGCATCAGCCCCTTTCCGCGTACCTCGGCGACGCAGTCGAGACCGCCCACGGCGGCCCGCAGGCCGTCGGCGAGGATCGCGCCGACGCGGGCCGCGTTGGCCTGGAGGTCGTGCGCGAGAAGGTAGTCGAGCACCGCGTTGCCGGCCGCCGTGGAGATCGGGTTGCCGCCGAACGTGGAGAAGCTGATTCCCGGCACCGCCTGGAGCACCTCGGCCCGGCCGACCACCCCGGCGAGAGCGAACCCGTTGCCGACGCCCTTGGCGAAGGTGAGCAGATCCGGGGTGACGCCGTGCGCCTGGTAACCCCAGAAGTGCTCCCCGGTACGCCCCCAGCCGGTCTGCACCTCGTCGGCGATGAACAGGATGCCGTGCTCGTCGAGGACCTTCTTCCAGCCGGCGAAGAGCCCGTCCGGCGGGTGCACGAAGCCGCCCACGCCCTGGATCGGCTCGGCGATCAGCGCGGCCACGTCACCGGTTGTCTGGGTGGCCAGCACCTCGCGCAGGTCCTCCACGGCCGCGTCGACCTGTTCCTCGGCGCTCAACCGTGCCAGCAGACCGCGAACCCGGTCACCGGAGTGCAGCCAGGCCACCTGGAGCGGGTTGAGCGCGCTTGCCGACCAGGTGCGGTTGCCGGTGACGCCCATCGCCGCGTACGACCGGCCGTGGTAGCTGTTGCGCACGGCCAGGACCTGGTGCGATCGGCGGTGGTTGGTGGCGACCAGCAGCGCCGCCTCGTTCGCCTCGGTGCCGGAGTTGGTGAAGAACACTCGAGCGTCTCCGATGCCCGAGCGCTGGGCGATCTTCTCGGCCAGCTCCACCTGCTGACGGATCAGGTAGAGCGTCGAGGTGTGCACGATGCCGGTGGCGAGCTGCCGCTCGACCGCCTCGCGGATCTCCGGGATGTCGTACCCGATCATGTTGGTCAGCACGCCGCCGAAGAAGTCCAGGTAGCTGCGACCCTGCGCGTCGGTGACCCGGCGGCCCGAACCGGCGACCAGCTCGATCGGCTCGTCGTAGTAGAGGGGCATCCAGGACGGGAGCACGGCCCGGTGCCGGGCCAGCAGGTCGTCGGTCATCGTGGCAACCCTTCAGCGGCGTTCGTGGATACCGCACGCTCCCACCGCCGGCCCGCACGGACAACTGTCAGGGTGTAGCGCAAGGCCGTTCCGGCCTGACAGCACGTCAACGGTTTCCAGAGCCGTGGCCGCCGTTGGCCGCTGATTTCCGCAGCGAACATGCTCTTCCTCCGCTCGATCCGCAGTCTGGTCGCCCACCGCTACCCTGGGTCCGTCCACTGTCGCCGGGGAGGCACGCGGTGCGCATCGACGAGACCATCGCCGCACTGGAACGCGTCGCCGCACGGGAGGTGGGCCGGGGCAGCGAGGCGCTGGCCGCGCCGGCGGCCGGCGGGCTGCTGGCCGCCGCCCGGTCGCTCGCCAGCGCCGGTGCGCCGGACGCCGCGGTGCTCACCGGGTTCTTCATCCCCGGTGCCGAGCCGCCGGCCGCGGAGACCGACGGCCCGCTCGGCGCCGTCCAGATCGCCGCCGCGCTGCGCCTGCTCGGTGGCCGGTGCCGGCTCGTCACCGACCAGCCGTGCGCGCCGGTGGTCGAGGCGGCCGTCGCCGCCGCCGCGCCGGGCCTGCCGGTGGACGTCGCGCCGCTGCGGGGGTACGACGAGTGGGCCGCCGTCCTCCTGCCCCGCTACGGCCGCCTGACGCACCTCATCGCCTGCGAACGGGTCGGGCCCGGGGTGGACGGTCGACCCCGCAACATGCGCGGCGAGGACATCGGCACACACACCGCGCCTCTGGACCGGCTCTACCGTGCCGGTTCGGCCTTCCGGATCGGCATCGGCGACGGCGGCAACGAACTGGGCATGGGCCTCCTGCCGGCGGACCTCGTCGGCCGGGTGGTCGCCTCCGGCGAGCGGATCCGGTGCGTGGTGGGCGCTGACGCGCTGCTCGTCGGCGGCACCTCCAACTGGGCGGCCGCGGCCCTCGTCGGCGCGCTGTCGCTGCTGCGCCCCGACGTGCCCGGGCTTCGTACGCTGCTGGAGCCCGCGTGGTCGTCCGACCTGCTGGCCGCGATCGTCTCGGCGGGCGCGGTCGACGGGGTGCGCCGCCGCCCCACGCTCAGCGTCGACGGCCTCGACTGGCCCGCGTACGCCGAACCCCTCGCCCAGATCGCGGACCTGGTCCGGAGCGCCAGGTAGTCGGGGTCACCGCACGGTGGGTGGCTCGGCCGCCGACCGCAGGGGTCTCGACACGCGCCTCGGCGGGCTGGCCCGGGCGGCCCCACGGCGGCGCTTCGGCAGGTGCAGGACGGCGGCGACCACCGCGAAGGCGGCCCAGCCGGTGCCCAGCGCGACGGCCGCCGAGACGTCCTGAAGGTAGTGGTACGCGGTGAGGAAACCGACAAGCGCGAGGCTGTTGCGGGCGAAGTGCCCGCTGAACTCGAACAACTGACGGCGGGCCTCGACGGCGACCAGCACCCCCGAGTACGGGAATGTCACCACCATGCCGCGCAGCACCGCGCCGAGCAGCGCGGTGAGGATCGCCCCGACGAAGATGACAAGCAACTTGAGCAGCGCCGGCAGACCGTCCGGACGGCCTCCGGCCGACGTCTCCGCGTCGGAGCCCGCGCCGGAGCCCGCGTCGCCGACCGCGCCCGGTCCGCCAACGGCGGCGTCCGCTCCGCCGGCAACGGCTGCGTCTGCTTCGCCGGCAGCGGCGGCGGGGGTGACCCGCGTCCGGGCGCGACGGCGCAGCAGGAGCATGGCCGCCAGCCAGAGCACGAGCGTGGCGGCGAGGGCCGCCTCGAACGGAATGTCGACGGCCAGCAGACCCGCGCTCAGCGCCACGTAGACGGCGATCCCCGCGCCGTCGGCGAGCAGGATGGGCCAGCGCAGCCGCTGGTGGGTGACCGCCACGGTGACGAAGAAGAGGTTGAGCCCGAGCACGCCGAGCACCTGCGCGCCACCCACCCCGTAAGGCGTGCTGACCAAGGCGAGCGTCATCGGCAACGGAAGGCTGTAGACCAGTGCCCGGAGCCGGATCGAGCGGATCACGCTGACCGCCCAGACCACTGCCGTCACCAGCAGGACCGCACTCAGCGTCATGGCTTCCCCGTCCCGGCCGTCAGTCCTGGAACGTCGCGGCGTTCACGCAGACGTCGAACACGCGGGTGAGGCGCTCGACGTCCGTCCGGTTGACCGAGAACTGGTTCTCGCCGATCTCGCCGTGCGCGGTCATCCGGGCCTCCCAGCAGCTCGACCCGTCCCAGACTGTCAGATTGACCAGGAGCTGTGGACTGACCACACCGAAGGGCAGCAGGCCCACCCGCGCACCGGCCGCGCGCTGCCCCTGCACGAGCGCGGACAGCTCGTCGGTAAGCGTGGCGTAGACGAAGACCCGGGTGATCCGGACGCCCCGTTGCAGGGCCTCGACGTTCGCCTCCCAGTAGCGTCGGCCGATCTCGCTGCGCCACCAGCTCAGCTCCCCACTCACCCGGGGCATCACGTTCGTCAGCGCGTCGAGCCGGTGCACGCAGCCGCGGGTCGCGCCGACCAGGTCCTCGTCCTCGTCGCCACGCCGGATGATCCGCCCCTGCGCGAGCTGCTCGGCCTCCAGCCGGAACTGCTCGTAGCGCCGCTGCGCCTCCGCCGCGACCCGCGTGCCCGCGTGCTGCTCGGCCGCCTCCCGCATGGCCCCGGCCAGTTCGGTGGTGGTGTGGACGAGCCACGGCGGCCCGTCCAGCAACGTCCGCAGGTGAAACCGGCGCTCCGCACGGGCCAGCGAGTCCACCAGCAGCGAGATGGTGATGCCCATCAGGCCGGCCAGCAGCGACTCCACCCCCGAGGCGGCGTTGGTGAGGTCGAGAATGACGCTGAGGCTGATCGACAACGTGATGCCGACCAACGCCACCGGGTCGGTGTGCGCCACCAGACGCGCGAAGCCGTCGGAGGCGCCGCCGCGCTCGCGGGGCCGCCGACGGGCCACGTCACGGACCATCGAACTCCCCCAATCCGCCGGTGCCGCCAGGGTAGATGCCAACCACAACCCGCAGGTCCCGCCGGACCGCAGCGGTAGCATCCGGCAGGTGCAGAGCGCGGATGCGGCCCCGTCGACGGTCGCCGAGCAGATCACGGCGGACGTCCGGGCCTGGGTCGACTCCAGTGCGCTCCGCGGCCTGGTCCGGCACTTCGGCGGTGACTGGCCGACCGGCGACCTCGCCGAGGTGCTGCGGTTCCTCGACGACTTCTCCGCCCGGCACTGGGACTTCCGGCAGGGGCGCGAACGCCCGGACGCCCGGGAGCCGAGCTTCGACGCGCTCACGTCCGGGCTCGTCCTCGACGCGGTCGCCGCGCTCGGCATGGTGCGTGCGGTGCCGCCGGCCCGCCCGGCGTACGCCCACCTGCTCGTGCTGGGCGGCCTGGCGCACGCCTGCGTGCGGCGCGTCGCGTACGCCGCGCATCTGCTGCGCGCGGGCCTGCGGGTGACCGGCGAGGTCGCCGTGCTGGGCAGCTTCCGGCCACTGTCCGAGTGGGAACGCGCCACCCTCGCCGACGCGGGCCTGCCGCCGGACGAGACCGAGGTGGACGTGCTGGACACGGCGGTCCGGCAGGTGTTCGGGGTGACCGCCCCGACCGAGCAGGACGGCGTCGACGCGGGCCACCCCCACCACTCCTGGTCGTCGCGGACCTACCGGCCGGAGGGCCGGCCACCGGTACGGGTGCTGGCCGCGCCGTCCAGCGAGCCTGACCGGCGACGCGCCCACACCGCCGACACCCAGCGGTTCTGGGCCGGGCACGTCCGGCTCGCCCCGGGTGACGAGGCGCTGATGGTCACCGCGCCGATCTACGTGCCGTTCCAGCACTGCGACGCGCTACGCACCCTGGCGGTCCCGTACGGGTGCCACATCGACACCGTCGGGGTGGACCCGGCGCTGACCGACCCGGCGGTGCTGCCGGAGCAGACCCTCACCCCGGGGCGCTACCTGCAGGAGATCCGCTCGGCCATCCGGTCGATGCGCGCCCTGCACGCGGCGCTGGCCGCCGGCTGACCCGCGCAGGGTCGAGGGCCGGCGCACGGCGGATCGCCGCGCACCGGCCCCGGTGGACCTGGTCAGTTCACGTAGACGGCGGCGTTGCCCTTGGTGCTGTCGCGCACCGGCGAGTACGTCGCCGAGAAGTACGCGGTGCCGAAGCAGAGGGACGGGCCGGAGAACTTGGTGAACGGCTGGTTGGTGAAGGTGATCGAGTTGGTGGCGTTGGCCGCCGTGCCGGTGAGGCTGTTGGTGCTGGTCCGGTAGACGCAGGTGATCGCGCCGAGCAGCGAGTTCAGCACGACGGTGCTCTGGACCGGCGCCGCCGTGGTGCCGGAAATCTTGACCACGCCGGCGCTGGTGACGGAGGTGGCGTACGGGAGGTTGTTGAGGGCGATGCTCTGCACCCCGGTGGTGCCGAGCACGTTGGTGGTGCAGGTGCCGAAGGTCTGGGCGGTGAGGCTCTCGGTGGCGGTGCCCGGGGCGGTCGGGTTGGTGAGCACCTTGGCGCTGAAGCTGGATGCGGCGCACTTGATGCCTGTGGTGCCCGAGGTGGAGTTGTAGAAGGTGGCGTTGGTGCCGGCCTTGAGGCTGGCCTGGATGACGTCGTTGACGGCGACGGCGGTGCCGCCGGCGGTGGGGTAGGTCAGGACGTTGCTGGCGAGCGTTGCCGACGGGTCGGCGGAGGCCGGGGTGGCGGCCACGAGACCGGTCAGCAGCGCGAGGGCGACGAGGCCCCCGCCGATTTTGCCGTACCTGGGCATGGTGCTTCCTTCCGGTGGTGGGACGGGAACGAGCGGACCGCGCAGGCGGTCACCGCCGGGCGGGCACGCCGGGCGGAGATTGTGGCCATGACGTGGACGGTGGGTGGTGGTGGCGCCAGGTGACCGTCGGGTCGGGCCGGGTGACTTAAGGTGCCGCGGATCAGCGGGCGGACCGGCGTGGTGCACTGCGGCGTAGCCGCGTCACCTGCGCCTTTCCGGCATTGGGAGAGCGTTCGTGTTCGGCGATAATGACAGCCATCGAGCCCTCCTTCGACGAGTCAGGGTGACCATCCGGGGAGATCACCAAAGGTGACGGGGGGAGAACTGAGCGTGAGGAAAGTTATAAACCCCGGAGGGTCGCAAAGTCAACGAATCAAGGAGGTCGATGAGTTGACCACGCAGAGCCACCCGCAGCCGGCACCGGCGCCCCTACCGGGCGCACGCCCGGGCCGCGACCCGGACCGCGCGATCAAGCGCGGCCCGCGACGGGTCTCCGCGGAGGTCGTGGCCGCCACCCAGCGCGACCGCCTCTTCGACGGACTCGTGCACGAGGTGGCGACCAAGGGCTACGACAACGCCCGGGTCAGCGACATCTGCCACGCCGCCGGCGTGACCCGACCGGCCTTCTACGCCCTGTTCACCGGCAAGGAGGACGCGTTTCTCGCCGCCTACCGGCACGGGATCGCCGTGGTGTCGCAGCTGATGGAGGACGCCTACCGCGAGGCCGGCCCGGCCTGGCCGGACGCGGCGCGCGCCGCGCTGCGCACCCTGCTGGAGGTGCTGGCGAGCGTGCCGGCGTTCGCCCGGATGGCGCTGGTCGAGGTGGACGCGGCAGGCCCCGACGCCCGCCGCGAACGCGACGGGCTGCTCACCAGCTTCCGCCGGTTCTTCGCCGACGCCGGCCCGGGGCCGGCGCTTGCGGACGTGGGCCGCGACGAGCTGGTGTCCACGGTGGTCGGCGGCATCTACGCCACCGTCCGGGGGCGCGTGGCGCGGGGCCGGGCGGCGGAGTTGCCGGAACTGCTGCCGGTGCTCACCTACGCGGCCATGGCGCCATTTCTGGGCACCGAGGGTGCGATCCAGGCGACCCGGCCGATACGACCGGACGACGGCCCGAGCACGACCGCGCCCTGCGTACCGGCCCACCACTCCTGATCACCCGGTCGGAAACCGCAGCGGTTTTTCACTTTGGCCGCATTTAACGAATACCGCCCAAATGGCCGCCACACACCGTTGACCTCCCCTTTACTCGGCGGTAACTTCGGCTCTGCGCCCACCAGGCGCAGGTCAACGTGCAATTCCCATTGCCGCCAATCAATTGATCTTAAGGGGAGCCGCCATGTCGGAGGAAACCACACCAATCGCAGGGGGCCCGCCACGTAGTGGCGTGCGCTGGCGCCGGTTCGCCGCCACCTTCGGAATCGTCGTGGCGGGCGCCGCCGGCATGATCATGCTCACCGCCCAGGGCGTGCTGGGCGCGCAGTTCGCCATCTCGGGCATGCCGTTCACCGTCACTGCCGACAAGCTCACCGGCACCGGGTTCGAGCAGTTCGCCACCCTCGACCAGATGATCCCGGACAGCCCCAACCAGGGCGACACCGGCGGACAGGTCCTGGTGATGGTGTCGGCGATCGACAAGGCCGAGCTGACCAACCTCTGCCAGAGCATCAACCTCGGCGGCATCTTCCTGAAGATCACCGCCGGCGGCGGCGACCGACCGGTCACCGCCCGGACCCTGGTCGTCGACGGTGACGAGGTCAACGGCGACGCCGCCTTCCGCAACATCAACGTCGGCCAGGACGCCAGCACCCTGGACAAGGTGCCCGGCGTGAAGGGGAACCCCGGCGTCTTCTCGCAGCAGGCCGACTCGGTAGTCATCGAGAACCTGCGACAGAACAACTACGCCACCACCGCGGCGGTCTTCAACCTGCCCAACCTGCGCATGGCGTTCACCTCCGACGGTTGCTGACGTGAGCGCCGAACGACACCAGACAGCGCCCGCCGTCCGCGGATCCCGCGGGCGGTGGCGCCGCTGGCGGCGGGCCCGCCCGTTCACCGCCGCCGTGCTGATCGCCCTCGGAGGCGTGGAGATGCTGGCCACCCTGCGCGCGCCGCTGGGGGTGCTGCTGCACATCGGACCGCAGGGTCTCGCCGCCTACCTGGTACCCACCATCCTCGTGATCTGCGGGGTGCTGCTGATCACCACCCCGCAGCAGCGGGTCTTCTACGCCGTGGTCTCGCTGGTGCTCGGGCTGGTCTCCTGGTTGACCTCGAACCTGGGTGGCTTCGTGGTCGGGATGCTGCTGGCCCTGACCGGCGGGGCACTCGCGTTCGCCTGGACCCCGGACAAGGACCGCCGCCGCACCGGCGCCACGACGAAACCCGCGGCACCGAACGACGACGAGAACGACGCCGACACCGACACCGTGCTGCTGCCCGGGCTGCAGTCACCGGACCCCAGCCCGGTCGACCGCGGCTGAGTCAGCGGGCGGTGTCGGCGACGGCCTGGGCGAAGACCTCGGAGCGGTGCTCGAAGTTGCGGAACCGGCCGTAGCTCGGGGCGGCCGGGGACAGCAGCACCACCCCGCCGGCCGGGGTCACCTCCCGGGAGAGCCGGACCGCGTCCACCAGGTCGTCGACCAGTTCGGTACGCACCTTCGGCAGGCCGGCGAGCGCCTCGACGATGCGGGCGCCGCTGTCCGGAATGCCGATCACGGTCAGCTCCCGCTCGGCGAGGTGCTCGGCCAGCGGCGTGTAGTCCAGCCCCCGGTCGTTGCCCCCGACGATCACGGTCAACGGCCGCCCGTCGTACGCGTCGATGGCGTGCATGGCCGCGTACGGGCTGGTGGCCAGGGTGTCGTCGACGAAGGTCAGGCCGGACGGGTCGGTGATCTCGGTGAGCCGGTGGGCCAGCCCCTGGAACTCGGCCACCGCGACGGCGAGGTGGTCCTTGGCGGCCACCACGTCGATGCCGAGCGCGTCGAGCACGGCGAGGGCGACGCACAGGTTGCCCTCGTTGTGCCGACCCACCAGCGGCAGCACGGCGCGTGGGAAGAGCGGCTGGTCGCCGAGGTGGAACCACTGCGTGCCGTCCGCGCCGGTGGCGACGTGGGTGGTGTCGGGGCGGCCGGCCCGCACCGCCGGCAGCTCCCCCAGCTCGGCGGCGAGCCGCGGGTCGGCGCCGTTGACGACGATCGTCTGCGGATCGTGGGCGAGCAGGTTGAGCTTGTCGCGGTAGTACTCCCGCTCCCCGCCGTGCGCGTCCAGGTGCTCGGGGAACAGCGCGGTGACCACGGCCACCCGGGGCGAGTCGGTGAGGTCGCTGCACTGGTAGCTCGACAGCTCCAGCACGTACAGCTCCGCGTCGGGCAGGTCGAGGGTCGGCACGCCGATGTTGCCGCCGAAGACGTTCGGGCGGCCCATCGCGGTGAGCAGGTGGCTGATCAGGCTGGAGGTGGTGCTCTTGCCCTTGCTGCCGGTCACCCCGACGGTGCGCTCGGCATGGTCGGCCATCCACAGCGCGGTGCCCTGGGTGACCGGCACGCCGCGTCGGCGCAGCTCGACCAGCCAGGGATGGGTCTGCGGCACGCCGGGCGAGCGGACCACCACGTCGGCGGCGGCCAGCCGGGCGAAGCCCTCCTCGCCGGTGACCAGCGGGGCCGCCTCGGCCAGCGGGCCGTCCCAGGGCAGTGACAGGAAGTTGGCGCTGTCGTCGACGGCGACCAGCTCAGCGGGGCCGTGCGCGGCGATCGCTGTCACAGCTGCCCGGCCCTCCCGACCGGTCCCCCAGACGGCGACGCTACGTCCGCGCAGGTCAGACAGGCGCACTGGGCTCTCCTCGGGATCACGGCGGCGACAGGGCGGGGGCCCGGTCCGGACACGGCCGGACGAACCAGGGCCTAGTATGGCGTGTGCCCAACGAGCAGCTCCGGCGGATGGACGCCTTCACCTTCCCGTCCTACTCGATCGACTTCGCCACCGGCGAGGTGTTGTTCGACTACGCGCTGACCGGCCCGGCCGGCGAGCAGCGGTTCACCGAGGTGATCACCCTTCCGTTGCCGGCGCAGCCGCCGTCCGACGAGACCGTGGCCACCCTCGGCCGGGTGTTGGAGGTGCTGCACCTCGTCGCCGGGGTGAGCTACTACAAGGTCGCGGCGCCGCCCCGGCTGGTGCTGCCGGCGCCGCTGGGCAGGGCCACCGTCGACTACGTCACGGCCGTCTACACCAAGGGCCTCGCGGAGTACGCGTACCGCAACCAGTTGCCGCACGTGCTCGAGTTGCGCCCGGAGGTGCCGGCCGGCTCGCCGGAGTCGCCGCGCGTCTACGACAACTCCGATCGTCGCCCCCTCTCCGCGGTCGGCGGCGGCAAGGACTCGATCGTGAGCTTGGAGGCGCTGCGCCGCGCCGAGTTGGACCCGGTGCCGTTCTCGGTCAACCCGAACCACGTGATCGTCTCGGTCAACGAGGCGTCCGGGCTGGCCCCCCTCGCGGCCCGCCGGCGTATCGACCCGGTGCTGTTCGACCTGAACGCGGCGGGCGGGCTGAACGGGCACATCCCGGTCACCGCCATCAACTCGCTGATCGCGGTGGCGACGGCGGTGCTGCACGGGCTCGGCCCGGTGGTGATGTCCAACGAGCGCTCCGCGTCCGACCCGAACCTCAGCTGGAACGGCCACGAGATCAACCACCAGTGGTCCAAGGGCGTCGAGGCCGAGGGGCTGCTGCGGGGCGCGCTGGCCGAGCACGCCGGCCTCACCGAACCGTACTTCTCGCTGCTGCGTTCGCTGTCCGAGCTGCACATCGCCCGGCTGTTCGCCGAGTTCACCAGGTACGACGACGTGGTGACGAGCTGCAACCAGGCGTTCAAGCTGCGCGACGCGTCCGAGCGCTGGTGCCGGGACTGCCCGAAGTGCCGGTTCGTCTTCCTCGCGATGGCCCCGTTCATGCCGCGCGAGCGGGTCACCCACATCTTCGGCGGCGACCTGCTGGCCGACCCGGAGCAGATCCCCGGCTACCGGGAGCTGCTGGGCGTGGACGGGCACAAGCCGTTCGAGTGCGTGGGTGAGGTCGAGGAGTCGGTGGTGGCTCTCGGCCTGCTCGCCGAACAGGACCAGTGGCGCGACGCCCCGGTGATCAAGGCGCTGGTCGAAGCCGTACCGGAAACGGCCTGGTCCGCGGTGGCGACGTCGGACGTCTTCACCCCCGGCGGCCCCAACCACATCCCCCCAACCTACGCAAAAGCCCTAACCTCCCTGTCCTAACCCCACCCCACCCCACCCCCTGCGCCGCCCGGGTAGGGGGGCGGGTTAGGGGGTTCGGACTGCTTCCAGGGCCAGCAGGGCCACGTGCAGGGAGAGGCTGGTTTCCACCGAGTCCAGGTCTGCGTCGAGGATGCGGGCTATGCGGGCCAGGCGTTCGTAGAAGGCGGGTCGGGACAGGTGGGCGGCCGCGGCGCCGGCGGACTTGTTGCGCCCCTGCTCCAGGTACGCGCGCAGGGTGTCGAGCAGCCGCTCCCGGGGGTGCTGGGCGTCGTACTCCAGCAGCGGGCCGAGTTCGCGCTCGACGAAGGTCTGCAGCCGGGGCTCGTCGCGCAGCAGGTGCAGCAGCCCCGCGAGGCCCACGTGCGGCAGTCGAAAGACCGGCAGGTCACGCCGGTCCCGTCGGGCCGCCTCGACGATCTGCCGCGCCTCGACGAGCGACCGTCGAGCCTCGCGCAGGCTGCTGACCCCGGACCCGGCGGCGATGATCAGCCCGGCCGACGTGCCACCGACGCCGCTTCGCAGCGGGTCGACACCCGACCCCGGGCGGGACGGGTCGGCGGCGGACGCGGCCCGGCCCGCGCCGGCGTCGAGGCGTACCCGACGAAGTGCGCCGGCGAACGCGGCCAGCGCGCGGTCCTCGGCGGCCGGGTCGGGCAGCGCCAGCAGCGCGCCCACCGAGTTGTCGTCGACCGCGCTGGTCAGCGCGGTCAGCTTCGCTTCCCGCAGCGCCTGGCCGACGGCCTCGGACAGGTCCCGCAGCCGGGCCTGGCCGGCCTCGGGGCCGTTCTCTCCGGCGAGTTCGTCGCCACGGTGCCGGACCATCACGCCGACGAGGTGCCGACGTTCCAGCGCCACACCGAGCGCCTTGGCGCGCAGCGCCACCTCGTCGACCGGTCGGGAGTGGTCGAGCAACGCCGTGAGCAGGGTGCGGTGCAGCTGCCGTTCCAGCCCCTCGGCGTCGCGGCGGATCAACCGGCCCAGCGCGAGGGTGGACGCGGCCCGCTCGATGAGGATGGTGAGCCGGGTGGGTGGGGCGAGGGCCGCCTCGCCGCCCCGGGCGCTGGGCGCGTCTCCGCTGGCCGGCCAGCGCAGCAGCAACCGCCCCCAGTCCTGTCCGCGGGCGCCGACGACTGTCACCAGCCAGCCGCTGTCCGGGTCGTACGCGGTGCGCCCGGCCGGCCGGATCCGCCGCGAGTGCTGCTCCCAGCCGTCCAGCAGCAGCTCCGCGCTCTCCCCCGCCGGGTCGTACCCGAGAACCTGCCGGGACAGGTTCTCCAGCACCACCGGGCAGCCGGACAGCTCGGCGGCCTGCCGGATCACCTCGGCCGCGTCGGCGCCCTCGACGGAGAGGTCGGTGAACCGCTGGTGGATCTCCTCGGCGGCCCGCAGCTCGGTCAGCTGCGCGTCGACGATCAGCGCGTGCACGGCCTCGGTGATCCGCACGAACGGGGTGGCCCGGCGCAGCTCGACCAGGGGCAGGCCGCGCCGCTCGGCGGCGGCGGCCATCACCCGGGGTACACCGCTGACGTACCGGCGGCCCAGTTCGACGACGAGCCCGGAGACACCGACGTCGGCGAGGTCGCCGATGAACGCGCGCAGTCCCGCGTCGTCGGCCGGCAACCCGATGCCTGTGGTGAGCACCAGCTCACCACCGCCAAGCAGGGTGGCGATGTCGGGTACCTCGGCGACGTGCACCCACCGGACCGGCCGGTCCAGCCCGGCGTCCCCGGCGACCACGCGGGGAGCGCCGTGGCGGACGGGGTCCAAGGCGAGGACCTCACGGACGGTAGGGAACACGGCCGACACGCTACCGTCCGTGACCCCGGACCTCGACGTGCCGGGGCCGCTCAGTCGACGCCGAACTCCATGGCGGCGCGGTCGAGCGCCTCGTCGGCGGCGGAGGCGACACCCCGGGAGGCGATGGCCTCCGCGCCGCCCTCGGGCATCGCGCCGATCAGCCCGGTCGAGGCTGCCTGCGCGGCGCCGATCATCCGCTGGGGAGCCGCGCCGCCGACCATGCCGAGGGAGGCGTACTGCTCCAGCTTCGCCCGCGAGTCGGCGATGTCCAGGTTGCGCATGGTGAGCTGGCCGATCCGGTCGGACGGGCCGAACGCCGAGTCCTCGGTGCGCTCCATGGACAGCTTGTCCGGGTGGTAGCTGAACGCGGGGCCGGTCGTGTCCAGGATCGAGTAGTCCTCGCCCCGGCGCAGCCGCAGCGTCACCTCACCGGTGACCGCCGTGCCGACCCAGCGCTGCAACGACTCGCGCAGCATCAGCGCCTGCGGGTCGAGCCAACGACCCTCGTACATCAGGCGACCGAGGCGGCGACCCTCGCTGTGGTAGTTCGCCAGAGTGTCCTCGTTGTGGATGGCGTTGACCAGCCGCTCGTACGCGGCGTGCAGCAGGGCCATGCCGGGCGCCTCGTAGATGCCCCGGCTCTTGGCCTCGATGATCCGGTTCTCGATCTGGTCGGACATGCCCAGGCCGTGCCGGCCGCCGATGGCGTTGGCCTCCAGCACCAGGTCGACGGGGCTGCCGAATTCCTTGCCGTTGATCGTCACCGGGCGGCCCTGGTCGAACCCGATCGTGACGTCCTCGGTGGGGATCTCGACCGACGGGTCCCAGAACTTCACGCCCATGATCGGGCTGACCGTCTCGATGCCGGTGTCGAGGTGCTCCAGGGTCTTCGCCTCGTGCGTCGCGCCCCAGATGTTGGCGTCGGTGGAGTAGGCCTTCTCGGTGCTGTCCCGATATGGCAGGCCCCGCTCCAGCAGCCACTCCGACATCTCCTTACGCCCACCCAGTTCGGTGACGAAGTCGGTGTCGAGCCACGGCTTGTAGATCCGCAGCTGCGGGTTGGCCAGCAGGCCGTAGCGGTAGAACCGCTCGATGTCGTTGCCCTTGAAGGTCGAGCCGTCGCCCCAGATCTGGACGTCGTCGGAGATCATCGCCCGCACCAGCAGGGTGCCGGTCACGGCCCGGCCCAGCGGGGTGGTGTTGAAGTACGCCCGCCCGCCGGAGCGGATGTGGAAGGCGCCGCAGGTCAGCGCGGCGAGGCCCTCCTCGACCAGGGCGGCGCGGCAGTCGACGAGCCGGGCGACCTCGGCGCCGTAGCTGAGCGCACGGCCGGGCACCGAGCCGATGTCGGGCTCGTCGTACTGGCCGATGTCGGCCGTGTAGGCGCAGGGGACGGCGCCCTTGTCGCGCATCCACGCGACCGCGACCGAGGTGTCGAGGCCGCCGGAGAAGGCGATGCCGACACGTTCGCCGATGGGCAGGGAGGTGAGAACCTTGGACACGGGGAAGATTATTCAACAAGACGCATGGTCATGCAAGCTGATCGTCCCGACCCAGTTCCCAGAACGCCACCGCCGCGGCTGCGGCGACGTTCAACGAGTCCACGCCGCGCCGCATCGGGACGACCACCCGCACGTCGCTGGCCGCCTGCGCCGCCGCGGTGAGGCCGGGCCCCTCGGCGCCGAGCAGCAGCGCCGCCCGCGCGCGCTGCGCCGGGGTCAACCGCTGAATGGGTACGGCATCCGGCGCGGGCGTCATGGCGAGCACCGTGAAACCCGCCTCGCGCACCTCGTCGAGCCCGGTGGGCCAGCGTTCGAGCTTGGCGTACGGCATCGCGAAGACCTCACCCATGCTGACCCGCACGCTGCGCCGGTACAGCGGATCGGCGCAGGACGGCGACAGCAGCACGGCGTCGATGCCCAGCGCGGCGGCGCCCCGGAAGATCGCGCCGAGGTTCGTGTGGTTGTTGACGTCCTCCAGGATCACCACCCGGCGCGCGGCGGCGAGCACCTCGGCCGCCGTCGGCAGCGGGCGGCGGTGGAACGACGCGAGCACCCCCCGGTGTACGTGGAAACCGGTGGCCCGTTGCAGCACGTCCTGCGTGGCGGCGTAGACGGGCGCGTCGCCGGTGTCCAGGTCGGCGAGCTGGTCGACGCGCTTGGCGTCCACCAGGTACGACCGGGCGGGGTAGCCGGCGCGCAGCGCCCGGCGCAGCACCAGCTCGCCCTCGGCGATGAACAGGCCGTGCGGAGGCTCCCAGCGGGTGCGCAGCTCGACGTCGGTGAGGGCGCGGTAGTCGGCGATCCGGTCGTCGTCGGGATCGGTGATCTGGTGGACGGGCACCCGACGATTCTGCCGGACGGCCAACCCCCGCTCCGGATGCCGGCCCTGCGGGGTGTTTTGTCCCGTCGAGACGGGGAACGACCGGTGGAGTACCGGACCCGACGGGAAGGACCAGCCAGGTGAGCGCAGACCACACGGCACCGGGCGAAGCGGGCGCGCTCCCCCGGCGACCGACAGTCGCGGATCACATCGTCTCCCGGCTGGCCAGCTGGGGCGTGCGGCGCTACTTCGGCTATCCCGGCGACGGCATCAACGGCATGACCTCGGCGCTGCAACGCGTCGACGGGCGGGCCCAGTTCATCCAGGTCCGGCACGAGGAGACCGCCGGCTTCGCCGCCTCCGCGCACGTCAAGTACGGCGGCGGACCGCTGGGCTGCGCACTGGTGACCAGCGGCCCCGGCGCCATCCACCTGCTCAACGGCCTGTACGACGCCAAGCTCGACCACCAGCCGGTGGTCGCCCTCGTCGGGCACACCGCGGTCACCGCCGAGGGCGGCGGCTACTACCAGGAGGTCGACCTCCTGGCCCTCTACAAGGACGTCGCGGCGGCGTTCCTGGCCCAGCTCGACCACCCGGCGCAGGTGCGTCACCTCGTCGACCGGGCGTGCCGCACGGCGCTGTCCCGGCGTACCGTCACCGCCCTGGTCCTCCCCTCGGACCTGCAGGACGAGCCGGCCATCCCGGATCCGCCCCACGCGCACGGCTACTACCACACCAGCAACGTGCCGAGCAGCACGCCGACAGTTCCGCCGCAGGCCGACCTGCGTCGCGCCGCCGAGGTGCTGCGCGGCGGCGAGCGGGTGGCCATGCTCGTCGGGCAGGGCGCGCTCGGCGCGCAGGACGAGGTCCGCGAGGTCGCCCACCGGCTCGGCGCCGGCGTGGCCACCGCGCTGCTCGGCTTCACCGTCGTCGACCATCGCGAGCCGTGGGTGACCGGCGCGATCGGCCTGCTCGGCACCCGGCCCAGCTGGCAGCTCATGACCGGCTGCGACCGGCTGCTGATCGTGGGCAGCAACATGCCGTACTCGGAGTTCTACCCGCCGCCCGGTCAGGCCCGCGCGGTGCAGATCGACCTGGACGGCACCCAGCTCGGGCTGCGCTACCCGACCGAGGTCAACCTGACCGGCGACGCCCGCCCCACCCTGCGGGCGCTACTCGACGAGCTGGGCCCCGGCCCCGGGCCGACCGCCTGGCGGGCCGAGATCGCCGAGGCCACCTCGGCCTGGCGACGCGTCCAGCGCGACCTGGCCGCGCAGAGCGCCGACCCGGTCAACCCGCAACTGCTGTTCACCGAGCTCAGCGACCGGCTCCCCGACGACGCGATGCTCGCCGTGGACTGCGGCACGGCGACCGCCTGGTACGCCCGGCACGTGCAGGTCCGGCCCGGGATGCTGGCCAGCCTCTCCGGCACGCTGCTGTCCATGGGCGGCGCCATGCCGTACGCGCTGAGCGCCAAGTTCGCCCACCCGGACCGGCCACTTGTCGCGCTGATCGGCGACGGGGCGATGCAGATGAACGGCGTCAACGAGCTGATCACCGTGGCGAAGTACTGGCGCGGCTGGGCCGACCCGCGGTTCGTGGTGCTCGTGCTCAACAACCGGGACCTGGCGTTCGTCAGCTGGGAACAGCGCTCCAGCGAGGGGACGCCGATGTTCCCGGACAGCCAGCAGCTGCCGAACATCGGCTACCACCAGTGGGCACAGGTCCTCGGGTTGCACGGCGAGCTGGTCGACGACCCCGCGCAGGTGCCGGGCGTCTGGGACCGCGCGCTGAGCGCCGACCGGCCGGTCGTCATCAACGCGCTGGTCGATCCGGCCGAGCTGATGCTGCCGCCGCACTTCACCGCCGAGCAGGCGCGCAAGACCGCGGCGGCGGTGCTGCGTGGCGACACCGACTGGGCCGGCATCATCCGACGCGGTCTCCCCGCGACGATCGCCAGTTACCGCCCCCGTCGCCGCGAGCGCTGACCGGGCTCGCCAGGGCGTCCTGCGCGGTCTGGAGGATCTCCTCCGACAGGGGCGTCTGCGCCGTCGCGCGGGCCAGCATGAGCGCTCCGACCATCGTCGCGAGATCGACGATCGCCCGCTGGCGGGCCTCGGGTCCGTCGCCGGGTGCGTCCTCGATGCCCGTCATCCGCTTGAGGGTCTCCTCGACACCGACCGCGTACGACGCGCGCAGCGGGCTGTCGGCGGGCGCTCGGGCGGCGTCGGCGGACAGCGCGGTGTTGGCACATCCCGTACCGGGTGTGTCGCGATGCTCCGGTGACAGGTAGTGCCGCAGCAGTGCGTTCCGCGCTTCGGACCGGTCGGGCAGGTCGTCGGAGAACTGGTCCAGCAGGGCCAGGAGTTCTCCGAACGCCGTCGTGGCGGCGACCCCCAGCAACTCGTCCTTCGAGCTGAAATGCTTGTAGAACCCGCCGTGGGTCAGCCCGGCGGCGCCCATGAGGTCCTGGACGCTCATGCCCGCCGCGCCGCGCTCCCGCAGCAGCCGCGACGTGGCGGCCACCACTTCCTCGCGGTGCCTCGCCGCCTCGGCACGTGACGTCCTGCCCATCGCGACCTCCCCCTCTCACGTGCTCGCCACCCGACCCGGCCAACTATAGAAGATGAACCTAATCCAAAACTTGTCGTGATCGCACGAGCCGGTTAGATTATGGGCGTCATCTTAAAGCTCGACGACTGGAGATCGCGATGAGCACCTACCTGATCAACCACCTGCGCATCCCGGGTGGCATCCCGAACGAGGCAGGGCTGACCTACCTGGAGCAGGTCGAGGCCACCGTGCACCCGTACGGCGGCAAGTGGCTCGCCCAGGGCGACGTGGACGTGGTCGAGGGCGCCTGGCCGGGGTCGGTCGTCCTGATCGAGTTCCCCACCCGCGCCGACGCCGAGAACTGGTACAACTCGCCCGAGTACCAGGCGATCCTCCCGCTGCGGACGAACAACGCGATCTCGGACATCATCCTGGTTGACAGCCTGCCCTCGGACTTCACCGTCGCCGGCTTCGCCGGGCAGGTCCGCGCCGCGATCGCGGCGGCCTCCACCACCCGCTGAGGCGGGGAACCAGATCGAGTGCCGCGAGGTCACTGCCGTGCGAACCAACCACACGGCGGTGACCTCGCGGCGTACGGACAGCGCGGCCGACCGGGCCGGACGCCGGAGCCCGGGTCAGCGCGTCCCGGACATCGAAGGATTGCCCCAGATCGATCATGGGTACCTGCGTGTCTGCTCACCCACGGGGGTGGCACGAGGGAGCTGACGATGAGATCACCGACAATCAAGAAGCACCTGGTCGCCGTGGTGGCGGTGGCCCTGCTGGCCGGCTGCGGAGGCAAGGGAGAAAGCGAGCCGGAATCCACGGCGCCCGCCGACAACGGTGTCGCCGCGCTCGCGCCGAACGAGGCACTCCAGCGCGCCACGACGGCGGTGCGGAACGCGAAGTCCTACCACCTGGTGGGCGATGTCGACAACGACGGCCAGAAGATGACCCTCGACTTCAAGGTGACCGGCAGCGACCTGGGTGGTCGGGTGTCCACCGACGACGGCACGGTGGAACTGCTCTCCGTGGCCGGTCAGCAGTACATCCGGCCGGACGAGAAGTTCTGGGCGAAGAACCTCGGCGCCCAGGCATCGGGCGAGATCGTGAAGTTGATGGGCGAGAAGTGGGCCAAGGTGTCGAAGAAGGACGACTTCTCCCAGCTGTTCGACATCGCCAACATCGACGAGCTGCTCAAGCCGGACGGCACCCTGACCAAGGGTGCGGCCAAGGAGTTCGACGGCGTCAAGACCATCGGCCTCGTCGACGGCGACAAGAGCGGCACCCTCTACGTCGCCACCACCGGTGAGCCGTACCCGATCCGGATGGAAGGCGACCAGGACACGGCCGGTCAGATCACGTTCAGTGAGTTCGGCGCGACCTTCGACGACGTGAAGGCCCCGTCGGAGGACCAGGTGGTCGACTTCGACCAGTTGAAGAGCAAGAAGTAGACCGACGCAGACCGGCGCCTCCCCACCACGCGGTGGGGAGGCGCCGTCTCGTCGGGGCTCAGCCGCGCCGGTTGTCGAGCCAGCGTTGCAGGGCCGAGCGCGGGTCCTGCTCCCGGGTGGGCTGCTGGCGCTCGGGGACGACCGGGCGCTCCACCGGGCGGCGGGGCTCGCCGGCCAGCTCCTTGGTGGGCGCGACGAACGCCTTCTCCGGCTGACCCTTCACCGCCGTGGCGATGACCCGGGCGACCGCGTCGATCACCTTGCTCTGCACCGCCGAACCCACCGAGTCGGCCGGGTCGTCCGGGTTGACGGCGATGCCGGCGACGGCCACCTGCGGGGTGAAGCCGACGAACGTCTCGGTGGAGTTCTCCTCCGAGCTACCGGTCTTGCCGGCCACCGGCCGACCGTCGAGGATGTCGTTCACGCCGGTGGCGGTGCCACCGTTGCACTGCCCGTACGGCGACTGCTGGCCCACCGGGCAGCGGGCCGCGTCCGTCGCGGCGCGCGCCACGTCGGTGTCCAGGACCCGCTTGCAGGACGGCTGGCCGACCGGCACCTTCGCGCCCTTCGCGTCGGTCACCGAGACCACCGGCACCGGCGTGCAGTAGGTGCCCTCGGCGGCCACCGTGGCGTACGCGTTGGCCAGGTCAAGCGGGGTCGTGGCCGCCACGCCGAGGGTGAACGAACCCCAGTTCGCGGCGTTGTCCCTGGCGAAGGCGGCGTCCGAGTCGGCGCGGAAGGTGATGCCGAGCCGCTGCGCCATCTCGACGACCTTGTCCTGCCCGACCTGCTCGGCCAGCCAGACGAAGTAGGTGTTCACCGACCGGCCGAAGCCGTCCCACATCATCCGGTACCCGTCCATCCAGTCCGGGTTGGCGTTCGCCGGGCACCACTTGCCGTCGCAACTGCCCGGTCCTTCGGCGGCGTACCGGGTGGGCAGCTTGGCGGGCGCGTCGAACCCGGTGGAGAGGGTACGGCCCGACTCCAGCGCGGCGAGCATGGTGAACAGCTTGAACGTCGAACCCGCCTGGTACCCGTCGACACTGGCCCCGCCGGAGATCAACGGGTTGACGGTGTTCGGGTAGTTCGCCTGCCCGGCCGGGTTGTCGGCCAGGCTGTAGTGCCTGTTGACCGCCATCGCCAGCACCCGACCGGTGCCCGGCTGCACGGCCGCGATCGGCAGGGCGCGCTTGTTGTCGTACCCGTACACCTTGGTGGCCTGCTGTTGCGCGGTGGCCTGGACCTGCGGATCGAGCGAGGTGACGACGGTGTAGCCGCCCGCGCGCAGGGCCTGCTCGCGCTCCGCGGTGGTGGCGCCGAAGGCCGGCTGGGTCAGCCACCACTGGCGCAGGTAGTCACAGAAGTAGCCCCAGTCGTCGTGGCCCTGGGCGACTGCGGTGCAACCGTTGGGCTGCGCGGTCGGGTGCAGGGTCAGCGGCTCCGCCTTGGCCTGCGCGGCCTGCACGGCGGTGATCGCGCCGGTGGCGACCATCGAGTCCAGCACGTACGCCCGGCGGGCCAGCGCCTGGTCCTTGTCGCCGCCGATCGGGCTGTACGCGTCCGGGGACTGCACCAGGCCGGCGAGCAACGCCGACTCGGCGAGGGTCAGCTTCGCCGGCGGCTTGCCGAAGTAGCGCTGGCTGGCCGCCGCGATCCCGTACGCCCCGGAGCCGAAGTACGCGATGTTCAGGTACCGGTTGAGGATCTCGTCCTTGCCGAGGCTCTTGTCGAGCGCGCCCGCGTACCGGATCTCCTGGAGCTTGCGGCCGACGGTCGGGTCGGTGGCGGCGGCGCGCTCCTCCGGCGTGCGGGTGGGGTCGGTCTTGAGCACGTTGCGGACGTACTGCATGGTCAGCGTGGAGCCGCCCTGCTCGGTGCCGCCGCCCTTGACGTTGGCGACCAGCGCTCGGGCCAGGCCCCGCAGGTCCGCGCCGCCGTGGTCGTAGAACCGCCGGTCCTCGGCCGCCACGATCGCCTGGCGCATCACCGGGGCGACGTCCGCCAGCGCGACGTCGGTGCGGTTCACGTCGTAGAACGTGGTGAGCAGCGTCTTGCCGTCGTTGGCGTAGAGGTACGAGCGCTGTGGGGTGGCCGGGGTCTTCAGCGAGGCCGGCAACGCGGCGTACGACCCGATCGCGGCGCGCGCGGCGAACCCGACCAGCAGGTTGCCCGGGAGCGCGGCGACGGCCAGGACGAGCCCGGCCAGCACGCCGGCGAGCAGCACGGTGAACAGCCGCGACAGCGGCGAGCGAGAGGCGGCCATGCTCCCCAGGATTGCCACATATAACGCCAACCGACCACCCCCAAAACCCAACTGTCACCAACTTCACGCCCCACGGCCCCCTCCCCGGACCGCGTTGATCGAGAAGTTGTTGCCACGACACGCCGAGGTGGAGCGCAATAACTTCATGATCAACGGCGTGGGATCAGGGGGTTGGGGTGCTCAGGCTGGCGTTTGCGGCGTCCCTCGCGGTTTCGCGGGGCATCAGGCGGCCGGAGCGGTAGCCGATGCCGATGCCGGCGATCAGCACGAAGATCGCGCCGAACGTCTGGAGCGAGCCGATCAGGGCACCTCCCAGGCCGAGCAGCGGTGCGGCGATGATCAGCATGACGCCGTCGCCGAGGCTGAAGGTGCCGGAGCGGGCCACCGCCCACCCGGTGAGGAACCAGCCCACGCTGTAGAACGTGGCGCCGAGCAGGACCAGCGAGCGCGCGCTGGTGCCGAAGACGGGCGTCTGCTCCTCGAGCCCGGCGAAGGGCAGCATCAGCACGGTGCCGGCGATGCTGACCAGCAGACCGGCGGCGGCCACCCGGCGGCTGCGCGTGGCGGCCAGCAGGCCGGTGAGGGCCAGGAGCGCGAGCAGGCCCAGCCACACCGCGGCCACCCAGCCGACCAGATACACGGCCCGGCCGTTGGCGGGATAGGGGTCGTTGCCCACCCCGCCGTCGCTGGCCATCGCCACGACGCCGTAGAGAATGGCGTACGCGGGCAGCAGCCACACCGCGGCCCGCGCGAACCGGCGTACCGACCAGGCCCAGCTGGCATTCGTGGCCGGGGCGCCCGGGGTCGGCTCACCCACGAAGGGCAGTACGCCGAAACCTCCACCGGTGCTGCGGGAGCCCAGCGGGGCGACCGGGTCGTGCGCGCCGGGCACCGGGGCCGAGGACCACATCCGATTCGCCGGATCCTTCATGCGTCACCTCGCTCGTCCGCGAGCGGTGCGAGACGCGCCGGGGCGCCCCGATTGCCTGGTCACCACCCGTCCTAGGACCGATCGTGGCAGGCATCGGAGCGCCCCATGAGTCTTTCTCGCATTTAGCCGGCCGGCTGGCCGGCGTCCTGCGTCAGCCGCGCTCGCGCTGGTCGGCCGGGTCCTCGGTCAGGCTGGCCGGGGTGACCGGCTCCGGCGCGGGCAGCCCCTGCGGCTTGTTGCCACCGGTGGCCTGCACCTCGGCGACGCGTACCTCGTCGTGGATCTGCTGGGCGGCGTCCGCCGCGGCCTGCGCCGCCTCCGCGGCCTCGCGCTCCACCTGGCTCGCGTGTTCGGCCGCCTCCGGTGCGGGCAGGTCCCCCACCATCTGGCTCAGCCCGCCGAGCGCGCCGCCCATGCCCTCCAGGGCCTTGGTCAGCTCGGCCGGCACGATCCAGACCTTGTTGGCGCTGCCCTGGGCGATCTGCGGGAGGGCCTGCAGGTACTGGTAGGCGAGGACCTTCTGGCTCGGGTTCGCCTGGTGGATCGCGTCGAACACCGTCCGGATCGCCTTCGCCTGACCCTCGGCCTGCAGGATCCGGGCCTGCCGGTCACCGTCGGCGCGCAGCACCGCGGACTGCTTGTCACCCTCGGCGGTGAGGATCACCGACTGCTTGTGGCCCTCGGCGGTGAGGATCGCGGCGCGGCGGTCCCGCTCGGCGCGCATCTGCTTCTCCATCGAGTCGCGGATGCTGGCCGGCGGCTCGATCGCCTTGATCTCCACCCGGGTCACCTTGATGCCCCAGCGGCCGGTGGTCTCGTCCAGCACGCCGGACAGGTGCCGGTTGATCTCGTCCCGGCTGGTCAGGGCCCGCTCCAGGTCCAGCGAGCCGATCACGTTACGCAGCGTGGTGACGGTCAGCTGCTCGATGGCCTGCAGGAAGCTGGAGATCTCGTACGTCGCCCGGACCGAGTCGACCACCTTGAAGTAGAGAACGGTGTCGATCGAGACCACCAGGTTGTCCGAGGTGATCACCGGCTGCGGCGGGAAGCTGACCACCTGCTCCCGCATGTCGACCTTGGTGCGCACGGCGTCGATGAACGGCACCAGCAGGTTGAGGCCGGGGCTGAGGGTGCGCTTGTACTTGCCGAGCCGTTCCACCACGTCCTGACGCTGCTGCGGCACGATCCGCACCGCCTTGGCCAGCGTAATCACGGCGATCAACGCCACCGCGATGATCAGCACACCTATGACCGTCATCGGTTCACCCTCTCGCTTCCGGCAGCTCGCCGGCGGAAGAAACATCGTCCTGCCACACCAGGGCCGTCGCGCCCCGGACCTTTATCACCCGAACCCGTTGACCGGGCTCGAAAGTCTGCGTCGTGTCGTACGACCGGGCGGTCCACAACTCACCGTCGATCTTGACCAGGCCGTGCTCAGCGTCCACCCGCTCCAACACCAGTGCCGTGGAGCCCTCGATCGCCTCCACGCCGAACGGCTGTTCGCCGCTCTCCAGCGCGGAGCGGCTGTGCCGCCGGATCACGGGTCGGACCACCACCAGACTCAGCGCGGACACCACCGCGAAGACCAGCGCCTGCACGGCCACCGGAGCACCCAGGGCCGCTGCGCCGGCGGCGGCGAACGCGCCGACCCCGAACATGATCAGGAATAGCGTCGTCGTGAAAATCTCGGCGACGGCCAGCAGCACTCCCACAACGATCCACACCACGGCGTCCACCCCACGATCGTGACACGCAAATGCACGCGCGACCTGCCCGCGAAGATCAGTACGCTCGGCGAAGCCCTTTCCGACACACCAAAACACCACAAATCGGCGGCCCGACCCGAGGAGATCGCATTGACCCTGCTACCCGAGACCGCCCGACAGATCGACACCCGGGTCGCCCAGGCACAGGCCGACGGCCGTACCCCGTCGCTCGTGCTGGGCGTGGTCCGCGACGGCACACTGGCACACCTGGCCGTCGCCGGCGAATACCCCCGCCCGGACGTCGACCTCCAGTACCGGTTGGGCTCGATCAGCAAGACGATGACCGCCACCCTGATCATGCAGTTGCGCGACGCCGACCGACTGGACGTCAACGACCCGCTGGAGCAGCACCTGCCGGGCACCGGTGTGGGCAAGCTCACCCTGCGCCAACTGCTCAGCCACGGCAGCGGCATCCAACGCGAACCCGAGGGCGACTGGTGGGAGCGGGCCGCGGGCGTCGACCTGACCACCCTGCTCGCCGAGGTCAACGCCGGCAAGATCGCTTACCCGCCGCACCGCACGTACCACTACTCGAACCTGGCGTACGGGCTGCTCGGCGGTCTGCTCGAACGGCTCACCGGGACGCCCTGGGCCGACCTGCTCGACGAGCGGATCCTCACCCCGCTGGGCCTGCACCGCACCACCTACGCGGCCACCGAGCCGTACGCCCGCGGTTACGTCGTCCACCCCTGGCACGGCACGCTGCGCGAGGAGCCCCGTACCGACACCGGCGCGATGGCCCCCGCCGGGCAGCTCTGGTCGACGATCGAGGACCTGGGCCGCTGGGCCGCGTTCCTCGCCGACCCGGACCCGTCGGTGCTGGCCGCCGAGACCCTGACCGAGATGTGCGCCCCCGTGATGATCAGCGACCTCAACTCCTGGACCGGCGGGCACGGCCTGGGCCTGGAGCTCTACCGGGACGGCGAGCGCGTGTACGTCGGACACGGCGGCTCGATGCCCGGATACGTGGCCGCCCTCGTGGTACACCGGCCCACCCGTACCGCTGTGGTCGGCTTCGCCAACTCCTACGCCTTTCCGATCACTAGGCTCGCCCGCCAGTTGCTGACCACGGTGCTGGACGCCGAACCGGCGTTCCCGCAGCCGTGGCGGCCGGCCACCGCCGCGCCGGACGCCGGGTCGGCCGAGCTGACCGGCCGCTGGTGGTGGATGGGCACGTCGCTGGACCTGCACCGGGACGCGGGTGACCTGGTGGCCCACGTACGCGGCGAGAGGGTCAGCCGGTTCGTCCCCGAGGGCCCGGACCGCTGGCGGGGACGTTCCGGCCCGGAGGACGGTGAGATCCTCACCGTCCGCCGCGACGAGCAGGGCGCAGCGGTGGCCCTGGACATCGCCACCTTCGTCTACACCCGCAGCCCCGACCAGGAGCCCTGACCGCCGCCCTGCCCCAGCGGGACGGGCGGCGGGCGGCGGGGCGGCGGCCGGCGACCGGCGGTCAGGCTGGCTCGGTGACGAAGTCGATGAGGCGTTCCATGGCGTTGATCAGAGGGGTCTCCACGTCGGCGAAACTGTTCACCCGGGACAGGATGTGCCGCCACATGTCGGCCGGCTCGGCCACCCCGAGGGCCGCGCAGACCCCCTCCTTCCACGGCTGCCCCGGCGGTACGACCGGCCACGCCGCGATACCCAGTGCCGCCGGTTTGACCGCCTGCCAGACGTCCACGTACGGGTGGCCGGTCACCAGGACGTACGGCGAGTTGACCCGGGCCACGATGCGGCTCTCCTTGCTGCCCGACACCAGGTGGTCGACGAGCACGCCGAGGCGTCGGGTCGGGCCCGGACCGAAGTCGCGTACGTCGGCGTCCAGGTCGTCGATGCCGTCCAACGGCTCGACCACCACACCCTCGATCCGCAGGTCGTCGCCCCAGATCCGCTCGACCAGGGCGGCGTCGTGGATGCCCTCCACCCAGATCCGGCTGGCCTTGGCCACCTGGGCGCGAACGTTGTCCACCGCCACCGAACCGGACGCGGTACGTCGGCGGGCCGCCGGCACCGGCGCGCGGCTCGGGCGGCGCAACGTCACCGGACGGCCGTCGAGCAGGAACGCCGCCGGCAGCAGCGGAAAGTTGCGCCGCCGGCCGTGCCGGTCCTCCAGGACCACCGCGCCGGCCTCGAAGCCCACCACCGCCCCGCAGAACCCGGAGTCGGCGTCCTCCACCACGAGATCCGGTTCGGCGTCCACCTCGGGGGTGACCTTCCGCCGCCGCCAGTCCCCCGCCAGCACGTCCTCGCCGTATCGCCCCGCCATGTCGATCACGCTAACGTCCCCGCCAGCGCCCCGCCCCCCGACACACCGCCCCGGCCCATCGATCAGGCAGTGGATTCGAGGCGTCCCAGGGCGCTCTCGACCGGCGCCGGCCAGACGGAGTCCTTGAGGCCGAGGGCGTCGCGCAGGTAGGCCCAGGTGAGCCGCTGGAGCAGAGCGACCCGCTCGGGGTTCTCGTCCGTCGTCTCCCTGGCCTCGTAGTCGGAGATGCCGCCGAGCGAGTGCTCCGCGCCGAACAGCGTGAGCAGGCTCTTGCTCCCCGGGCTCAGGTGGTACGCGTCGATGAACCAGTCCGGCCCACGGACCGACAACGGGGAGTCGTCCCGATCGCCCGCGACGACGAGGGTCGGGGTGTGCATGGTCGCGAAGCTCGGGCTCATGAAGGGGAAGTGCTCGGCCGCGAACGGAGCGAGGTCGGCCCCGCCCCGGCCGGTCACGGCCAGCAGGACGCCTGCCGTGATCCGCGGGTCGCGCATGTCCTCTCCGGGGTTCTGATCGGCGTCGAGGACTCGGGCTCCCAGCAGGGTGCTCGCCGTCTGGGCGCCCCAGGAGTGGCCGGCCACGGCGATCCGGGTGCGGTCGAGCCGTCCGGCGAGGCCGGGGACGGACGACTCCAGCAGGTCGAGGTGGTCGAGGCTGCGCGTCAGGTCGTCCACCCGGATGCGCCAGATCGCCGGGGTGCGGGGGTCGTCGGGCGGAAGGTTCAGTCGCCGTGAGTCCAGGTGGGTGGGCTGGATGACGACGAAACCGTGCGAGGCCCAGAAGTCGACGAGCGGACCGTACAGGGTGGCCGCGCCGCCGAAGCCGTGCGAGAAGACGATGACTGGCAGTTCGTGGCCGGTCGTGGGCGCGGAGACGCGTACGTGCAGATCGTCGCCGCGGTCCGGGGCCGGCACCGTGACGGGGTGGACGGAGACCACGGGCGTGGGCTCGGGCATTGCGTGCATGATCGCTCCTGGTTGACTTGGTGTCCGCTGCCGTTCCTGGCATGCTGCATAGGCGGAACGCGGTTCCGTTAAAACATACGGAACACTGTTCCGTTTTCCAAGGGATGTGACGGGGGTAACGGTGACCGGGACGGAGGCGGGTGCCCCGCGCAAGCGGCGGGCTGATTCGCGGCGCAACGAGACGGCGCTCCTGGAGGCGGCCGCCGCGGCATTCGTCGCCTCCGGAGTCAATGCGCCGGTGCGTGACATCGCCGCCAGGGCCGGCGTCGGCGTCGGGACGATCTACCGCCACTTCCCGACGCGGGCCGACCTGATCGTCGCGGTGTACCGACACCAGGTGGAGGCATGCGCCGCGGCCGGCCCGGTGCTGCTCGCGGAGAGCGCCACCCCGCACGCCGCCCTGGCGAGCTGGATCCACCTCTTCGTCGACTTCCTGGTCACCAAGCACGGCCTCGCCGAGGCGATGCGGTCCGACGACGCCGCCTTCCAGACGCTGCACGCCTACTTCCTCGACCGACTCGTCCCCGTCTGCGCCGAACTGCTCGACGCCGCCAGCACGGCGGGCGAGATCATTCCCGACGTGGACGCCCTCGTCCTGATGCACGGCGTCGGCAACCTCTGCATCGGCGCCGACAACCCCGGCTACGACGCGCGTCTCATGGTCGGACTGGTCATCGCGGGTCTGCGGCTGCGCTAGCGCTCCGGGAGGCACGCGGGCGGGGCCGCGGCACCGCCGAATGACGGTCGACAGCGGATCAGCGGGCCGCGCCGCGGGCGAGGATCGGGCGAAGGGGGCAGTTCGGGGCAGGCAGGGCGGCCGGAGCGGCAGTCGAGACAGGGCCACCGATGACCACGTACCCTTTCGGCATGTCCACCCCCGCAACGGGCGCGGCCACGCTTGCGCCGCGCCGGTCGAGCCGGTTCGTTGCCTGGGTGCGCGCGTGGCGTGCCGGGCTGGTGCCGTACGACGAGGTCGCCGACGCCATCGCCGGTGACGAGGAGCATCTCGTTGCGGACGCCCCCGGCACCTGGACCGACGTCCCGCTGGGTGCCGCGCTGCCCACCCTGGCCAAGCTCTCCCCCGACGAGATCCGTCTGGTGCTGCCCGCGCCGGGCGACCCGCGGGGTCTGCCCGGTCCCGGGGACTTCGCCGGCGCGGCGCTGGTGGCGGGCGAGGCGGTGGTGGCCGGCGGGCTGGGTCTGATCCCGCAGGTGCGCAGCCACACGTCCGGCTCGGGGGACTGTTTCGAGACGGTGCTGTGGCGGGTGTACCCGCTGCCGGCCAACGCCCCGGCCGCCTCGCTGTCACTGCCCGGCGCCGCCGAGGCGGAGGCCGAGCTGGCCGCCGCGCTGGCCGAGACGACAGCCGCGCTGACGCGACTCGACGTGGCCCAGTGGCGGCCCGAGTTGGCCGGAGCGCTGGCAGCGCTGCGCCGCCCGGACGGCGCCACCGATCTGCCACCCGGCTTCGACCCGCGGGCCCGCCGGCTCTTCGCCAGGGCCGCGGTGCTCGACCGGGTGCTCGCGCTGGCCGGGCATGCCGCCCCCGGTGGCGCGATCAACAACTACGAGGCCCAGCAGCGCGACGCCGCGTTGCGCCCGCTCACTACGGCCTGTCGGCAGGCGCTGGTCGCCGCCTGCAACGCCCCGCTACGCCCCTGACCCCGACCTCGACCCCACACCGCGTCGATCTTGCACTTTGTGTCGCGGCACAACGGGCATCCCGGCCATACCGGCGACAGCAAGTGCAAGATCGGCGAGAGCGGGAGCGCGGTCAGACCTCGTCGAGCAGGTCGGCCACCGAGTTGATGATCCGGGACGGTCGGTACGGGTAGCGCTCCGCCTCGGTACGGCTGCTGATGCCGGTGAGCACCAGGATCGTCTCCAGCCCGGCCTCCAGACCGCAGAGGATGTCGGTGTCCATCCGGTCGCCGATCATCGCGGTGGTCTCCGAGTGCGCGTTGATGGTGTTCAGCGCGGAGCGCATCATCATCGGGTTGGGCTTGCCGACGAAGTACGGCTCCACCCCGGTCGCCTTGGAGATCATGGCGGCGACCGAGCCGGCGGCCGGCAGCGCGCCCTCCACGGACGGGCCGGTCACGTCGGGGTTGGTGCAGATGAACCGGGCCCCGTCGTTGATCAGCCGCACCGCCTTGGTGATCGCCTCGAAGCTGTAGGTGCGGGTCTCGCCGAGCACCACGTAGTCCGGGGCGAAGTCGGTGAGCACGTAGCCGACCGCGTGCAGCGCCGTGGTCAGGCCGGCCTCCCCGATGACGTACGCGGTGCCACCCGGCCGCTGGTCGGCGAGGAACTGGCCGGTGGCCAGGGCGGAGGACCAGATCGACTCCTCCGGCACGTCCAGGCCCATCCGGCTCAACCGGGCGGTGAGGTCCCGCGGGGTGTAGATCGAGTTGTTGGTCAGCACCAGGAACGGCTTGCCGGAGGCGCGCAGCCGGTTGATGAACTCCGGTGCGCCGGGCACCGGCTGGCCCTCGTGCACCAGCACGCCGTCCATGTCGGTGAGCCAGCTCTGCACGGGCTTGCGGTCATGCATCGGTGCTCCCAGCGGGCGTCGGACGGCGGGTCGGAACACAGCAGACGGTGGGGCACGAATCCCACATCGGCAGCTCGCCGAGACGGCGACGCAGCTGCGCGCCGTCCGGGTCGGTCCGCTCGGTGACCAACTCGCGGACCATTGTCACGAACCGCGGGTCGATGCCCGGGGTGCCCGCCCGGACGAAGTCCAGGCCGAGCTGCTTGGCCGTCTCCAGTGCCTCGGTGTCGAGGTCCCACACGACTTCCAGGTGGTCGGAGACGAACCCGATCGGGCTGACCACCACGCTCGTGGTGCCGCCCTCGGCGAGGGTGCCCAGGTGGTCGTTGATGTCCGGCTCCAGCCACGGCACGTGCGGGGGGCCCGAACGGCTCTGCCAGACCAGGTCGTACGCCAGGTCGGGGGCGGCGGCAGCGGCCACCAGCGCGGCGGCCTCCCGCAGTTGCGCCTCGTACCGGCCGCCGTGCGGGCCGGCGTTGGCCGCCATCGAGGTGGGGATGGAGTGGGCGGTGAACACCAGCCGGGTGGTGTCCCGCCGGGCCGGGTCGAGCTGGCCCAGCGCGGCACGGACAGCGTCGACGTGCGGCTCGATGAAGCCGGGATGGTCCCAGAACTGGCGGATCTTCTCGATCACCGGGGCGTCCGGGCCGACGGCGGCGCGGGCGGCGGCGATGTCCTCCTGGTACTGCCGGCAGGACGAGTAGCCGCCGTACGCGCTGGTGACGAAGGCAAGCGCCCGGGTCACCCCGTCGTCGCGCATCTGCGTCACGGTGTCGGCGAGCATCGGGTCCCAGTTGCGGTTGCCCCAGTAGATGGGCAGGTCGAGACCGTGCGCGGCGAAGTCGGCGCGGAGGGCGGCCAGCAACTCGCGGTTCTGCTGGTTGATCGGGGACACCCCGCCGAAGTGCTGGTAGTGCTCGGCGACCTCGGCCAGCCGCTCGGGCGGCACGCCTCGGCCGCGGGTCACGTTCTGCAGGAACGGCATCACATCCTCGGGCCGTTCGGGCCCGCCGAAGGACACCAGCACCACCGCGTCGTACGCCATGGGGTCATTCTCGCCCCTCGGCCGCGACGGCCCGGCGACGCCCCCTGGTCCGGACGCGTAGATCACGCGGACGGCGACCAGGGAGCGTCGCGGCGCAGCGTCAGGAACCGACGGCGTGGTAGCCGCCGTCGACGTGCACGATCTCGCCGGTGGTGGCCGGGAACCAGTCCGAGAGCAGCGCCAGGCAGGCCCGGGCGGCCGGCTCCTGGTCGGTGAGGCTCCAGCCCAACGGCGCCCGCTCGGCCCACGCCTCCTCGAACTGGTCGAAGCCGGGGATCGACTTCGCGGCGATGGTGCGCAGTGGCCCGGCGGCGACCAGGTTGCTGCGGATGCCCTGCTTGCCCAGGTGCATGGCGAGGTAGCGGGACGCGGACTCCAGGCCGGCCTTGGCCACGCCCATCCAGTCGTAGACCGGCCACGCCTTCGTGGCGTCGAAGGTCAGGCCGACCACCGCGCCGCCGGCCGACATCAGCGGCAGCGCCGCCATCGCGAGGGACTTGTACGAGAAGGTGGAGACGTGCAGGGCGGTCGCCACGTCCTCCCAGGGCGCGTCGAGGAACCCGCCCCCGAGGCAGCTCTGCGGGGCGAAGCCGATCGAGTGCACGACGCCGTCGAGGCCGTCGACGTGCTCCCGTACCCGGTCGGCGAGGCTGGCCAGGTGCTCGGTGTTGGTCACGTCGACCTCGATCACCGGGGCGGGCTCGGGCAGCCGCTTGGCGATCCGCTCGACCAGGGAGAGCCGTCCGAAGCCGGTCAGCACGACCTGCGCGCCGTTCTCCTGGGCGAGTTTCGCCACCGAGAAGGCGATCGAAGCCTCGGTGATCACACCGGTGACGAGCAGCCGCTTACCGGCGAGCAGTCCGGACATGCAGGGTTTCCTCCGTACGTTGTCGAAGCGCTGGTCAGTGGCCCATGCCGAGGCCGCCGTCGACCGGGATCACGGCGCCGGAGACGTACCCGGCGCCGTCCGAGGCCAGCCAGGTGACCACGGCGGCCACCTCGTCCGGGCTGGCCATGCGGCCGGCCGGGATGGACTTGCGGATCTCCGCCTTGCGGTCGTCGCTGAGGCTGGCGGTCATGTCGGTGTCGATGAAGCCGGGCGCCACCACGTTCGCGGTGATGTTGCGGCTGCCCAGCTCACGGGTGATCGAGCGGGCCACGCCGACCAGGCCGGCCTTGCTGGCGGCGTAGTTGACCTGACCGGCGCCGCCGGAGAGGCCCACCACCGAGGAGATGAAGATCATGCGGCCCCACTTGGCCCGCAGCATCTTGCCCGAGGCCCGCTTCGCGACCCGGAACGCGCCGGTGAGGTTGGTGTCCAGCACACCGGTGAACTGCTCCTCGGACATCCGCAGCAGCAGGGTGTCGTCGGTCATGCCGGCGTTGGCGACCACCACCTCGACCGGACCCAGCTCGGCCTCGACGGCGGTGAACGCGGCGTCGATCGAGGCCGCGTCGGTGACGTCGGCGCGCACGCCGAACAGCCCGTCGGGGGCGTCGCCGCTGCGGTGGGTGACGGCCACCCGGTCGCCCTGCTTGGCGAAGGCCTGCGCGATGGCCAGGCCGATCCCCCGGTTGCCCCCGGTCACCAGCACGGTACGGGCCACTGTTCCCCCTTGCTCAGCTGATCTCAGTCGCTGGCGAGCCTAGGCGTTACCCACAGGTAAGCGCTAACGGGAGCCGCGTCACACCGGGGTACGACACCGGGATCAACCCCTGGTGGCACGCCCCGTGACGGGCTCTGCCCGTAGCCTCCGGGTGGTGAACCGGCAACCGATCGCCGTGGCCCTGCGGGCACTGCGGCAGACCCTGTGGGGCCCGGACGCCCCGCCCGGTCGACCGCTGCTGGCCCGCTGGCCCCGGCTGGCCCGCCCCGCCGCCCCGGTCGGACTGCTGGCCGCGCTCGGCCTCTTCTGGATCACGTTCGCCGTGGAGAGCGACTGGGGCCTGCCGGCGCCGGTCGCGGTGCTGTTCGCGGCGATGACGGTGGCGCCGCTGCTGGCGCTGCCCAGGCGTCCGCTGCTGGCCTGGCGGCTCACGGTGCTGGCCCTGCTGGTGTGCACGTTCAACGCGCCGGCCGGCCTGCCCGGGCCGTGGACGCCGCCGCTGGCGCTCGGCTCGGTAGCGGTGGTCGCGGTGGTCGTCGCGCGGGTCGACCGGCCGGTGCTGGCCTGGGTGGTGGCGATCACCGCGGTGCCGGTGCTCACGCTGGCGCACCCGGAGAACCGGGCCGCCGTCCTGGCGCTGCTCGGCGCGCTGGCGATCGTCGGTGACCTGATCCGGCGCAACCGGCTGTCCCGGCGGGCACTGGCCGCGCAGACCGAGCTGAGCGAGCGGGAGCAGGAGCGCCGCGCGGTGCTGGAGGAGCGCACCCGGATCGCCCGCGAGCTGCACGACGTGGTGGCCCACCACATGTCGCTGATCGCGGTGCAGGCCGAGACCGCGCCGTACCGGCTGACCGACGTGCCAGCGCCGGCGGCCGCCGAGTTCGCCGCCATCGCCGGCTCGGCCCGCGACGCGCTTACCGACATGCGGCGGCTGCTGGGGGTGCTGCGCAGCGAGGCCACCGGCCCGCAGACCGCTCCGCAACCCGACCTGACCGACCTGGGCGCGATGGTCGACGGGGCCCGCCGGGCCGGGCTGCCGGTGACCCTGGACATCGACCCGCTGGGCGACGGGCGGGTGCCCGCGCCGGTCGGGCTGGCCGCGTACCGCATCGTGCAGGAGGGGCTGGCGAACGCGGCCCGGCACGCGGCCGGCGCCGCGGTGCGCGTCACCGTCCGCGCCCGTCAGTCCGGTCTGGGAGTACGCGTCGAGAACTCCCCGACCGACGCCCGACCGACCGCCGACGGCAGTCCGGGGCACGGGCTGACCGGCATGCGGGAGCGGGCCACCTCGCTGGGCGGTACGTTCACCGCCGGGCCGCTGCCCGACGGCGGTTACGCGGTGGCGGCCGACCTGCCGTACGAGGCGGAGAGCGGAGACGCATGATCAAGGTGCTGATCGCCGACGACCAGGCCATGGTCCGGCAGGGCTTCGGCGCGTTGCTCGCCGCCCAGCCGGACCTGCTCGTGGTGGGTGACGCCGCCGACGGCGCGCAGGCGGTCGCCGCCACCCGCCGGCTCGACCCGGACGTCGTGCTGATGGACGTGCGGATGCCGGTCATGGACGGGTTGGAGGCCACCCGCAAGCTGCTCGGCGACCGCTCGGCGCAGCGCCCCCGGGTGCTCATCCTCACGACGTTCGACCTGGACGACTACGTGTACGAGGCGCTGCGCGCCGGTGCCAGCGGTTTCCTGCTCAAGGACGCGCCGGCGGCCGACCTGGTGCAGGCGGTGCGGGTGGTGGCGGCCGGGGACGCGCTGCTCGCCCCGGCGGTGACCCGCCGGCTGATCGCCGAGTTCGCGGCCCGCCCGGACCGCCGTCGACCCCGCCCGACCGACCTGGCCGGCCTCACCCCACGCGAGACCGAGGTGCTGCGGTTGATCGCCCGGGGTCGCAACAACGCGGAGATCGCCGGTGACCTGGTGGTGGCGGAGCAGACGGTGAAGACGCACGTGGGGCGGATCCTCGGCAAGCTGGGGCTGCGCGACCGGGCCCAGGCCGTGGTGCTGGCGTACGAGACGGGTCTGGTCGCCGCCGGCGAGTAGCCCCACAGGGCCAGCCGCGAAACGGCTCCCCGGTGCGACGCCCGCGGCCCGTGCGTCCCCGCACTCTCCCTCCGGACGACAAACCGGAGGGAGAACGTGATGCGACGACGAGGTGCCGCCCGCTTCGCACTGAGCGCACTGCTCGGCGTGAACCTGGTCCTGCCCACCCGGCCGGAGCCGGTCGCGGCGGCGGGATTCGTCGAGGCGTACCCGGTCACCGCCGAGGCGATGCGCGCGGCCGGCCCCCCGTACGCGGACTGGGCGGCCGACGGACGCCGGTTCCTGCTGTTCGACGAGCGCGGTGACGGCCGCGCGGTCGAGGTGATCGGCGACCTGGCCGGCGCGGACCGCATCGCGGTGCTGGTGCCGGGGGTGGGCAGCACGCTTGCCGACTTCGACCGCGGGTTGGGCGGGGTGGCCCGGCGGGCGCCTGCGGTGCAGGCCACGCAGCTGTACGGGCAGCTGCGGTCGACCGACCCGGCGGCGCGGGTCGCGGTGCTGGCCTGGTTGGGCTACGACCCGCCCGACGGGGTGCTGACCGCCGTCAGCGACGCCAGCGCCCGGCGTGGGGCGGTCGGGCTGGCCCGGCTGTTGCGGGAGCTGGCCGCGCGTCGGCCCGGCGCGACGATCACGGTGATCGGGCACAGCTACGGGGCGTTGGTGGCGGCGCTGGCGGCGGCGCACACCCCGGCGCAGGTGACCGACGTGGTCAGCCTCGGTGGCGTCGGCGCCGGGGTGCAGCGCGCCGCCAACCTGCGCGACGGGTTACGGTTCTGGGCGGCCGAGGCGCCGTCGGACTGGATCCGCCGAGTGCCACCGGTGCGGCTGCCCGGCCTCGGCTACGGGCGGCGCCCCGGCGATCCGGCGTTCGGCGCCCGGCCGCTGCCCGTGGACGGGGTGTCCGGGCACGACGGCTACCTGGCGACCGGCAGCGCCACCCTGGCCGCGGTCACGGCGCTCGTGCTGGGCGCCGGCCCGGTCGGGGACGCCCGGTGAGCCGCGACCGCGCGGTCGACGCGCTGCGGGCGTACGCGATCGGTGGTGTGGTGCTCGGGCACTGGCTGGTCACCGGTCTGGTGCTGGCCGGCGACGGCGGGCTGCACCAGGCCAGCCCGCTGACCACGCTGCCCGACCTGCGCCCGGTGACCTGGGTGTTGCAGACGCTCGGCCTGTTCTTCTTCGCCGCCGGCTTCGGCTCGGCGCGGTCGCTGGCGCGTCACCAGGGCGGGACGGGTCGGTGGCTGGCCCGCCGGTCGCGCCGGCTGCTGCTGCCCGCGGTGGCCCTGCTGGGCGTCGGTGCGGCAGTGCTGCTGGCCGCCACCGTGGCGGGCGCACCCGACGACACGCTCGCCGTCGGGCTGCGACTGGCGGTCAGCCCGCTCTGGTTCCTGGTGCCGCTGCTGCTCCTGGTGGCGGTGAGCGGCCCGCTGCGCGCCGCCGTACGCCGGTGGGGGTTGGTTCGCTGTGTCCTGCCGGCGGTGGCCGTGGTGGCGGCGAGCGACGTGGCGGTCCGCGTCCTTCCGGACGGCGTCGCGGTGGCACCGGTCAGCGTGGTGGCGGCCTGGGCGGTGCCCTACCTGCTGGGCCTGGCGTACGCCGATGGGCGCCTGGCCGGGCGGCGCACGGCCGGCCTGCTGGCTGCCGGTGGGGGCGCGGCGCTGGCCGCGCTGCTGGCGGTGGGCTACCCGGTCAGCGCGGTCGGGGTGCCCGGCGAGGGGGTGTCCAACCTGAACCCGCCGTCGCTGCTGGCGGTGGCGTTGGCCCTCACCCAGGTCGGGCTGGGACTGCTGGCCCGGCCCGGCTGGGAACGCCTGCTGGCCCGACCGTTGCCGCGCCGGGCGGTGATCGCGGTGAACCACAACGCCGTGCGGATCTACCTGTGGCACCAGCCGGTGCTGGTCACGGTGACGGCGCTCACCGCCCGGGGCGGTCTGGCCCTGCCCGGGCTGCACACCGCGCCGGACGGTCCGGCGTGGGTGCTGGCCCGGTTCTGCTGGCTGCCCCTGCTCGCCGCGGTGCTGGTCACGGTCGTGCGCACGGGCCGCCGGCACGGGTCGGCGCAACGCCCCGACCGGTGGCGTCGGCCGCGCGGTGGAGCGCTCGCCGACCGGTCGGCCGAGTGCGTTCCGGCGCCGGCCCAGGTGTACGATCATCGACGTTCCGGCCGGGCCGACTTGCAGGAGGTGATCGCTGTGCGAGATAGCGATCCTCCTAGTCGTGGCCGGGCCGATGGTCAGCCCCGCTGAGCCACGACTCAGTCTGGCGAGCTGACCCCGCTCCGCTCCCCCACCGCCTCGGCTGACGCCGGGGCGCGTGTGCCGCGCCGTCCGGCTTCACCGGACGGTCGCCGGGAGCCGCCCGGTCACGACTTCGTGTGCGCGTCCCCACCCCCTGCGGTCCGCCCCCGCACGCGGACCGTCCAGCCGCCACTCGGAGCCGTCCATGAGCCGCTACGTCGCCCCGCTGGGCTTCACCCTCGCCGCCGTCTGGGTGGCCGTCGTCTTCGTCCTGGCCGGCGGCGGTCACTGACCACCGCCGGCCGTTCTCGGTCCTGCTCGTTCGCCGCCGTGGCCCGCGGTCAGAGCATCCGGGACGACCAGAGCAGGCTGAGCGCGCCGGCGCAGAGCGCCAGCAGCAGCGCCAGCCCCGCGTACCACTGGGTCACCTCGCGTGGCTCGGTGCGGAACCCGATCGAACTGCCCATGTCCTGGTAGACCTGCTTCAGCTCGCTCACCGACGCCGCCTCGTAGAAGTAGCCCTCGGTGGTCTCGGCCAGCTCCGCCAGGGCCAGCCGGTCCACCGGCACCCGCTGGAGCTGCCCACCGATGTCGACCTGACCGGTGTCGGTCCCGAACGCGATGGTGGAGACCGGCACGTTGGCCGCCTGCGCGGCGGCCGCCGCCTCCTCCACCGATCGACCCGACGTGCGGAACCCGTCCGACAGCAGCACGATCCGCGCCGGTGGGATACCCGCCGCGCCGTCGGCCGGCACCGACCGGATCGCCTCCAGGCAGGTGAACACCGCCTCGCCCGTCGCGGTCGCCTCGGCCAGCACCAGCCCGTCGATCGCGGCGGTCACCGCGTCCCGGTCCTTGCCCGGCGGCACCAGCACGTTGGCCGCCTTGGCGAACGACACCAGGCCCAGGTTGTAGCTCTCCGGCAACTCGCCGACGAACTGCTTGGCCGCCTCCTGCGCGGCCTCCAGCCGGTTCGGCGCCACGTCGTCGGCCTGCATCGACAGCGACACGTCGATGGCGAGCATCACTGTCGCCCGCTCCAGCGGCTCCTTGGTGTCCACCGCCGGACGGGCCAGCGCCGTGGCGAGCACCAGCAGGCAGAGCAGGAACGCCGTCGCCGGCACGTGCCGCCGCCAGCCCAGACCCTTGGGCGCGACGGTCCGCAGCAGGTCCACGTTGGTGAACCGCATCGCGTACGCCCGGCGGTGCAACTGCCGCCAGACGTAGAACGCGGCGAGGGCGAGCACCGGCAGAACTGCCAGCAGCCACCACGGTTGCAGAAAACGGATCATCGTGTCGTCCCCCGGGTGCGGGCGTGCCGCTGCGCGGCCACGAAACGCACCATGTCCAGCAGCCAGTCTCGGTCGGTACGCAGACGCAGGTGGGCCGCGCCGGCGCCACGCAGCGCGGCGGAGATCGCGGCCCGTTGAGCGGCGGCGGCCTCGGCGTAGCGCTGCCGCAACCGCGGATCGGCGGTCTGCACCTCGTGCAGCTCACCGCTCTCCGGGTCGACCACCGGCAGCACCCCCACGTCGGGCAGCTCCAGCTCGCGCGGGTCTACCACCTCGATCGCCAGCACGTCGTGCCGGACGCGCAGCTTGCGCATCGGGCGGGCCCACTGCTCGGTCGGCGCCAGGAAGTCCGAGACCACCACTGCCACCCCGCGCCGCCGGGGCGGGCGGTTGAGCATGTCGACAAGCGCGCCCAGATCGCCCCGGCCCGGCTGGATCGCGGTGCCGGCGACGGCCCGCAGCAGGCCCTGCGCCTCCTTGCGGCCCGAGCGGGCCGGCAGTCGGGTGAGCACCCCCGGTCCGACCGGCGGCGGGCCACCCCGCCACCGTCGCGCCGGTGCGGACGCGCCGCCGCCGGTGCCGATCACCGCGCCGATCCGGTTGCCGCCGCGCACGGTCAGATGGGTGATGGCGGCAGCGGCGGCCACCACCACCTCCCGCTTGAGCCACTTGCCGGTGCCGAAGTCCAGGCTGGCCGAGAGGTCCAGGGCCAGCCACGTCTCCAACTCCCGGTCCGCGACCGTGCGCCGCACGTGCGGCGTCGTGGTCCGCGCGGTCACCGGCCAGTCCATCCGGCGTACGTCGTCACCGGGGCGGTACTCCCGGGACTCGCCCGCCTCGCTGCCCGGCCCCGGGAGCAGGCCGGCGTAGTCACCCTGGAGCAGACCATCGAGCTTGCGGGTGACCAGCAACTGGAGTCGGGACAGCACTGCCTCGCTGCGGTCGGGGGCGGGACGAGGGGTGGGTGAGGTCACGGCCGCTGCCCGGGCCAGCCGGCGCCCGGCGGCGGGGTGTTCGGCGAAGGGGTGGCCTGCTGTCGGGGCGCGACGGCCGGCAGCGGGATGGTCGACATCACCCGGTGCACGATGTGGTCGGCCGGCACGTCGTCGGCGAGCGCGTCGTAGCTGAGCACCAGCCGGTGGCGCAGGATGTCCGGGGCGATGTCCTGCACGTCCTGCGGCAGGGCGTAGTCGCGCCCACGCAGCAGCGCCAACGCGCGGGTGGCCCGGACCAGCCCGAGCGAGGCGCGCGGGCTGGCCCCGTACTGGATCAGCTGGGCGACGTCCGGCATGCCGTGCTCGGCGGGCGCGCGGGTGGCCAGCACCAGGCGCACCGCGTAGTCGACCAGGGCGTTGTGCACGAACACCTGGTCGGCCTTGCGTTGCAGGGCGATCAGCTCGGGAGTGTCGAAGACCGCCGTCGGCTCCGGGGCGGTCACGCCCATCCGGTAGACGATCTCCCGTTCCTCGGCGTCGGTCGGGTAGCCCACCACGATCTTCATGAGGAAGCGGTCCCGCTGCGCCTCCGGCAGCGGGTAGACGCCCTCCTGCTCGATCGGGTTCTGGGTGGCCATCACCAGGAACGGATCGGGCACCCGGTGACTCTCCCCACCGATGGACACCTGGCGTTCGCTCATGACCTCCAGCAGCGCCGACTGCACCTTGGCCGGAGCACGGTTGATCTCGTCGGCGAGCAGGAAGTTGACGAAGACCGGGCCCAGCTCGACGTCGAACTTCTCACTCGACTGCCGGTAGATCCGGGTGCCCATGATGTCGGCCGGCACCAGGTCCGGGGTGAACTGCACCCGGGCGAAGGACCCGCCGACGACCTTGGCGAGGGTCTCCACGGCCAGCGTCTTGGCCACGCCGGGCACGCCTTCGAGCAGGCAGTGGCCACGGGCGAGCAGCGCGACGAACATCCGCTCGACCATCCGGTCCTGCCCGACGATCACCCGTTTGATCTCGAAGAGCGCCTTCTCCAGCAGGGTGGCGTCCTGCGCGGGCGTCGTCACCGGCGCCGGCGCGGTCACCGGCGTGGTAGTCGTCACCGGTGCGGGTGTGTCCGGTGCCGCCCCGTTCGGCGTCGGGGCGTCGGGCGTGGTCGGCTGGGCCACCGGTCCTCCACAGCGTTTGTCGGTCGTCGCGGCAGGTGCGGTATCAAGACTCGCACGCCTTCCTGAGTGTCGAGGTGGGGAGAAGCCGATTTTCGCCGCGGCGTCCCATGCCCGAATCGCGTGTCACGGGTGGACAGGGACCGGCCCGCCGTGTGTACGATTCACCCCGTCGCCGGGCGGCTCCCCCCGTGGCCGCCCGGCGCTCAAGCTCTCCGTCCGGCCGCCCTAGACTGGCCCGGATGAGCCTCCCCTCCCCCGCCGACGAGCCCCTGGTCTGCTCGGCCCGGGGCTGCCGCGCCCCCGCCGTCTGGGCGTTGGAGTGGAACAATCCGCGCCTGCACACCGCCGATCGGCGCAAGACCTGGCTGGCCTGCGCCGAGCACCGCGACAGTCTCGGCGAATTCCTGAACGTCCGCGGCTTCCTTCGTGCCGTCACTCCGGTGCCCGGATCGCCTACCCTCGACACGTGAGCGAGCGCAGCGAGCGACCGATGAGACACGGCAGCGTGGCGCTCCGCGCCGACGGGCAGGGCGAGGCGGCGGCACACGGCGCACGGATCGTGCGGCGTGGCGGCGCGCGGAACGGCGTCCGCCGGTGAGCGCGGAGGACCGCGTCGACCGCCCGACCACCCCCGACCCCACCTCCCCGGCCAGTCCGCCGCCCGGCGTCGCGCCGCCGCCCGGCGCGTTCGGGGCACCCGGCACCCTCGGTCCGGACCCTTCCCCACCGGACGTGTCGTGGCCGGCCCCGCTGCCGCCGAGCGCCCTGCCCCCGTCCGGCGGGCACGATGCGGGACCGCTCCCGCCCGACCTGCCGTCGCCTGGTCTCCTGCCGCCGGGCCCGGGTGCGTTGCCCCACCCCGGTCCGCAGTCGTCGGGGCGGGGGCCGCTGGAGCCCTGGCCGGACACCGTCCAGTGGCAGCCCATCTCCACCAACCTGATCTGGGTGGAGCTGATCCGACTCGCGGTCGTGGTGGCCATCGGCCTGGCGGTGACCGCGATCGGCTGGGCGTTGAGCGACCACTGGCTGTTCGGGCTCGCACTGGCCCTCGTGGTGGTGCTCGGCGCGTGGCGGGCCACGGCCATCGTCCGCGCGGTACGCGCCTGGGGCTACGCCGAACGCGACGACGACCTGCTGGTGCGGCACGGGCTGCTGGTCCGGCGGTTGTCCATCGTCCCGTACTCCCGCATGCAGTTCGTCGACGTGAGCGCCGGCCCGCTGGAGCGTGCCTTCGACCTGGCCACCGTCCAGCTGCACACGGCGGCGGCAGCCAGTGACGCGCGGGTGCCGGGGCTGCGTCCGGCGGAGGCGTCCCGGCTGCGCGACAGGCTCACCGCGCTCGGCGAGGACCGGGCGGAGGGTCTGTGACCGCCCGCGCGGGCGACCGTCGGCACCGCCGAGGGCCGGCCCGATGACCGACGGTCCCGCCGAGCCGGGCACCCGGCCGCCGCTGCCCGCCGGCAGCGCGCCTCCCGCCGGCCCGCCTGCTCCGCCACACCCCGCCGGCCCGCCTGGGACGCCGTACCCCGCCGGCCCGGCCGCTCCGCCGTACCCCGCCGGACCTTCCGGGGTGCCGCCCGGGGCGGTTCACCCGGTGCCGACGTCGCCGGGCGGCGGTGACGGTGAGCCGCGGCAGCGGCTGCACCCGCTCAGCCCGCTGCTGCACGGCGCCAAGTCGCTGGTGGTGGTGATTGCGGGCCTGTCCTGGTCGACGCTGTCGCGGGTCGGCTTCGGCTGGTTCGCCGCCATGGTGGTGGTGCTGGCGCTCGGCGCGACAGTGCTGTCGGTGATCAGCTGGTACAACACCGGCTACCACGTGGTGGGCCGCGAACTGCGGGTGCACGAAGGGCTGCTCTGGCGGCGTACCCGGGCCATCCCGTTGGAGCGGTTGCAGGCCGTGGAGGTGGTCCGGCCGCTGCTCGCCCAGCTCACCGGCCTGGCCGAGCTGCGCCTGGAGGTGGTCGGCGGGGGCAAGACCGAGGCACCGCTGGCGTACCTCGGAGTGGCCGATGCGGCCCGCCTGCGCGAGCGGCTGCTGGCGCTCGCCGGGCGGACGACCCCGCCGCCCCCGCCCGGCGTTCCCGCGCTCCCGGCGGAACCCGGGACGCCGGCGGCCGCGCCGGGCCGGCCGATGCACGCGGTGCGCAACCAGGACCTGCTGGTCAGTCAGTTGCTCACCCCGCAGGCGTTCCTGCTCCCGTTCGGCCTGGCGTTCGTCGTGGTGCAGTTCGTCACCGCCGGCTCGTGGTCCTTCGTCGCGGTGGCGAGCACGCTTACCGCGATGGCCGGTGTGCTGCTGCAACCGATCCGCCGGGTCCTCGACGACTGGAACTTCCGGCTGGCGCGCGACGGCGGCACCCTGCGGGTGCACAACGGCCTGCTGGAGACGCGCGCGCAGACCGTGCCGCTGGACCGCGTCCAGACCGTCCGGGCGACCTGGCCGCTGCTGTGGCGGGTCAACGACTGGCTGCGGCTGCGGTTGGAGGTGGCCGGCTATTCCGCGGCGGAGGCCGACGACCGTAACCGGCCGGACCGGCTGCTACCGGTCGGCGACCTGCCGACCGCCGCGATGATCGTCGCCGAGGTGCTGCCGGGCGTACGCCTGGACGCGCTGACGCTGAGCCCACCACCGCCCCGGACGCGCTGGCTGCACCCGCTCGGGCGCGGCGCGCTCGGGGCGGGCCTGTTCGAGCGGGTCTTCGCCACCCGGTCCGGACTGCTCACCCGGCAGTTGGCGATCGTGCCGTACGCGCGGATCCAGAGCGTGCGGGTGGTGCAGGGCCCGGTGCAGCGCCGCCTGGGCCTGGCGACCGTGTACGCGGACACCGCCGGCGGCTCGGGCGCGGCAGCCCAGGACCGCGACCTCACCGAGGCGTGGACCCTGGCAGCCGAGCTGACCACCCGAGCAACCAAAGCCCGCCGCACCCCCTAACCCCCACCCACCCGCTCTGGTGATCACGAAGTTATTGCCCCGACACGCCGAGCCGACGGGTAACAACAACTTCATGATCGACGGGGCCTGTCGGGGGCGGGGGGCAGGGGTTCGTCAGTGGTCGGCGGGTATCGCTTGTTGGTCGTCTGGTGTGGGGTGCCTGTCGGCTGATGGTTCGGGGGCTACCGGCTGCCCTGGTGGTTTGTCGGCGGCCCCCGCTCGGCGGGCCCGCAATGCCGCCCAGCCGCGTTCGGCCAGGCCGACGACCAGGTAGGTCAGCCCGACGTACGTCCAGCCCACCAGCACGTCGATCACGTAGTGCTCACCGGAGTAGACCAGGGTGAAGGTCATCGCCAGCGGGTACGCGAGCAGCAGCGGCCACCAGCGGCGACGGGTGGTGCTCAGGAAGAACAGCACCACGAACAGCGCCCACGCCGTGTGCAGCGACGGCATCGCGGCGACCGGGTTCGAGGCGATCTGGCCGGCGTTGAGCACGTTGCCGGCGCCGTGCATGCCGAACGCCTTCCAACCCCGGGTGGAGATCCGGGCGACCTCGGTGAGCAGGCCGTTCTGCGCGGCCCACCAGGGCGGGGCGGCGGGGTAGATGAAGTAGGTGGCCAGGCCGGCGGCGCAGAGGAAACCCCAACGCCGCATGTAGGCGGCCCAGCGGTGCCGGTCACGCAGCCACAGCACCGCGGCGGCGGTCAGCGCCACCACGAAGTGCGAGAAGTACACCCAGCTCGCCGCGACGTCCCACCAGTGCACCTGCGGGCGGTAGAGGTGCTCCTGCAACCAGATGGTGGGCACCTCCCCGCCGGTGGCCCAGCCGAACATGAACCGGTCGGCGACGATCAGCTCCATGGCGTGCGGGGTGGCCCCGTTGTCGGCGAACCCGCGCGAGAGGTTGTAGACGACGAACAGCAGCACCACCGGCACCCAGTCCCGGGCGAAGCGCAGGTGGCTGCGCCACGGGCGGTCGCTGTTCCAGGCGATGGTCCCGAGCCAGATCCACACGAAGGCGTAGGCCGGGTCGGTGGGCAGCCCGATCGCCAGCCAGGCGGCGACGAAGGCGACCGCCCAGACCGTCATGGCGACGATGCGCCGACGGCCACCGTCCGGGGACGCGGGCGGGTCGGTCCGGGCGGGGGGTTGGGGGTCAGTCACGACGGCCATCGCGGTCAAGGTTAACGACGGGTCCGGCATCGACCGACGGGGACCACCCGGCGAAGCCGTGCGCGTGTGGGCGGCGGCCGGTGTGCGGATCGCCGGGCGCGTGCTCGACGGGCTCGGCGAGCACCTAGGCTGACGACCATGCAGGAGCAGCCCGAGCCGGCCTTCGCGCCGGGTCTGACCGCCCAGGTCGAACTGACCGTCACCGACGCGGACACCGCCCAGGCGGTCGGTTCGGGGGACGTACCGGTGCTGGGCACACCACGGGTGCTCGCACTCGCCGAGGCGGCCACCGTCGCGGCCACGGCGGCCACGCTGCCGCCCGGGTCGACGACTGTGGGCACCCGGGTCGAGTTGGAGCACCTCGCGCCGACGGTGGTCGGGCGCACGGTACGGGCACAGGCGCTGCTCGCGACCGTCGACGGTCGCCGGTTGTCGTTCGAGGTCACCGTCGCGGACGGCGACCAGACGGTGGCCCGGGGCCGGGTCGACCGGATCCTGGTGGACCGGCAGCGCTTCGTCGACCGGGCCGGGCGGTCGTCGTGAGCGCCGGGTTCACCGAGGTCGCCAACCGGGTGTACGTGCTGCCCGAGCCCCTGCTGCGGGTCAACGTCACCCTGGTCGTCGGCGACGACGAGGCGCTGCTGGTGGACACGCTCTCGTCGGCCCGGCAGGCCACCGAGCTGGCCGCCGCCGTCGGGCGGGTCACCGACCGTCCGCTGACGCTCGTCAACACCCACCACCACTACGACCACTGCTTCGGCAACGCCGTCCTGGCCGGCGATCCACCCCGCCCGGTGTACGCGCACGAACGGGCCGCCGCGGCCCTGCGCGACGAGCCGGAGCGGCTGCGCCGGGAGGCGTACGAGGAGGTGCGCACGGAGCACCCGGAGCTGGCAGCCGAGCTGGCCGACACCCCGCTGCTCGCTCCGACGCACACGGTGCACACCGAGACCGAGCTCGACCTGGGTGGCCGGCGGGTGCTGCTGCGGCACCCGGGGCGCGGGCACACCGACGCCGACGTGGTGGTGCACGTGCCCGACGCGGACGTGCTCGTCGCCGGCGACCTGGTGGAGCAGAGCGGCCCGCCCGCCTTCGAGGACTCGTACCCCCTGCAGTGGCCGGACGCCGTCGCGGACCTGCTGCGGCTGACGACCCCGCGCACGGTGGTCGTGCCGGGCCACGGCGATCCGGTGGACGTCGGATTCGTCCGCGCCCAGCACGCCGACCTGGCGCGACTGGCCTGGCTGATCCGCGCCGCGCACACCGGCGACGCGCCGCCCGAGCGGGTGGCCGCCGAGGCGCCCTTCGGCGCCCGCGCCGCCCTGATCGCCGCCCGCCGCGGCTACACCGAACTAAACGGAACCCCCTAACCCCGCCCCCTGACCCCCGCCCCCCGCCCCCCAACCTCGCCGATCTTGCACTTCCTGCCGCGACATAAAGGGCAAGAGGGGGCCAACCGCCGACCGAAAGTGCAAGATCGACGGGGCAGGCAGAGCGGGGCGTGGGGCAGGGCCAGGGGGCAGGGGCAGGGTCAGGGTTTGAAGCGGCGGTCTACCTCGGTGCGGGTGGGCATGGCTGTGGCGCCGCCTGGGGACTCGCAGACGAGGCCCGCCACGCGCAGCGCGAAGGCCACCCGTTCGACCCAGCCCGCCGGCTCGTCGGGCTCGCCGTCCAGGAGCAGGTCGGCGATCAGCGCGGCCATGACCGAGTCGCCGGCGCCGGTGGCGTCGACGGCGTTGACCTTGGGGGCCGGCACGCGTACCGGATCCGCGCCGGCGGTGGCCAGCACCGCGCCCGCCGCGCCGAGCGTCACCACCACGGTGGTCGCGCCCAGCTCACGCAGGTACGCGGCCACTCCCTCGACCGGTTCGTGCGGGTAGAGCAGTTCGGCGTCGGCGGTGCTCAGCTTGACCAGGTGCGCGCCCGCGGCGAACTCGGCCACCACCTCGCGCAGCCCGTCCAGCGCGGCCGGACCGTCGAGCAGGCGGGGGCGTACGTTCGGGTCGAAGACGCGCAGTCCGGGCGCGAGCGACCAGGCGCGGCGCGCGGCGGCCAGGGTGCGCGGTTTTGCCAGCACGATCGAGCCGCAGTAGAGCACGTCCGCGCCCTCGATCAGCGCCAGGTCCAGATCGTCGGGGCCGAACAGGCTGTAGGAGGGCGGTTCGCCGTAGAAGCGGAAGTCGGGCTCCGGCCCGGCGTAGGTGACCACCGCGAGCGTGGTCGGCGCCGGTGCCGTGACGGCACCGGCGAGACCGACGCCGACATCGGTCAGGAAGCCGCGGATCCGCCCGCCCAGCACGTCGTCGCCGAGCGAGCCGACGAACTGCGCCGCGCCGCCGAGCCGGGTCACCCCGACGGCGACGTTGAGCGGTCCACCGCCGATCGCCTGCCGGTAGACCCGTTCCCCGTCGCGCTCGGTGTCGAGCAGGTCGACGAGCGCCTCGCCGAACACCACCGCGTACCCCATCGAAGTCCCTTCGTCGTCAGCCGGCAGCGCGCCGGCGTGCCCACGCCGGGCCGCCGCGGGCGATCGGGCGGACCTGGTCGACTGGGATCAGGCTGGCACAACGAACGCCCTGCTGGGCGGCGAAGAGGCGGTACGGCGTCAGCCCGGGTGGTGGATCGGCCCGTCGAGCGCGGACAGGGGCCGACCGCTGCCGCCCCAGCGGGCGGCGACGATCTGCGCGGCGACGCTCACGGCGGTCTCCTCGGGCGTACGGCCGCCGAGGTCCAGCCCGATCGGTGAGGCGAGCCGGTCGAGCTGCTCCAGGGTGAGCCCGGCCTCGCGCAGCAGCTTGTGCCGCTCGTCGTGGGTGCGCCGCGACCCCATCGCGCCGACGTACGCCAGTGGTTGGCGCAGGGCCAGCGCCAGCAGCGGCACGTCGAACTTCGGGTCGTGGGTGAGCACGCAGACGACTGTGCGCGCGTCGATCCGGCCGGCGTCGACCTCGGCCCGCAGGTAGCGGTGCGGCCACTGCACCACCACTTCGTGCGCGTCCGGGAAGCGCCGGTCGGTGGCGAACACGGCCCGGGCGTCACAGACGGTCACCCGGTAGCCGAGGAACGCGCCGATCCGGGCCACCGCGGCCGCGAAGTCGATAGCCCCGAAGACGATCATCCGGGGCGCGGTGGCGTGCGTGGCCACGAAGAGGCTGAGCCCGGCGCCGCGGCGCTGCCCCTGGTAGCCGTACCGGAGCACGCCGCTGTGCCCGGCGGCGAGCAGTCCGAGCGCGTCGTCGGTAGCGGCGTCGTCCAGCCGGTCGTCGCCGAGCGAACCGGTCACCTGTCCACCGGTCAGCACCAGCCGTCGGCCCAGTCGCCCGGCCGGGTCGGTCGGGGCCGCGCCCGGGGTGTCGCCGGCGTCGGCCGCCACGCAGGTGACGACCGCGGCCGGTTCGCCGGCCCGCCGCGCGGCGGCGACCGCGTCCACCTGCGCGCGGGCGTCGCCGTCGACCCGCTCCACGAACACGTCGAGCATCCCGCCGCAGGTCAGGCCCACGGCGTACGCTTCGTCGTCGCTGACGCCGTAGTGGACCAGCTCGGGTACGCCGGTGGCGAGCACGTGGCGGGCACGCTCGTAGAGGTCGGCCTCGACGCAGCCGCCGGAGACGCTGCCGGTGACCGTGCCGTCGGCGGCCACGAGCATGGCGGCGCCGGGCGGCTGTGGCGCCGATCGCCAGGTGGCGACGACCGTGGCCAGGGCGACCGGCTCGCCGGCGCGGCAGCGGCGGTGCAGGTCGTCGAACACGTCGGGCACGCGCTGCCGCCTCCTTCGTCCCGTCGCCGGCCGGTCCCGCCGTACGGCCGGCACGGCGACGTGCGCCGCCCCGACGCGGGAGATCGGCCCGGACGGCAGTCGTCGCCGTGGGGATGCAGACCATCACTATAGGAGAGAACCCATCGGTCCGATCGGGAGTCGGGTGAGCCGGCGGACCACGCCTGCCGCGTTTGGCACATCGAGGGTCGACTATTGCGCAGGCGGTCGGCGACGTGGTGGGATGGCGCATACCGGGCGGTGCGAGGGCTGCCGCGCCGCCGGTTGCCGGGTTGGTTCGACGCGAGGGCACCGGTCCAGGACAGGACCGTCGATGGCGTGTGTCCGCTGGCCGCACTTCGGCCGGGGCACGTCACAGTGATCGCCGCATCCGCCCCCACGGCGCTGCGACGACACCACAACCCCACCCGATTGCGGCGGGGCGGCTCGGGCGGCACGCCTCGCGAGTCAGGAGAACCCGTGAACCGTTCCCGTACGGCCGCGTTACTCACCGCGGCCCTTACCTTCGCGCTGGGCGCCGTAGCGCTTGCGGCCAGTCCGCAACCGGCGGCCGCGCACGGCGCGGCGATGACGCCGGGCGCCCGGACCTACCTCTGCTGGCAGGACGGCCTCAGCCAGACCGGTGAGATCAGGCCGAACAACCCCGCGTGCGCCGCCGCGGTGGCGCAGAGCGGGACGAACTCGCTCTACAACTGGTTCAGCGTGCTGCGCTCGGACGCCGGTGGCCGTACCACCGGCTTCATTCCGGACGGGCAGCTGTGCAGTGGTGGCAACACCGGCTACCGGGGCTACGACCTGCCCCGCACCGACTGGCCGCTGACCCACCTGACCTCCGGCGCGCGGCTGGACTTCCGGTACAGCAACTGGGCGCACCACCCGGGCACCTTCTACTTCTACGTCACCAAGGACAGCTGGAGCCCGACCCGGGCGCTGGCCTGGAGTGACCTGGAGGAGCAGCCGTTCCTGACGGTGACCAACCCGCCGCAGCGCGGCAGCGTCGGCACCAACGACGGTCACTACTACTTCAGCGGCAACCTGCCGTCGGGTAAGAGCGGCCGGCACATCATCTACTCCCGCTGGGTGCGCTCGGACTCGCAGGAGAACTTCTTCGGCTGCTCCGACGTGGCCTTCGACGGCGGCAGCGGCCAGGTGACCGGTGTGGGTCCGGGCGGGTCGAACCCGACCACTCCGCCGCCCACCACGCCCCCGCCGACCACTCCGCCGCCCACCACCCCGCCGCCGACCACTCCGCCGCCCACGACGCCGCCGCCGACCACCCCGCCGCCGACCACGCCGCCGCCGTCGACAGGTGACTGCATGGCCGTCTACAAGGTGACCAGCGCCTGGCAGGGTGGCTTCCAGGGCGAGATCACGATCATGAACCACGGCAGTACGCCGTTCGCCGGCTGGACCGCGAGCTGGACCTGGCCCAACGGGCAGGCGATCAATCAGATCTGGAGCGCCACCCAGACGACGTCCGGCGCCTCGGTGACGGCGACGAACGTCTCGTACAACGGCACTGTCGCACCGGAGGGCACCACCACGTTCGGCTTCCTGGCCAGCAGCACGGGAACGAACGGCATCCCGACTGTCACCTGCGCCCGACGCTGAGGGTCCCTGAAATGATCAAGAGGTTTGCGTCACCCGGAGTCACTCGGGTGACGCAAACCTCTTGATCGACGGGGTGGGGGTCGCCGGTCAGCGGACCATGGAGCCGACCACCGGCTTCGTCAGCAGAGCCGACTGGTTGCGCTGGATGCCCGGGTCGAGCGTCTTGGCCACGAAGATGGCGTGCCAGATGCAGAAGATCAGCACCGTCCACACCTTGCGGGAGTGGTCGGCCTCCTCCCGCTTGTGCTCGTCGAGCAGCCGCAGGGCGTACGACAGGTCGAGCAGGTCACCCGCGCCCGAGGTGCTCAGCACGTGCCGGGCCCACTCGTACATCTCCCCGCGCAGCCACACCCGGGTGGGCGTCGGGAAGCCCAGCTTCTTGCGGTTGACGATCGCCGGCGGCACGACACCCTGCAACGCCTGACGCATCGCGTACTTGGTCGCGTCGGAGCGCGGCGGCAGCTTGAGGTCCACCGGGATCTTCGCCGCGACGTCGAAGACCTCGCGGTCGAGGAACGGCACCCGCACCTCCAGCGAGTGCGACATCGAGATCCGGTCGGCCTTGACCAGGATGTCGCCGCGCAGCCAGGTGTAGAGGTCGACGTACTGCATCTTGGTGACGTCGTCCAGCTCGGTGCACTCGGCGTAGATCGGCGCGGTCACGTCCGTGTAGCGCACCGAGGGGTCGTAGCGCCGCAGCAGGTGCTGCTTCTCCTCCTCGGTGAACATCCGGGCGTTGCCGTAGTAGCGCTCCTCGATCGGGGTCGTGCCACGCTCCAGGAAGCTCTTGCCCTTGACCCCCTGCGGGATCGCCTTGGAGACCGCGCGCAGGCCCTTCTGCACGCCGCCGGGCAGGCCGTTGACGGTGCCGAGCGACAGCGGCTCCCGGTAGATGGTGTAACCGCCGAAGAACTCGTCGGCCCCCTCGCCGGAGAGCACCACCGTGACGTGCTCGGCGGCCTTCTTCGCCACGAAGTACAGCGGCACCAGCGCCGGGTCCGCCACCGGGTCGTCGAGGTGCCAGACGATCTTCGGAAGCGCGTCGATCATGTCCTGCGGACCGATCTTGGTGGGGATGGTGGTGACGTCCAGGTGCCGGGCCGACTCCTGCGCGACGTCGATCTCCGAATATCCCGGCACGTCGTAGCCGACGGTGAAGGTCAGGATGTTCGGGTTGAACTCCCGGGCCAGCGCGACGACAGCCGTCGAGTCGATGCCGCTGGACAGGAACGAGCCCACCGGCACGTCGGAGCGCATGTGCATGCGTACGCTCTCGCGCAGCGTCTCCCGGATCTCGTGGTAGAGCTTCTGCTCGTCGTCGACCGGCGCGGGCCGGAACACCGGCCGGTACCACCGGCGCACGTCGATCCGCCCGCCCGGAGACCAGGTCAGGTACTCCCCCGAACCGATGCGGCTGATGCCCTTGTGCAGGGTGCCGGGCTCGGGAACGTACTGCAGCGTCAGGTAGTGGCTCAGGTTCGCCGCGTCGACACCCGCGTCGCCCTGGTAGCTGCTGTGCGCGAACGGCAGCAGCGCCTTCTTCTCCGACGCCAGGTAGAGGCCGTCGGCGGTCTCCAGGTAGTGCAGCGGCTTGATGCCGAAGTAGTCGCGGGCGCCGAACGCGCGCCGCTCCTGCCGGTCCCAGATGACGAAGGCGAACATGCCGCGCAGGCGGGTGAGCACCTGCTCGCCCCAGAAGTGGTAGCCGGCGACGATCACCTCGCCGTCACCTGCGGTCGCGAACTGCGCGCCGAAGTTCCGGACGAGCTCGTCGCGCAGCTCGATGTAGTTGTAGATCTCACCGTTGAAGGTGAGCAGATAACGGCCGTTCGCGTAGGGCAGCGGCTCGTGACTCGACGCGACGTCGATGATGGCGAGCCGCTTGTGGGCGAACACGCCGTCCGCGTACCGGCCGGAGGCGTCACCGACCACCTCGACCCCTGTCTCGTCGGGGCCGCGGTGGTGCAGGCATTCCAATGCTCCGGCGATGTGGTCGCGGTGCGCGGCGGCGTTGCCGTTCGCGCTGAAGAAGGCCAGGAGTCCGCACATGGTGGTCATCTTTCCACGCGGTCCGTCGGCCCGTCGCAGCCGTCCGTCGATCCGGAGCGCTCCCGGCCCCCACCAACACGAACCGGGCACGCGGTACCGTCGGGACCAGCAACGAAGCGGAAGGGAGCGGCGCAATGACCGAGGAAAGCACCGACGGTACGCCGACAGACGGCACGGAATCGCACGATCCGGACTTTCCGGAGGCGTTCCTGTCCTTCATGCGGCAGGGCTGGCGGGACACCGAACTCCCGGTCACGCCCCGTCCCGAGGCGCCCAACTACGCCAAGCGCCGCGCCGCGCTCTCGGCCGCCTTCCCCGGCGAGACACTTGTCATCCCGACCGGCGGCGAGAAGGTCCGCGCCAACGACACCGCCTACCCGTTCCGGCCGGGCAGCGACTTCGCCTACCTGACCGGCGACCACGACCCGGACAGCGTGCTGGTGCTGCGCCCGAACGGCTCGGGGCACGACGCGACGCTGTACATGCGGCCCCGCTCATCCCGCGAGACCGACGAGTTCTTCCGCAGCCGGCACGGCGAGCTGTGGGTCGGCCGGCGACACACCCTCGGCGAGAAGTCCACCGAGCTGGGCCTGCCCACCGCCGACCTGACCGGCCTGGAGGCGGCGCTCGCCGACCTGGCGCCCGGTCGCACCAGGGTGCTGCGCGGCTTCGACGCCCAGGTCGACGCGGCCGTCCGCCCGTACGACGGGGTCCGCGCCGACGGGCAGCCGCCCCGCGACCGGGAGCTGGCGATCGCCATCTCGGAGCAGAAGCTGGTCAAGGACGAGTGGGAGATCGGCCAGCTTCAGGACGCCATCGACGCCACGGTGCGCGGCTTCGAGGACGTGGCCCGCATCCTCCCCGCCGACCGCGCCGTCTCGGAGCGCCTGCTGGAGGGCATCTTCGCGCTGCGCGCCCGCCACGACGGCAACGACGTCGGGTACGGCTCGATCGTCGGCGCCGGCGAGCACGCCACGATCCTGCACTGGGTGCACAACCACGGCGCCACCCGTCCGGGTGACCTGCTGCTGATGGACATGGGCGTCGAGGGACGCAACCTCTACACGGCTGACGTGACCCGGGTGCTGCCGGTCAACGGCCGGTTCACCGCCCTGCAACGGCAGGTCTACGACATCGTGTACGCCTCGCAGCAGGCCGGCATCGACGCCATCCGCCCCGGCGTCAAGTTCAAGGACGTCCACCTGACCTGCATGCGGGTGCTCGCCGAGGGCCTGTCCGACCTGGGCCTGCTGCCGGTGAGCGTGGACGAGGCCATGGACGAGAAGTCCTCGGTCTACCGGCGCTGGACGCTGCACGGCTTCGGTCACATGCTCGGCATCGACGTGCACGACTGCTCGAACGCCCGCAAGGAGACCTACCGCGACGGGGCCCTGGGCGAGGGCTACGTGCTCACCGTCGAACCGGGCCTGTACTTCCAGCCGGAGGACGAGCTGGTCCCCGCCGAACTGCGCGGTATCGGCATCCGCATCGAGGACGACGTCCTGGTCACCGCGACAGGTGCGGTGAACCTGTCGGCCGGCCTGCCGCGTACCGCCGACGAGGTGGAGACCTGGCTGGCCGAGCAGCGCGAAGCAGGCCCCCGCCTGCCCGCCTGACCCAAGCCCCGCCCCTCCCCCGACCCCGGAGGTCGCCGCCTCGGCCTCGGCCCGGACCTTGCCCCGGACAGGGCAGGTCCGGGCCGTCCCTTGCCCGGACCGGCGTCCAGGGCCGGACTCGTCCCGGCGCGTTGATCCACTCGACTTCCGTGCTGTCGGGGTGTCCGAGGCGTCCGGACAGCGCGTCTTCCTGAAACCCGAGTCGATCACGCCCAGCGACACCGAGGCGCCCCACAAGGGGCGCCTCGTGGTGTTTGGGCTGCTCACGCCCCTTCCTGTCCTGCCGGACCATTACGGGCTCCTGCCCTAACCTGAGGCATATGCGGGGTTTTCTCGGATACGTCCGCCTCGCGAAGATAGTTCTCATACGGTGGGCATCAGAGGCTGCAACCGATTTGTGGCTGGTCGTGGCGCTGCGGGCGGTGCGACCCCGTCTGGTAGTAGGAAGGGCGGAAGGCTCTGATGTCCAACGACGTAACGAGTACCGACGGCGGGGCCTCGACGGCTCCGCCGACACGACGACGACGGGCCCTGTGGGTTGCCGGCGTCGCCGGCCTGACCGGGGTGGTCGGCCTGGCCGCCCTCGGTGGCGTGGCCGCCCGGGACGACAAGCCCACCTCCGACCGGGTGTCCGATGCCCAGCCGTCGACCAACCGGCAGAACGTCAGCGACGCTGGCGCGAACGCCGACGGCGGCACGGAGAACGGCGGCAAGGAGAGCGGCACCGACGACGAGTGGAGTGGCGACGACTGGAGTGGTTTCGACTACCGCTCCGGCAAGGACGACAAGCGGGACGACAAGGACCGCACCAGGCAGGTGCCCTGCGACTCGGACAAGCTGATCCAGGCGATCACCTTCGCCAACAACGGCGACGGCGGGGTGCTGGAGCTGGCCAAGGGCTGCACGTACACCCTGACCCGCAACCAGGACGGCAACGGCCTCCCGGTGATCACCGAGAACATCACTCTCAAGGGCGAGCACACGACAATTGGTCGCGAGGCCACCGCCGACTACTTCCGCATCCTGAACGTCGGCGCGGGTGGGCAACTCACCCTCAAGGGCCTGAGCATCAAGGGTGGGCAGACCATCCAGCGGGCGATGACCGTGGAGCCGGCGACGGTCTGGGGGCCGTACTCGACCTCGGTGCGGACCACCGCGGTGACGGCCAAGCCGGCGGCCACCACTGCAGCGGGCACCACTGCAGCGGGCAGCGCGGCCCAGCCGGCAACGGCGGCGGCAGCGGAGCCGGTGGCGTCCACCGACCCGACGATGGCGGCCAAGCCGACCGCCGCCAAGGCGGCCACGACCAAGGCGGCAGCGGCCAAGGCAGCGACTGTCAAGGCGGCGGCCAAGCAGGCTGCGACTGCCAAGCCGGAAGCAGGCAAGGCGGCGGACCCGACGGCAGCGGCCAAGGCGGCAGCGGACGCCAAGCAGGCAGCGGCAACCGCAGCCAAGCAGGCAGCGGACGCCAAGCAGGCAGCGGCGACCGCCAAGGCGGCCACGTCGACGAAGGTAACCGCGGCCAAGCCGGCAGCAGCTACCGCGGCCAAGCCGGCAGCAGCCAAGGCTCCGACGACGGCGGCCGGAGCGGCGGTTGTGCCGCTGGTGGAGGAGCCCGGATTCAACGACGGCGCCGGGGTGCTCGTACAGCCTGGGGGCCGGGCGGAGATCCTGGACAGTGAGCTGCTCTACAACCAGTCCGGCGGCAACGGTGGCGGGTTGGCGAACTTCGGCAGCGCCCGGCTCAGCAAGAGCACGGTTGCGCACAACACCGCCTTCTTCTTCGGCGGTGGCATCTTCAACGCCGGCGTGCTCCAGGTCGACGAGTCGAAGATCAAGGACAACACCGGGATCATCGGCGGCGGCGGCATCGCCAACGGCGCGGCCGAGATCTTCACCGAGTCCGTCGACGGCGGTGCGGTCTGGGTCTACAAGAGCGAGGTCACCGACAACGAGACGCTCGGCTTCGGCGGCGGCGTCCTGGACGTCGAGGGCACCACGACCCTGCACGACACGAAGGTCACCGACAACACGGCGCTCCTGGACGGCGGCGGCGTTGCCGTGGCCGACAGTCAGCTCACCCTCAAGCACGCCACGGTGGCCAGGAACAGCGCTGGCCGCCAGGGTGGTGGGGTGGCGGTCGTCTCCGACAGCACCGCGACGATCGAGGACACCGCCATCGCGGACAACACCGCCGGGTCCGGCGGGGCCGGACTCTTCAACGAGGACAGCCGCACGACGCTGCGCGACAGCGAGGTCGTCGGCAACCGGGCCATCGGTCCGTTCGCCCGCGGCGGCGGCATCCTCAACGCCGAGGGGAGCGAGGTCAGGCTCTACCGGACGACGGTGGCGCACAACTTCTCCACCCTTGAGCCGGGGGGCATCTTCAACAGCCTCGGCGGCACCGTCCTGCTGGACGACGAGTCCGCGGTCACCGCCAACCGCCCGACGAACTGTTTCAACGTTCGGGACTGCTTCGCCTGATCGGGTGGGGCTGAACCACATAGAGGGCACGCCCCTCCGAGCCGGTCACGGCACGGAGGGGCGTACCCATTTGGGCTGCTCACGGGCCCGACGGCCCGGCTTGGGGGCGGCGTACCCGCCCGGGGTGTCCCGGCCACCAAACGCGCGAACGTGAACCTAATGTGGGGTTGTTTCGGATACGCCCCCGAGGCGAGGAACATTCTCATACGGTGGTTTTGGGAGCTACAACCGATTTGTAGCAGGGGACGCCCGCCGGAGGGCGGCGACCCTGTCTGGTACGAGGAGAGGGCAGAGAGCTCCGATGTCCAACTACCTAACGAACAATGAAGCCTCCGGGCGGGCGACGGCCAAGCGCCGCCGCAAGCTCTGGCTCGCCAGCGGCGTGGCCGGTCTGACGGGTGTGATCAGCCTCGCGGCGGTGGGCGTCGCGGGCAGCGCCGGAGCGGTTGGCCTGAACTGGAACACCGCGCAGGTCAGCAAGGACGGCGACCAGCACGGCGAGGAGGGCCGCGACTGGAACAAGGACCGGGACAAGGACAAGGACAAGGACCGGGACAAGGACCACGAGCGTGGGAAGGAGGTGCCCTGCGACACCGACAAGCTGATTCAGGCGATCGTCTTCGCCAACAACAAGCACGGCGGTGTGCTGGAGCTGGCCGAGGGCTGCACCTACAACCTGAGCCGCAGCGACTACCAGGGCAACGGGCTCCCGGTGATCACCGAGAACATCACCCTCAAGGGTGAGCACACGACGATCGCCCGGGAAGCCACGGCCGACTACTTCCGGATCCTCAACGTCGGCAGCGGTGGACACCTCACCATCAAGGGCCTGACCATCAAGGGTGGCCAGACCCTCGAACTGTACGAGGCCGTCGAGCCGGCGGCCGTCTGGGCGTCCTACTCGGATTCCGAGGCGATCGCGGCGCAGGTGAAGGCGGGCGTTCCGCTGAACCAGGCGCTCGCCACGCGGCAGGCCAACCCGAAGGCCGGCCTCAAGGCCGCGCCCAAGGTGACGCCGAAGGCCGCGACGAAGGCGGCGCCGGGCGTCGTCACGCCGCTGGTCGAGGAGCCGGACGAGAACGACGGTGCCGGCATCCTGGTCCAGCCGGGCGGCACCGCCGAGATCATCGAGTCCGAGGTCGTCCTCAACCAGTCCGGCGGCAACGGCGGCGGCGTGGCCAACTTCGGCACCACGAAGATCTGGCACAGCACCGTCACCCGTAACACCGCCTTCTTCTTCGGCGGCGGTGTCTTCAACGCCGGCCTGCTCAAGGTCGAGGAGTCGAAGATCACCGACAACACGGCAGTCATCGGTGGTGGCGGTATCTCCAACGGTGCCGCGCGGATCTTCACCGACGACGTCGACGGCGGGACCGTCGAGTTGAAGAAGGCCGAGATCACCGACAACGAGACGCTGGGCTTCGGCGGCGGCTACCTCGACATCGAGGGCAACACCACGGCGTACGAGACCAAGTTCGTCTCGAACACCGCGATCCTCGCCGGTGGCGGCCTGGCGGCGGCGGACAGCCAGCTGAACCTGTACAACGTCTCGGTCGAGAAGAACAGCACCGCCGGTGTCGGTGGTGGTGTGGCGATCGCCTTCGACAGCGCGGTCACGTTCGAGAAGAGCAACATCAAGGACAACACCGCTGGCTTCTTCGGCGGCGGGCTCTTCAACGCCGGCAGCGTCACCACGCTGCGCGACAGCGAGGTCGTCGGCAACCGGGCCATCGGCCCGATCGGGGTCGGCGGCGGCATCTTCAACATCTTCGGCGAGGTCAACCTGTCGAGGACGAAGGTCGCCTACAACTTCTCGACCTTCGCACCGGGCGGTGTGTTCACCTTCTTCGGGCCGGTGAACGTGGACGACAAGTCCGCGATCACCGCGAACCGCCCGACGAACTGCCTGGCCATCCCGGGCGGCGCCATCGAGAACTGCTTCGCCTGAGCAGGAGCACCACGGCACGACGCACCACAAGGACCGGCCCCCTTCCGCGCGACGCGGAAGGGGGCCGGTCCCCGCTCACCTGCGGACGAACACCGCCACGCTGCGCGCCGGCACCGTGAAGGTGCCGGCCGCCCGGTCGAACGACGCCGTCCGCAACGCCGGGTCGGCCGAGTTCACCAGCACCGGGTGCAGTGCCACGTCCGCGCCCCGCAGACCGGTCACGGTCTGCTTCGCCGTCGCTGGCGTGCCGTTGAAGACCACTGTCAGCGACGTCCACTGCCCGCCCAGACCACGGGCGTCCAGCGTCATGGTCAGCACACCCGGCGTCTCCGCCTCGCCGGAGAGCGGGAACGCCACCCTCCGCTGCACCTGCTCGGCGGTGCTCAACCCGAACACCGGCGAGGACGCCCGGATGCGCAGCAGCTCGGCGTACCGGGCGTCGGTGGTGTCGATCGCCGCGCAGTCGGGCACCAGGGCCGGGTCCGCGAGCAGTGGCTTGGCGTACGGCCACTTGTCCTCGTTGTCCTGTGCCGGCGGCAGGCCGGCGCCGAACCCGTTGCCCCGCTCGCAACCCCAGCGGATCTGGTTGAACCAGTCACCGGAGTTGAACGAGTTGCGGTCCAACGACTTCGACCGCAGCCGTTCGCTGCCGGCGGTGACGAACCCGGTGCCCTGCCCCAGCGCCACAGTGCTCAGCGCCAGCACCTGCATCCGGGAACGGTCCGCCGGGCTGGTGGCCTGCGGCAGCTTGTACGCCAGCGCGTCGTACAGGATCTCGTTGTCGTGCGCGTCGACGTAGGTGACCGCCTCCCCGGGCGCGGCGGTGTAGCCGGCCGGGGAGCCGTTGTAGTCCACCTGCGCCCCGGTGACCGTGCGCCCCGAGGTGTCGGTGAACCGGTAGTTCCGCAGGTTGCCCGTGAGACCCACCTTGATCAGGTCGTGGGCGTGCAGCAGGCGGGCCTTCTGCGCCGCCGCCGACCCGTTCACCGGGTCGCCGTTGGGGTCGGTGTAGAGCCCGGAGGCGAAGCCCTGCGCGCGGGGATTGGCGTCGAACGGCCCACCGCCGCGTACGGCGTCGCGCAGCCGGTCGTTGAACGTGCCGATGCCGGTGCCGGCCATGTTGGCCTGGGTGGCCTGCACGAACCGGGCGTCGTTGGCGACCTCGCCGAAGTTCCAGCCCTCGCCGTAGAGCATGATCGCCTTGCCGTCCACCCCGTCGCGGGCGACGGTCAGCCGGTCCAGCGCCGCACGTACGGCCAGGATGTTCGCCTTCGGGTGGTGGCCCATGAGGTCGAACCGGAAGCCGTCCACCTTGTACTGCCTGGCCCAGGTGACGAGCGAGTCGACGACCAGCTTGCCCATCATCGCGTGTTCCGGAGCGGTGTTGGCGCAGCAGGTGGAGTTGGCCACCGTCCCGTCGTCGAGCAGCCGGTGGTAGTAGCCCGGCACCACCTGGTCGAGCACCGACTTGTCGTCCACGCCAGCCGCCGCGGTGTGGTTGTAGACCACGTCCATGACCACCCGCAGGCCGGCCTCGTTCACCCCGGCGACCATCCGCCGGAACTCGGTGGTCCGCGCCGCGCCGACCGGGTCGACGGCGTACCCGCCCTCCGGCACGGTGTAGTGCAGCGGGTCGTAGCCCCAGTTGTAGCCGTCGGTGTCGGCCACCGCCGCCACGCATTTCTGCTGTTCCGCGGAGTCCGGCGCGAGGGCCGCCAGGTCGCAGGCCGGCTGGCGCTGGTCGGCCCGCTTCTCGGGGATCGTGGCGAAGTCGAACGCCGGCAGCAGGTGCAGGTGCGTCACACCGGCGTCACCCAACGCCCGCAGGTGGGTCATCCCGGCGGTCTTCGGGTCGGTGAACGCCAGGAAGGTGCCCCGGCGCTGCGCCGGCACGGTCTCGTCGGCGATGGAGAAGTCGCGCACCGACAGTTCGGAGATCTGCGCCTTCGACGCCGGCACGGGCGCCGGCTTGCGCAGCGTGCGCCAGCCCGGCGGGGCCAGCGCCGGATCGTTCAGGTCGACCAGCTGGCTGTGCGTGGAGTCCGCGGCGAGAGCCACCGAGTAGGGGTCGGTGACCGACGCGGTGACCATCCGCTGCGCGGCCGGCTGCCACGCCTGCACCTGGTAGCGGTAGTACTTCCCCGCCCAGGCGTGGCTGCCGTGCACCGACCAGACACCGGTGCGGTCGTCGCGGCGCATCGGCACCGTCTTCGCTGCCGATGTGGGTGAGTCGAACAGTTGCAGCGCCACCGTCCGGGCGGTCGGCGCCCAGAGCGCGAGGCTCGGCGTACGACCGGCGAAGGTCGGACCGAGCGTGACCTGGGCGGCCCGGGAGTACACGTCGTCGAGCACGCCGGGGATCTGCACGCCCGTCGCGGAGAGCAGCTTCCCCTGGGCGTCGCGCTCGGTGACCAGCAGCTGCCCGCGCAGCGCCGCCGGCACCTTCGCCAGGTCACCCCGGTCGAGGGTGAAGGCCCGGTAGGACCACAGGTGCGGGAACGCCGCGCGCTGGGCCTCGGTGAGCCCGTTGCGCTGCGCCCGCAACGGCAGACTGGTGTACGTCCCGGACAGCTCGCCGTCGACGACGCTCACCCCGCCGGTGGGGGCGGCCACCAGGGCGTACACCCGACCGTCGGTGGGTGGGGTCTGCCAGGCCACCGTGGACCTGTCGATCCAGTGCGCCTTCTGCTTGCCGATGTCGGTGTCCCCACCTGCGCTGGTCGCGGTCGACGGCAGCAGACGCCCCGGGGTGGCGGCGAGCAGCCACACCTCCCGGCCGGCGCTGGCGAAGTCGAGCCGCTGGTCGTCGGGCAGATCCTTGGTGTCGCCCTTGTGGATGATGTAGTTCAGCCCGGTGGCACCGGCCGCCAGCGGCACCCGGAACACCGCGCCGAACGCGTCGATCGACGTCGGCGCGAGCGGGGTGGCCCACTCGGTCGGTTTGGCCGCCCCGTCCCACAGGTGCAGGCCCCACCCGTCGTAGTTGCCGTCGGCCCGCCGGTAGTGGATGACCGCGGTGCCCTCCTCGACCGACGGATCCGGTTGACCGGTGGCCGCCTGCCTGCTCGGGTAGATCGCCGGGTCACCCTGCTTGAGCCAGACCTCACCGGTGGCGCTCACGTCGATGCTGCGGTCCTGGGCGACGTCCTTGGTGCCGTTCTTGTCGACCACCACGAAGCCCACCGACTTCGCGCCGGGCTTGAGCTTCACCCAGGCGAACCGGCCGTAGGAGTCCTCCCCGGCGAACGGTTGCCCCTTGGGCCACTCGGTGACGTACGCCGGGTCGATGTCGCCCCAGGCGTACAGCCCCCAGTCGTCGTACCCCCCGGCCGGGCGCTGGTAGTGCACCACCGCCCACTCCCGGGACCCGCCCTGCTCGGGCGTGCCGACGACGGCGACGGACCGCGCCGTAGCGGTGCGGCCACGGCCGTCGCGCACGACGGCGCGGTACTCGATCCGGGTGCCGCCGGCCAGGCCGTCCAGGTCGTGGTGCACGGTGTACGGCGCGTGGTCGGCGCTGCCCAGCAGCGTCCACCTGCCGCCGGCGACCCGGGCCGCCACGGTGACTGTGGCGAGCGGGTCGCCTGTCACCTTCGCGGTCACGGCGGCACGGGTGGCCACCGACGCGTCCGGCGCGGGGCTGGTGATGCTGATGGTCGGCTTGCCGCTCGGCCGGGCGATGGGGGTGCCCGCGCGGTACACGGCCGCCGACAGCGGCGGCACGGTCAGGGTCAACCTGCCGTCGTCACCGGCCTGTTCCACGCCCGACCCGCCGTAGATGCCGGTGAAGGTGGCGCCGGCCGACCAGGTGTCCACGGTGACAGTCTGCGCGGTCTCGGCGTTGTTCACCGCGACCACGTACTCGGTCCGGTCGGTGGGGGCGATCCGGGAGGCGGCGAACACGCCGGGACCGTCGGCGGCGTACCGGGTGACCTGGATGCCGTCGCGCAGCGCGGGGTGCGCCTGGCGCAGCCGGCCCAGCTCGGCGATCGTCCGGTACAGCGGGTGGCCGGTGTCGAACTGGTCGCTGGCGTGGGTGCGGTCGGTGCCGAGCAGGTCGTCGTCGAGATAGTCGGGCACTTTCGAGGCGAACATGTCCTGCCGGGCGTCCTTGTCCCCGCCGGGGCCGGTGAAGCCCTGCTCGTCGCCGGAGTAGACCACCGGCTGGCCACGGGTCAGGAACATCAGCTGGTGGGCGAGCTGGTCCCGCCGCAGGTGGCTGGCCGGGTCGGTGCCGCCGCCGGCGATGAACGACCCGATCCGACCCATGTCGTGGTTGCCGAGGAAGGTGGTCAACCGGCCCGCGTCGGTGTCCCGGGCGGCGTACAGGTCGTCGCGGGCGTACACGTCGGCGAGGGCCTTCGCCGAGCCGGCGCCCGCCGTGTAGCCGCGCGCGGCCTCCTGGAACGCGAAGTCGATGGTGGCCGGCAGACCACCGCGGCGCACGTACGTCGACGTGATCTCCGGGTTGGCGCTGTACACCTCGCCGAACAGGAAGAAGTCCTTCTTGCCGGCCTTCTCGGCGGCCCGCTCGACCCCCCTGGTGAACTGCGGCCAGAAGTCCATGTTGACGTGCTTGACGGTGTCCAGCCGGAACCCGTCGACGCCTGTCGCGCCGATCCAGTCGCCGTACGCCTTCGTCATTCCCCGCACCACCTCGGGACGCTCGGTCCACAGGTCGTCGAGGCCGCCGAAGTCGCCGTACTCGCTGTTCTCACCGGAGAAGGTGGAGTCCCCCCGGTTGTGGTACATGGTCGCGTCGTTGAGCCAGGCCGGCACCTTCACCGTGGCGTCGCCGGGTTCGGGGAAGACCGGCGTGTACGGGCCGGAGTTCCTGTCGACCGTGGGGAAGTCACGGCTGCCGTCGGCGTAGTTGCGGTCCTCGAAGGCCCGCCCCTGCGCGTCGACGTACGGCGAGGCGGCCTTGTCCACGTAGGCATAGGAGTCCTCGGCGTACTTGATGACGTCCGCGGTGTGGTTGACCACGACGTCGAGGTAGACCTTGATCCCCCGCCGGTGCGCGAGCGAGACCAGCTCCTTGAGCTGCGCGTTCGTGCCGAAGTGCGGGTCGACCTGGGTGAAGTCGGTGATCCAGTAACCGTGGTAGCCGGCCGAGACGTCGTCGCCCTTGCCCTGCACCGGACGGTTCTTGAAGATCGGGGCGAGCCAGATGGCGGTGGTGCCCAGACCCTGGATGTAGGCCAGCTTGTCGATGACGCCCTTGAGGTCACCGCCGTGGTAGAAGCCCTTGTCGGTCGGGTCGAGCCCGGTGCGCAGCCGACCACCGGTCAGGCCACCGGAGTCGTTGCGCCGGTCGCCGTTGGCGAACCGGTCCGGCAGGACGAAGTAGAACTGCTCGGCACGCGCGGTGTCGTCGCCGGCGGCCAGCAACGCCTCGGCGGTGGGCTCGTTGCGCCACTGGACGGCGCCGGCCGCGGCGAGGGCGTCGGTGCCGGACGGTCGGGGGTCGGCGTCGGCGCCGAGGGGCCGCGTGGAGTCCGGCGTACCGACGAGGGTGAAGGTGAGCAGGCAGACGAGCGCGAGCAGGGCGGTACGCGGGATCGGCGGGGGTTTCATCGACGGCCTTCCTCTGGTCGTGATTGGCCGCACGCTAACCCTTGCCGAAACAATCTGCAATACCTTGCAAACAAAGTCGTAACCGAGCAAAGTCCTTGCGGAAGTGCAGCTCAGAATCCGCTGCAGCGCACTCCGTCGACTGTGCAACCCCGCGGCGTCGTGGACGCCCGCTCCAGGTGGAACCGCAACGCCACCGACCCGCCGGCCGGCACGTCCACCCCGCTGACGTACGTGAAGCTCCCGTCGGACTGACGCAGCGTCCCCTGTGGCACCCCCTCCACCCAGGCGGTCACCAGCCGCCCACCGGAGAAGTCGAACCGCACCGTCCAGCCATGGTCCGCACCCGACGCGTTGACGATCATCACCTCGCCGATGAAACCCCCGTCGAAGCTCTGCATCACCCGGTACCGCCCGCTCACCGCCGGCGGCCGCGGCGACGACGCCCCGGTCGACGGTCGCCCCGAGGTCGGCGCCGCCGTCGGGCCGACCGCCGGTGGCCGCGACATGGCAGGTGTGCTCGGGGGCGGCCCGCTCGCCCGCGGCGACAGCCCCGGCCGCACCGGCGCCCGCTCCGGCAGCGGCGTCGACGACTGATCCGACGGCGCGACCGGCGCCTGCGGCAACGGCAGCCCCGCCGGCGGCGGGCCGTCGTCGGAGGCGGGACTACGCCCCCGGTACGCGCCCAGGGCCACGAAGAGCAGAACCACCATCACGACGAGGCCGGCGCATGCCACGATCCACGGCGACGACGCGATGGCAGCCGGACCGTGCGACGGTCGCGGCGCGCGACGCATGCCGGACATGTACCTCCCTCAGCGGGCCGTCCGGGCAGCGTAGCGATCGACGGCCCGACTCGAAAGCGGCGACGGCCGTCACCGACGCCCGTTCAGCCGAAGCGGCAGTCGACGCCGTTGACCGTGCACCGCACCGGCCGCTGCGCCGAACCGTCCCAGGCAAGCCGCAACCGCAACGTCTGCGTGTCACCCGGATCCAGCGCCGCCCCGCCGCTCACCACGAACTCGCCGTTACCCTGCGCCGACACGGAGATCCCCGCTTCGCCGCTGACCCGCAGGCCGCGCATGTCGTCCTCGAACGCCAACTCGACCCGCCAGTCCACCGACCGGGCCGACTCGTTCGTCAGCGACAGCACGGCCTCCGTCGCGTCCCAGCCGTCCGTACCGACCTGGTACCGGGCGGTCACCGCCCCGTTCGGCGGCGCCACCGCACGGGCGCTCGTCCGGGCCGGCGACGGCGAACCCGTGGTGGCCCGCGGCGACGGCGTCCGGCTGCTGCGCGACGGCCGCGGCGACGCCGTACGCCGCTCCAGCCCACCCGGGGTCGGCCCCGACGACGCCGCAGCCGGCACCGTCGGCAGGAACACCGGCGGCGCGGCCTGCGGCGCGCTCTCCCGCTCCCGCGTACGGAACGACAACAGCGCGATCACCAACAGCACCACCAGCGCGCCGATACCGAGCAGCACCACGATCCACGGCACCGACAGCAGCACACGCGCCGTCCGCGGACCTCCCGCACCGTCCGGCCCCACCGCCATCAGGTCTCCCCTCGTCCCACCGACGCGACAGCGTAGCCAGCGGCGGCCGGACCGAACACCTCGCGGGTACAGATCGGACCGACCGGCCCACCCGACGCGGAAAACGGCTCGCCCGCGTGGACGGTCCGCCAGCGGTCAGGCCGTCCGGACAACGGTGCAGATCAGCGGACCCTCACCCGACGTACGCAGCAGATAGCGGTACCGCTCCCCCGGCACCGCGTACCCCCGGCTGTCCAGGAACTCCCACTCCACCGACACCATGGTCAGCAACGCCGACACCGGCTGCACGTCCTCGATCCGAGCGTGCGCGGCGATCAGCTCCCGATCCTGGTAGTCGGGCGCGGCGCCCACGAAGGACAGCGCGACCGCAGCGAGGGAGGTGAACGAGAAGCTGTACGTGTCGGCCACCACCAACCCGGGCAGGGCGTAACAACCAGCGAGCGACGGCAGGTCGCCGGAGGTCATCGCGGCGCCGTACCTGTCGAAGAAGCCGGTCAGCGCGTCAAGATCGGTGGAGGCGTTCACGCGACAGCAATTGCCGCTCACGGGGCGGGCCAAACCTCAGCGGGGCGGAACCCGCACCTCGATCTCCGCACCCAACCGGGCGCCACCGGTCAACCCCAGATCGTCACCACTCCAGAACCGCCCCGGGTCGTACCAGTTCGGACGCTTACCGGCGGGCAGCAGGCCCATCGCCTCGTAGGTCACCGCCACCACCTCGGCGCAGTACGCCGTCTCCAACGCCCGCTCCCGCGCAGCAGCGCTGGCCGGAGCGGCAGAGTCACCCCGGGTCGCCTGGGCGGCCCGCGAGACGGCTCGCAGCGCGGCCCGGCCGGGACCCGGCAGCGACGGCACCCGACCGCGCACCCACCGCCACGCCAACTGCGCGGTCGACGGGAACGGCGTGCCGTCCAACCGCGCCACGGTCCGCAGCACCGCCCGCTCCATCTCCCCGGCGGCCGGCGGGTCGAGCTGCCGCAGCCAGGCCCGCTGCCCGTACCGGTTGGCCCACACGCAGACCGCGTCCCGCAGGTCGTGCAACTGCACACCGCGCTGGTGCGTGCCCGACCACAGGTCCGGCAGCGACCTGCCCAACTCCGCGTGCCACATCAGCGGCGGCATGTCGTCCAGCACCACAGCCATCCCGACGTGATTGACCGGGCTGTTCGTGGTGAACTGGATCGCCCGGTCCGGCACGCTGCGACCCCGGAACACCCACACGTCACCGGTGCGGGTCAACTCGACGGCCTCATCCAGGCTGATGCTCATGAGGGACTAGCCTAGGCCGATGCGGCAAGGATTGCGGTGGTGGAAGGTCCTCGGGCTCGCCGGCCTGGCCGGGGTCGCGGCGTCCGGCGTGGTGATCGCCCGCGCCGAGCGGCGCCGGCGCGCGTACACCCCGGAGGAGATCCGGCAGCGGCTGCTGGAACGGCACGCCCAGGCCAGTGAGGCGACCAAACCCGCAGACCCCGCCTGACGCCCCGGGCCCGGTCAACCCTCCCACCCGCCACAAAGGCCACCCACGCGATCCCGCCCGACCCATCCGCCCGGTCCGGGCGCTGGGCGGTCCGGGCGCTGGGCGGTCCGGGCGCTCAGCGGCCAATCCCGCCAGCGGTCATGATCGTGCTCGACCCTGGATTTAGTGGCCTCGCCCGCATGGTGTGGGCCCTGTTTCCTGGATCGGGCACGATCACCAGGCCGTGCGGCGTGCGGCGTGCGGCGTGCGGCGTGCGGCGTGCGGCGTGCGGCGTGCGGCGTGCGGCGTGCGGCGTGCGGCGTGCGGCGTGCGGCGTG
>NZ_JBEZFG010000004.1:0-124461 GCF_040649315.1 Micromonospora sp. NPDC049004
CGGCGGGTTTGGGCGGGCCGGGCTGGGCACGGGCGCCTGCGGGCCGGGCCGGGCCGGGGTGGGGGCCGGCGCGGCAGGCGTGGGCCGGGCCGGGCCGGCCGCGAGCTCCGTCGAGGTGTCCCGCCGTGGCACGGCCGCCCGTCCGGCCGGCGTGGGCCGCTGGTGGCCGGGCCGGTCGGGTTCGGCGGCGGGGACCGGCCGGGGTTGCGGCGCGACCCCGGCCCGGGGTGCGCCGGGCTCGTCGTCGCCGGTCGGCCCGGTGGGACGCTCGTCGTGGTCCCGGGCCGCTCCTCTGCCAGTCACGACGTTCATTGCACACCGGTGGCGGAGGCAGATCGGGCAGTTGGACCGCGTGTCGACGACAAATCGGACCAATGGGCGGGGTGGTCGGTCCGGTCCGACGGCCCAGCACCCCCCATTGGTTCGCGGACGCCCCGGGCGGGTCACTAGGCTTGCTGCTCATGAGTCACGTTCTCGCGGCAGTGGCCTGGCCGTACGCCAACGGCCCCCGCCACATCGGCCACGTCTCCGGTTTCGGCGTTCCCTCCGACGTCTTCGCCCGGTACATGCGGATGGCCGGCCACGACGTGCTCATGGTCTCCGGCACCGACGAGCACGGCACCCCCATCCAGGTGCAGGCCGACGCCGACGGGGTGACCCCGCGCGAGCTGGCCGACAGGTACAACAGGGTGATCGTCGAGGACCTGCACGGCCTCGGGCTCTCCTACGACCTGTTCACCCGCACCACCACCCGCAACCACTACGCGGTGGTGCAGGAGCTGTTCGAGGGGATGTACCGCAACGGCTACATCGTGCCGAAGACCACCATGGGCGCGATCTCGCCGTCCACCGGGCGCACCCTGCCCGACCGGTACATCGAGGGCACCTGCCCGATCTGCGGGTACGACAGCGCGCGCGGCGACCAGTGCGACAACTGCGGCAACCAGCTCGACCCGATCGACCTGATCGACCCGAAGTCGCGGATCAACGGGGAGACCCCGAAGTTCGTCGAGACCGAGCACTTCTTCCTGGACCTGCCCGCCCTGGCCGACGTGCTCCGTCAGTGGCTGAACACCCGCGACGGGTGGCGGCCCAACGTGCTGCGGTTCTCCCGCAACCTGCTCGACGACCTCCAGCCCCGGGCGATCACCCGGGACCTGGAGTGGGGCGTGCCCATCCCGTTGGACGACTGGCGGGACCGGCCCGACAAGCGGATCTACGTCTGGTTCGACGCGGTGATCGGTTACCTGTCCGCCTCGATCGAGTGGGCCCGCCGCTCCGGTGACCCGGAGGCGTGGCGCAGGTGGTGGTCGACCGACGGCGAGGGCAAGGACGCCAGGTCCTACTACTTCATGGGCAAGGACAACATCGTCTTCCACTCGGTGATCTGGCCGGCGCTGCTCTCCGGCTACTCCGGCGAGGGCTCCCGCGACGGCGAGCCGGGCGAGCTGGGCCGGCTCAACCTGCCCACCGAGGTGGTCTCCAGCGAGTACCTGACCATGGAGGGGCGTAAGTTCTCCTCGTCCCGCAAGGTGGTCATCTACGTCCGTGACTTCCTGGAGCGCTACGACGCCGACGCGCTGCGCTACTTCATCGCCGCCGCCGGCCCGGAGAGCAACGACACCGACTTCACCTGGGCCGAGTTCCTGCGCCGCAACAACGACGAGCTGGTCGCCGGCTGGGGCAACCTGGTCAACAGGTGCGTCTCGATGGCCGCGAAGAACTTCGGGGCGATCCCGTCGATCGACCCGGCCGGCCTCACCGAGGCCGACGAGGCGCTGCTCGCCGTCGCCCGCGCCGGGTTCGACACGGTCGGCGACCTGATCGGCCGGCACCGGCAGAAGCAGGCCATCGGCGAGGCGATGAAGGTCGTCGCCGAGGCCAACAAGTACCTGTCCGAGCAGGCGCCGTGGAAGCTCAAGGCCGAGGCCGACAAGCCCCGCCAGGGCACCATCCTGCACGTCGCCCTCCAGGTGGTCAGCGACGCCAACACGCTGCTCACCCCGTTCCTGCCGCACTCCGCGCAGCAGGTGCACGAGCTGCTGGGCGGCACCGGCGTGCACGCGCCGATGCCGGTCATCGAGCAGGTCGACGACCTGGACGGCGGGCCGGCGTACCCGGTGCTGACCGGGGACTACACGGTGGGCGCGCGCTGGGAGTCGGTGCCACTGGAGGTCGGTCGGCCGCTGGCCGCGCCGAAGCCGGTGTTCCGCAAGCTCGACCCGTCGATCGTCGACGAGGAGCTGGCCCGACTGGCCGGCTGATCAGCGAACGGCGGGCGGTGGTGGGCGCTCCCACCGCCGCCCGCCGTCACATCACGTACCGGGTGTCCATGACCTGGTCGTTGCTCACCTCGGCGCCCGGCGCCCAGGTCTCGTAGACACCCCGGTCGTGGCACTGCGCGCCGGTGGCGACCACCGCTTCCGGGTCCGGGAAACGCAGCCGGAGCCGCAGCCAGCCGGCCTCCTCGCGCAGCACCAGGCACGACACGCCCCGCCACTGCGCGAACCGCAGCCGCCGGGCCACCGCCTCCACCGGGTAGCGGGCCGCCCGGGTCATCGCCAGCACCCGGAACCCGCCGGGCAGGTCGGCCACCGCCTCGTACTCCGTATCGCCGTAGAGGCCTACCAGCTGGGTGGAGCGCGGGGCGTCGCCGGTCGGCACGTACTCCTGGTCGGGGGAGAGGCCCGGCACCGCGGCCAGCAGGTGCCGCCACTGCGGGCCCACCATCCGCAGCCACGCGCGCTGCTCGGCCTGGTAGCTGTAGAGCACCACCTCGACGCCCTCGGCGGGGTAGGCGACAAGCGTCGCGTTCGCCGGCATGGGCAGGTCCGCGAAGTCCCGGGTGATGAACTCGGGGATGAGCTGGCCGTTGCTCGGGACGAAACCGGTGCCCAGCACCGGAGGGCCCAGCCGGTCCCGGGACGCCAGCGCCGTCAGCCCCCGGTGCGCCTCGCCCACCGGCACGTCGTAGTCGTCGGGGTCGGCGGCCCGCCAGCGTAGCGCGTACGCCACGTCCGAGCCGTCCCGGCCGACGTCGCCGTCGGTGCGCAACACGGTGGTCGTCGACGGCGTACGCAGGTGCGCCACGTCGTGCTCGCGGTAGCAGAAGCCGTGCGGCAGCCAACCCCGCACGTACCCGGCGAGCTGCCGGGCGGAGAGCACCTTGACCATCCGGGTGCCGCGCCGGATGACCGCCGACGCACGCACCGCGGCCAACACCGGGTCACCCGCCGCCGACGGCTGCTGGCTCAACTGGTGTACGTGCGACCAGCCGTGCTCCCGGTGCGCCGGCATCATCAGCGGTGTCTCCGGCTCCTCGGCCGGCACGACGGCACCGTGCACCGCGCTCACCTCGGTGACGTGCACGAACCGGCGCCACGGCAGGGCGCTGCCCGGACGGGGCGCCCACTCGAAGCCGGCCACCTCCTCGGCGCTGAACAGCTCGTACGCGGCGCCCCGGGCGATCTCCTCGGCCGGGTACACGCCGCCGCCGAACGCCACGCGCAGCCCGGTGCGCTCACTGGCGGGACTGCTGAGCTCGCTCACCCGGCGACGGTAGAGTCGCGCGGCGTAGTCGAGGTGAACGCCGGGTGGCGGGCGGATGGACGGCCCCGGTGTGTGATGCTGTCGCTGATGAGCGAGCCGACTGAAACCCGCCGCGAGCGTGCCGCCCGGCGGGCCGGAGAGTTCCCGCCCGCCCCCGAGCCGCTGCCACGGCCGGTGCTGGACAGCCACACCCACCTGGACATCACCGTCAGCGAGGCCGGCGTACCCGGCGGCGGGCCGTCCGACGACCCGATCGGCACGGCGATCACGGTGGCCGCCAAGGTGGGCGTGGACCGGCTGGTCCAGGTGGGGGTGGACGTGGCGTCCTCGCGGTGGGGCGCGGACATCGCCGAGGCGTACCCGGCCGTGCTGGCCACCGTGGCGCTGCACCCCAACGAGGCCCCCCGGCTGGCCGACCTCGACGAGGCGCTGCGGGAGATCGAGTCGCTGGCCGCCCGCGACCGGGTCCGGGGGATCGGCGAGACCGGCATGGACTTCTTCCGCACCGGCGACGAGGGGCGCGCGGCGCAGGAGACGAGCTTCCGGGCGCACATCGCCATCGCCAAGCGGTACGGCCGGACGCTTGTCATCCACGACCGGGACGCGCACGCCGACGTGCTGCGGATCCTCGACGACGAGGGCGCACCGGACACGGTGGTGCTGCACTGCTTCTCCGGCGACGCCGAGTTCGCCCGCGAGTGCGTGCGCCGGGGCTACCTGCTCAGCTTCGCCGGCACTGTCACGTTCGGCAGCGCCACCGCCCTGCGTGCGGCCGCCGCGCTCACCCCGCTGGACCAGATCCTGGTGGAGACCGACGCCCCCTACCTCACCCCGACCCCGCACCGTGGCCGGCCGAACGCGTCGTACCTCATCCCGCTCACCGTCCGGGCGCTCGCCCAGACCACCGGCAGCGACCTGGACGAGCTGTGCGCGGCCATCTCCGCCACCGGCGACCGGGCCTTCGGCCCGTGGTGAGCCCGGCCCGCCGGCCGGTCCCGACGACGCCGCTACGCTGCCAGGCATGACCGGTCTCCTCGGCCCGGCGGAGATCCGGGAGCTGGCCGCCCGGCTGGGCGTCGCGCCCACCAAGAAGCTCGGCCAGAACTTCGTGCACGACCCGAACACGGTGCGGCGGATCGTCACCGCCGCCGGCCTGACCCCCGACGACGTGGCCCTGGAGGTGGGCCCCGGCCTCGGCTCGCTCACCCTGGGGCTGCTGCCGGTCGCCGGGCACCTGCACGCCGTGGAGATCGATCCGACGCTCGCCGGTGCGCTGCCGGAGACCGTCGCCCGGCACGCCGGTGCGGACGCCGCCCGGCTCACCGTGCACCGCGCCGACGCGCTGCGGGTCAGCGCCGCCGAGCTGGGTGACCCGCCGCCGACCGCGCTCGTCGCGAACCTGCCCTACAACGTCGCCGTGCCGGTGGTGCTGCACCTGCTCGCCGAGCTGCCCAGCCTCCGGCACGGCCTGGTGATGGTGCAGAAGGAGGTCGCCGACCGGCTCGTCGCCGGTCCCGGCTCCAAGGTGTACGGCATCCCGTCGGTCAAGCTCGCCTGGTACGCCCACGCCCGGGGCGCGGGCAAGGTGCCGCCGAACGTGTTCTGGCCGGTGCCCAACGTCGACTCCGGTCTGGTCGCCTTCACCTGCCACGAGCCGCCCCGCGCCGACGTGCCGCGGGAGCGGGTCTTCGCCGTCGTGGACGCGGCGTTCGCGCAGCGCCGCAAGACCCTGCGCGCCGCGCTGGCCGGCTGGGCCGGTGGCCCGGACCGGGCCGCCGCCGCGCTGACCGCCGCCGGCGTCGACCCCGGCGCCCGGGGGGAGTCCCTGACCGTCGAGCAGTTCGCCGCCATCGCCGCGTCGGCCCCGGCCGGTACGGTGGCCGCGAAGTAGGCTGACGCCGTGTCCGCCGACTCCGCCGAGGAGCTGATTTTGAGCAAGCCGTTCGACATTCGCCTGCGCACGCGGGACCTCACCCCGTGACCGAGGCCTGGCGACCGGACGACGAGGACGAGCGACGCGGGGCCGCCGGTCCGGTGAAGGTCCGGGTGCCCGCCAAGGTGAACCTGCACCTCGGGGTGGGCCCGCTGCGCCGCGACGGCTACCACGAGCTGAACACCGTCTATCACGCCATCTCCATCTACGACGAGCTGACCGCCCGGCGGGGCGACACGCTGGCGTTGACCATGGAGGGCGAGGGCACCGGCGAGCTGGCGCTTGACGACTCCAACCTGGTGATCCGTGCCGCGCACGCCCTGGCCGGCTACGCGGGGGTGCTGCCGCACGCCCGCCTGCACCTGCGCAAGCAGATTCCGCTCGCCGGTGGGCTGGCCGGCGGCAGCGCGGACGCGGCCGCCGCGCTGGTGGCCTGTGACGCGCTGTGGGGCACCGGGCTGTCCCGCGACGAACTGGCCGGGATCGCCGCCGACCTGGGCTCCGACGTGCCGTTCCTGATCTACGGCGGCACGGCGCTGGGCACCGGCCGGGGTGAGGCGGTCAGCCCGGTGCTGGCCCGAGCCACCTCGTGGCACTGGGTCGTGGCGATCGCCGATGTCGGCCTGTCCACCCCGGCCGCGTACCGCGAGCTGGACCGGCTGCGCGACTCCGGCGCCGCCGGGGCTCCGCTGGGCAGCACCGACGCGCTGCTGGGCGCGCTGCGTCAACGTGACCCCCGGGTCCTCGCCCGAACGCTGGGCAACGACCTGCAGGACGCCGCGCTGGCCATGCGGCCCGCGCTGGCCGACACCCTCAAGGCCGGCGAGGCAGCCGGCGCGCTCACCGGCATCGTCTCCGGGTCCGGCCCGACCTGCGTCTTCCTCGCCGCGGACGCCGCCGACGCCGAGCGGATCGCCGCCGAGCTGACCAGCGCCGGTGTGTGCCGGGAGGCGCGGGTCGCGCACGGGCCCGTGGCGGGCGCCCGGGTCGGCTGAGGTCGCGTCCCGGGCGGCCCGCGCGGCGCGGGTGGCCGGGACGTCCGCGTACCCTTGGGTTCAGGCGTCCCGAGGTGCCCGCCGGCACCCGGACGCCTTGATCTTGAAGGGTGGAACGTGGCCAACATCGTCAATCTGGACCGGGTGTCCAAGGGGTACGGCGCCGCCGGGCGGCTGCTCACGGACGTCTCGCTCGGCTTGGACGACGCCGACCGGATCGGTGTGGTCGGCCTCAACGGCGCCGGCAAGTCCACCCTGCTGCGCCTGCTCACCAAGCAGGAGGACCCCGACGACGGCCGGGTCACCCACCGCCGTGACCTGCGCGTGCTCTGGCTGCCGCAGCAGCTCACCCTCGCCCCGGACGCCACAGTCCGGGACGTCGTGCTGGGCACCGCCTGGCTCGGTGAGGGCATGGGCGCCGAGCACGAGTGGGCCGGCGACGCCGGGGTCCGCAACATCCTCGACGGCCTCGGCATGCCGCACCTCGGGCTCGACCAGCCGGTCGGCCCGATGTCCGGTGGCGAACGGCGGCGGGTGGCCCTCGCCGCGTTGCTGGTCCGCGACTCGGACCTGCTGATCCTCGACGAGCCCACCAACCATCTCGACGTCGCCGGTGTCGACTGGCTGGCCCGGCACCTGGTCGGCCGCAAGGGCGCCCTCGTGGTGGTCACCCACGACAGGTGGTTCCTGGACGCGGTCTGCACCACCACCTGGGAGGTCGCCGACCAGACCGTGCGGGCGTACGAGGGTGGCTTCGCCGCCTGGATCCTCGCCCGCGCCGAGCGTGAACGTGTCGCCGCCGCCACCGAGGCCCGTCGGCAGAACCTGCTCCGCAAGGAGATCGCCTGGCTGCGCCGTGGCCCGCCGGCCCGGACCTCCAAGCCGCAGTTCCGCATCGACGCCGCGAACGCGCTGATCGCCGACGTGCCGCCGGCCCGCGACACCATGTCGTTGCAGCGCATGGCCGTGTCCCGGCTCGGCAAGCAGGTGTACGAGCTGGAGAACGTCGAGCTGCACGCCGGGCCGAAGGAGATCCTGCGGGACGCCACGTGGCTGGTCGGCCCGGGTGACCGGATCGCCATCCTCGGCGCCAACGGCGCCGGCAAGACCACTCTGTTGCGGATGCTCGCCGGCATCACCCGCCCCGACGGTGGCCGTCTCGGCACCGGCTCCACGGTGCGACCGGCGTTCCTCTCCCAGGAACTCGCCGAGCTGCCCGGGCACCTGCGGGTGCTGGAGGCCGTCGAGGAGGTCGCCCGCCGGGTCCAGCTCGGCGACCGCGAGGTCTCCGCCGCCCAGCTCGCCGAGGTCTTCGGGTTCGACGACCGCCGGCTCTGGACGCCCGTCAGCGACCTGTCCGGTGGTGAGCGTCGCCGGTTGCAGATGCTGCGGCTGCTCGCCGGCGAGCCCAACGTGCTGCTCTTCGACGAGCCCACCAACGACCTGGACACCGACACCCTGGCCGCGTTGGAGGACCTGCTCGACTCGTGGCCGGGCACGATCATCGTGGCCAGCCACGACCGTTACCTCATCGAACGGGTCACCGACACGGCGTACGGGATGTTCGGCGACGGCCGGCTCGTGCACCTGCCGGGTGGCGTCGACGAGTACCTCGCCCGGACCGCCGAGCGGGCCGGCGCCACCCGGGCGGGCGGCACCGGCCCGGTCGCGCCGGCCGGGCCCACCACGGGTGGCATGTCCGCCGCCGAGGTGCGCCAGGCCCGCAAGGAGCTGACCCGGCTGGAACGGCAGCTCGGCAAGCTCGACCAGCGCGAGGTCACCCTCCTCGACCAGCTCGCCGCCGACGCCACCGACTACGCCAAGGTCGCCGACCTGGACACCCAGCTCAAGGATCTGCGCGCGGAACGGGAACGGATCGAGGAGACCTGGATGACCCTCGCCGAGGACCTGCCCGAGAGCTGAGCGGGTCGGGCACGCCGGCGCGGGGGCCGTGTGCGGCGTCACACCGACACATGCGGGACAATCGTCGGCGACACCTCACCCTTGGAGACCCAGACATGGCCCACACCCCCATCAACCACCCCGCGCGGCCGATCTACCGGGCGATCGGCGGGCTGACCGGTCTGTACCTGGTGGTCTTCGGCGTGCTCGGCATCATCGCGGGCGCCGGCAACGAGATCCTCGCCCAGGACGACACCCGCGTCCTCGGCCAGGGCACCAACCTCGGCTTCTCGCTGCTGTGCGTGCTGCTCGGGCTCGTCGTGCTGGCCGGCACCGCGCTCGGCCGCAACATCGACGTGGCGATCAACCAGTGGCTGGCGTACGCCCTGATGGTGATCAGCCTGGCCGGTCTGGCGTTCATCCGGACGGACGCCAACTTCTTCAACTTCAGTATCTTCACCGTGATCGTCGTGATGACGGCCGCCCTGGTGCTGCTCATGGCCGGCATGTACGGCAAGGTCGGCACGGAGGATGAGGCGGAGGCGTTCCAGAAGGCTCGTCTCGTTCTCTGATCTTCTTCCGCGGTTGCGGCCGTGGGTTTTCGCCGGAGCCCGAGCTGCTCCGGGCGGTCAGGCTTGATCCCTGCGCAGCTCGGGCTCCGGCGAAAACCTGACCTGGTCCAGCCTCCGGCGGACCTCCCGCCATTGAGGTTTTCCGGACAGTCGACTCGACCCTGAGCGACAATTCCCCTGAAACGGTCAATTCAGGGGGTCTTGGTATGCCGCACTTTCCGGTGAACCATCCGGCACGGCCGCTCTACCGGGTCCTCTCCGGCCTGATCGGCGTCTACATCCTGGTCTTCGGCGTCTGGGGTGTCGCCGAGACGATCGGCGACCCGCTCTTCGCGCGGAACAGCACCTGGGCCCTCGGCCTACGGACCAACCTGGCCTTCTCGCTCGCCTCGGTGGTCTTCGGCGTCGTCCTGATCATCGGGGCGTCCCGGCGCAGCAACCTCGGCCACTACATGAACCTCACCGCCGGGGTGGTGTTCCTGGTGACCAGCATCCTCATGATGTCCGTGCTGCAGACCGACGCGAACTTCCTCAACTTCTCGATGTCGACAGTGATCGTGTCGATGCTGTTCGGCCTGATCCTGCTCGGCACCGGCCTCTACGACAAGATCGGCCCGTCGGAGCACGCCGAGGCGGAGCTGGCCCGCCGCAAACATCCGGTGGCCGACGCGCACCGGAGCTGAACCGCGGTCAGCGGCGACGGGCGGTGATCAGCGTGGGCTTCGCCTCCAGGTGCGACAACCCGTTCCACGCCATGTTGACGAGGTGCGCCGCCACCGTCTCCTTGCGCGGCTTGCGCACCTCCAGCCACCAGCGGCCGGTCAACGCGACCATGCCCACCAACGCCTGCGAGTAGAGCTCGGCCAGCTTCGGGTCGTACCCGCGGCTCTTGAACTCGGCGCCCAGGATGTGCTCGACCTGGTGGGCCACGTCGTTCATCACGCTGCTGAAGGTGGCCGTGCCGGACATCAGCGGCGACTCGCGGACCAGCACCCGGAACCCGCTGGTCTCCTCCTCGATGTAGCCCAGCAGGGCCATCGCGGCCTGCTCCAGCAACTCACGCGGATGCCCCGCCGTCAGCGCCGTGGTGATCCGGTCCAGCAGGGCCCGGACCTCCCGGTCGACGACTACCGCGTACAGCCCTTCCTTGCCACCGAAGTGCTCGTACACCACGGGCTTGGAGACCTTGGCGCGGGCCGCCACCTCCTCGATGGAGGTGGCGTCGAACCCTCGCTCGGCGAACAGTTGTCGGCCGATCGCGATCAACTGCTCCCGCCGCTGCGCGGCGGACATGCGTACCCGTGAGGGGGGCTTGGGTTTCGCCGCCGCAGCCGGCACTGCGCGCCGGCTGCCGGCTTCGTCACTGACCTCGGGCATGTCGCCGCCTCGCTGGCGCTCGGTGACGCCCTGCCGTCCGATGGTGCTTCCGCTGTGCCCGCTCACGTCGTCGCCTCACTGGCGGGCGGCCGGGCCGCCCTGCCGTGCCGTCCGACCGTACCCGGATCGGGCCCGGCTCCCCGTGCGCCGAGCCGTCCGGTCCCCCCGCTCCGCTCGGTCACCCGGCCATCCTGCCAGGCGACCTCTCGTGGCACCGCCCGGTTTACCGGGGTGCGACAGGCTTCACGAGCTTGGCCGCGAGGCGTTCGGGCTTCGGCCAGCGCACCTGCGACGCCGCGCCGACCTTCTCGAACAGCCAGATCACCCGGGCCGAGATGTCCACCTGACCGCGCAGCACACCGTGTCGCGCGCTGGTCGGGTCGGCGTGGTGCAGGTTGTGCCAGCTCTCACCGAACGACAGGATCGCCAGCGGCCAGAAGTTCGACGCGCGGTCGCCCTGGCGCATCGCGAACGGGCGCTCGCCGTACACGTGGCACACCGAGTTGATCGCCCAGGTGACGTGGTGCAGGAGGCCGATCCGGACCAGTCCGGCCCAGAAGAACGCGGTGAGCGCGCCCTGCCACGACCAGGTCACCAGACCGCCGATCAGCGCCGGGCCGAGCAGCGAGACGGCCACCAGCACGGGGAACAGTCGGTCCACCCGGCTGATGTCGCGGTCGGCGATCAGATCCGGTGCGAACCGCTGCCGGTTGGACAGTTCGCGGCGGAACAGCCAGCCCACGTGTGCGTGGAACAGACCCCGCGTCAGCGCCCAGAAGCTGGTGCCGAAACGCCACGGCGAGTGCGGGTCACCCTCCAGGTCGGAGAAGGCGTGGTGCCGCCGGTGGTCGGCCACCCACTGGATGATCTCGCCCTGGACCGCCAGCGAACCCGCGACCGCCAGGGTCACCCGCAGCCACCGCTTGGCCTTGAACGAGCCGTGCGTGAAGTAGCGGTGGAAGCCCACGGTGATGCCGAGCCCGGAGACCACGTACCAGACCAGGCCGATGACCACGTCGGTCCAGCCCAGCCAGCCGCCCCAGGCGACCGGCACGGCGACCAGCAGGGCCACGAAGGGGATCACGACGAAGGCCCACAGGGCGGCCAGGATCCCGGAGGACTGGCTGCCGTCGGTGAGCGGTTTCGGGCCGGGGCCGGCAGTGTTGGGTTCGAGGACGGTAGTGGACATGGCACCTCGCAGAGGGGACGGAAACGATCACTAACCTACGCCTACGTCACCGTAACTTACGGCTCGGTAGATCGCACGGGGAAGTTTGGAAAAGCTGTCGTACGTAGGTCCTAAGGACCTGGTCATCGCGGTTTTGCCCAGCGCCGTGGTGTGCCGCCGGGGCGGCCGTTCGAGCGGGTTTTCGCCGGCACCAAGGTCATGAACCACGCGCGCTGGGCGGCCAGGTGGAGGGGATCATGAAGGGCGTGAGTGCTGGCGTCGCGGCCGTCGGGCGTTAAGGTGTAGCGGCAGGATGCTCGCCCCAGCGGCGACGGTGTTCTTGACGTTGCAATCGGCCGTGGTGTAATTGGCAACACCCGGGTCTTTGGTACCCGTATTTCAGGTTCGAACCCTGGCGGCCGAGCTGTCCCTACAAGTCCGTTTCGGGTTCTGCTGGGGGTAAGAGGACGCGCTGCCGGGCTGCGTGGTTAGCATGGCCGCGAGAGTGTCCGCCGTCCCGACGGGAGCCACGTCGTGCCCCAGCCCCACCTTCGTACCGTCGTCGTGCTCGCCGCGGGTGAGGGCAAGCGGATGAAGTCGACACTGCCCAAGGTGTTGCACCCCCTGCTCGGCCGTACGCTGCTCGGCCACGTGCTGAGCGCTGCCGGGCCGCTGGCCGCCGACCGCACAGTCGTCGTGGTGGGCCACGGCGCCGACCAGGTCCGGGCCCACCTGACCGAGATCGCCCCCGACGCCACGCCCGTGCTCCAGGCCGAGCAGCTCGGCACCGGGCACGCCGTGCGGATCGCGTTGGACGCCGTGCCGGAGGGCGCCGGCACGGTCGTGGTGATCAACGGGGACGTGCCGTTGCTGCGACCGGAGACGGTGGGCGCGCTGGTGACCGCGCACGAGGAGGCCGCAGCCGCGGCCACCGTGCTGGCCGCCGAGGTGCCCGACCCGGCCGGGCTCGGGCGGATCGTCCGGGACGCCGACGGCCGGCTGGAGCAGATCGTCGAGGAACGCGACGCCGACGCGACCCAGCGCGCGATCCGGGAGATCAACGCCGGCATCTACGCGTTCGACGCGGTGCGGCTGCGCGACGCGCTGGGCAAGCTCTCCACCGACAACGACCAGGGCGAGGAGTACCTGACCGACGTGTTCGGCCTGCTCCGCTCCGTCGGCGAGCCGGTCGCGGTGCACGTGGCTGTCGACCACGTCGAGACGCTGGGCTGCAACGACCGGGTGGAGCTGGCGTCGCTGCGGCGGCTCCTGCGTGACCGGGTCAACGAGGCGTGGATGCGCACCGGGGTGAGCCTGCTCGACCCGGTGACCACCTGGATCGACGTGACGGTGGCGCTGGACCGCGACGCGGTCATCGACCAGAACACCCAGCTGCGCGGGGCCACCGTCGTCGGCGCGGGCGCGCTGGTCGGGCCGGACGTGACGCTCATCGACACGATCGTCGGCCCGGCCGCCTCGGTGGTGCGCAGCCACGCCGTGGGCGCCGAGGTGGGCGCGGGTGCCAGCGTGGGCCCGTACGCGTACCTGCGGCCGGAGGCCCGGCTGGGCGAGAAGGCGAAGGTCGGCACGTTCGTCGAGGTGAAGAAGTCCGAGATCGGGCCTGGCTCGAAGGTGCCGCACCTGACGTACGTGGGCGACGCGACGATCGGCGAGCAGACCAACATCGGCGCCGCGTCGGTCTTCGTCAACTACGACGGGGTCAACAAGCACCGCACGGTGATCGGCAGCCACGCCCGGACCGGGGCGGACAACATGTTCGTCGCGCCGGTCGAGGTGGGTGACGGCGCGTACACGGCGGCCGGCTCGGTGATCGTGGACGACGTGCCGGCGGGCGCGATGGGTGTCGCCCGCGCGCGTCAGCGCAACATCGAGGGCTGGGTGGTGAAGCGGCGGGCCGGTACGGCGGCGGCCGAGGCCGCGCAGCGCGCCGGCGACGCGAAGGGTGCGTCGGAGATTGCCGGGACCGCAAGCGACAGTGAGGCAATGCACGGGCGGGCCGAGACGGTGGGCGGTGCGTCCGGCGCGGGAGATACTGCAACCGAATAGTCCCCGACCCACCACCACCGGGCCGGGTACCGCCGACAAACGGGAGCAGACGGGCCCATGGGCAGCATCGTCGCCGAAAACCGCAAGAGCCTGATGCTCTTCTCCGGACGGGGTTTCCCGGAGCTGGCCAAGGAGATCGGCGAGGTGCTCGGTGTGGCACCGACGCCGGCCGACGCGTACGAGTTCGCCAACGGCGAGATCTTCGTACGATTCAAGGATTCGGTACGTGGTTCGGACGCCTTCGTGGTGCAGTCCGTGACACACGGGGTGAACACCTGGGTCATGGAGACCCTGATCATGGTGGACGCGTTGAAGCGGGGGTCGGCGAAGCGGATCACCGTCGTGCTGCCGTTCTACCCGTACGCGCGGCAGGACAAGAAGCACCGGGGTCGGGAGCCGATCTCGGCCCGGCTGGTGGCGGATCTGCTGAAGACCGCCGGTGCGAACCGGATCCTCACTGTCGACCTGCACACCGCGCAGATCCAGGGCTTCTTCGACGGGCCGGTGGACCACCTCTTCGCGATGGACATCCTCGCCGAGTACGTGGAGCACAAGTACGCGGGCCGGCCGATGACAGTGGTCGCCCCGGACTCGGGTCGGGTGCGGGTGGCCGAGCGCTGGACCGACCGCCTCGGCGGGTGCCCGCTGGCGTTCATCCACAAGACCCGCGACCCGATGAAGCCGAACCAGGTGGTCGCGAACCGGGTGGTCGGTGAGGTGGAGGGTCGGGTCTGCCTGATCGTCGACGACATGATCGACACCGGTGGCACGATCTCCAAGGCCGCCGACATCCTCAAGGAGTCCGGTGCGGCGGAGATCGTGGTGGCCTCCACCCACGCGCTCCTGTCGGATCCGGCCACCGAGCGGTTGAAGAACAGCCCGATCAGCGAGGTGGTGGTCACCAACACGCTGCCGTTGCCGCCGGAGAAGCAGCTGGACAAGCTGACCGTGCTGTCGATCGCGCCGCTGCTGGCGAGGGCGATCCGGGAGGTGTTCGACGACGGCTCGGTGACCACCCTCTTCGGTGGCCTGAGCTGAAGGTGGCCGAGTCGGCCGGCAGGACCTGACAAACTGGTCGAAACGGGCTGGCACGCTGGCGGGAAACACCGTCGGCGTGCCGGCCTGGAGCCGTGATCGGGGACTGCCGGAAACCCGGGAAACACCTCGGGTAGACTGGTGCGGTTGCCACGGCGAGGGTGCCCGGCGGGCCGCTGAAAAGCGCCGCACGGAGGCACCGTCATCGACGCGGTGCTCCGGGCAGTCGTTCATGACGCATGAGCCCCAGCGAGCCCCTCGCCCCAGCACCGCAAGACGACAAGCCGCCGCAGCGAAAAGCATCAGGAGTTTCCCCGTGTCCGAGGTAAAGATCAGCGCCGAGCCCCGTACCGAGTTCGGCAAGGGTGGTGCCCGCCGTACCCGCCGGGCCGGCAAGGTGCCCGCCGTGCTGTACGGCCACGGCGAGAAGCCCAAGCACATCGCGCTGCCGTCGCGGGAGTTCGCCGCCGCGATCCGCAAGGGTGGTGCCAACCAGCTCTTCGCGATCGACATCACCGATGGCACCCAGGTGCTGGCGCTGCCGAAGGCGATCCAGCGTGACCCGATCCGGGACACCTTCGAGCACGTGGACCTCATCCTGGTCCGCCGGGGCGAGAAGGTCACCGTCGAGGTGCCGGTCCAGCTGACCGGCGAGGCCGCGCGGGACACCCTGATCGTGCACGACCACGACACCCTCTCGGTGACCGCCGACGCCACCAAGGTGCCGGACCACCTCGAGGCGTCGATCGAGGGCCTGGAGGCCGGCTCCTCGGTGACCGCCGGCGACGTCCAGCTGCCCAACGGTGTCGAGCTGGCCGTCGACCCGACGCTGCCGGTCGCCGCGGTGACCGCCGCGCCGACCGCCGAGCAGCTCGAGGCGACGCTGCCCGAGGTCGAGGAGGCCACCGAGGAGGCCGAGGCCGAGACCGGCGAGGTCACCGAGGGCTCCGAGGGCGCGGACACCGCCGAGGGCGCCGAGAACACCGAGGCTCGTACCGAGGCCTGATCGGTTCGTACCGTGCGGCAGGCGTCCCCGATTTTCGGGGGCGCCTGCCGGCGTATCGGGAGTCGGTGAAGACGGCGGGAGGGGCGGGTCGTGACGGACGAGGCGGGGCCGTGGCTGGTTGTCGGCCTGGGCAATCCGGGCCGGGAGTACGCCGGGAACCGGCACAACGTCGGGTTCATGGTGGCGGATCTGCTGGCGGGGCGGTTGGGCGCGCGGTTCGGTAGGCACAAGCGGGCGGTGGCCGAGGTCGCGGAAGGGCGGCTGGGGTTCGGCGGTCCGAAGCTGGTGCTGGTGAAGCCACTGACGTACATGAACCTGTCCGGTGGGCCGGTCGCGGCGCTGTCGCAGTTCTACAAGGTGCCCCCGGCACAGGTGATCGCGGTGCACGACGAGCTGGACATCGGCTTCGGCCAGGTGCGGATCAAGTGTGGCGGCGGCGAGGGCGGGCACAACGGCCTGCGGTCGATGTCCAAGTCGTTGGGCACCAAGGACTACGTCCGGGTGCGGTTCGGCGTGGGTCGGCCGCCGGGGCGGCAGGATCCGGCGGACTACGTGCTGTCGGATTTCGGCGCGGCGGAGCGCAAGGAGCTCGATTTCCTGGTGGACAGGGCCGCTGACGTGGTGGAGTCGGTGATCGTCAAGGGCGTGGAGCCGACCCAGAACCTGTATCACGGCGGTTGAGCCGGGCGGGGCGTACCGGATCGGAAACGGTTGGCCGGTAGTCTGCGCCTTTCGGCGTGCCGTGACCGGCGACGCGGGTCGCGGCCGATCGGTGCGTGCGGGCACGGGCCGCGGCGAGGCGACGGGAGCGGGCAGATGGGCAGTCCTCCGATGATCGACGGGGCGTTCGCCCGGTGGTTGGCCTCGCGGGCCGGTCAGGCGCTGCTCGACCTGCGGACGGAGTTGGGCTTCGCGGACACGGGCGCGCTGAAGTCGGCCGGGGACAAGGTGTCGCACGACCTGATCCGCACGGAGTTGGCGCGGTGGCGGCCGGGCGACGCGGTGCTCTCCGAGGAGGACGAGGGCTCGCGGTTGGCGTGGGCGGCCGAGGTGAACACCGGCGCGGTGTCCCGGCTGACCGCGGACCGCGTGTGGATCATCGATCCGTTGGACGGCACCCGGGAGTTCGCCGAGGAGGGCCGCTCGGACTGGGCGGTGCACGTCGCGCTCTGGGCGCGGAGCGCGCCGAGCCCGCACGGGCTGGTCGCCGGGGCCGTCGGGTTGCCGGCGCAGCACCGGGTGCTGGGCACCGACTACCCGCCCGCGTACCCGCCGATGACTGTCGAGGCGGCGACGGCCGGTGAGCGCAAGATCCGCCTGGCGGCGAGCCGGAGCCGACCGCCGGTGTTCCTCACCGACCTGGCCGAGGACGTCGGCGCGCACCTGGTGCCGATGGGTTCGGCCGGTGCGAAGATCGCCGCGGTGGTGACCGGCGAGGTGGACGCGTACATCCATGCGGGTGGGCAGTACGAGTGGGACTCGGCCGCCCCGGTTGCTGTGGCGACGGCCACCGGACTACACGCTTCCCGGATCGACGGTTCTGCGCTTCGATACAACGAGGCGGATCCGCGCCTGCCGGACCTGCTGGTCTGTCGCAAGGATCTCGCCAACCGGTTGCTTGCAGCGCTGCAGAGGCATTCCGGGTAGCCTGAGCGCACTTCTTGACATGTCCGACCGGAAAGGTCTGGAAATCGGATGAGCGAGCGAGTGTCATGACGTCCCCCGCGGCCTACCGGGTCTCCCACCTGGACGCCCTCGAGGCGGAGAGCATCTTCGTGATGCGCGAGGTTGTCGCCGAGATGGAACGCCCGGTGCTGCTCTTCTCCGGCGGCAAGGACTCGATCGTCATGCTGCGGTTGGCGCAGAAGGCGTTCGCTCCGGCCAACATTCCCTTCCCCGTCATGCACGTCGACACCGGGCACAACTTCCCCGAGGTGCTCGAATACCGCGACCAGCGGGTCGCCGAGCTGGGGTTGCAACTCGTGGTGGCGAGCGTGCCGGAGGCCCTGGCCAGCGGGCTGGTCCGCGAGTCGGGCGACGGGATGCGCAACCGGATCCAGACGCCGGTGCTGCTGGACGCGGTTGAGAAGCACCGCTTCGACGCGCTGTTCGGCGGCGCCCGCCGCGACGAGGAGAAGGCGCGGGCCAAGGAGCGGGTGTTCAGCTTCCGCGACGAGTTCGGCCAGTGGGATCCCAAGAACCAGCGCCCGGAGCTGTGGTCGCTCTACAACGGCCGGCACCACCCGGGCGAGTCGATCCGGGTCTTCCCGCTGTCCAACTGGACCGAGCTGGACGTGTGGCACTACATCGCCTCCGAGCGCATCCCGCTGCCGTCGATCTACTACGCGCACGAGCGCGAGGTGATCGAGCGGGACGGCATGTTCTACGCGGTCAACGAGTTCTTCCGTCCCCGCGCGGGTGAGGAACGGTTCAAGGCGCAGGTGCGCTACCGCACCGTCGGCGACGCCTCCTGCACCGCTGCGGTCCGCTCGGACGCGGACACGGTGGAGAAGGTCATCGAGGAGGTGGCGGCCACGCGGATCACCGAGCGGGGCGCGACCCGTGGTGACGACCGGGTCAGCGAGGCCGCCATGGAGGACCGCAAGCGGGAGGGGTACTTCTGATGACCACCGAGATCGTGGCCCCGGCCGCCGCCGGCACCGAGGCCACCGGTGAGGTGCGGCCGATGGACCTGCTGCGGTTCGCCACCGCCGGCAGCGTGGACGACGGCAAGTCGACACTGATCGGCCGGCTGCTCTACGACACCAAGTCGCTCTTCACCGACCAGCTGGAGGCGGTGGAGGCGGTCAGCGCGGCCCGTGGCGACGAGTACACGAACCTGGCGCTGCTCACCGACGGCCTGCGCGCCGAGCGCGAGCAGGGCATCACCATCGACGTGGCGTACCGGTACTTCGCCACGCCCCGCCGCAAGTTCATCATCGCGGACACGCCCGGGCACATCCAGTACACCCGCAACATGGTCACCGGGGCCTCGACGGCCGACCTGGCGCTGATCCTGGTGGACGCGCGCAAGGGCCTCGTCGAGCAGTCCCGCCGGCACGCGTTCCTCTGCTCGCTGCTGCGGGTGCCGCACCTGGTCCTCTGCGTCAACAAGATGGACCTGGTCGACTGGTCGCAGGAGGTCTACGAGCGGATCGCCGACGAGTTCACCGCGTTCGCCGCGAAGCTCGACGTACCCGACCTGACAGTGGTGCCGATCTCGGCGCTGCGCGGCGACAACATCGTCGCCCGGTCGGAGAACATGCCGTGGTACGAGGGTCCGTCGCTGCTGCACCACCTGGAGCGCGTGCACATCGCCAGCGACCGCAACCTGGTCGACGTCCGGTTCCCCGTGCAGTACGTGATCCGCCCCCAGTCCACGACCGTCACCGACTACCGGGGCTACGCGGGTCAGGTCGCCTCCGGTGTGCTGAAGCCGGGGGACGAGGTAATGGTGCTGCCGTCCGGCTTCACCAGCCGGATCGCCGCCGTGGAGACCGCCGACGGGCCGGTCGCGGAGGCGTTCCCGCCGATGTCGGTGACGGTACGGCTGGCCGACGAGATCGACATCTCCCGGGGCGACATGATCTGCCGGCCGAACAACGCGCCGGCGGTGGCCCAGGACATCGAGGCGATGGTCTGCTGGATGGACGAGACCACCCCGCTGCGGGTCGGCGGCCGGTACGCGATCAAGCACACCACCCGGTCGGCCCGGGCGATCGTGCGGGGGCTGCACTACCGGTTGGACATCAACTCGCTGCACCGCGACGAGTCGGCCGACGAGCTGCGACTCAACGAGATCGGCCGGGTGCGGCTGCGCACGACGGTGCCGCTGCTGGCCGACGAGTACCGCCGTAACCGCACCACCGGCGGCTTCGTCATCATCGACGAGGCCACCAACCGCACGGTCGGCGCCGCCATGATCGTCGAAGCCAGCTAACCCCCCCCCCAGCGCCCCGCGCCCCGCGCCAACAAGATCGCACCCGATCCACGAAGTAGTGGCCTCGCCCGTCGGGCGAGGCCACTACTTCCATGAACAAGCACGATCTCCCCGGCCTCCAGAGGCCCCGCCGCCCGCCGCCTCGACCGGTGATCAAGAGGTTTGCGTCAGTCCGAGCCCGGATTCTGACGCAAACCTCTTGATCAACGCAGAGGTGCGGGGGTGCGGGTGCGGGCGGGGGTGGGGTGGGTGGGTCAGGGCAGGCGGGTTGCGCCGGGGGCGGGGAGGACCGGGATCGTGGTGGGGGCGGTGAAGGCGCGTTCGGCGTACGCGGCCGTGACGGCTGCCGCCACCGCCTCGACGCGGTCGGTGTCCACCAGGGCGAGGACGCAGCCGCCGAACCCGCCGCCGGTCATCCGGGCACCGAGCGCGCCGGCCGACAGGGCCGCCTCGACCGCCGTGTCGATCTCCGGCACGGTGATCTCGAAGTCGTCGCGCATGGAGACGTGCGAGGCGGTGAGCAGCGGGCCGATGTCCCGGACCCGGCCGGCGCGCAGCAGCGCCACCGTGTCCAGCACACGCTGGTCCTCGGTGACCACGTGCCGGACGCGCCGTCGGGTCTCCTCGTCGTCGAGGTTGGCCAACGCGCCGTCGAGCTGATCGACTGCCACGTCACGCAGCGCGGCGACGCCGAGCGCCTTGGCGGCCGCCTCGCAGGACCGGCGGCGGGCGGCGTACTCCCCGTCGGCGTGCCGGTGCGGTGCGCGGCTGTCGATGACCAGCACGGCCAGCCCGGCGGCGTCCAGGTCGAACGGGATGTGCTCGACGGACTCGTCGCGGCAGTCGAGGAAGAGCGCGTGCCCTTCGCGGCAGCGGATCACCGCGGACTGGTCCATGATGCCGGTCGGCGCACCCACGTAGACGTTCTCCGCCCGCTGCGCCAGCCGCGGCTGCCGCTCGGGGGACAGGTCCAGCCCGCCGAGGTCGAGCAGGGCGGCGAGCACCGACGACTCCAGCGCGGCCGACGAGGAGAGCCCGGAACCCAGCGGTACGTCGGAGGCGATCGCCAGCCGGGCGCCGGGCACCGCGTGGCCGGCGTCGCGCAGCGCCCAGACGACCCCGGCCACGTACGCGCCCCAGCCGGTCACCCGACCGGGCTCGGCCACGTCGTCCGCGCCGAAGGTGATCGTCTCGTCGGAGAGCTCGGACCAGACCGTCCAGCGCTCGTCGTCCTGCCGGTCGGCGGCGACCACGGTACGCAGTGGCAGCGCGAAGGGCAGCACGAACCCGTCGTTGTAGTCGGTGTGCTCGCCGATCAGGTTGACCCGGCCGGGCGCGGCCCAGAGGCCGGTGGCCTGACCGCCGTACTGGTCGGTGAAGCCGGCGGCGGCCCGCTCGACGACGTCACCGGTGGGGCTGCTCATGACTGCTCCAGGACGTGCGTGCGGTAGAAGGCCCAGGCGTCGCCGACCATGTCGTGCAGGGTGGGCTTCTGCGGCACCCAGCCCAGCTCGTCCCGGGCCAGCGCGGAGGAGGCGACCAGCTCGGCGGGGTCGCCCTCGCGGCGCGGCGCCACCTCGACCGGCAGTTGGTGCCCGGTGACCTCGCGGACCACGTCGACCACCTGCCGGTTGGTGAAGCCGTTGCCGTTGCCGAGGTTGTAGATGCGGTGCTGGCCCGGCGTGGCGGCGTCCAGCGCCAACAGGTGGGCGCGGGCCAGGTCGGCGACGTGGATGTAGTCGCGGACGCAGGTGCCGTCCACAGTGGGGTAGTCGTCACCGAAGAGCTGGAGCTTCTCCCGCCGACCGGCGGCGACCTCCAGGGCGATCGGGATGAGGTGCGTCTCCGGGTCGTGCCGCTCGCCGAGCGCGATGTCACCGGTGAGGTGCGCGCCGGCGACGTTGAAGTAGCGCAGTGAGACGGCGGCCAGCCCGTGCGCGATGGCCTCGGAGGTGAGCGCCAGGTCGACGGCGAGCTTGGTGGCGCCGTACGTGTTGGTGGGCGCCTTGACCGCGGTCTCGGTGATCGGCAGTTCGGTGGGGTTGCCGTAGACGGCGGCGGTGGAGGAGAAGACCATCCGGGGCACCCCGGCGGCGCGGACGGCGTTGATCAGGGCGAGCGAGCCGACGGTGTTGGTCTGCCAGTACAGCTCCGGCTTCACCATCGACTCGCCGGCGGCGATGAGGGCGGCGAAGTGCAGCACGCCGTCGAAGCCGGCGTCGGGGGTGAGGATCTGGGCGGCGTCGTGAATGGACGCCTCGACGTGGGTCGCGTCGGGAGCGAGCGCCTCGCGGTGACCGGTGCGCAGGTCGTCCAGGACGACGACCTGGTGGCCCGCGTCGAGCAGCATCCGGGTCACCACGCTGCCGATGAACCCGGCGCCCCCGGTGACGAGCAGTTTCACGTCGTTGCCTCCTGCCTGGCCCGCCGGGACGTGGCCTTTGGTGATCACCCTACGGCGGCGGATGGGACCGGAGTCGAGCACGCCGCCAACCCATTCCATCATAATCTCTCACGTTTAAACAGAGCCGCACATCGCCGGTGACTCGGCGCGATCCCCGGTGCGGCGGGCACCCGGTGTCTACCATCTCTGTCATGCGGGAAGCGGCCCGTTCCGGGCTCCGGCGACGCGTGCGGCGCAAGCCCCGCCGCGACCCCGGCCCGCTCGCCCGAGCCCTCGCCCGGATCCTGGTCCGCACGGCCGACGGCGCCACCCGCCTCGTCACCGACCTGCTCGGGGCCGGCCCGGCGGCCGGGCGGGAACGCATCTCCGAGGCCGAGCTACGGGACCTGCTCGCGGTGAACACGGTGCTCGACCCGGACGAGCGGCGGATCATCGACGAGGTGCTGGTGGCCGGCGCGCGTCTCGTCCGCGAGGTGATGATGCCCCGCACCGAGGTGGTCTTCCTGCCGGCCCGGCTGACCATCGCCGAGGCCGCCCGGTTGGTGCGGGCCGAGACGCACACCCGTTACCCGGTGACCGACGGCACCCAGGACGACGTGGTCGGGTTCGTGCACCTGCGGGACGTCCTGCTGCGTCCGGACGCCGACCCGTGCGTCACGGTCGGTGAGCTGACCCGTGAGGTCAAGCAGGTGCCGGGCAGCAAGCCGGTCCTGGCCGCGCTGACCGAGATGCGCCGGGAGGGTCACCACCTGGCGGTCGTGATCGACGAGTACGGCGGGACCGCCGGCATCGTCACCCTGGAGGACCTGATCGAGGAACTCGTCGGCGAGATCCACGACGAGTACGACACGAACCCCGACCCGCCGTACGCCGGCCTGCCGGCGGTGGTCGACGGCCGGCTCAACCTCGCCGACTTCGCCGAGCGGACCGGCGTGACGCTGCCCGCCGGACCGTACGAGACGGTCGGCGGGTACGTGATGGCGGTGCTGGGCCGGCTGCCGCTGCCCGGGGACGAGGTGCCCGTGCCCGCCGAGCCGCCCGACGACGGCGGTCCCGATCCGGTGGACCCGGCGGACGGGTGGCTGCTGCGGGTGCTGGCCCTGGACGGCCGCCGGGTCGCCCGGCTCGCGGTGTCGGCGCTCCGCGTGCCGGAGCAGCGGCGCGCGGGCTTGCCACTCGAGGTCAGCGCCCCGACACCGGCCGGCCGTGGCCGACGCGCCGGCCCGTCATGACGGCCCCGCCCGCTTGCTGACAGAATTATCGCCATGCCCGACGTTTCCGAGCGACCCCGCGTCTTCTCCGGCATCCAGCCGACGGCCGACTCGTTCCACCTCGGCAACTACCTGGGAGCCGTGCGGCACTGGGTGGCCCTGCAGGACACCCACGACGCGTTCTACTGCGTGGTGGACCTGCACGCCATCACCGCCGGTCACGATCCGGCGCTGCTGCGCCAGCGGACCAGGGTGGCGGCGGCCCAGCTCTTCGCGGTCGGTCTCGACCCGGAGCGCAGCACCCTGTTCGTGCAGTCGCAGGTGCCCGAGCATCCGCAGCTGGCCTGGGTGCTCGGCTGCATCACCGGCTTCGGCGAGGCCAGCCGGATGACCCAGTTCAAGGACAAGTCGCAGAAGCAGGGCAACGAGCGGGCCAGCGTCGGGCTCTTCACCTACCCCGTTCTGCAGGCCGCCGACATCCTGCTCTACCAGGCCAACGCGGTGCCGGTCGGCGAGGACCAGCGTCAGCACCTGGAGCTCTCCCGCGACCTGGCCCAGCGGTTCAACTCGCTGTTCGGCGCGACGTTCACGGTGCCCGCGCCGCACATCGTCAAGGACACCGCCAAGATCACCGACCTGCAGGACCCGACGGCGAAGATGTCCAAGTCGTCGTCCTCGCCGGCCGGCATCATCGACCTGCTGGACGATCCGGCCCGGTCGGCGAAGAAGATCCGCTCCGCAGTGACCGACACCGGTCGGGAGATCGTCTTCGACGCCGAGACCAAGCCGGGCGTGTCCAACCTGCTGACCATCTACTCGGCGCTCAGCGGGCGGGGCATCGACGAGCTGGTGGCAGCGTTCGCCGGCCGCGGCTACGGAGACCTGAAGAAGGAGCTGGCCGAGGTCGTGGCGGAGTTCGTCCGCCCCATCCAGGAGCGCACGCGCACCTACCTCGACGACCCGGCGCAGCTGGACAAGCTGCTCGCCGCCGGCGCGGAGAAGGCCCGGTCGGTGGCCGGCACGACCCTGCGGTCCGCGTACGAGCGGATCGGTTTCTTCCCGCCGGTGCGCGGCGAATAGCGCTGCGGGACAGGTGGGCGGGTCGGTGGCCGACGTGGCGGCGCGGAGCGTGGATCGCAGTGGCGGGGTGCCGCCGTCCGGCGACACCGTCCAGATCGGCATAGCTGTGGACATCCCGGAGCCGTGGGGGGCCCAGCTCACCCGGCGACGGGTCGAGGCGGGCGATCCCCTCGCGGTGCCGGCACACGTGACGCTGCTCGGTCCGACCGAGATCCCGACCGCCGTCCTGCCGGGCGTCGAGCGGCATCTCGCCGCCGTGGCCGCCGCGCATCTGCCGTTCACGCTGCACCTGCGGGGCACCGGCACGTTCCGGCCGGTGACGCAGGTGGTGTTCGTCGCGGTGGCCGCCGGGATCAGCGAATGCGAACTGCTGGCCGCCGCGATCGCGACCGCGCCGGGCCTGCACCGCCAGACCCGCTTCCCGTACCATCCGCACGTCACCGTGGCGCAGGACGTCGCACCGGAGGCGTTGGACAAGGTGTACGAGGATCTGGCCGACTTCTCCGCGATGTTCGAGGTCGACGGGTTCACCCTCTTCTCGCACAGCGGGCAGGCCCGGTGGCAGCCCCGCCGGGACTTCCGCCTCGGCGACTGACGGTCGGCGACCCGCCGGCCGTCGAGCACTCTTGCGCCGGTTGCCACGGCGGCGGTGGGAGATCGGCGAGGATGATCGCGTGAACGTGATCGGCCGTATCGAGGCGGGCATCGACCGCTGGGTGGGTGCCGCGCGCGGCCGGTCGAACCTGTTCGACCACGTGTGGCGGGCCGGGGCGCTCTACGCCGAGGTGCTGGCCGGGCGGCTCGCCGCGGCGATCGCCTACTACGGGTTCTTCGCCGTCTTCGCGCTGGCTCTGGTCGCGTACTCCATCTTCGGCGCGATCCTGGAGGACAACGACGAGGTCTCCGCGGCGGCGGCCGGGTTCCTGAAGGAGAACCTGCCGTTCCTGGACGCGCAGCAGATCGCCAACTCCAGCGGCACGGTCGGCGTGGTCGGCCTGGTCATCCTGGTCTTCACCGGGATCGGCTGGGTGGAGGCGATCCGCTCCTCGCAGCGCCTCATGTACGCCCTCAACCAGCAGCCCGGCAACCTCGTGGTCCGGCGGCTCGTCGACCTGGGGGTGATGATCGGCGTCTTCGTGCTGCTCGGCCTCTCGGTGGCGGCGGTGGACGCGCTGGAGTCGCTGCTGCGCTTCCTGCTGCGCAGCACCGGGTCGGTCGGCCTGACCACGGTCAGCGCGGTGCTCAGTGTGCTGGTCAACGCGGTGCTCGCCACCGCGCTGCTGCTCGCGGTGCCCCGGCTGCGGATGAGCCGGTCCCGGCTGCGCCCGGTGGTGCTGCTGGTGGCGATCGGCATCACCCTGCTCAACACGGTCGGGCGGTACTACGTGGTGCGTACCGAGCGGAACCCGGCGTACACGGTGGTGGCCGGCGCGGTCGGTCTGCTGCTCTATCTCTACCTGCTCAACCAGCTGGTGCTGTTCGGGGCGGCGCTGCTCGCGACCAGCACGAGCGGGCGGGTGGTGGATCTGGCGGAGGGTGCCCCGCCGGTGGATCCCGACGAGGACACCGATCCCGGTGCGCCGGGGGGTGCGAGCTGATGGCGGAGGTGCCTGACGTGCTGATCACTGTCGACTCCGACTCGCCGGTGCCCCCGTACGAGCAGGTGCGGGTGCAGCTCGCCGAGTTGATCGGTGACGGCCGGTTGCCGGTGGGCAGCCGCCTGCCCACCGTCCGGCAGCTCGCCGCCGACCTGCGGCTGGCCGCGAACACGGTGGCGCGGGCGTACCGGGAGCTGGAGGGGGCGGGGCTGCTGGAGACCCGGGGGCGCAACGGCACGTTCGTCGCACCCGGCCGCGACGCCGCCGTCGACCGGCTGCACCGCGCCGCCGTCGAGTACGCCGCCGAGGCACGGCGGTTGGGCGTACCCCCGGAGCGTGCCCTCGCTCTCGTGCGTGCCGCCCTCGACGCCACCCGGCACGACTGAGCCGCGCAGGCCGAGGAACGTTTCCCGATGAATGTGTGACATTGACCGGTGTTGCGGCCGTGCGTACCCTGCGAGGCGGCCAGCGGTGGGTGGCGCCACCGCCGATCAGCCGTGACACGGGGAGCACGATGTGAGTGGGACCGAGCGGGAAGCCGGATCACCTCCGGCGGGTCGTGGGGCGACGTCGAGACGATGGCTCCTGCTGGCGGTGCCTGCCATGGCGCTGGTGCTGGCCGGGCTCGCGGCTGTGTCGGTGGTGCGCGACAGGGACAACCCCCCGCAGCGGTCCGCCACCCAGCAGGGAACGCGAGGGGAGCCGGGGGAGTACCCGTCCAGCTCGCCCACTCGCTCCGGACCGTTGCCGGTGTTCCCCGGCATGACACCGAGCACCGTCATGGACGCCTGGGCAGGGCGGTGGCCCGTCCCGGTGACGGTGGACGGCTCGCTGCACATCATCAAGGTGACCCTGCCCGGTAAGCAGGGCCAGTTGTCGGCCGCGGTCGGTCAGCCCTCGAAGGACCGCAAGAACGAGGTGGCCCAGGTCCTCTGCATGGTCAAACTGCGCGATGGCGTGCAGCGGCAGTTGTTGCAGACGCTTGTCGACGGGTGCATCGGCCCGGCCCTCGGGGCGAAGGAACGCAGGGCGGTGCTCAACTGGCTGATCGGCGTCGACTTTTCCGCTCCGACGTACGAGTTCCGGCGGACCTCCGGGTACGAGCTACTCGCCAACCACAACTCCGACGAGAACTTCGCGCTCAACCTGTTCGCGCGTTGACCCGGGCGACACGCCGGTCGACGGCTGACCGGTCCCCCATTGGCCGCCGGACGGGCGGTAACTGAACAGAACCGCACCGACGCTCGCGTTCGCGGACCATGATGAGCGCGTGGGCGCACTCATGACACTGGACCTGCCGGCCGACTCGCCGATGCTCGGCCTGCCGTGGATCATCACCTTCGGGCCGCTGGGCGACCTCGACGAGTGGGAGCCGGTGGTCTGCGGGCCGTACGAACGGCCGCACGCGTTGGCGTTGGCCGAGGCGGTGGTGGCCGAGGAGCAGTTGATGGCGGTTGTCGAGCCGCTGCTGCCGGCGCTGTCGGCCGACGAGATCCGCAGCGAGATCGCCGCCGCCCAGGTGGCCGCCGAGGACGAGGTCCGGCAGGTCGAGGGAGCGGACCTGTACGGAGACTTCGAGGACGTGATCGACGAGGAGTTGGACGCGGCGGCCGACGAGGCGGGCCACGGTGAGCCTGCCGAGCCGCCGGACGAGGCCGAGGTGCGTGCGGGCTTCACCCGGATCGCGGCGCTGCTCACCGCGAAGTGACGCGACCGTTCAGCGGCTCGGCGGCCCGTCCAGCACGCAGAACTCGTTGCCCTCGGGGTCGGCGAGCACGGTGAACCGCTCGTTGCCGGTCTGGCCGACGTCGACGTGCCGCGCGCCGAGGCCCACCAGCCGACGTACCTCCGCCTGCGGGTCGGTGTCCGCGACCAGATCGAGGTGGAGACGGTTCTTGCCCTGCTTGGCGGTGCCGGAGCCCTGCAACCAGATGGTGGGCGCGGCGGCGGACGGCTGCTCCGGCGGCCAGAGCTTGGCGCTGCCGTCGTCGCCCTGCTCGACCTCGTAGCCGAGGGCCGCCGACCAGAACGCGACCATCACGTCCAGGTTCTCGACATCGATCGTGTACTGCGCCATCCGTACCGCCATGGGGGTCACCTCCGTCGCGACGGCGGTACCCACGGGGGCGACGAGGCACACCACCTGTCGCACACGGACACCGGCGCCGCGCGGAGCGGACTCCGCGTGACGCCGGTGCACCTCACCCCCCACCACAAGGGGCCGGTAGCCCAGTCGCCCGTTGGCGCGGGGCACGACGGACGACCAGGTCGAGTTGGGCTTACCCGCTCAGCGCCGTTCCAACCAGGCGGACGCGTCGATGGGCAGCAGGTGATCGGTGAGCGGCGCGCTCGCGACGATGGGCTCGCCGTACCCGTCGATGGCCACTGGCGCTCCGCTGAGGTTGACGACGCAGGTCAGGGCGGTGGTGCCCGCGGTGCGGGAGAAGGCCAGCACGCCCGGTTCGGCCGGCAGCCAGGTGACCTCGCCGGCGTCGACGGCAAGCGCCGGGTGTTCGTGACGGATACGCAGGGCGGCCCGGTACAGCTCCAGCGTCGAGTCGGGCGTACCGGCCTGCGCGGCGACCGACAGGGCACGCCAGGTCGCGGGTGCGGGCAGCCAGCTCAGCTCGCTGCCGGCCGGCCCGAAGCCGTACGGCGCCAGCTCACCGCTCCACGGAATCGGCACCCGGCAGCCGTCGCGGCTCTCGCCGGTCCGCAGGAACGCCGGATCCTGACGCAGTTCGTCGGGGAGGTCGAGAACCTCGGGCAGGCCCAACTCCTCGCCCTGGTAGAGGTAGGCGCTGCCGGGGAGGGCGAGCATGAGCAGGCTGGCGGCGCGGGCCCGGCGCAGCCCCTCGGCGCCGTCGCCGTAGCGGGTGACGTGCCGCTGCTTGTCGTGGTTGGACAGCACCCAGGTGGTGGGGGCGCCGACGACTGTCGCCTCGGCGAGGGCGGTGTCGATCACCTTGCGGAACGAGTCGGCCGACCAGGTGGCGTCGAGGAAGTCGAAGCTGAACGCCTGGTGCAGCTCGTCCGGGCCGATGTAGCGGGCCAGCCGCTGCGGCGTTTCGGCCCACGCCTCGGCGACCGCCATCCGACCGCCCGGGTAGCTGTCCAGGATGGGCCGCCACGCGCGGTAGATCTCGTGCACCTCGTCCTGGTCGAAGTAGGGCAGGCGGGCCCTGCCGAGCAGGTCGACCTGGCGCTGCCCGGTCGTCGCCGTGCCGAAGCCGACGTCCGGCAGCCCTTCGGCCTTGATCATGCCGTGGGCCACGTCGACGCGGAAGCCGTCCACGCCCCGGTCCAGCCAGAACCGCAGGACGTCCTCGAACTCGGCGCGGACCTCGGGGTGGCGCCAGTTCAGGTCCGGCTGGGCCGGGTCGAACAGGTGCAGATACCACTGGCCGTCGGCGATCCGGGTCCAGGCCGGGCCGCCGAAGATGCTCTCCCAGTCGTTGGGGGGCCTGTCGCCGTGCTCGCCCAGGCCGTCGGCGAAGTGGTAGCGGGCGCGCTCGGGCGAGCCGGGGCGGGCGGCGAGGGCGTCGACGAACCAGCGGTGCGCGCTGGAGGTGTGGTTGGGCACCAGGTCGACGATGATCCGCAGGCCGAGGGCGTGCGCGTCGGTGATCATCGCGTCGAAGTCGGCGAGCGTGCCGAACATGGGGTCGACGTCCCGGTAGTCGGCGACGTCGTAACCGCCGTCGACCATGGGGGAGGTGTAGAAGGGGGTCAGCCAGAGCGCGTCCACCCCGAGGTCGCGCAGGTACGGCAGCCGCTCCCGGATACCCGCGAGGTCGCCGACGCCGTCGCCGTCACTGTCGGCGAAGCTGCGCACGTAGACCTGGTAGACGACCGCCGAGCGCCACCAGTCGTCGTCGGTGCGGGGCGCGGTGATGGTGCTGACGGCCATTGGTGATGTTTCCCCGTCTGTCTCAGGCTCGGGCGCGGCTGTCTGAGCAATATGCCGCCCGCCTCTGCAAGAGTCAAGCAGATCTTGCGTAAGGAAACCGCACGGCGGCCGGGGCGACAGCTGTCGAGCCGCGCGCGACCAGCTCGGGGCGGAACAGGTACTCCGAGTGCGGGGCGCCGTGCCCGTTGATCTCGTCCACCAGGGCCCGGACCGCGGCCACCGCCATGGCGATGACGGGCTGCCGCACGGTGGTCAGCGGCGGGTCGGTGAACGCCATCAGCGGCGAGTCGTCGTAGCCGACCACGGAGAGGTCGCCCGGAACTGTCAGACCGCGTTGCCGGGCTGCCCGCACCGCGCCGAGCGCCATCAGGTCGGAGCCGCAGACCAGGCCGGTGACGCCACGGTCGAGCAGGCGGCCGGCCGCCGCCTCGCCACCCTCCACACCGAACAGCGTCAGCTCGGCCAGCGGGCCGAGGTCGGCCTCGGCGACGCCGGCCAGGCGCGTCATCGCCGCCCGCCAGCCGGCCACCTTGCGCTGCACCGGCACGAACCGGTCCGGGCCGGTGATCAGGCCGATCCGCCGGTGCCCGAGCGCGACGAGGTGGGCCACGGCGAGTTCGGCGGCCTCCCGGTCGTCGCAGGAGACGAAGGGGGCGCCGATGCCGGGGACGTACCCGTTGATCATCACGACCGGCAGCGGCCGGGCGATCAGCGCCCGGTAGCGGTCGTGGTTGGCTGCGGTGTCGGCGTGCAGGCCGGAGACGAAGACGATCCCGGAGACCTGCCGGTCCAGCAGCATCTCCACGTATTCGTCCTCGGTCACGCCGCCGGCGGTCTGGGTGCAGAGCACCGGGGTGAACCCGCTCTGCGCCAGCGTCGACTCGATGACCTGCGCGAACGCGGGGAAGATCGGGTTGTCCAACTCGGGCACCACCAGGCCGACCAGGCCGGCGCTGCGCTTGCGCAGTCGGGCCGGTCGCTCGTAGCCGAGGACGTCGAGGGCGGTCAGGACGGCCTGTCGGGTCTCCGGGGCCACGCCGGGGCGGTCGTTGAGCACCCGCGACACCGTGGCCTCGCTGACTTCGGCCTGCTGGGCGATGTCGGACAGTCGAGCGCGCATGGCGGCACTTTAGCCCACCGGCAAGTTCTTGCGGGGCGCTCTGCAAGCCCTTCCATTATCTGCAACGTCTTGCTAACGTCCCCGCAACATAGGCGAGCAGCGGCGCAGCATCGCTGCGTCGGTTGGCAAAAACTTTCAACTTCCCACTGGCGGACCGCCCTTCCCCCGGCGGCTCCGCCATGACGACAGGAGTACCGATGCGCATCCGTACCGCGGGTGTGGTCGCCCTCTTCACCCTGGCGCTCGCCGCTTCCGGCTGCGGTGGCGACGACAAGAGCGACAAGCCAGGCGCCGGCGCCTCCCCCCAGGCCGCCGGCGGCAAGCTCGTGATCTGGGCCGACGACAAGCGGACCGCCGCCCTCAAGCCGTTCACGGACAAGTTCGGCCAGGAGAACGGCGTCACCGTCGAGGTGCAGGCCGTCCCCAACGAGGACCTCCAGAACAACTTCGTGACCGTGTCGAGCCAGGGCGGCGGCCCGGACGTGGTGATCGGCGCGCACGACTGGATCGGCAACCTGGTCCAGAACGGTGCCATCGACCCGGTGCAGCTGCCCGACGAGCAGAAGGCCACCTTCAACGAGACCGCCATCAAGGCCGTCACGTTCAACGGCCAGCTCTACGGCGTGCCGTACGCGCAGGAGAACCTCGCGCTGATCCGCAACACCGACCTGGCCCCCGAGGCGCCGAAGACGATCGAGGACCTGGTCGCCACCGGCAAGCAGCTCAAGGCGCAGAAGAAGGTCACCGAGACGCTCTGCCTGCAGGTCGGCCAGAAGGGCGACGCCTACCACATCTACCCGCTGTACGCCTCGGCCGGCGGTTACCTCTTCGGCACCACGGCGAACGGCGACTACGACCCGAAGGACCTCGGCGTGGGCAAGCCGGAGTCGATCGCCGCGTTCAAGAAGATCGCCGCGCTCGGCGAGAAGGGCGAGGGCGTGCTGAAGCGCTCGATCGCCGACACCAACTCGACAGCCACCTTCACCAGCAAGAAGTGCGCCTTCCTGGTCTCCGGACCGTGGGCCACCGCCGACGTCAAGAAGGCCGGCATCACGTACGACATCTCCGCCGTTCCCGGCTTCGCCGGTGGCAAGCCCGCCGCCCCGTTCGTCGGCGTCCAGTCCTTCTACGTCGCCGCCAAGGGCAAGAACAAGGCTCTGGCCCAGGAGTTCGTCGCCAACTACGTCGCCAAGCCGGAACTGGCCGTGGCGCTCTACCAGGCCGACCCGCGCCCGCCGGCGCTGACCGCCGCGCTGGACCAGGTCAAGGGCAGCGACCCGGACCTGGCCAAGTTCATCGAGGCCGGCAAGAACGGCCAGGTGCTCCCCGCCATCCCGGCCATGGCCGCGATCTGGGACCCGTTCGGCAAGGCGGAGGCCGCAGTCATCGGCGGCGCCGACCCGACGAGCACGGTCACCGCTGCCGGCAAGACGATCGCCGGTTCGATCAAATAATGAGTATGCCGCTGTCCGGCCCGGGGTCTGCCCAGCAGACCCCGGGCCGGGGGCCCGTGGGTAGCGGGTCCCCGCGCACGTCCCGTACCGCGCGGAACCACGCGCCGATCACCGCGGCCGGTCTCGCCGCGAAGGTGATCCTGCTCGGCCTGGTGGCCGGAATCGCGATCTGGGCGGCCTTCCCGCTCGTGGAGGCCGGGCAGTGGATCGGGCTGGCGGTGCTGGTGGTGACCACCGCCGCGCTGTTCTATTTGTACGCGGGCCGCCGGCACGTCCCGGCGAAGTACCTCGTACCGGGAACGCTCTTCCTGATCGCCTTCCAGATCGTGCCGGTGCTCTACACCGCGAGCACGGCCTTCACCAACTTCGGCGACGGCCACCGGGGCAGCAAGGACGACGCGATCGTCGCCATCGAGAGCTCCTCGGTGAAGCAGGTCCCGGGCTCCACCCAGTACCCGCTGTCCGTCGCCACCACTGGCGACCCCACCACCGGCGACCTGGTCTTCCTCATCACCGACCCGGAGACCAACACGGTCTCCGTCGGCGACACCGGTGGCCTGCGCCCGCTCGACCCCGACGCGGTCACCGTCGCCCTAGGCGGAAAGGTCACCGCGGCCGACGGCTACACCGTGCTGACCATCGGCCAGGCCAGCGCGCGCAGCAAGGACATCACCGATCTGGTGGTGCCGACCGCCGGCGGCGCGCTGCGCTCGTCCGGCCTGTCCCGGGCGTACGAGGGCAAGGCCGTGCGGGCGTACGACGCGGGCTGCGACTGCGTCCGGGACAGTGACAGCGGCCGGACCTGGACCGCGGATGGCGAGGCCGGCGCGTTCGTCGCCACCGACGGCGAGCGGCTGGCCCAGGGCTGGAAGGTGAACGTCGGGCTGTCCAACTTCACCCGGGTGCTCACCGACGAGCGGATCTCCGGGCCCTTCCTCGGAACGCTTGTCTGGAACTTCGCCTTCGCGATCGGCTCCACCGGCGGCACGTTCATCCTCGGCATGCTCATCGCGCTCGCGCTGCACTCGCCCCGGATGCGGGGCACCAACCTCTACCGGATGCTGCTGATCCTGCCGTACGCCATGCCGTCGTTCGCGATGCTGCTGGTCTGGCGGGACATGTTCAACACCGACTTCGGGCTGATCAACAACCTGTTCGGGCTCGGCGTCGACTGGTTCGGCCAGGACTGGACGGCCCGCGCCGCGGTGATCCTGGTGCAACTCTGGCTCGGCTACCCGTACATGTTCCTGGTGGCCACCGGCGCGCTCCAGGCCATCCCGCGGGAGCTGACCGAGGCCACCTCGGTCGACGGGGCCTCACCCTGGCAGTCGTTCCGGGCGGTCACCCTGCCGCTGCTGCTGGTCGCGCTCTCGCCGCTGCTGATCTCGTCGTTCGCGTTCAACTTCAACAACTTCAACGCGATCTACCTGACCACCGAGGGTGCGCCGTTCCCGGCGGACAACCCCAGCAACGGGGCCACCGACCTGCTGATCACGTACACCTACCGGCTGGCGTTCGGTGGGCAGGCCGCCCAGTTCGGCTTCGCCGCGGCGGTCTCGCTGTTCATCTTCGCCATCGTCGCGGTGGTGTCGGCGGTCAGCTTCCGGCGGACCCGGCAACAGGAGGAGGTGTACGCGTGACCACGCTCACCGGCACGAGCCGCCCGACGGCGGTCGACCGCCCGGCGCGAAGGCGGAGGAACCGCTGGTTTGCGCAGGTCGGCTGGCGGCACCTGGTCGGTCTGCTCGGCGTGCTGTTCAGCCTCTTCCCCCTCGTCTTTGTCGTCTCGGCGGCGCTCAACCCGCTCGGCACCCTCTCCTCCACCGAGCTGGTGCCGACCGGCGGGGTGTCGTTCGAGAACTTCGGGGACCTCTTCGCCCGCACCGATTTCGCCAACTGGTTCCTGAACTCGCTGCTCATCGCGGGGGGCGCGTCGTTCGCCTCGGTGTTCCTTTCGGCGCTCGCGGCGTACGCCTTCTCCCGGATGCGCTTTGCGGGGCGACGGGTGGGGTTGCTGTCGCTGCTGTTGATCCAGATGTTCCCGCAGTTCCTGGCGATCGTGGCGATCTTCCTGATCTTCGGCACGATCACCGACCTGTGGCCGGCGGTCGGCTTCAACACCCCGTGGGGTCTGCTGCTGCTCTACCTGGGTGGAGCGCTGGGCGTGAACACCTGGCTGATGAAGGGCTTCTTCGACACCCTGCCCCGGGAGCTGGACGAGTCGGCCACCATGGACGGCGCCTCGCACGCACAGGTCTTCTTCCGGATCATGCTGCCGTTGGTGGCGCCGATCCTCGCGGTGACCGGGCTGCTCGCGTTCATCAACACCATCAACGAGTTCCTGATGGCGAGCGTCTTCCTCACCGACACGGACGCCAAGACCCTCGCGGTCGGCATGCGGGGCATGCTGCAGGGCGGCGAGCGGAACACCAACTTCGGGATCTTCGCCGCCGGCACCCTGCTCACCGCGATCCCGACAGTGCTGGTGTTCCAGTTCCTCCAGCGCTTCATCGTCTCCGGCCTCACCTCCGGCGCGGTGAAGGGGTGAGCCCCCTCGACGCGCCGACCGGCCGACCCCCTACTACGAACCGTCGTTGATGGGGGAGGATGGGCGGCGTGGAAGCACTGCGACTCATTCTCCTCTATGTCCATCTGATCGGCTTCGCCCTGCTGCTCGGCGGTTCGATCGCCCAGTACGTCAGCGGGAAGCTGCGGATCAACTCCGCCATGCTCTGGGGCGCCGTGATCCAGTTGCTGACCGGCCTCGGACTCTCCGCGCCGCTGCGCGGCGGCGGTGACGACGAGCCGGACCCGGCGAAACTTGTGACGAAGTTGGTGATCGCGCTGCTGATCTTCGTCATGGTCTTCTTCTCGCGGAAGCGGGACGTGGTCAACCGTGGCCACTTCCTCGCGATCGTCGGCCTGACCCTGGTCAACGCGGCGGTCGCGGTCTTTTGGCGGTAGCGTCCGGGGAGGGGATGACCTCCGCCGAACCGGACGTTCGGGACGCCTTGATGCTCGGCTACCAGCACGAAGAGTGACTTGCCCCACCCAAGGGTTACACCCGGGTAACAGGCGCTCAACAGTCGTGCACGATTGTCGGCCGGTGGGTGGGCGCGGGCGTACGCTCCCGTCCGTAACGTGGGACAGCCGGCGGCACACCCGCAGGTCGGCTGATGGGCTGCCACCGCACTAGGCGCGGTGTGCAATGGGAAGGAGACGTCTTGCGCTCGGTGCGTGGGATGCGGATCGCCTCGATCTTCGCGGTAGGTGGGCTCGTGCTCAGCGCCGCCGCGTGTGGCGAGGCCCCCGATGATGACAAGAACGCCGGCAGTGGCGCCAAGAAGTTCAGCGCCTGCATGGTGACCGACGTCGGCGGCATCGACGACAAGTCGTTCAACACCTCGGCCTGGAAGGGCCTGCAGGAGGCCAAGGCCGCCAACGACAACATCGACATCAAGTACGTCGCGTCGAAGGCCGAGGCCGACTACGAGCCGAACCTGACGCAGTACGTCAACCAGAAGTGCGACTTCATCCTGGCCGTCGGTGGCCTGATGGCCAACGCGACCTCGAAGATCGCCAAGGCGAACCCGAACCAGCAGTTCGGCATCGTGGACGCCAACCCGGGTGACGCCAACGTCTACCCGATGCAGTTCGACACCGCCCAGGCCGCGTTCCAGGCCGGCTACCTGGCCGCCGGGATGAGCAAGAGCGGCAAGGTGGGCACCTACGGTGGTCTGCCGATCCCGCCGGTGACGATCTTCATGGACGGCTTCGTCGACGGCGTGGCGCACTACAACAAGACCAAGGGCAAGAACGTCCAGGCGCTCGGCTGGAACAAGGAGACCCAGAAGGGCTCCTTCACCAACGACTTCGCCAAGCAGGACGAGGGCAAGAAGGTCTCCGACGCGCTGGTCGCCCAGGGCGCGGACATCATCATGCCGGTCGCCGGCGGCTCCGGCCTCGGCACCACCTCGGCGGCGAAGGCCTCGGGCGGCAAGTACAACACCATCTGGGTGGACGTCGACGGCTGCGAGAGCACCCCGGACTGCGCCGCGATCATCACCACCGTGGTCAAGAACATCCCGGAGGCCGTCAAGGAGGCCGTGGTGAAGGCCGCCGGTGGCGAGAAGCTGCAGGCCAACCCGGGCTTCGTCGGCACCCTGGCCAACACCGGTGTCTCGATCGCCCCGTACCACGACTTCGACAGCAAGGTTCCGGCCGAGCTGAAGGCCGAGGTCGACAAGATCAAGGCGGACATCGCCGCCGGCACCATCACCGTCACCTCGAAGGCCCAGCCGACCAAGTGACAACCGACCGGCCGCTCCGGTGAGATCATCGCAGGAGCGGCGGGGTACAGGTACGACCGATCCGGCCGCTCCGGCCCGCGGGTGACCACCCGTGGGGCCGGAGCGGCCGATCGCGCGCCACGGTGACCGGCCTGGTCCGGCCCGGTCGACCAGCAGCTACGCTGCACCATCGCTCGCACTCCAGGAGGTTGCGCTGAGACTCGAACTGCGCGGCATCACCAAGCGGTTCGGTGATCTGGTCGCCAACGACCACATCGACCTGACGGTGGAGCCTGGAGAGATTCACGCCCTGCTCGGCGAGAACGGCGCGGGCAAGTCGACCCTGATGAACGTGCTCTACGGGCTCTACCAGCCCGACGAGGGCGAGATCCTGGTCGACGGCACGCCGCTGAAGCTGAAGGGCCCGTCCGATGCCATCGCGGCCGGGATCGGCATGGTGCACCAGCACTTCATGCTGGTGCCGGTCTTCACGGTGGCCGAGAACATCATGCTCGGCGCCGAGCAGGTCCGGGGCGGCATCGCCGGCTTCCTGGACCGGCGGCGGGCCCGGCGCGAGGTCACCGAGGTGTCCGAGCGCTACAACCTGCGGGTCGACCCCGATGCGGTGATCGAGGATCTGCCGGTCGGCATCCAGCAGCGCGTGGAGATCGTCAAGGCGCTCACCCGCGACGTCGACCTGCTCATCCTGGACGAGCCGACCGCGGTGCTCACGCCCCAGGAGACCGAGGAGCTGTTGACGGTCATGCGGTCGCTGAAGGCGGCCGGCAAGTCGATCGTCTTCATCACCCACAAGCTCGGCGAGGTCAAGGCGATCGCCGACCGGATCACGGTGATCCGGCGCGGAAAGACCGTCGGTACCGCCTCGCCGGAGACGAGCCGGGACGAGCTGGCCGCGCTGATGGTCGGCCGCAGCGTCCGGCTCACCGTGGAGAAGTCGCCTGCCACCCCGGGCGAGCCGGTGCTGGAGGTGGCCGGGCTGGTCGTCGACGACGACCGGCAGATCCGGGCGGTCGACGGCGTGGACCTGACCGTACGCGCGGGCGAGGTGCTCGGCGTGGCGGGCGTGCAGGGCAACGGCCAGACGGAGCTGATCGAGGCGATCATGGGCCTGCGCCCGGTGCTCGCCGGCACGGTCAGCCTGAGCGGCGACCGGATCGACGGCTGGAAGACCAAGAAGGTGCTCCGCGCCGGCGTCGGCTACGTCCCCGAGGACCGCAGCGTTGACGGCCTGGTCAAGGAGTTCAGCGTCGCCGAGAACCTGGTGCTGGACATCTACGACCGGCCGCCGTTCGGTGCCGGGCTCGCCCTCAAGCCGGACGCCATCGCGTCCTCGGCCCGGGAACGGATCGAGCAGTTCGACGTCCGTACCTCATCTGCGGACGCGGCGGTGGGCACCCTCTCCGGCGGTAACCAGCAGAAGGTGATCGTGGCCCGGGAGCTGTCCCGGCCGCTGAAGCTCTTCATCGCCGCCCAACCGACCCGTGGCGTGGACGTCGGGTCGATCGAGTTCATCCACAGCCAGATCATTCACGAGCGGGACATCGGCACGGCCGTCATGGTGGTCTCCAGCGAGCTTGACGAGGTGGTCGGGCTGGCCGACCGGATCGCGGTGATGTACCGCGGACGGATCATCGGCATCGTCGGTCCGGACACCCCCCGCGAGGAGATCGGCCTCCTGATGGCCGGCATTCGCCCGGACGCCGCTGCCGGCTCCGGCACCCCGGCCGAGCCCGACGCGGCCCCCGCTGCCGCCGGGACCGGCACGACTCCCGCCGCCAGCGAGACCGGCGTGGCCGACGGGAGCCCGGCGAGCGACGCAGGCTCCGCGAACGAGGACGAGGCATGAGCGACAGCAATCCGCAGTCGGGTTCCCCGGACAAGGAGCCGGCGAGCGAGGCGCAGGCGGCGCAGAACGCGCTCGGCAACACCGAGCGGGCCGGCACGACGACCACGCCCGAGGCCCCCGGGTCGCAGCCGAAGCCGTCCCTGGGCCGGCTCTTCCTGGACAACCTCTGGGCGGCCAACACCTTCACGGTGACCCTGCTGTCGCTGGTGCTGGCGATCGTCGTCGGCGCGGTGCTGATGATCGTCTCCGACCCGGACGTGCTGCACACCTACACCTACATCACCGCCCGTCCCGCCGATGCGCTCAACTCGAGTTGGACGCTGGTGAGCGAGGCGTACGCGAACTTGTTCAAGGGCTCGATCTTCGACCCCGAGGCGTTCTCCGGCTGGGTGAACGGCAGCAACGGCTGGCAGGCGGTGCTCGCGCCGATCTCCGAGACGCTGACGTACGCCGCGCCGTTGGTCTTCACCGGCCTGGCGGTGGCGCTGGCCTTCCGTGGCGGCCTGTTCAACATCGGCGCGCAGGGCCAGGCCACCATCGGCGTGATCCTGGCCGCGCTGGCCGGCTTCCTGCTGCCGTTGCCGCCCGGCCTGCACCTGCTGGTGGCGGTGCTGGCCGGCGCGTTGGGCGGGGCGATCTGGGGCTTCATCCCGGGCATCCTCAAGGCTCGCGCCGGTGCCCACGAGGTGATCAACACGATCATGCTCAACTACGTCGCCACGTACTTCCTGACCTGGCTCATCGTGCAGAACGGCGTGCAGGACCCGACCCGGACCGACGCGATCAGCAAGGCGGTGGACACCTCCGCCCAGCTGCCGCGCCTGCTCGGCGACAACCTGCGGGTGCACGCCGGCATCCTGCTCGCCGTGCTGGCCACCTGGGCGGTCGCCTGGCTGCTGAACCGGTCGACGCTCGGCTTCGAGCTGCGCGCGGTCGGCGCCAACCCGGACGCCGCGCGGACGGCGGGCATCAGCGTCACCCGGACTTACATCCTGATCATGGTCTTCTCCGGGATCCTGGCCGGCCTGGGCGGCTCGAACATGGTGCTCGGCTCGACGGCCAGCGCGTTGACCCCGCTGGTGGTCGCGCAGATCGGCTTCGACGGCATCCTGGTGGCGCTGCTCGGCCGGGTGAAGCCGTGGGGGGTGCTGCTCGCGGCGCTGCTGTTCGGCGCGCTCCAGGCCGGAGGCAACCGGATGCAGTCGTACTCCGGTATCTCGCTGGAGCTGGTGACCGTGCTTCAGGCGCTGATCGTCATCTTCATCGCCGCGCCGGCCCTGGTGAAGGCGATCTTCCAGCTCCGGGCCGCACGGGCCGCCCGGTTGCAGACGAGCCTGGCGAAGGGCTGGTAACGCATGTCCACCATGGCTGTCCCCGACGTCGCGGTCGCCGCGGTCGACGAGGGCTTCTGGACCCGGACCCGCAAGGTCGGTCTCACGCTGCTGGCGCTCGGTCTGCTGTCGGCGGTGCTCTTCGGGGCGCTCGCCACCGATCAGCAGGCCCGGTTCACGCTCAGCGATGACGCTGCCGGCGCCGCACTGGAGATCAACGGCACGATCGGGGCGATCCTGTTCGGGATCATCGCGATCGCCGCCGGCGCGGCGCTGCTCGCCGGTGTGCCGAAGCGCTGGTTCCTGCCCGTGCTCGCCGTCGGGTTGGTCGGCTTCGTGCTCTCCTTCCTCTGCTGGCAGGTCTCCGCCGCGCCGGCCGGGCAGAACTTCATGCCGCTGGTCAACATCATCCGGGGCACGTTCATCCTGGCCCTGCCGCTGATCTTCGGCGCGCTCGCCGGGGTGCTCTGCGAGCGGTCCGGCGTGGTCAACGTGGCCATCGAGGGTCAGCTGCTGATGGGCGCGTTCAGCGGGGCCCTGTTCGGCAGCATCTCCGGCAACGTCTGGGTGGGTCTGGTCGCCGCCGCCATCGGTGGCGCGTTCATCTCGCTGCTGCTGGCCGTCTTCGCCATCCGCTACCTGGTCGACCAGGTCGTCATGGGCATCGTGCTGAACCTGCTCGCGGTCGGTGTCACCGGCTTCCTCTACGAGCGGTTGATGCAGACCGACGCGGAGAAGTACAACAGCGCGCCGCGCTTCAGCAACTGGGAGATCCCCCTGCTCAAGGACATCCCGGTGCTCGGGCCGGCGCTGTTCCGCGGCAACATCTTCCTCTACGTCGGCCTGCTCCTGGTGCTGGTGATCCACATCGGGCTGTTCCGCACCCGGTGGGGCCTGCGTACCCGGTCGGTCGGCGAGCACCCGATCGCCGCCGACACGCTCGGGGTCAAGGTGCTGCGGGTGCGCTACCGCAACGTGCTGCTGGCCGGCGTGGTGGCGGGCATCGGCGGCGCGTCGTACACGCTGGCGCTCTACTCGTTCACCAAGAACATGATCGGCGGCAAGGGCTTCATCGCGCTGGCCGCGCTGATCTTCGGCCGGTGGAACCCGACCGGGGCGCTGCTCGCCGCGCTCTTCTTCGGCTTCGCCGACCAGCTCGCCACCTATCTGGGCGCGATCAACAGCTCGATCCCCAGCCAGTTCCTGGCCATGCTGCCCTACCTGGCGACCATCCTGGCGGTCGCCGGTCTGGTCGGCCGGGTCCGGGCACCGGCCGCCGACGGCAAGCCGTACATCAAGGGCTGACTCCCCACCCTCCACCCTGTTGACCAAGAGGTTCGCGTCAGGATCGGCGACTTTCCTGACGCGAACCTCTTGATCACCGTGCCGGGGCGCGGCGGGGTGGGTGCGTTCCCCGCCCTGCCTGCTTCTGACCTGGGCTGCTTCGGCAGAATGATGGGATGACCGACATTGACTGGGCGCGGTTGCGCGCCGCCGCCACCGAGGCGATGCGGCACGCGTACGCGCCGTACTCGACGTTCCCGGTCGGCGCGGCCGCGCTGGTCGACGACGGCCGCGTGGTGGTCGGCTGCAACGTGGAGAACGCCGCGTACGGCGTGACGCTCTGCGCCGAGTGCGGAGTGGTGTCCAGCCTGCACGCCACCGGTGGTGGTCGCCTCGTCGCGCTCTCCTGTGTCGACGCGACAGGTGAGCCGCTGATGCCGTGCGGCAGGTGCCGGCAACTGCTCTGGGAGAACGGCGGGCCGGAGTGCCTGATCGAGACGAAGGGCCGCCCGCTGCGGATGGCGGAACTGCTGCCGCACGCCTTCGGTGTGGAGGACCTGGAGGCGGTGACCGGCGAGACCCCGGTGCCGGTGGTCCCGGAGCGGCTGGCCGCCTGGCGTGGACGGGGCACCGTCTTCGTGCACCCGGACCTCTCGGACGGGCAGCAGGTCTGGACGGCGTACTGGGAGCGCTCGGCGGGAGACGACGCGAGCGCCGAGACCGGCGTGCTGGAGGAGGCTCCGAGCTGGGACGACCCGGACGAGGCGATCACCTGGGGGATGGCGCGCACGCCCCGGGTTGTCGTTGTCGACGAGACCGGGACGATCTTCTGGGCCGGCGAGGGGGAGCCGCCTGCGGAGATCCCGGTGCGGTGGGCTGGTGGCTGAGCTTGGGGGGCGGGGGCCGACCGTGCCCGGCTCCGGGCGGTCAGGCTTGATCCCTGCGCCGGGCACGGTCGGCCCCCGCCCCGACGTGGTCACGGGCCGTCGTGGGCGGGATCTGCAACAGACGAGGAAAGATCATTCTGATGAGTAGTGGTTTTGCTGCTGTTGACGTCATTCGGGTCAAGCGGGACGGGGGTGTGCTGTCGGACGCGCAGATCGACTGGGTGCTGGACGCGTACACCCGGGGAGCTGTCGCCGACGAGCAGATGTCGGCGCTGGCCATGGCGATCCTGCTCAACGGCATGACCGGGCCGGAGATCGCCAGGTGGACCGCCGCGATGATCGCCAGCGGTGAGCGGCTCGACCTCTCGGCGGTCCGTCGCCCGACCGTCGACAAGCACTCCACCGGCGGTGTCGGTGACAAGATCACCCTGCCGCTCACCCCGCTGGTGGCCGCGTGCGGCGCCGCCGTTCCGCAGCTCAGCGGGCGCGGCCTCGGGCACACCGGCGGCACGCTGGACAAGCTGGAGTCCATCCCGGGCTGGCGGGCCTCGCTGAGCAACGACGAGTTCATCGCCCAGCTCGGAGAGGTCGGCGCGGTGATCTGCGCGGCCGGCGCCGGGCTCGCGCCCGCCGACCGCAAGCTGTACGCGCTGCGCGACGTCACCGGCACCGTGGAGGCGATCCCGCTGATCGCCAGCTCGATCATGAGCAAGAAGATCGCCGAGGGCACCGGTGCGCTGGTCCTGGACGTCAAGGTCGGCTCGGGCGCCTTCATGAAGTCCGTCGACCAGGCCCGTGAGCTGGCCCGCACGATGGTCGAGCTGGGTGGTGCGCACGGCGTGCGGACGGTCGCCCTGCTCACCGACATGTCCACCCCGCTCGGCCTGGCCATCGGCAATGCGGTGGAGGTGACCGAGTCGGTGGAGGTGCTGGCCGGGGGCGGGCCGGCCGACGTGGTGGAGCTGACGCTGGCCCTGGCCCGGGAGATGCTCGACGCCGCCGGCCTGCCGGACGCCGACCCCGCGGCGGCGCTGCGCGACGGGCGGGCGATGGACTCCTGGCGGGCGATGATCCGCGCGCAGGGCGGCGACCCGGACGCGCCGATGCCGACCGCGCCGGAGGTCGAGGTGGTCCGTGCCGAGCAGGACGGGCACGTCGCGGCCGTCGACGCGTACGCCATGGGGGTTGCGGCCTGGCGGCTCGGCGCGGGCCGGGCCCGCAAGGAGGACCCGGTGAGCGTTCCGGCCGGTGTGGTGTTGCACAAGCGGCCGGGCGATGTGGTGCGGGCCGGGGACGCTCTCTACGAGCTGCGGGCCCAGGATCCGTCGCGGATTCCGGCGGCCCTGGCGGAGGCAAGTCGCGCGGTGCACATTGCACCTAGCGCGCCACGAGCGACGCCCCTGGTCATCGAACGGATCGGCTGACCGGGGCGGCGTGGTGCCCGTCACCTGGGAGCGCTATTGTCGCAGGCCAAAGGCGTGGCGTGCAGACAGGAAGTTGCCCCGTGACCGTACCTGCCCCCGACCCGCGCGAGGTGCGCGAGGCGAGTCTGGACGAGCTGTCCCGGCTCGGCCTGCCGCTGCCGCCGGCCCAGTTCCCGCTCGTGTGGGAGCCGGGTGATGCGATCGAGCTGCGACCCAGGGCGGAGATAGAGGCGCGGATCGCCGTGCTGCACCTCATCCTGGCGCGCTGCTTCGGGATGCCCCCACAGGCGGCGATGAGCTGGCTGCTCGGCTCGCACCTGGTCGAGATGGTCACCCCGCCGGAGTGGCAGTTCGTGATGGGCGGCAAGGGCGACCACCGGTCGTTCGTGCTGCACCACGACGCGCTCTTCGCGCTGGCCTGGGTGCTGGGGTTGAGCAAGCAGCTCGACCCCACCCTGGCGGTGGACGAGCGGTTGGTCGAGCGGCTGCCGCACATCGCCGAGGGGGAGACCTTCGGCCGCTGGCAGTCCCGGATCCTCGCCGCGCCGCAGCACCCGGCCGACGCGGCGGCCCTGCTCGACCTGCACTACTGCCTGGACTGGGCCTACCTGGAGACCGAGCGCGACGGCCGGCGGGCGCCGGGGCTGGTCGACGCCAACGCGATCGGGCAGCGACGCTGGGCGCTGGAGTGGGCGGTGATCCTGCGCGGGCCGTACCACGACGAGCCGCCGGGCTGGGAAGAGGTAGACCTCTCCACCTGAGCCCTCAGCGGCGTCGGTAGGCGTCCAGCCGGACCGCCACGCGCACCCGGACCGGCTCGGCCAGCGCGGCCAGCCGCTCGGCGAGGGCGGTCGGGTCGGTGTGCCAGGCGCTCGGGCCCATCTGGACCAGCGTGGCGACCTCCGGCCGGGTCAGCGCCAGCTCCGCGCGGTGCACGGTCGAGCTGACCGGCGTGAAGTGCCCGCCCAGGCTGGCGGCGACCCGGTCGGCCTTGTCCGGGTCCACCCGCAGCAGGTCGAGGGCGTCCACCAGTTCGGTGAGATGGTCGGCGGCGGGCGTCACCACGAGCAGCGTGCCGGCCGGGTCGAGCACCCGGTGGAACTCCGCGCCGTTGCGCGGGGCGAACACGTTCAGCAGCACGGCCGTCGAGCCGTCCGCGAGGGGCAGCCGCTGCCAGGTGTCGGCGAGCGCCGCGGCGGCGCGGGGGTGTGCCCGGGCGGCGCGGCGCAGCGCCGGCTTGGAGACGTCCAGGGCCAGACCCACGGCGTCCGGCAGCGCCGCCAGCACCGCGCCGAGGTATCGGCCGGTGCCCGCGCCGACATCCACCACCAGGGGGTACGCCTCAGAGCCAGTCGCCGGCTGTCCGGTCCGTACCCCTGCGGTTGCGTCCTTTGCTCTGCTTCCCTCCGTGCGACAGTGCGCTGCGGTAAGTGTTGCGTCGGTGGAAGCAGAGCAAAGGGCGGACGGAGGGGGTGCGGGGGGCGTCGCGCCGAGTCGCGCGACCGCCTCCGTCGCCGCGGCGGCGAGCGCGGCCGAGATCACGTCGTAGTGACCGGCGGCCTGGAACTCCGCTCGCGCGGCAATCATCTCGGCGCTGTCGCCGACGTGCGGCGCCCGGCCGGTGAGCAGGTTCACGTAGCCCTGCCGCGCGATGTCGAAGGTGTGCCGGCGCCCACAGCGCAGCGCCCGAGCGGTGCCGACGGTCGTCTCGACCAGGGATTGGCCGCAGACCGGGCAGCTCAGCCGGTCGAGGATGCGCGGATCCACGTCAGGCCGCCAAATCGTGTGGTGCGCGCATACCGGGCAGCCTAACGAGCCGCCCCGCTCCGGCCGCCCACGCCCGCTGACTAGGGTCTGAGCATGGTCGCAACTATCCGGTACGAGGACATCGTCAAGGTCCCGAAGGCGCTGCTGCACGACCACCTCGACGGCGGGCTGCGGCCGGCGACGATCGTCGAGCTGGCCGCGGAGGTGGGACACGAGCTGCCCACCACCGACCCGGAGGCGCTCGGACGCTGGTTCGTCGACGCCGCCGACTCCGGGTCGCTGGAGCGTTACCTGGAGACGTTCGCGCACACCGTGGCGGTCATGCAGACCGGGCCGGCGCTGCGCCGGGTGGCGCGGGAGTGCGCGCTGGACCTGGCCGCCGACGGGGTCGTCTACGCCGAGGTGCGCTTCGCCCCCGAGCAGCACCTGGAACAGGACCTGAGCCTGGACGAGGTGGTCGAGGCCGTGCTGGCCGGGTTCGCCGAGGGCACCGCGCAGGCCGTCGAGGCGGGCCTGACCATCCGGGTGGGCACCCTGCTCACCGCCATGCGGCACGCGGCGCGCTCCCAGGAGATCGCCGAGCTGGCGGTGCGGCACCGCGACGCCGGGGTGGTCGGCTTCGACATCGCCGGCGCCGAGGCGGGCTTCCCGCCCACCCGACACCTGGACGCCTTCGAATACCTGCAACGAGAGAACTTCCACTTCACCATCCACGCCGGTGAGGCGTTCGGTCTGCCGTCGATCTGGCAGGCGATCCAGTGGTGCGGCGCGGACCGGCTCGGTCACGGCGTACGGATCGTGGACGACATCGCCGCCGACGGCGCTCTGGGCCGGCTGGCCGCGTACGTGCGGGACAAGCGGATCCCGCTGGAGCTCTGCCCCTCGTCGAACGTGCAGACCGGTGCGGTGGCCTCGATCGCCGACCACCCGATCGGGCTCCTGCGCGACCTGCGGTTCCGGGCCACCGTCAACACCGACAACCGGCTGATGAGCGGCACCTCCATGTCGCGGGAGATGTCGCTGCTGGTGGAGACGTTCGGCTACGGCTGGCGCGAGCTGCAGTGGTTCACCATCAACGCGATGAAGAGCGCCTTCATCCCGTTCGACGAGCGACTGCGGATCATCGACGAGGTGATCAAGCCGGCGTACGCCAAGCTGCTGCCCTGATCCTCGTCAGCCGTGCGGGTGGCCGGCGAGCAGGCCGGCCACCCGGCGCAGCACCTCCCGGGCCCGGGCCGCCTCGGCGCCCAGCCCCATCTGCCGGCGCAGCACGGCGGGCTCCGCCCGCAGCAGGGCCACGCCGCGCCGGACCAGCACCCGGGGCGCCTTGCGCTGCTCGGACAGGTCGCGGGCCAGCCGGCGCAGGAAGGTCGCCCCGCGCGGACGGCGCAGCGCGTACGCCCCGGCGAGCAGCCCACGGCGGCGGCACTCCTCGACGATCTCGGCGGCGAAAATCCCTTCGGCGACGAAAAGTGGCGATCCGTCGACATCAAATGGCCGGGTGGCCACCCGTCGATCCGCGCCGATCGCATAAACCGGCACATCGGCACGGCCCTCGCGGGCAAGTCGAGCAATCGTTTCGACGGCGGTCAACGCGTCCCAGGACTGCGGCGATTCCCAATCGACCTGGCCGTTTCGTCGCGGCAACGTAGGGTCATCGCCGTCTTTGTAGAAGTCGTCCAAACACAGCACCGGCAGGCCGGTTTGCTGCGCTATGTACGACTTTCCGGAGCCTGAGGGGCCGGCGAGCAGGACAACGCGGTGGGGATGTTCCATTACCTTCAGTTACTCCGGCCAGACGGACTGCTATCAAATCGCATCAACATCTCATCACACCTTCGGCCGGGGACAACCTGGGCTTTCTTCTTGCCGACCGGCGTGATGGAATCTCGGGGGTCCGACCCGCCGGGTCGGTCGCTGGGCGTTGCCCGGGGCAACGCGTTCAAGCTGTAATCGCGAGGGCGGTGACGTGAGCAAACGGCCAAAGACGGCGGGCTCCTTCCTGTCGCGGCTGCGCCGGCCGGCCAGCCGGCTCCGGGACATGCCGATCTGGTCCAAGCTCGGTCTCATCATGATCGTGCCGACCATCGCCACGGTCGTGGTGGGTACCAGTGGTCTCGTCGACCACCTGGAGACGCTCAACAATGCCAACCGAGCCGGCGACCTGGCCAACCTGTCGAGCTATTCGGGTGACCTGGTCGACAAACTCCAGGACGAGCGGACCTCCGCCGTGCTGCTGTTGCAGGCCACCGGGACGCAGCCGAAGGCGCAGTACCAGGAGGCCTACAACCGGGCGAACACCCGGGTCGACCAGGCGACGAGCCCCTACCGGCAGCAGCGGGGCGACGTGGAGGACCTGCCGAGCAGCCTTGAGGGCCTGCTCGGCGGCATCGACCAGAACCTGCAGGAGCTGCCGGGCGTCCGCAGTCAGGTGTTCAACGGCAAGCTGAAGCTCGCCGAGGCCGTCCAGGCGTACGAGGGTCTGATCAACGACCTGCTCGCCATCCGGGACTCGGCCACCCAGCTCGCCGGCAACAACGAGCTCAGCGACCGGATGCGGGCCGCGGCAGCGGTCGCCCGGGAGAAGGAGTTCCTCTCGCTCCGACGGGTCGTCGTGCACCGCGCGCTCGGCGTGCAGGGTGGGCGCCGACTGACCCCGGCGCTGCGCACCGACTACATCGCCAGCGGCACCGGCCAGCAGCAGGCGCTGCAGAGCTTCAAGGCGGTAGCCAGCCCCGACGAGGCGAAGTTCCACGACCAGACCGTCGCCGGCGGCGACCGGCGCGAGGCGCAGAACTACACCGGCTGGATCGACGGCAACACCACAGGCGACATGAGCAACGCCCCGTTCGGCACCGACCAGTGGGAATCGGCCATGACGGCCAACGCCAAGCTGATCCGCGCCGTCGAGACGAAGCTCGACGGTGACGTGGTCGCCGAGGCCGACAACCTCCGGTCGGACGTCCAGCGCCAGGTGTTCCTGGAGACCGGCCTGCTGCTCAGCATGCTGCTGCTGGCCATCCTCTTCGCGTACCTGGTCGCCCGGTCGATGGCCCGCTCGCTGCGTGAGCTGCGCCAGGGCGCCCTCTCCGTCGCCCAGTACGGGCTGCCGCAGGCGGTGGCCCGACTCCGCGACCCGCAGGTCGTCGGGCAGCTCTCCCCGGTGCAGCTGGCCAACCAGATCGCCGAGCCGCTGCCCGTCCGCAGCAAGGACGAGTTCGGCCAGGTGACCGAGGCGTTCAACGCCGTCCACCTGGAAGCCGTCCGGACGGCCGCCGAGCAGGCGGCACTGCGCGCCTCCGTCGCGACGATGTTCGTCAACCTGGCCCGCCGTTCGCAGATCCTGGTCGACCGCCTCATCGGGCACCTCGACCGGCTGGAGCGCGGCGAGGAGGACCCGGACCGGCTGGCCGAGCTGTTCCAGCTCGACCACCTGGCCACCCGGATGCGCCGCAACGACGAGAACCTGCTCGTCCTCGCGGGCGCCGACTCCACGCGCGTGCAGCGCGAGCCGGCCGCGCTCATCGACGTGCTGCGCGCCGCGCAGTCCGAGGTCGAGCACTACACCCGGATCGAGTTCGGGGTCATCGACCGCGACATCGAGGTCGCCGCGCACGCGGTCAACGACCTGGTGCACCTCGTCGCCGAGCTGTTCGACAACGCCACCGCGTTCTCCCCTCCGGACTCGCAGGTCATGGTCGAGGCCCGTCGGGTCGGTGACCGCGCCTCGCTGTACGTGGAGGACCGCGGCATCGGCATCAGCCGCGAGCAGCTGCACGAGCTCAACGACAAGCTCGCGACGCCGCCGCAGGTGGACGTGGCCGTCTCCCGGATGATGGGCCTGGTCGTGGTCGCCCGCCTGGCGTCGCGGCACGGCGTTCGCGTCGAGCTGCGCCCGGGCGCCGACCGCGGCACGGTCGCCGACGTGACCCTGCCCACTTCGGTGCTGGTGCCCCGCGCGCTCTCCGGCCGGGTGCAGCAGCCGCCGGCCCTGCCCGCGGCCGGCCCGCAGCACAACGGGCCCGCGCCGGTCCTCGGCGCGCTGCCCGCGCTGGGCAACGGCCCGCGCCCCGGCGAGTCCGGCAACCAGGTCACCCTGGGCGGTCGGCCGTTCGACCCGGCATCGCGCAACGGCGCCGGCACGCCCGCCAACACCGGTGCGTACCGCTCGATGCCCGCCTGGTCGGACCTGACCGGCGCGAGCGCGAGCAACGGGGTCAACGGCGGCGACGGGTTCACGCCCCGGACGGCCAACGGCCAGACCATCGACCCGCTGCCGCAGCGGCGGGCCGGCGACGAGCCGACCACCACCGGCCAGCAGCCGACCATCCCCCGGCAGTTGCCCAGCAGCCCGGAGGCGCACCCGTACTCCGCGCCGCCGGTCTCCGCGCAGCCGTACCCCGGTGCGCCGGTCTCCGCCTCGCCGGCGTCCGGTCAGCCGTACTCCGGTCAGCCCTACTCGGGTGCGCCGTACGGCAGCCCGCCGGTGTCCGCCGCTCCGGCCTCCGGCCAGCCGTACGCCGGTCCGCCGGTGTCCGCGTCGCCGGTCTCGGCCTCCCCGGCGTCCGGCCAGCCGTACTCGGCGCCGCCGGCCTCCGGCCAGTCGTTCAGCGGCTTCACGCCCCGGTCCGCCCCGCCCGCCCCGGCGTCCAGCGCTCCGGCGCCGCCGGCCTGGCCGCCGGTGCCCGGTGGCGAGCGGGACACGCAGACCCCGCCGGTGCCCGAGCGGCTCGCCGCCGCCCTGGACATGACGACGGAGCTGCCCCGGGTGCCGCGCCCCGGCGACCAGCCGAGCACCGCGGCCCAGCAGTCGGCTCCGGCGCCTCAGGCTCAGCCGACCCGAGCCCCGCAGCCCCAGGCCCCGCAGGCCCGAGGCCCGCAGGCTCAGGCCCCGCAGGCCCAGGCGTCGCCGCCGCCGGCGCAGACCCGCCCGGCGCCGCAGCAGCCGCAGGCCCAGAACCGCCAGCGGTACGCGGACGAGACCATGGAGCTGCCGATCTTCCGGGAGCTCGAGTCCGCCTGGTTCCGTACCCGCCGTCCGGGTGCGGAGGAGGCCGCGGCCGGCGACAAGCCGGCGGCGAACGGCGGTGGCGGTGACGCGACCCAGCAGTTCGCGGCGGTCGAGGCCAACGGTGGGGCAGTCCACAAGACATCACCCGGGACGACAGGTAACACGCCGATGGCAGACACTCCGACGGCCGGAGGAGCGCCGCGGGACAACGGGTCGACAGCGAACGGGGGCGCTCGCCCCGGCCTCGCCGAGAGCCTGCCGAACCGCCGGCCCCAATCGCAGACCAACGGCTGGCAGACCGCCGCCGACGACGGCTGGCGTGCCGCCTCGGCAGCGGCCACCGCGGTGCCGGTGAACGAGACCACCACGACCGGTCTGCCGAAGCGCAAGCCGATGGCGCAGCTGGTGCCGGGCGCGGTGGAGAAGCCCGCCACCTCGGTCCAGCGACGTTCCCCGGAGGCGGTCCGTGGCCTGCTCTCCGCCTACCACCGGGGCGTGCAGCGAGGGCGTAGCACCTCGGACAACCCGACCAGCCCGGAGGCGACTCCGGGAGGGCAGCAATCCTCGCAGTCTGGCTCAGGCCCAGCGGCCGGGAGCGGGCAGAAGGAGCAAGAAGGATGACAACTACGCAGGATCTTGGTTGGCTGCTGGCCAACTTCGCCGACCGGGTGCCCGGTGTCGCACATGCGGTCGCCGTCTCGGCGGACGGCCTGCTCCTCGCGTCGTCACGGGACCTGCCGCGGGACCGGGCAGACCAGCTCGCCGCGATCGCGTCCGGTCTGGTCAGCCTGACCCAGGGGGCGGCCCGCTGCTTCGAGGGAGGCGCGGTGCTCCAGACCGTCGTGGAGATGGACAATGGCTTCCTGTTCCTGATGTCCATCTCGGATGGTTCGTCCTTCGCCGTGCTGGCGGCCCGCAGCTCCGACGTCGGGCAGGTCGGCTACGAGATGGCACTACTGGTCGACCGGGTGGGCGACGCCCTGACCCCGCAGCCGCGCGCGGCCGCGGGCATGCTGGGCTGACGCCTCGCCGATCGTGCGGTCGGCGCAACTGAAACGACAAGAACGACGAGTTCCACCGGTGGGAGCCGGTACGGGGTGCGAAGGAGGTGAGCGGCGACATGGCCGATCGTGACGAACCGACCGGAGCGTTGGTCCGTCCATACGCCGTGACCCGTGGTCGAACCCGTCCCCGGCTCGACATCGCGCTGGAGGCGCTCGTCGAGACGACGGTGCGCGGCCGCACCACTGCCAATGGCAACGGTGGTGGCCGCGAACACCAGTACATCGCCGCGCTGTGTGACGGACGCGTGCAATCGCTCGCCGAGATCGCGGCGCGGATGCAGCTCCCGCTCGGTGTGGCCCGGGTGCTCATCGCCGACATGGCGACGGACGGCCTGGTCGCGGTCCACGAGCCGACCATCCTGGACGACTCCGACGACGCGGTGGGCACTGAACTGCTGGAGAGGGTGCTGAGTGGACTTCGCAGGCTCTGACATGTCGCACCGCCCACCGAACCCGAGTGGGCGCGTGACGTCGGCGAAGATCGTTATCGCCGGTGGATTCGGCGTCGGTAAGACGACGCTGGTCGGCTCGGTCTCGGAGATCACGCCGCTGACCACCGAGGCCATCATGACCTCCGCTGGCGTGGGCGTCGACGATACCCGGCAGGTGCCGGGCAAGACGACGACCACGGTGGCCATGGACTTCGGCCGGATCTCGATCGACCGTGACCTGATCCTGTACCTGTTCGGTACGCCGGGTCAGACCCGATTCTGGTTCATGTGGGACGAACTGGTGCGGGGCGCGATCGGTGCGGTCGTGCTGGTGGACACCCGCCGGCTGGCCGACTGCTTCGCGGCGATCGACTTCTTCGAGCACCGGCGGCTGCCGTACCTGGTGGCCATCAACTGCTTCGACGGGATGCAGTACCACGACCCGCAGGACGTCCGGGACGCCTTGGCGATCTCGAGCGACGTGCCGGTGGTGGCCTGCGACGCCCGTAACCGGGAGTCGACGAAGCACGTGCTGATCTCGCTTGTCGAGTACGTGCTCACCATGCGCCGTACGCGCGCCGTCGCCCCGGCCTGATCGGGACGCTCTCGCGCCCGGTGGTGGCCCTGGCCGCCACCGGGCGCTGAATGCTGCCCGGGGCGCGAACGGCTCGCCCAAAAGAGATCTTGGAAGGTGTCGCCCCGGTCTGGGGGCGGCTCCCTCCAAGATCTCTTGCGTTGGTGGGCCGTCCCTCGGGCCGCCCCGCCCGTGTGTGCCCCGGGCCGCTCTGGTTGGCCCCTGAACGCACTTCCGCCCCCAGCCGGTGTCGGACTGGGGGCGGAAGGAACGCGTACGTGAGAGAGACGCTCAGGACTGGTAGCCGGCGGAGCGGTACTCGTACTCCCGGTCGTCGTCGCGGTCCCCGTGGTCGCGGCTGAAGTCCCAGCCACCGGCCGCCTCGCGGCCTGGCCGGCCGCCCACCGCGAACCCGCCGATCTCCTGCCCGCGACGCCAGCCGCGGAAGTAGCCGGTGGTGTTCTCCGCGAGGCTCGCCGCGTCCCGCACTATCCGCAGTGGACGCTCCTCGCGCAGCGGGGAACCCGGGACCAGATTTGCCTGCGGGACGCGCTTCGGCAGCCCGGCGTTGGTCTCGGCGCCCACCGCGGGACGGGCTGCCTGCTCGGCGGCCTGCCACCCGGTGTCGGCAGTGGTCGACCAGTCCAGGTCGGACTCTTCTTCGGTGTGCCCGACGAACCACGCCGACTTGGCCTGGGCGAAGATCAGCAGATCCCCGTCGCCCTCGTCGGCCACCGGCGGCGGCCGGTGCTCGACCGGGGGAGGCCGGTGTTCGACCGGGGGCGGCGGCCGGTGCTCGGCGGCCCGCTCGACGCGGGGCGCCTGACGGTTGTTGCGGGCGGCCTGCTCCCGGTCGACGAGCCGCAGCGGCGGCGTCTCCAGGCGGGGGTCACCGGCGGGCGGGTTGAGCCCTTCCCGCAGTGCCCGGTCCGCCAGCGGCGGCGGCTCGACCAGCCGCAGCATGGGCGGCTCCTGGGGCAGGTCGTCGGCCAGCCAGGGCGGCGTGACCCGACCGTCGGCCCGGCCCGGGTCGGTCGGGGCGTCGACGCGGTTGCTGCCGTACGGGTAGGCGACCGGGTTGTTCGGCGAGCTGTCGGCCGGGTCCTCCGGGTTGTTGACCAGGGGCCAGTTCGCCCGGGAACCCGGGGGCGCCGTCGGCTCCTGACCCGGCCGGGGAGCGGGCACCGGGATGCTGAGGTCGGTGGCGCTGAACCCGCCGGTGGGCGGCTCCTCGACCGGCCGCTGCACGTGGCTCTGCCGCTCGCCGTTGGTCTTCGGGCGGGGCGGAATGACCGTACGCTGCCGCTCGGCCCGCGCGTGGTTGATCGCGGCGGTGGTGAGGGTCGGCCGGAACGGCTCGCCAGCCTCGGCGGGCGGCACGGTGCCCCGCTGGGTCGGCGCGATGGGGGTGATCCCCGGCGGCGGGGGCGGCGGCGACGAGACCGGCCGGTTGGTCGGGCCGTCGATCCGGCTCGGCATGGGCTCGGCCCGCCCGGGAGGTGCCGACACCGGCGGTCCGGCGACCGCTGCCGGTGCGATCGGCGCGGGCGCGACCGGCGGAGGGGTGACCGGAGCAGGGGCGACCGGCGGCGGCCCGAGAGGACGCGGCGACGCCAGCGGGGCGCTGCCCGGCGCCGGCTCGGGTCGGCTGCGTCGGCCGGTGACCGGCGTGGGCTCGGCGGCGGCCGGCGTCGGCCGGACCGTGCGCATGCCGGCGAGGCCGGTCAGCTCGCCGACCGACTCGCCACGACGGGCTGCGGCCCGTCGGCCGGGGGCCGGGGCGGGCGTGCTGACCCGCGCGCTGAGCGCGCTGACGAGGGCCTCGCAGCCGGCGTCGCAGGCCCGTACGGAGGCGACGGCCTGCCGGACGGTCTCGGCCACGGCGGAGGTGAGTGCCCGGTTGACGGCGGCGCGGCGGGGTGTCTCCGAGATGGCGACCCGCAGCGCGGTGACCGCCTCGTTGATCTCCTCGGCGTCGGCGACCCCGTCCGCCGCGAGATGCGCGGCGATGGCGTCCGCGGCGACGGACACCTCACGGCCACGGGCGATGGTGCCGCCGAGCATGCCCGGCTCGGGCAGCGCGTCCAGCACGGCCAGGGACACCGGCTCGGCCGGATCCGGATAGGCGCGCAGCGCCGCCGGGTAGAGCTCCCGCAGCACCTCGCGCAGCGCCACGGCGGCGGAGTGCCGGCCGCTGGCCAGGGCGGCGTGCGCGGCGAGCACCTGCTTGTAGCCGGCGAGGTCCCGGGGAGCCGGCAGCGTGACGGCGGAGAGCGCACCGGCCTGCAACGCGCGGGCCAGACCGACGGCCCGACGCTCGGCCGGGGGTGACTGCATCTCCTCCAGGGAGTCGTCGTCGGCGAACCGCTCGGCGAAGTCGTCCACCGAGTCGTCGTCGGCGATCGCCAGGGGCCGACCCGCCGCGCTCAACAGCGAGGTGACCGTGTGGTCGTCGCTGTCGGCGGCGATGGCCGCACCGCTCGGCCCGCCCGACCGCTCCACGAGCAGGGCGACGAGCTGGGCGTAACCAGCCGCGTCGTCGCCGATCTCGCAGACATGCAGCAGACGGCCTGCGTCGTCGACCACAGCGGACGTCAGCGTCGAACCGGCCGAGGCCGGTCGGTCAGCCGGATCCGCCGAGGCCAGACCGCAGTACACGCGCACGAGCGCCACGGCGTCGTCCTCCTCCCGGGACAGGTCTTCCTACTGCCAGCAACTGATGCTCCCCGGTACGGGTCAGTCGCGCCAGTCCACCACCGCAGAGATCTTGCCGACAATGGTGCGCCAACCCAAACTCGCGGTCTGTGCCCCGATCTTCTTCAACCGTCGCCGGCCCATGAAGGCGCCGATCCCGCCGTTGGCCGTGGCCCGCAGCGCCTCGTCCAGGTCGTCGAGGCTGGAGCCGGCGGAGAGCATGTCCAGTACCGCAGGCAGGCGCAACGCGTACGACAGGTCGCGGGCGACCTCGCCGGCCTCGATCAGCAGGGTCGAATCCCAGCTGTCGTGACCGCCGCGCAGGTTCTCCACGACGAGGTCGAGTTCGTAGGTGTCCTCGTCGAGCGGCGCGATGTCGGCCGGCTCCACCCGTTCGGACAATTCATTCCAGCTGTCCAGTTGGGACAGATCGTTGGGTGCGCCGGAGCGGATGAAACTGACAAGCGATTCGGGGGTCTTGAACAGCAGCAGCTTGCCGCGGTGGCTGAGGAAGACCGGCACCTCCTCGTCGTCCGCCTCGTCGGCGACGTCCTCGGCCTCGGCCTCGGCTTCGGTCTCGTCGTCCTCGGCGGTCGCGTCGGCGTCCGTGGCGCTGTCGCGGCGACGGCGGGACGGCTCGTCCTCGTCGCTGTCGGCGAACTCCTCGGCCAGCTCCTCGTCGAGGATGACGACGGTCTCGTCGTCCTCCTCCTCGATCACCTGACGGCGGGCGAGGAACGGGTCGTCCTGGTCGCGCTCGGTCACGTCGGTAGGGGTCAGTGACCCCGCCGGCCGGTACGCCCGCAGCGTGAAACCGGTGCCGGCGGGCAGGGCGATCTCCACCGGGTCGATCCGCAGCTCGTCCCAGAGCGACCGGTCGGCCGACGCGCGGGGGGTGTCGTCGGCCTCGTCGGCCTCGTCTGACTCGGCCGGGCCGGTGGTGTCGTCGAGCTCGGGCTCGTCGGCGTCGGGCCGTTGGGGCGACTGGCGGGCCACGCTGACCTCCGTGTGCTTCGGGTTGCCCACCCGCCGGCGTCTCCGACCGGCGAGTGACTCTGGGCACATACCCTAGTCGGCGGCTCGGGAAGCCCGGAGCCCGCACCCCGTCGGCCGGCCGAGAAACCTGTCGGGCCTGCGCGTGCGTGACGGTGGCGATCCGGACGTTCGACAAGTAGCGTAGCTACGCATGAAGGCCCAGGCGCTGCACGGCCACCTCGACGCCCTTCTGCTCGCCGTTCTCGAACAGGGCGCGCTGCACGGGTACGCCATCATCGAGTCCCTGCGGGCGCGCAGTGACGGCAGTCTCGACCTGCCCACCGGCACGATCTATCCGGCGCTGCGCCGGTTGGAACGCGCGGGTCACGTGGCGAGCACCTGGAGCACTGTCAACGGTCGCGAGCGGCGGACGTACCAGCTCACCGACTCCGGCCGCCGCGCGCTGGCGGGCGAGCGCGCCGGATGGCAGGAGTTCCGCGTGACTGTCGGCCGTTTCCTCGATCCCGGCAGCCCGCCCGTCACCCCCGCCTGAGCCGCCCGGGGGTGGGCCAGGGCGTCGGCGGCCGTCAGCGGGCGGCGGCCCGCAGCCAGCCGCGCGCGGCGCGGGTCAGCGAGAAGTGCGCCGCGCCCATCACGACCATGCCGACGATCATCGGTGGCCACGTCAGCGCCGCGTCCCACATATCGATCGACCAGGCGAAGAGTGCCCCGCCGGCCACGATGCCGAGGACCAGCGTGCCGATCAGGGCGGCGCCCACCGCGCGCTGCGCCGCCGCCAGGCCCGGTCGTGCGGACCGGGCGCTCGCCCGCACCACCAGCAGGCCGGTCACGGCCAGCAGCAGCGCGCCGAGCCAGATCCAGTCGACCGAGGCGGAGAGCAGCCGGTAGAGCGCCGGCGGCGGCGGACCCGCGCTCCAGCTCGACCCGCGCCACGTCAGGTCGCCGGCGGCCACCAGGATCCCGGCCACGGCCAGCATCCGCAGGGACAGGCCGCGCAGGGCGGCCACCGCCAGCTCCGCCTGCCAGGAGGGCAGCAGCTGCGCCGGTGAGCCGAACTCGGCCACCGCCCGCAGCTGCGCCTCCGTGGGCGGCACACCGCTCTCGCGGTACGCGTCGACGGAGTCCTGCAGGTCGTGCCGCGCCTCGGTGAGCAGGTCGGACTTCAGCCGCGCCGGCCCCTGCAACCGGGACGCCAGCGCCCGCAGGTGCTCCTCGACCAGGAAGTCGTCAGCATGCCGCATGGCACCACCCTGCCACGGAGGCGAGCGCCTCCACGTCGGGGAGAACCCTGGTCCGTCCCCGAAGCGGGTCAGGGAGCGAGGGCCAGGTACCCGCGCTCGGCTGCCGCCTGGAGAAGCCACTGGTCCCGGTACCAGCCGGGGGTCGCGACCAACTCGGCGTGCCGGCCGCGCTGGATCACCCGGCCGCCGTCGAGGACGACGATCTCGTCGAGGTCGGCCAGCCCGCTGAGCCGGTGACTGATCAGCAGGACCGAGTGTCCGGCGGGGGTGGCGGCGAGGGCGGAGGCGAGCACCGCGTCGGCGGCCGTCGGGTCCAGCCCCTCGGTGGGCTCGTCGAGCACCAGCACCGGCGGCGCGGCCAGCAGGGCCCGGGCGAGCGCGAGCCGTTGCCGCTGGCCGCCGGAGAGCTGACCGCCCTCCTCGCCGACCAGGGTGTCCCAGCCGGCCGGCTGGGCGCGTACCCAGTCGAGCAGGCCGGCGGCCCTCATGGCCGCGGTCAACTCGTCCTCGTCGGCCCCGGCCCGCCCGAGCAGCAGGTTCTCCCGGACCGTGGCATGAAAGACGTACGCCTCGGCGAGCAGCCCGCCGACGCTGCGGGGCAGGTCCTCCTCGGCGTACGTCAGCAGGTCGCGCCCGGCCAGGGTGACGTGGCCGGAGGTGGGCCGGACCGCACCGGTCAGCACGGCGGCCAGGGTGCTCTTGCCGGCGCCGCTCGGGCCGACGACTGCGATGCGCCGGCCGGCGGGCAGGTCCAGGCTCACCCCGTCCAGCGCGGGTGCGGCGCCGGGCCGGTACCGCACGCTCACCTCGACGAAGCGCAGGTCGTGCGGCTCGGCCAGGTCGGTCGCCGGGGGAGCGGGCGTGGCGGTGGGCTCCTCGACGTCGAGGAGGGCCGCCACCCGGGCCAGGCCGGGCCGCAGCTGGGTCCACTGCCGGGCGGCCGAGACGAGGGCCAGCGCCACCTCCACGGCGGCCAGGGTCCCGACGGCCAGCACTCCGACCAGGACGCCCGGCACGTCGGAGGCCAGCGCGACAAGCACCACCGCGGCGGCGGTCAGTCCGGCCGTCAACACCCCCGCGGCGTCCACCGCGAAGCCGGTGGCGGCCAGCCGGCGTTCCAGGCGGGCGAGCCGGCCGGCCCGCTGTTCGGCGACGCGCAGCGCGGCGTCGGTCGCCCCGAACGCGGCCAGGTCGGCGGCGCCGTGGGTGAGGTCGACGGCGTCGGTGGCCAGCGCGCCGCGTAGCGGCGCCACCTCGGCGGCGCTGCGCCGGGTGACGGCTGTGGCCAGCGCGGGCAGCGCAACGGCGGCGACCACCAGCCCGAGCGCGAGCACACCGGCGGCCGGTGGTGAGATCAGCGCCGCAGTGGCCACCGCCAGCACCCCGACCAGTGCCGCCGCCGCGCCGGGCACCAGCACCCGCAGCAGCAGATCCTGGACCGCCTCGACGTCGGAGACCAGCCGGCTCAGGACGTCCCCCGAGCGGTGTCGGGTGTCGCGGCGGGCCGTGAGGGTGGCGAAGACCCGGGCCCGTACGTCGGTGATCATGCGGAGGACCGCGTCGTGCCCGGCGAGCCGTTCGGTGTAGCGGAACACGCCCCGGCTGATGGCGAGGGCCCGGACCGCGACGATCGCCACGGTGAGCCGGTCCAGCGGAGGCCGCCCGGCGGCGCTCATCAGCAGCCACGTCGCGGTGGCCATCAGGGCGAGCCCGGCGAACTCGGTGGCGGCGGCGAGCAGCCCGGCGCCGGCCAGCCGGCCGAGGTACGGGCGGGCCAGCCGCAGCACCGCGCGCTCGGCGCCGACCCGCCCGGCCGATGCCACGCCGGCCCCGACCTCCTCCGGTCCGTGTTCCGCGCTCATCGTGTCGCCCTCGACGTCGGTTCGGGCGTCAGCTCGGTGACCCGGCCCTCCTCGATGCGCAGGACCCGGTCGGCGTCGGTCAGCAGCGCCGGCCGGTGCGCCACCAGCAGCGCCGTCCGTCCGGCGACCAGCCGCCGGGTGGCGTCGAGCACCACCGCTTCGGCGGCCGTGTCCAGCCGTGCCGTGGGCTCGTCGAGCAGCACCACCGGGGCGTCGCGCAGGAACGCCCGGGCCAGTGCGACGCGCTGCCGCTGGCCGCTGGACAGGCCGTGCCCGCGCTCGCCGAGCAGCGTGGTCAGTCCGTCGGGCAGGGCGGCCACCACGTCGTCGAGGGCCGCGTCGCGGACCGCGGCGGCGAGCGCCTCGGGCGGGGTGTCCGGTGCGCCGAGCTGGATGTTGTCGGCCAGCGAGGTGGCGAAGAGGTGGGCGCGCTGCGGCACCCAGGCGAGCTGCCGGCGCCAGGCGTCCGGGTCGGCGGTGGCGAGGTCGACGCCGTCGACGGTGATCCGGCCGCTGGTCGGGGTCACGAAGCCGAGCAGCAGACCGAGCAGGGTGCTCTTGCCGGCGCCGCTCGGCCCGATGATGGCGATCCGTTCACCGGGCCGGATGGTCACTGTGACGTCGTGCAGCGCTGTGGTCCGCTCGTACGCCACGGTCACGGCCTCGAACCGGATCTCGCCGCGACCGTCCGGGGTGGTCGCACCCTCGGCGGCGCGGGGGGTGGCGGGCACGGCCGAGACGGTGAGCGCCTCGTCCAGCGCGGTGAGCCCCTCCATGCTGGCGTGGAAGCGGCTGCCGGCGGCCCGCAGCGGCAGGTACGCCTCGGGGGTGAGCAGCAGCACCAGCAGCGCGGTGTGCAGGGTCAGCCCTCCGCCGAGCAGCCGGATGCCGACCGGCACCGCGACCAGGGCCACCGACAGGGTGGCGACCAGCTCCAGCACCAGCGCGGAGAGGAAGGCGATCCGCAGTGTCTTCATGGTGGCGACCCGGTGCCCGTCGGCCATCCGGCGGACCACCTCGGTCTGCGCGCGGGCCCGGCCGAAGGCGCGCAGGGTGGGCAGCCCGGCCACCATGTCCAGGAAGTGCCCGCCCAGCAGGGCCAGCCGGCGCCACTGCCGCTCGGTGGCGGCCTGCGCCTGCCAGCCGAGCAGCGCGCCGAAGACCGGGATCAGCGGCAGCGTCAACGCGATGATCAGCGCCGAGCCCCAGTCGGCGACGACGATCCGGGCCAGCACGGCCACGGGCACCGTCACGCTGAGCACCAACTGCGGCAGGTACCCGGTGAAGTAGGCGTCCAGCGCGTCCAGCCCACGCCCGGTCAGGGTGGCCAGCTCGCCGGCCCGTTGCCCCGCCACCCAGCCCGGCCCGTGCCGCCCCACCGCGCCGAGCAGGTCGGCCCGCAGCGTGGCCTTGACCGTGGCGGCGACCCGCGCGGAGACCGTGCCCTGTGCCCAGACCAGCGCCGACCGGGCGGCGACCGCGACCACGAGACCCGCCAGCGCCGGCCGGTTCAGCCGCCCGTCGAAGGCGGTGGCCAGCACCGCCGCCAGCGCGGTGGCCTGCGCGACGATCAACGCGGCGGCGAGCACGCCGAGGAGCGCGAGCACGGCGAGATCGCGCCGGGCCGCAGGGACCCGACGCAGCAGACGCGGGTCGAAGGGACGGCGGTTCACCAGTACACCGGTGCCCTGCCGTCGGTCCGTCCCCGGAAAACCCACCAGCACATCGCCTGGAAGCCTAGTAGGGCCGGCAGCAGCGGTAGCGCCACCCAGCCGAGGAGCCGCAGCGTCGGCGTGCTGGCGGCCGCGTCGGCCACCGTCAGCGAGGCGCCCGGGTCGGTCGTGGACACCAGCACGTAGGGCCAGAGAGCCGCGCCGACCAGCGCCACGGGCAGCCCCATTGCCGCGCCGGTGGCGATCAGGGCCCACCCCGGCCGCCGCCGTGCCAGCGCCACGCGGGCCGCCAGCAGCGCCACCACCAGCAACACCGGCAGGAGTACGGCCACCGCCGGTCGCCCGACGGCGTCGCGTACCCGAGGGGAGAGCACGCCCACGACGGTGGCCACGACGACCGCGCAGAGCGCCACCGGCACCAGCCGGCGGGCCGTGCGGCCGGCCGCGTCGGCGGCGTCGGCCGGCAGTCGCAGCGTGAGGAATGTCGCACCGTGCACCGCGACCAGGGCGACCATGGTCAGCCCGGCGGTCGCCGCGAACGGGGTCGCCAGGTGCGACACCCCGGCGACGTGCCCGTCGGCCTGGCGGGGCACGCCCTGCAACAGCGCGGCCAGCACCACCCCCCAGCCCAGCGCGGCGAGCGCGCTGCCGACCACGATGACCCGGTCCCAGCGGGCGCGGACCCGCACGTCGCCCGGCCGGCTGCGCAGTTGCACTCCGGCGGTGACCAGGACGACGCCGACCAGGGCGCCGGCGACCGCCGGGTAGCAGCCAGCGAGCAGCTCGCCCTCCAGCACCGGGAAGGCGCCGAACAGGATGCCCACGGCGGCGACCAGCCAGACCTCGTTGCCGAGGAAGAACGGGCCGAGAGCGGTGAGCGCGGCCCGCCGCCCGGCCGGGGCGCCGCCCCGGGCGAGCAGCAACCCGACGCCGTAGTCGTAGCCGGCGAGCACGAGGTAGGAGGCGAAGAAGAGGCCGAGAAGGGCGTACCAGGCGAGATCCACGGTGAGTCTCCTCAGTCGCTCAGGCGAGGGCGGGTTCGGGGTGGGCCGGCTCACCGGGCGCCGCCGGTGGGCGGCCGAGAGCCGGGTCGGCCGCGCCACGGCCCGCGTGCCGGGCGAGCAGCACCCAGTTGGTGACGGCGAGGGTGCCCAGCAGCAGGCTGAAGCCGATCAGCGAGGTGAGCATCACCGGCGTGCCGACGGGGGAGACCGCCTGCCCGGTGGGGAGCAGCCCGTACGCCACCCAGGGCTGGCGGCCAACCTCGCGGGCGATCCAGCCGAGGATCACCGCGATGAACGGCAACGGCACGGCGAGCAGGATGAGCCAGAGGGGGAAGCGCAGCCGGATGATCCAGTCCCGGTAGAGCAGGGGCAGCAGCAACCACACGCAGCCGAGGGTGAAGCCGATGAGGATCATGAAGCCCAGCCCGACACTGGCCAGCACCGGCGGGGTGTAGTCGCCCGGCCCGAACCGGGTGGTCCACTCGCCGATCAGCGCCTGCGCCTCGGGGTCGTCCGCGCCGAACTTGGTCGGCTGCACCTCGCCGACCGGGCCGAACTGGGCGAAGCCGAAGCCCTGCACCATCGTGATCGCCAGTGCCGCCGTGACCAGGCCGATCCGCAGCGAGGTGCGAAAGAGCGCGAAGTCGGGCGTACGCCGGATCAGGTGCCAGGCGCTGACGGCCGCCATCAGCATCCCGCCGACCAGGAGCGCGGCGGAGACCACGTGCCCGAACGCCATGCCGAGGCTGGGGTTGGTGAGCAGCGCGCCGAAGTCGGTGAGGTGGGCGATGCCGTCGCGGACCTCGTACCCGACCGGGTGTTGCAGCCAGGAGTTGGCCACCATGATCCAGAACGCCGAGGCGTACGCGGTGAGCGCCACGCCCCACAGCAGCGCGAGGTGGACGCCCTTGCGGAGTCGGTGCCAACCGAAGATCCACATCCCGAGGAACGTGGACTCCAGGAAGAACGCCACAAGCGTCTCGATCGCCAGCGGCGCTCCGAAGACGTTGCCGACGTAGCGCGACAGGCCGCTCCAGTTCAGCCCGAACTGGAACTCCATCACGATGCCCGTGGCGATGCCGAGCACGTAGTTGATCACGTAGAGCTGGCCCCAGAACCGGGTCAGCCGCTCCCACTTCGCGTTGCCGGTGAGCACCCATGCGGTCTGCATGCCGACCAGCAGCGTGACCAGCCCGAGCGTGACGACCACGAACAGGAAGTGGATCGACGTGGTGGTGGCGAACTGCAGGCGGGCGAGGAGCAGCGTGTCCATGGCCGGCTCTCCCTAGCTGTTGGCTCCCTTGTCGTAGTAACCCTACACGTAGCTTGCCTACATGTACCTACTACTACGGCCCGTCGTAGTAAATTCTACGACGGGCCGTAGTAGTAATGGGATCCGGGAGATGATCGCGCTCCACCGCGCCGGGGTGGGTGCGAGGCGCGCGCCAGCGGGCGGCGCGCGCCGGGGACGTGCGAGAGCGTGGGGCTCGGGCGTCAGCTCAGAAAGAGCGTGATCGGGAGGGCGACCAGGGTGGTGGCCACCGCGAGGGCCGTGGCCCCGAGGGCGCGGGGCGGCCGATCGGCGACCAGCAGGCGCTGGACGCGTACGTCCAGGTCGCGGTCGCCCAGGCCCAGCGCGCCGGCCGGGGTGACCCGGTGCCCGGCGGCGGCGAAGCGGCGCAGCGCGCCCGCCAGCGGAGCCTCGGCGTGCAGCTCGCGGGCCTTGTCGTCGGCGCGCATCTCGACCAGCAGGGCGACCCGCTCGTGTGCGTCACGGACCCAGCCGAACCACGGCAGCGCCCGGCACAGGGCGGTGAACGGCAGCAGCACCAGATCGTGTCGCTCGTGGGCGTGCGCGCGCTCGTGGGAGAGCACGGCGGCCAGTTCGGCGCGGTCCAGCAGGCTCAACGTGCCCGCGCTGACCACCACCTGCGGCTTCACCCCGGGCAGGCAGTACGCGGCGGCGCTCGGATGGTCCAGGACGAGCGCCCCGGGGGCTGCCGGGTCGTCCCGGGCCACCAGGGTCAGCAGGTCCCGGTGTCGGCGCTGGGCGCGGATGGTCCCGTGGATGCTGCGGACGGTGGTGGTGACGAGCACCGCTCCGATGCCGAAGCCCACTCCGACGCTGCCGAGGTGCAACGCGGTCTCGCCGATCGGCAGATTGCCGTGGGCGAGGTCGGTGGTCAGGGCGAGCAGGGCGCTGCCGGTCGGCAGGTCGTAGGCGCTCAGCCCGAGGGCCATCGGCAGGCCCATCGCGGAGAGGCCCAGCGCCAGCCCGACGGCCTGCCAGCAGATGATCGCCACCCGCGGGCTGCGCCACGTCCAGGTGGAACGGGCCAGCACCTGCGCGGTGAGATAGCAGGCCAGCATGGTGGCGGCGAAGTGCACGGCGTAGGCCATGGCGCGGGCCCTACCGCTCCGCTGCCTCGCCGGCCGGCCGTCGGCCCGCCGGCGGATCCACCCGGTCGGTCAGGGCGTCGGCCCCGCCCGTGTCGCTGTCGGCGGAACCGGGCCCGGCCAGCCCAGCCTCGCTGCCCAGGGCGGCCCGCAGCACCTCGGCCTCGGTGCCGGTCACCGAGCGGGCGAAGCGCACGAGCGCGGCGTCGCGGCTGCCGCCCAGGTCGAGGGCGTCGAGCATGAGCTGGGCGATGTGCGCCTCACGACTGGCCGCCGGCCGGTACCGCCAGGCGCGACCTTCCCGTTCCCGCTGCACCATGCCCTTGCCGGCGAGCCGGTCGAGGACGGTCATCACCGTCGTGTACGCCAGCTCGCGACCGTCGAGCGCGTCGGCCACCTCGCGCACGGTCACCCCGTCCGACGTGCCCGGGACCACGTCCCACAGCACGTCCATCACCGCACGCTCAAGATCGCCCAACCGAGTCACCCGTCAATCCTACCCCCGGTAGTAGACCCTGCGGTGGGCCGGCCGGTGGCACGGCCGGCCCGCGTTCCTGATCACGGAACGATGACCGCGCGACCCTCCAGCGTCCCGTCCCGCATCCGGCGGTACGCGTCCATGGCCTGGTCGAGGCCGAATGTGGTGATCTTGGGTCGTACCAGCCCACGCGCGCCCAGTTCCAGCACCTCGCCGAGTTCGGGACGGCTGCCCCAGTAGGTGGTCTGGATGCTGGCCTCGTAGGGGACGGCGAAGAAGGAGACCGGCAGGGTGCCGCCGCCGAGGCCCACGACGGTCAGGTCCCCGACGGTCCGGACGACCGCCGCGCCGAGCTTCAGGGTGGGGTCGGCGCCGACGAAGTCCAGCACCACGTCCGCGCCGCGACCGCCGGTCGCGCCCCTGATCTCGTCCGCCGCGCCCTCGCCGGAGCGTACGGTCAGGTCCGCGCCGCACTCCTCGGCCAGCTTGAGGGCCTCCTCGCGGGTGTCCACGGCGATCACCCGGGCCGCCGTGGTGGCCTTGAGGATCTGCACGCCCACGTGCCCCAGACCACCCACGCCGATGACCACTGCCGTGTTCTCGGGTGCGAGCTTCGCCCACGACCGGCGGACCGCGTGGTACGGGGTCAGCCCGGCGTCGGTCAGCGGGGCGGCGGACGCCGGGTCGAGGCCGTCGGGCAGCGGTACGACGTGCCGGGCGGCCGGAACGAGCAGGTAGTCGGCCATCCCCCCGTCGAGTCCCAGGCCGCCACCGCCCCCGGGGACGGGCGCCCCGGCCGGGTTCTCGCAGTAGTTGTCGGCGCCCACCCGGCAGCGGGCGCAGATGCCGCAACCCCAGGGGCCGTAGACCGCCACCGGTTGACCGATCTCCAGCCCGGTGACGCCCGCACCCAGGGCGTGCACCCAGCCGGCGTTCTCGTGCCCGAGGGTGAACGGCGGGTTCCAGGACACCGCCCCCGCCTCGAATTCGTCCATGAGGTGCAGGTCGGAGTGGCAGGCGCCCGCGCCCCCGACCTTGATCACGACCTCACCCGGGCCGGGCTCCGGTTGGTCGACCTCCACGATCTCCGGCTCGGACTTCCAGTTGGGCAGTCGCAGTGCGCGCATGCGTCGACTCCTGTTCGTCGGTGCTCGTGCGCCCCTCGCCTGCCCAACCAACCACCCCGCAAACGCCCGGCACGCCCCCCACCAGGCACTTCACGGCCCGCAGAGCTAGACCCCCTTGGGGTGCCACACCGTCTTGGTCTCCAGCAGCGCGGTCATCCGGGTCACGCCCGGGTCGACGGACCAGTCGTGGCCGGCCGGGGCCGGCCGGAGCACCCGCTTGAGGTTCTCCGCGGCCTTGACCTCCAGCTCGGTGGCGAGCGACGCGTCGGTCACCCCGGTCAGGTCGATCGCGTTGACGTCCATGTGCGCGGCCAGCGCCGGCGCGGTCTCCGTGATCGCGCCGGTGAGGATGTTGACCACCCCGCCGGGCAGGTCGGAGGTCGCCAGCACCTCGGCCAGCGTCACCGCCGCCAGCGGCTCCGACGGCGAGGCCGCCACCACCACCGTGTTGCCGGTGACGATCGCCGGGGCGATCACGCTGACCAGGCCGAGCAGCGCCGGGCGTTCCGGGGCCACCACGGCGACCACCCCGGTGGGCTCGGGCGCGGAGATGTTGAAGTACGGGCCCGCGACCGGGTTGGCGCCGCCGTACACCTGGGCGAGCTTGTCGGCCCAGCCGGCGTACCAGACCCAGCGGTCCACCGCCGCGTCCACCTCGTCGCCGGGGATGCCCAGGGCCACGAACTGCTCGCGGCGGCCCTCCAGCATCTCGGCGGCGCGATAGAGGATCTGACCCCTGTTGTACGCGGTCGCGCCGGCCCAGCCCTTCACGGCGGCGCGGGCGGCGACCACCGCGTCCCGGGCGTCCTTGCGGGAGGCCAGTGACACATTCGAGGACTGCACGAGATACGACCGTCCCGACTCGCTGCGCGGGAACTTCCCGCCGATGAAGAGCTTGTACGTCTTGCGTACCGCGACCCGCTCAGACATTGAGGTACCCCTCCAGCCCGTGCCGGCCGCCCTCGCGACCGTAACCCGACTCCTTGTAGCCACCGAACGGCGAGGTGGGGTCGAACTTGTTGAACGTGTTGGCCCAGACCACACCGGCGCGCAGCCGGTCGGCCATCCACAGGATGCGGGAGCCCTTGTCGGTCCAGATGCCTGCCGACAGCCCGTACGGCGTGTTGTTGGCCTTCTCGACGGCCTCGGCCGGCGTGCGGAAGGTGAGCACCGACAGCACCGGTCCGAAGATCTCCTCGCGGGCGATCCGGTGGGCCTGGGTGACGCCGGTGAAGATGGTGGGCGCGAACCAGAAGCCCTGCTCGGGCAGCTCACACGGCGGTGACCAGCGCTCGGCGCCCTCGGCGGAGCCGGCGTCGGACAGCTCGCGGATCCGCTCCAGCTGGGCGGCGGAGTTGATCGCGCCGACGTCGGTGTTCTTGTCCAGCGGGTCGCCGACGCGGAGCTGGGCCATCCGCCGCTTGAGCGACTCCAGCACGCGGTCGGCCACGTTCTCCTGGACGAGCAGGCGGGAGCCGGCGCAGCAGACGTGTCCCTGGTTGAAGAAGATGCCGTTGACGATTCCCTCGACGGCCTGGTCGATGGGGGCGTCGTCGAAGACGATGTTGGCGGCCTTGCCGCCCAGCTCCAAGGTGAGCTTCTTGCTGGTGCCGGCGACGGACCGGGCGATGGCCCGGCCGACCTCGGTGGAGCCGGTGAAGGCGACCTTGTCGACGCCGGGGTGCTCGACGAGCGCGCGGCCGGTGTCGCCGGCGCCGGTGACGATGTTGACCACGCCGGCCGGCAGGTCGGCCTGCTGGCAGATCTCGGCGAACAGCAGCGCGGTCAGCGGGGTGGTCTCGGCGGGCTTGAGCACCACGGTGTTGCCGGCGGCGAGCGCCGGGGCGATCTTCCAGGCCAGCATGAGCAGCGGGAAGTTCCACGGGATGACCTGGGCGGCCACGCCGATCGGTCGCGGGTCCGGCCCGAAGCCGGCGTGCTCCAGCTTGTCGGCCCAGCCGGCGTAGTAGAAGAAGTGCGCGGCGACCAGCGGCAGGTCGACATCGCGGGACTCCCGGATCGGCTTGCCGTTGTCCAGGGACTCCAGGACTGCCAGCTCGCGGGAGCGTTCCTGGATGAGCCGGGCGATCCGGTACAGGTACTTCGCCCGGTCCCGGCCCGGCATCGGACCCCAGATCTTGTCGTACGCCGTGCGGGCGGCGCGGACCGCGCGCTCCACGTCCTGGGCGCCGGCCTCGGCGATCTCGGCCAGCACCTCCTCGGAGGCGGGGTTGATCGACTTGAAGCTGCCGCCGTCGGTCGGGTCGACGAACGCGCCGTCGATGAACAGCCCGTACGAGGGCTTGAGGTCCACCACCGAGCGGGACTCGGGGGCGGGGGCGTATTCGAACATCGGCTATCAGTCCAGGGTGAAGTAGTCGGGACCGGAGTAGACGCCGGTCGTCAGCTTGGTGCGCTGCATGAGCAGGTCGTTGAGCAGGCTGGACGCGCCGAAGCGGAACCAGTCCGGGTCGAGCCAGTCCGGGCCGACGGTCTCGTTGACCATCACCAGGTATTTGATGGCGTCCTTGGTGGTCTTGATGCCACCGGCCGGCTTCACGCCGACCTGCCGCCCGGTCGCCGCGCGGAAGTCGCGGACCGCCTCCAGCATCACCAGCGTCACCGGCAGCGTCGCCGCGACGGGGACCTTGCCGGTGGAGGTCTTGATGAAGTCGCCGCCGGCCAGCATGGCCAGCCAGGAGGCGCGGCGCACGTTGTCGTACGTGGCCAGCTCGCCGGTCTCCAGGATCACCTTGAGGTGGGCGTCACCGCAGGCCTCCTTGGTGGCCACGATCTCGTCGTAGACCTCCTTGTAACGGCCGGCCAGGAACGCGCCCCGGTTGATCACCATGTCGATCTCGTCGGCGCCGGCCGCGACGGCGGCCCGGGTGTCGGCCAGCTTGATCTCCAGCGGCGCCTGACCCGACGGGAACGCCGTCGCCACGCTCGCGAGGTGGACACCGGATCCGCCCAGCACCTCGGCCACGTACGGGACCATCGCGGGGTAGACGCAGACCGCGCCGACGTGCGGGCAGGACGGGTCGGCCGGGTCGGGGCGCAGCGCCTTCGCGGCCAGCGCGCGCACCTTGCCGGGCGTGTCCGCCCCTTCCAGGGTGGTCAGGTCGACCATCCGGATCGCCAGGTCGATCGCCTGGGCCTTGGCGGTGGTCTTGATGGAGCGGGTGCCGAGCTGTGCCGCCCGCTGCTCCGCGCCGACCTGGTCCACGCCGGGCAGGCCGTGCAGGAAGGTCCGCAGAGCGGTCTCGGATCGTCCCAGCTCGGAGAGGTCCGACCGGGCCGACGTCGTTGTCGCCGTCATGCCGAGAAGTCTACGCACGGAACCGCTGAGTGATCTTGGTCACGGTGGGCCCGACGTGAGCGGCGTCGCCGGTCCGACCGCACCCCCACCGGCACGTCGACCGGCCGGGTAGGTTGAGCGATCGTGGACGTACACGTCATTGACCACCCGCTGGCCCAGTCCCGGCTGACCGCCATGCGGGACGCACGCACCGATTCCTCGACGTTCCGGGCGGCGCTGCACGAACTGACCACCATGCTGGTGTACGAGGCGGCGCGCACCTTCCCCGTCGAGCGGTACCCGGTGCAGACGCCGGTCACCGGCACCGAGGGCACCCGGCTGGCGAACCCGCCGCTGCTGGTGCCGGTGCTGCGGGCCGGCCTCGGCATGGCGGACGCCGCGCTCGGCCTGCTGCCCGAGTCGTCGATGGGCTTCGTCGGCCTGGCCCGCGACGAGGAGACCTACGAGCCGCGCGCCTACATGGAGTCGCTGCCCCGGGATCTCGCCGGCCTGCCGGTGCTGGTGCTCGACCCGATGCTGGCGACCGGCGGCTCGCTGGAGCACTCGTGCCGGCTGCTGGCCGATCGGGGCTGCACCGACATGACAGTCGTCTGCGTGCTCGCCGCGCCGGTCGGCATCGAGCGGCTGGAGCGCTCCGGTCTGCCGTTGCGCCTGGTCACCGCCTCGATCGACGAGGGCCTGAACGACAGCATGTTCATCGTTCCCGGGCTCGGTGACGCCGGTGACCGCCAGTTCGGCGGCATGCCCCGGTTCTGATCTTCCACCCGGTACGTTCCGGGTGACGGCGGGTCCGCGCGCGGTGGTGCGCGGACCCGCTACCGTCTCGGGCCATGACTGGTGTTGCGCTCGCCGAGGAGCTGCTGCTCCTCGCCTACGACGACTCGACCGGCAAGGCGACCATGCCGCGGATCAGCCTGGACCTGGGCATGGCGGCCGCGGTGCTTGTCGAGCTGGCACTGGCCGGCCGGATCGCGTACGCCGACGGAAACCTGACCGTCGTCGACCCGACGCCCACCGGCGAGCCGGTCACCGACGAGGTGCTCGGCCGGATCGCCGCCGACACCCCGCACACCCCGGCCTCCTGGGTGCAGCGCCTGCGGCACGGCCTGCGCGACCGCATCCTCGGTGACCTGTGCGCCCAGGGCGTCGTGCAGGACGTCGACGAGACCGAGTTGGGCTTCATCCACGTGCACCGGTATCCGGTGGTGGACGCCTCCGTCGAGGCGGACACCCGCCAGCGGCTGACCGAGGCGCTGACCGGCGCGGCGGCCCCGGACGAGCGGACCGCCGCGCTGGCCACCCTGGTCGTGGTGCTGCGGATGGAGTCCGCGCTGGGGGTGAGCGGCGAGGAGGCCGCCACCGCCCGCCGGCGGTTGGAGGAGATCGCCACCGGTGCGGGCTTCTCCGGTCAGGTGAGCACCGACGATTCGGTGGTCCGCCCCTCGGTCGGCCTGGTCGTCGCTGCCCTGGCCACGGCTGTCGACGCGGCGCTCGGCAAGCGCGCCTGACCGCCGGGCCGGCCCGCCTCCGCTGTTCCCTTTGCTCTGCTTCAACCCAGGCAACACAAACGGCTGCCTGGTGTTGCCTCCGCTGAAGCAGAGCAAAGGGAACAGGACAGGGTGGTGGGGTCGGTCGCGGTCAGATGCCGAGGGCGGCGGCGATCTCGGCGCGCAACTGCGCGACCGCCGCGCCGGCCCGGGTCCGCGCGGCCGCGACGTCGCCATTTGGCACCGGCTCCACCACCTCGAGGTACGCCTTGAGCTTCGGCTCGGTGCCGGAGGGGCGGATCACCACCCGGGCCTTCGCGGTACGCAGGATCACCACGTCCGACTCGGGCAGCAGGTCCCGGACGCTGTCCACCGGCTGCCCCAGCAGGGTGGCCGGGGTGGCCGCCCGGATCCGGGTCATCGCGTCGGCGATGATCCGCAGGTCGTCCACCCGGGCGGAGAGCTGGTCGGTGTGGTGTACGCCGAACTCGGCGGCCAGCTCGTCCAGCCGGTCGGTCAACGTACGACCCTGCGCCTTGAGGCCGGCGGCCAGCTCGGCCACGGTCAGCGCGGCGGTGATGCCGTCCTTGTCCCGGACGTGCTCCGGGGCGACGCAGTAGCCGAGGGCCTCCTCGTAGCCGAAGACCAGCGGCGCGCTTCCGCCGCCGGCCCGGACGATCCACTTGAACCCGGTCAGCGTCTCGTCGTAGGGCAGGCCCCGCGCCGCGCACATCGCCCGCAGCAGGGACGACGAGACGATTGTGGTGGCGTAGAGCCCGGTCACCCGGCGCCGCATCAGGTGGTCGGCGAGCAGCACGCCCACCTCGTCGCCGCGCAGCATCCGCCAGCCCCGCCCGTCCTCGCCTTCCCGGACGACCACCGCGCAGCGGTCCGCGTCCGGGTCGTTGGCGATGGCGAGGTCCGCGCCGGTGGCGTCGGCCAGCGCGATCAGCCGGTCCACCGCACCCGGCTCCTCCGGGTTGGGGAACGACACGGTGGGAAACTCCGGGTCGGGTTCGGCCTGGTCGGGCACCACACCGGGGATCGGGAAACCGGCCCGGACGAACGCCGCCGTGAGCACCGCCGCACCCACCCCGTGCAGCGGGGTGTACGCCACCGACAGGTCCCGCGGCCCGTCCGGGTCGATCACGGCGGTGGCCCGCTCGACGTACGCGGCGACGAGGTCGTCGCCGAGCACCTCACCGGGCCGGCCCAGCGGCACCTGGGTCAGCGGGCCGACCGCCCGGATCGCGGCCTCGATGCCGGCGTCGGCCGGCGGCACGATCTGCGCCCCGGCGCCCAGCTCGCCGCCCAGCTCCGCGCCGAGGTAGACCTTGTAGCCGTTGTCCTGTGGCGGGTTGTGGCTGGCCGTGACCATGACACCGGCCACCGCGCCGAGCTGACGCACCGCGTACGCCAGCACCGGGGTGGGCAGCGGACGGGGCAGCAGCAGCGCCGGCCGGCCGGCGCCGGTGGCCACCTGGGCGGTGCGCTCGGCGAACTGGCGGGAGCCGTGCCGGGCGTCGTACCCGATCACCAGGGGGCCGGTGCCGCCCTGGGCGGCGAGCCAGCCGACGAGCCCGGCGGCGGCCTGGGTGACCACGGCGAGGTTCATGCCGTTCGGGCCGGCGCGCAGCGGGCCGCGCAGGCCGGCGGTGCCGAAGGTCAGGGGACCGGCGAACCGGTCGGCCAGCTCCGGCGCGCTCGCCGGCAGCCGGTCGAGCACCGCCGTCAGCTCGTCCCGGCTGGCGGGGTCTGGGTCGTCGGCAAGCCAACGTCGGGCTTGCTCGCGAATGTCGTCGATGTCAGTGGTGTCCGCCGCCATGCCCCTTGATAGCACGGCGGCGGATCACCGCTGTCGGTTCCCTCGGCTCAGCCGTCGCCGGTGAGCTGGAACGTGCGCACCATCTCGTCGAAGATCGGCTTGCTCTCGGCGAACTTGGCGTCGTTCGCGGTGAGGTAGAACGAGTACGCCTTGCCGTCCTGCGCCACGCCGCGCCAGATGCCGTGCCGCATGGTGTCGCCCGCGCCGCAGGTGTACTCGAATTCGGCGGCCGGCTTGTCGGCCAGCTTGGTCTCCGTCGAGGCGACCTGCGCGTACGGCTTCACACAGGAGGTGCTCCGGGTCTTGAGGCCGTTCTCGGCGGTCTCGGCCCACCGGGTGGAGCTGCTGGACCACTTCTCGGTGATGATGCGCACCTTGCGGCCGCTGTCGTCCGGGTCGATGTAGTCGGTGTACGAGCCGCCGGTGGCCTTCTTCCAGCCCTTGGGCACCATGACCTGGATGCCGCGGGCCGCGTGCTCCTGCATCTCGACGCCCGAGGAGGCGGGCGCGGACGCGGTGGGCTGCGCCTGCGGGGTGCTCGGGGCGGGATCGTCACCACTGGAGAGCGCCACGATGCTGATCAGCAGCACCACGGCCAGGCCGCCCGCCGCGGCGAGCTGCACCTTGCGCGGCCAACCCTTCACCGTGGTGACGATCTGGCCCCCGGTGGCGCGGACCTTGTCCAGGGCGCCGCCGCCCGAAGCGGTGGACGGTGTCGTCCAGGGCTGGCCGGTGCCCGGCACCGACCACTGGTTGCCGCCGCCGTAGGTGCTGCCGCCGATGCGCTGGGTGGCGTCGGGCGCACCGTAGCCGACCTGCTGCGTGGCGTCGGGCCGGCTGCCGTAGGTGACCCGCTGGGTGGCGTCGGGGTGCGCGCCAGCGTCCACCCGCTGGGTGGCGTCCGCGTTGCCGCCGTAGGTGCGCCCGGCGGCGGGACGGCCCGGGGTGGGCATCGCACCGGTCGGCGTGTGCAGCGGACCGGCGAGCGCGTCGGCGCTGGTCTCGTCCAGCGCAGCGGCAGCGGTGGCGGCCGCGCTGGCCGGCTGCGGGCGTTCGCCCCGGCGCAGCGCGGCCAGCCGGTCGGTGAGCGACTCGTCCGGGGCCAGCATGGCCCGGCCGCCGATCTGGTTGTCCGGCTTCGGCTCCGGCTGGGCCGGCTGGTGGACGGGCGCCGGGCGCTGCTGCACGGGCACCACGGCGTACGGGTCGGTGACCGAGTGCACTGCGGTGGCGGTGCTGCCCAGCGGGCCGGCGAGCAGCTCGCGCAGCATCCCCCGGGAGGTGTGCACGTCCAGTCGGCGGGCCGGGTCCTTCTCCAGCAGACCCATCAGCACCCGGGTCAGGGGGCCGCTGCGCTGCGGCGGGGCCGGCGGGTCCTCGACGACCGCGTGCATGGTCTCGATCGGGTCGCCCTTGTCGAACGGCGGACGCCCCTCGACGGCCGTGTAGAGGGTCACGCCCAGCGAGAAGAGGTCGCTCGGCGGACCGAACTCCTGGCCCATGGCCCGCTCGGGCGAGATGAAGTGCGGTGAGCCGAGCACCATGCCGGGGGTGGTGAGCTGCACGTCGGTGGGCATCCGGGCGACACCGAAGTCGGTGAGCACGCAGCGCCCGTCGGTGCAGATCAGCACGTTGGCCGGCTTGACGTCGCGGTGCAGCACGCCGATCGCGTGCGCGACCTCCAGCGCGCCGAGCAGCGCGATGCCGATCTTGGCGACCGCGCGGGGCGCGACCGGGCCGTCCTCGATGACCATGTCGGCGAGGCTGCGGGCGTCCAGCAGCTCCATCACGATCCACGGCCGACCGGCCTCGGTGACCACGTCGTACACCTGCACCACGGCGGGGTGCTGGATGGCCGCGGCGGCGCGGGCCTCGCGCAGCGTCCGCTCGTACATGGCGTCACGGTCGCTGGGCGCCAGGCCCGGGGGAAGGACGACCTCCTTCACCGCCACGTCGCGGCGGAGCAGGGTGTCTGTGGCACGCCACACCGTGCCCATACCGCCGTTGCCCACCGCGGACCGCAGCGAGTACCGGTCACCAATTGTGGTGCCGGGCGCTGCTCGTCCGCTGGCGGGACTTACCTGTCCGCCGCTCCACGTCGGGATCTGAGTCACAGAAAAGCCACCGGGGGAAATCGAGGGGGGCTGGGACACAACCCCCCTATCTTGCTGGTTCCGACGCCCGATGCGAAAGCCGACGCGGCGGACGTTTACCGAAGTCCACAGATCGTGCCCAACCGTTCACCTCCCGTCGAGGTGTCGGGACGCACTGTGCGGTATCCCTCACCCGACGATGAGCCGGCGCGTCCTACCATCCGGGGATGAGCGAACGGCGGTCAAGCGAGTCCGGTTTCCCGATCAAGGGCGTCTACACGGCGGCCGACCTTCCGGAGGACCTGGACTCCCGGCTGGGCGGCCCGGGCGAGTTCCCGTACACCCGGGGGGTGTACCCCACGATGTACACCTCCCGTCCGTGGACCATGCGCCAGTACGCCGGTTTCGGCACCGCCACCGAGTCCAACGCGCGTTACCACCAGTTGTTGCGGGCCGGCACCATGGGTCTCTCAGTCGCCTTCGACCTGCCGACCCAGATGGGGTACGACTCCGACGACCCGATCGCGCACGGCGAGGTCGGCAAGGTCGGCGTCGCGATCGACTCCATCGAGGACATGCGGCTGCTCTTCGCCGACATTCCACTGGACAAGGTGTCCACCTCGATGACGATCAACGCCCCCGGCTCGGTGCTGCTGCTGCTCTACCAACTCGTCGCCGAGGAGAACGGGGTGCCGGGCTCGGCGCTCAACGGCACCATCCAGAACGACATCCTCAAGGAGTACATCGCCCGCGGGACGTACATCTTCCCGCCGAAGCCGTCGCTGCGGCTGGTCGCTGACACCTTCGCGTACTGCCGCAAGGAGGTGCCGAAGTGGAACACGATCTCCATCTCCGGCTACCACATGGCCGAGGCCGGCGCGACGCCCGCGCAGGAGATCGCGTTCACCCTGGCCAACGGCGTCGAGTACGTCCGGGCCGCGCTGGCCGCCGGGCTCGCGGTGGACGACTTCGCGCCCCGGCTGTCGTTCTTCTTCGTGGCCCGTACGACGCTGCTGGAGGAGGTGGCGAAGTTCCGCGCCGCCCGTCGGATCTGGGCCCGGCTGATGCATGACGACTTCGGCGCCAAGGATCCGAAGTCGATGATGCTGCGCTTCCACACCCAGACCGCAGGTGTGCAGCTCACCGCCCAGCAGCCGGAGGTGAACCTGGTCCGCGTCGCGGTGCAGGGCCTGGCCGCGGTGCTCGGCGGCACCCAGTCGCTGCACACCAACAGCTTCGACGAGGCGATCGCGCTGCCCACCGAGAAGGCCGCCCGCCTCGCGCTGCGCACCCAGCAGGTGCTGGCGTACGAGACGGACCTGACCGCCACCGTCGACCCGTTCGCCGGCTCGTACGTGGTGGAGGCGATGACCGCCGAGATCGAGGCCGCCGCCGTGGAGTTGATGGAGCGGGTGGCCGACCACGGCTCGGCCGTCGACGCGATCGAGGCCGGGTTCCAGAAGCGGGAGATCGAACAGTCCGCGTACCGGATCGCCCAGGAGATCGACTCCAGCGAGCGGGTGGTGGTGGGGCTCAACCGGTTCACGATCGACGAGGAGGAGCCGTACGAGCCGCTGCGGGTCGACCCGGCGATCGAGGCCGCGCAGGCCGAGAAGCTGGCCCGGCTGCGCGCCGAGCGGGACGCCGACGCGGTGACGCGTGCCCTCGCCGAGCTGCGGGCCGCCGCCGAGGGCTCGGACAACGTGCTCTACCCGATGAAGGAGGCGCTGCGGGCCCGGGCCACGGTGGGCGAGGTCTGCGGGACGCTCCGCGAGGTATGGGGGCTGTACCGGCCCACCGACCGGTTCTGAGGGGAAACGCCCCGGGTGTGTCCGCCCGGGTTTGCGGGTACGCCGACGGGATGCGTGCCGTGTGACGCACACGGTGTGCGGTCGGGCTGGGCGGACCTATGTGAGCGTCCTTGTCCGGCCCGTTGCGGAGCGTGGTCGTCTTATTGTCGGAGTGTCAGTTCATCACCCCGACTAATGCGACAATTCGCGGAGTGGGCCCATGGGCCGCAATGCGATTCGTGGCCACCCGGTCTGGTTACGCGTTGTAGGAGGTGAAGGGGCAGATGACGGCGTTCGAACGCGATCTACCTGCGGTCCCGCACCTCGACGAGCGCCCTCAGCAGGGCATACGTGACGCTACGCGGTCCGATCATCACCGTAACGAGGTTGCGCAGCGTCACCGCCGGAGGTCTAGGCTGTCTGCTGTCCCCGATGATCCATCCATCTCTAGTGATCGAGAATTCGACGTGACGAGTGCGTTGACGCTGCCCACCGGTGGCCAGCTGGCGTCGTCCTGGCCGGAGACGCCACCCGGGTCCCAGCCCCTTCCTCGCGACCTGGACCACCTCCTCGCCCTCCGGGTACCGGGGCTCATCGCCACGCGCCGTCACCTCCACTCGCACCCCGAGTTGTCCGGTACGGAGTTCGAGACGGCGGCCCTGATCGCCCGGGAGCTCTCGCTGGCCGGGCTGCACCCTCGGCTGCTGCCCAAGGGCAACGGCGTGATCTGCGACATCGACGGCCGCCCCGACGGCCCGGTCGTCGCGCTGCGCGCCGACATCGACGCCCTGCCGCTGGACGACATCAAGGACGTGCCGTACCGCTCGACCGTGGAGGGCGTCTGCCACGCCTGCGGCCACGACGTGCACACAACGATCATGCTCGGCGTCGGCATGCTGCTGGCCCAGCTCGCCGACCTCGGCGAGCTGGACGGCCGGGTCCGGCTGATCTTCCAGCCGGCCGAGGAGATCCTGCCCTGCGGCTCGCTGGAGGTCATCGAGGCCGGCGGCCTGGACGACGTCGTGCAGATCTTCGCGCTGCACTGCGACCCGAACCTGCCCGTGGGTCAGGTCGGCCTGCGGGTCGGCCCGATCACGGCGGCCGCCGACAACGTCACAGTCCGGCTCTCCGGGCCGGGCGGGCACACCGCCCGCCCGCACCTGACAGTCGACCTGGTCGACGCCCTCGGCCGGCTGATCACCGAGGTGCCGGCCCTGGTCAGCCGCCGGGTGCCGGCCAACAGCGGGCTGCTGCTGGTGTTCGGCCACGCCTCGGCCGGCACCCGTTACAACGTGATCCCCTCCGAGGCGTCCGCCTCGGGCACGCTGCGCGTCATGGACCGCGACACCTGGGAGCAGGCTCCCAAGATCGTGGCTCAGGTCGTGCGGGACGTGATCGCCCCGACCGGCGCTACCGTCGACCTGGAGTACCTGCGCGGCCGGCCGCCGGTGAGCAACGACGCCCGGGCGATCCAGGTGCTGACCGCCGCCACCGGCGCCGCGCTCGGGCCGGAGGGGATCGCTGAGACACCCCAGAGCATGGGCGGCGAGGACTTCTCCTGGTATCTGGAGTACGTCCCCGGCGCACTCGCCCGCCTCGGCGTGGGCCGTTCCGGGCCCAACGTCGACCTGCACCGCGCGTCCTTCGACGTGGACGAGCGGGCCATCCCGGCCGGCGTACGCGTCATGGTGCAGACCGCGCTGCGGGCACTGGCGGCTGCGCGCTGACCGGAGCGACCAGGGCCGGCGTCTTCCGGCGCCGGCCCAGCACCACCAGCAGGATCGCCAGCGGTACGCCGAACGCCACCAGCCACGGCAGCAGCGCGCCCAGGACGGTGAGCAGGATCGTCATCGAGGTGACGAACGCCTTCCAGCCGCCCTTGAGCCCGACCAGGAAGCCGGTCTCGGCCTTCTCCTCGCTGGTCTTCGCCGCCGGTCCGGCCAGCGACACCGTGATCGTGGACAACGCGGTCAGGTCTGCCAGCCGACGCTTCTTGGCCTCCAGCGAGGCCAGGTCCGCCTCCCGGCGACCCAACTCGTTCTCCAACGACACCAGGTCGGTGATCGAGTTGGCACGGGCGAGCAGCCGTCGTGCGCTGTCCACGCGCGCCCGCTGACTGATGATCCGGGCCTCCAGGTCGACGGTCTCCTCGGTGACGTCCTGGGTGTTGATCTCCCGGCTCTCCTGCCGGCCGAGCTTCGCGACCTCCTCCACGACCCCGGAGAACTTCGCCGCCGGCACTCGCAGCTGCAACTCCGCCACGGCGTCGGCGTCGGCGCTGCGCCGCTGGTCGCCGCCGATGAAACCACCGGCGCGGGTGACCACGGCGCTCACCTCACTAGCGGCGGCGTCCACATTGGCAACCTGCACCCGCATCGATCCGGTGTAGATGATCGCCCGCTGGTCGACCCGCAGGTCCGGAGCGCCGGCCCCGGCCGCCCCCGCCGCGTCCGTGCCGCTGCCCCGGTCGGCCGCCCCGCCCGCCTCGGCCGGCGCCTTGGCCGCCGGAGCTGCCGAGTCCGCCGATCCGCTGTCGTCGGCACCGCACCCCGCCAGGGCCAGCGCCGCCGCAAGTGTGCCCGCCGCCAGTAGTGCGCCACGGCGTCGTCCTGTTCGTCCGTCCATCCCCGCTCCCATCGTCGTCAGCTTCGGTGCGATAGCTCGGACGCGACGCGCCCGCCGACTGGTTCCGGCAGACTGCGCTCAGGACATCACGATTCGATAGTGGAGGAGTCACGATGCGGCTCACCAAGTACGCCCACTCCTGCCTCCGGGTGGAACACGACGGGGGAGTGCTCGTCGTCGACCCCGGGATGTTCAGCGACCCCGCGACGGCGTTGGACGGTGCGGACGCGGTGCTGATCACCCACCAACACCCCGACCACCTCGACCTCGCCGCGGTACGCCTGCAACTGGACCGGCAGCCGTTTCCGATCCACGGGCCCGCCTCGCTCGCCGAGGCCCTGGGGGATGCGGCCGAGGCGTTGCGTCCGGTCAGCCCCGGTGAGTCGTTCACCGCCGCCGGGGTCGCCATCCGCGCGTACGGCGGGCAGCACGCCGTGATCCACCCCGACCTCCCGGTGATCGACAACCTCGGCTACCTGATCAACGACGTGGTCTACCACCCCGGCGACTCCCTCGTCGTACCGGACGAGACACCCGTCGACACGCTGTTCGCGCCGATCCACGCCCCCTGGTCGAAGTTCTCCGAGGTGCTCGACTTCATCCGGGCGGTCGCCCCGCGCCGCGCGTACGCCCTGCACGACGCCCTGCTCAACGACAACGGGCTGGGCGTGCTGAACCGCCAGTACGCGGCGATGTCCGGCACCGAGTACCAGCGCCTGGAGCCCGGTAGCCGGGTGGACGTCTGACGCGATGCCGGGCCCCTCCGCGGAGCTGGTGCAGCAGCTCTACCGCACTCCACCGGACCGTTTCGTGGCCGCCCGGGACGCCGCGGTGGCCGAGGCCCGCCGAGCCGGCGACCCGGCCACCGCCCGGGAGCTGGCCCGGCTGCGTCGTCCCACCGTCGCCGCCTGGCTGGTGAACCTGCTCGCCATCCGACGTCCCGAGCTGGTCGCCGACCTGGTCCAGCTCGCCGATGCCCTGCGGGCCGCCCAGCGGGAGCTGCGCGGGCCCCGACTGCGGGAGCTGTCCGCCCAACGCCGGGCGGTGGTCGGCGCCCTGGTCGCCGAGGTCCGCAAGCTCGCCGCCGCCGAGCCGGAGGCGCCGCCGGCCGGCCGACTGCCACTGGCCGAGGTGGAGGCGACCCTGAACGCGGCGCTCTCCGACGCCGAGGTCGCCGAGCAGGTCCGGAGCGGGCGCCTGCTCCGCTCGGCCACCTACGCCGGCTTCGGTGAGGTGCCCCGACCGCAGCTGCGGCTGGTCACCGGCGACGAGGAACAGGAGCCGGAGGCCAGGCGCCCGGTCCGCCGGCCGGGCGTTCAGCGCGAGGGCCGCGACGCCGCCCCCGACCGGGCCGGGGAGCGGGCCGCGCAGGCCGAGCGCGCGGCCCAGCGGGCGGCTCGGGCCGAGCGGGCCCGACGCCGCCGGGCACTGGACCGCGAGCTGGACCGCGCCCGGGCCGACCAGCAGCGGGCCGAGGACGAGTTGACCGAGGCGACCGGGCAGGAACGCGACGGCGTCGCCGTACTCGACGGGATCGAGACCGAGCTGGCCGAGCTGGAGCGACGGCGGGCGGTCGCCGAGCAGGACCTCAGCCGCGCCAAGCTGGCCCGGCGGGCGGCCGAGCGGGCGCTGACGGTGGCCCGGCGGCGCTCGGGCGAGGTCGAGGCCGCCGTCGAGGCACTGGCGGCCGAAGAGGGGGATGCGGACGCGGGCGGTGGCGCGGCAGACTGACCATCGATGGACGACGACGAGCGGGTGGGCCGTCCGGGGCCAGCCGTCCCCGACCGGAGCGCCGTCGCCGTGCCGCGACCCCTACGGGCGGCGCCTCGATGACGCCGGAGCAGATCGCCGCCGCCAGCAAACCCGTCATCCTCGACCTCGGCGACGGGTTCAGCAGGTGCCCGAGCACGCTGCGCCGGGCCCGGCAGCTCGGCATCTCCGGCTGGGCCTTCTACATCTCCGGCCGGGCCGGCGCACTCGGTGACGTACGGGCGGAGACGGCCGCGGCGGCGATCGGCTTCGTCGCACCCGACGCGGTCGCCGACGGCTGGGACGCCGCCGCCCGGGTCCTGCGGCCGGCCGCGGTGGCCGCCGCGAGCCTCGTCGAGTGCTGCCGATGGGGGACGCAGCAGCTGGCGGTGCAGCCGGGGGCCGAGCGCCTGGCCGGCCTCGTCGAGCGGGCGGTGGCCGCCGCGGACGCCAGCGGCATGCCGCTCTTCGCCGCATGGCGGGCCATGCCGCTGCCGGATCTCTCCCCGGGCGCCCGGAGCGCCGCCGGGCTGCGACTGCTGCGGGAACACTTCACCGGCGCCTATCTGCTGGCGGTGCGCGCGGCCGGGATGACCCCGCTGGAGGCGGTGCTGGCCGGGCCGGAGGGTGAGGCCGGCGCCGTGGCGTGCGGTTGGCCGCCTCCGTACCCGCCGGTGGGGCCCTTGGTGCGTCGGCGGCTCTGGGCGGAGGCGGTGACCAACCGGCTGGCCGCGCCAGCGTTCGCGGCGCTCGGCCCCGCCGACGGCGCCGAGCTGGTGGAGCTGCTGCACCGCACCCGCGCCGGCCTCGCCGGCTGAGCGGCCGCGGCGAAAATAGGCGGCGTCGTCGGCCAGCTGCTGCCAGGATCTTCTGCCGTGACCCTTCCCGCTGGCTGGACCACACGCCGCCCCACCCTCGACGACGTGCCGGCGATCCTCGCGGTGGTGCACGCGGCCGACACCTTCGCCATCGGCCATCCCGACTTCGACGCCGAGGACGTCGAGCAGTCGCTGACGGCCCCCTACTTCGACCCGGCCCGGGACTCCTGGCTGGCGCTCGACCCGGACGGCGCCGTGGTCGCCTGGGCGACGGTGGACAACCCGACCGGGGTCGGACGGGAGTTCGTGGAGATCTACGTCGATCCGGAGCGGGCCGCCACCCTCCGCGCGCCACTGCTGGCCCGGCAGCTCGACCGGGTCGCCGAACGGGCCGCCGAGCGGCGACTGCCGGCGCTCACCGTCCGGTGCGCGGTGTTCGCCCCGGAACGCGACTGGGCCCGGGACCTGCGCGCCGCCGGGTTCACCGTGGCCAAGCGGTACGTCCGGATGCGCCGCCCGTTGGCCGACCTGCCGACCGAGCCGTCACCGCCGCCCGGGGTCACGGTGCGGCCGGTCCGCCCCGACGACGAGGCCGAGCTGCGGGAGTTCCACCGGATCCACGACGTCGCGTTCGGCGACACCCCGGATCACGAGCCGCTGTCGTACGAGCGGTGGCGGGCCCGGATCGGTGACGTGACCGCCTGGGACGAGTGGTTCGTCGCCGAGGTCGACGGGGTGCTCGCCGGTGCCCTGCAGTCCTCCGACCAGGCGCTCGACCAGCAGCAGGGCTGGGTGAAGGGTCTGTCGGTGCTGCCCGCGTACCGCCGGCGGGGTGTCGGTGCGGCGCTGCTTCGCCGCGCGTTCGCCAGCTACGCGGCGAAGGGGCGGGAGTCGGCGGGTCTGGGCGTGGACCTCACCAACCCGACCACCCCGCTGTCGCTGTACGAGTCGGTGGGCCTGCGGGAGACCCTGTGGACCGACATGTACGAGCGGGTCGTCCCCGCCGCCGGTGTGTGATTGACGACCCCGGCCGGGGCCGGCGGGCAGTCGGGTCGGCGGCGGTTGCAGACTGGGGGCGTGGGATACGCGCTACGGGGACGCGGTGCCGGTGGGACGGGACCGCAGCTCGGTGACGTAGTCGTCCGGCGCACCCGCCTTCTCGGCGGCGTTCGCGATCTCGGACAGGTACCAGGAGGTCGGCAGGCCACCCTCGTACCCGTCGAACACGTAGATCCACGCGGTCACGTCGCCGTCGAGGGTCGAGACCCGGACGGTCAGCCGCCGGTACGTGCCGGCGGTCACGCCCTCGATCTCGTCGAGCTGGGCTGCGTCGTACGGGTGGATGTCGTAGATCGCCACGAACACCCGGTCGCCGGGGGACTCGACGACGGTGCTCACCGCGCCCTCCCAGCCGATGACGTCCTCCCCGGCGAAGGTCAGCCGCCACCCCTCCAGCCAGCCGGTGCCCACCATGGGCGAGTGCGGGCAGTAGGCCCGCATCCGGGCCGGGTCGAGGTTTGAGCCGTAGGCGGCGTGATGACGCACGGCGATGACGATAGCCCGGCGGGCCGGTGGGGGAGAATACGACTGTGCGTGTCGGACGCGTTCGGGAGAAGAAAGTCACTGTGAGCATCAACGAAGGGCGAACGTGGTGAGCGCGAGGAGTGCAGCGCAGCGGAGCCCCGCAGTCGCGAGCGAAAGGATGGCGCTGTGAGCCGGATCGTGATCATCGGCGGTGGGCCGGCCGGGTACGAGGCGGCGCTGGTCGCCGCCCAACTGGACGCCGATGTCACCGTGGTCGAGGCCGACGGCGCGGGCGGGGCCTGCGTGCTCTCCGACTGCGTACCGTCGAAGACGTTCATCGCCAGTTCCCAGGTGGTCACCGGTTACCGGGACACCGAGGAGTTCGGGGTGCACTCGGACGGCCTCGAGGCGGTCACCGTCGACGCGCAGGCCGTCCACGAGCGGGTCAAGCGCCTGGCGCTGGCGCAGTCGTCCGACATCCACGCCAAACTGCTCAAGGCCGGGGTCACCTTCGTGGCCGGCACCGCCCGACTGGGCGAGGACGCCCTCGGGCACACCCACCGGGTCATCGTCACCCCCGCCGACGGCGGCGAGGAGTACTCGATCGCCGCGTCCACCGTGCTGGTGGCCACCGGCTCGACACCCCGCCAGTTGCCCACCGCCGTGCCGGACGGCGAGCGCATCCTGACCTGGCGCCAGGTGTACGACCTGCCGGAGCTGCCCGAGCACCTGATCGTGGTCGGCTCCGGCGTGACCGGCGCCGAGTTCGCCAGCGCGTACCTGGCGATGGGGGTCGAGGTCACCCTGGTCTCCAGCCGGGACCGGGTGATGCCGCACGAGGACGCCGACGCGGCGTCGGCGATCGAGCGGGTGTTCCGCAACCGCGGCATGAACATCCTCAACAACTCCCGCGCCGACGCGGTCCGGCGTACCGCCGACGGGGTCGAGGTGGAGCTGTCCGACGGCCGCAAGGTCGCCGGCTCGCACGCGCTGATCGCTGTCGGCTCGATCCCCAACACCGCGGACCTGGGCCTGGCCGAGTACGGCGTGGAGCTGGGCCGGGGCGGCTACGTCACTGTCGACCGGGTCTCCCGGACGAACGTGCCGGGCATCTACGCCGCCGGCGACTGCACTGGTGTGCTGCTGCTGGCGAGCGTGGCCGCCATGCAGGGCCGGATCGCGATGTGGCACGCCCTCGGCGAGGCCGTCCGACCGCTGCGGTTGCGGACCGTCGCGGCGAACGTCTTCACCGACCCGGAGCTGGCCACCGTGGGCGTCTCGCAGGACGAGGTGGACGCGGGCAAGGTGCCGGCCCGGCAGGTGATGCTGCCGCTGTCCGGCAACGCCCGGGCCAAGATGGACGACCTGTCGGACGGCTTCGTGAAACTGTTCTGTCGGCCGGCGAGCGGCCAGGTGGTGGGCGGCGTGGTGGTCGCCCCGAAGGCCAGCGAGCTGATCCTGCCGATCACCATGGCCGTGGAGAACAACCTGACGGTCAACGAGCTGGCGCAGACGATCACCATCTACCCGAGCCTGTCCGGCTCGATCACCGAGGCGGCCCGCCAGCTCATGCTCCACGAGCTGGAGTGATCGCCCCTCCTCGTCGATCATGAAGTTGTGGTGCGCGGTTTACACCACGATGCCCCTTTGGTGAGGCACCACAACTCCATGATGGACGGTCGCGCGGGTCTGGGTCAGCGCGACGATTGCCAGCACTGCCACCTCGCTGAGGATGAGCAGGCGTTCGGCCAGGCCGATCAGCACGCGGTCACCGGGGTAGGCGGACCAGATCATCGCCGCCGCCAGGGCCAGGCTCAGCAGGACGAGGGTGTGTAGCGCCCGGGCGGCCGACGCCAGCTCGGGCCGACGGGCGAGCAGCCAACCGGCCGTGGGCAATGCCAGAAAGGCGACCACCGACGCGTACCGGTGCACGTAGGCCGCGGTGGTCATGGCGGTGCCCGGCTCGTTCGTCGGCACCACGGCGGCCAGCAGCAGCCCGGCCACCCACGCCCCGAGCAGCACCTCCGCCGCTCGGCCGGGCGGCGGGCCGGTGCGGCGCAGCCCGTACATCACCGCCACTGTGGCGAGCGCCAACACCACCATTGCCACGTCGATGACGCCGCCCCGGTCGGAGACGGCGAAGTCGCTGATGGTCAGCGCCCACGGGTTGAGGTCGTCGTTGACTTCCAGGTGGCCGATCACGGTGAGCAGCGCCGCCACGGCGATCCCGCCGAGGGCGACCACACCGGTGTTCCGGGTTCCAGGCATGCCTCAGCCTGTCGCCGCGACCACCCCAGCCGGATCCGGGACGGTCACTGACCTCGCCCCCAAACTGCACCCCTAGAGGCTCTCCGCATCTCGCGCTGCCACTGGCGGGATCGCACCTAGGCGACGTTCAGTTGGATGTTCCCGATCCGGGCGACGACGTCGAGGTGGCCGCCCAGGCCAGTGACGTAGGCACGAAGGGTGTCCAGGCTGGTGTGCTCGCCATTCTCGATCTGGCTGATCCTGGCCTGGGTCAACCCTGCGGCCTCGGCCAGTTGAGCCTGGGTCATCCCCAGGTGCTTGCGGATCTCCGCCAGTTGCGCGCCGCTCACCAAGGCCAACATATGTTCACGCTGCTGAGCCCGGCGGGCGACCCGGTCCGGATGTTCCCAGGACGGATCACGTTCTCGAGCCCTGGCCCGCACGTCCCGCCAGTCCACTCCGTCGGTCATCTCTGTGTGTCCTTCAGCCTCGAGAGGTGCTCCTGGAATCGGTCGTCCGCCAATGGGACCGCCGCCTTGTACCAACTCTGCCACTGGCCTGACTTGTCGCCAGCGACCAGGAAGACTGCTTCTCGAATCGGATCAAAAGCGAAGATCATGCGGATCTCGGTGGAACCGGCCGAGCCTGGCCTCAACTCCTTCATGTGGTGGAAGATGCTGCCTTTGAGGCGGTCGACCACGGGACGCCCAAGAGCCGGGCCGTGTTCGGCGAGGAGATCGATGGCCTCGCTGACGAGGTCGGCGCTGGCAGGTTCCGTCTCGCAGAGGTGGAGAAACCACTTCTCGACCTCGGGATGAAGTTTGACCTCCCACAGCGCGTCAATATAAGCCCAGCTTATACTCGGCCGGTCTCGCGACGCTCAGTCGATCGGGACTTCGGCGGCGGCGGCGGTGCGGGCGTGGCGGGCGCTGACCACTGTCATCGCCCATCCGGCCGCGGCGAAGCCGGCCGCCGCGGCGGTGGCGATGATGGCCAGCCGCCAGGCCGACTCGGTCAGCGCGGTGCCGCCCAGGTGCCCGACCAGCGCCCCGTAGGTGGCCCAGCCCAGCGCGGCGATCGTCTCGTAGAGCGCGAACAGCCGGTACGGATATCGGCTGCGGCCGGCCGAGAAGCAGGCCGCCATGCGCCCGCCGGGCACGAACCGGCAGAGCAGGATGACAAGTGGGCCGGGTTGGCGTAATCCCTGCGTGACCCGGCTCGCCATCCGGCGGGCGCGGCTGGGTTCGGCGTGCCGGGGCGCCCGCCGGTCCGGTGCGCCACGGCCGAGCAGGTAGCAGGCGAGGTCGCCGGCGAACACGCCGAGCGCGCCGACGGCGATGGTGACCGGCAGGCTGAGGCCGCCGTACACGGTCAGCGCGCCACTGGTGATCATGACGATCTGGGTGGGGATCACCGGTACGAAGGCGTCCGCGATCAGCAGGCCGAGCAGCACCAGGTACGCCCACGTCGGCGACGCGACGTCAGTCAGTAGTTCGGGCACGCCTGCCACCTCGCCGGATGCGGCCGATTGAGTGTCTTGAGCCTGACGACGTGTCCGGCGTCACCGTGGACAGCCCCGGCCCGTCGTGACCGTCGACACCACAGGGCCACCCCGTTCCAACGAGGCGAACCACCCTCGGGTGACGGCTCGGCGGCCGTCCCACAGCGGCCCGAGGCGGTCGGCGGATCGGCGTCCCTCGGCGTACCGTGGGCGGCGCGGCCCAGCACGTCGGGTCCCCCGTTCCTGACGATTCGGGTCGCCCAGGGCCGCCGGCGGGTCCCGCGCCGGCGGCCCGCCTCCTCTCCCGCCGTCGCAAATAAGGGTGCGTCCCCGACCGCCCGAGGGATACCGTCGCCGCATGCGCAGCGCGGTAGTGATGACGACGACGCCGGGTGTTCCCGGCGTGCCGCTCTGACGTAACCACGTCGACCAGGCCCCGGGGCGATCCGCCCCCGAGGGCCGCGCGGCGTTCGGTGTCCAGGTCGCCTCCGGGTCGTCCCCGATCCAGGAGCCCGACATGATCGACCACCGCAAGCTCGGCCGTGAGCTGGAGCTGTTCGTCTCCGATCCGCTGGCCGGCGCCGGCCTGCCCATCTGGCTGCCGGCCGGCGCCGCCGCCCGGCACGCCGTCGAGGAGTACGTCCGGGACCTGGAGCGCCGCTCCGGCCACCAGCACGTCTACTCGCCGCCGCTGGGCAAGCGCGAACTCTTCGAACTCTCCGGCCATCTCGGCTACTTCGCCGACGACATGTTCCCGCCGATGCGGCTCAGCGCCGACGACGAGTTCGTGCTCCGCCCGGCGCTCTGCCCGCACCACGCGCTGGTGTTCCGCGCCCGGGGCCGCTCCTACCGGGAGCTGCCGCTGCGGATCGCGGAGCTGGGCGGGATGTACCGCTCGGAGCGCTCCGGCGTGCTCGGCGGGCTGTCCCGGGTCCGTGCCATCTCGCTCAACGACGCGCACACCTTCTGCGCCCCGGACCAGGTCGGCGCGGAGGTCGCCGAGATCCTCCGGCTGATGCGCGCCGCGCACGGCGCGCTCGGCGTCCGTCCGGCGGGGTTCCGGCTGTCGCTGCGCGGGCCCGGCGGGAAGTACGTCGGCGACGACGCCCAGTGGGCCCGCGCCGAGGACCTGCTCCGCGGCGCGCTGGCCGGGGTGGAGTACGTCGAGGCCCCCGGGGAGGCCGCCTTCTACGGCCCGAAGATCGACGTTCAGATCGTCGACGCGGCAGGCCGCGAGTCGACCATCTCCACCATCCAGGTGGACTTCGACAAACCCGAGAAGTTCGATCTGTCGTACACCGGTTCCGACGGCAGTCGGCGGCGGCCGGTCATGCTGCACCGCAGCCTGGTCGGCAGCATGGAGCGGCTGTTCGCGTACCTCATCGAGGTGCACGAGGGCGCGTTCCCGGCCTGGTACGCGCCCGTCCAGTTGGTGTTGCTGCCGGTGGACGAGGGGCAGGCCGACGCGGCTGCGGAACTGGCCCGGGCGGCAGTCGACGGCGGCCTGCGGGTCGAGGTCGACACCGCCGGCTCGCTGGGCGCCCGGGTCCGGGACGCGGCCCGCCGCCGCGTCCCGTACCTCGGGGTGCTGGGCGCCCGGGAGGCGGCCGACGGCGCACTCGCCCTGCGTTTGCGCGACGGCCGCGCCCTGGCCCCGATGCCCGCCGCCGCCGCGCTCGCCCTGATCGGCCGGCAGGTCGCCGCGCGCGCCGCCGACCTGCTCCCGGCGGACTGATCCGCCCACCGGGCTGAGGTGGACCGTCGATCGTGTGGCGCGCACGGCGGTCCGCCTCAGACCGACGCCGGCTGGGCCCCGGCGGGCGCGGCTGGTTCCTCGTCGACCACGGCCCCGGTGAACTGCGAGCGGTAGAGCCGGTGGTACGCGCCGTGGGCGGCGAGCAACTGCTCGTGGGTGCCCTGCTCGACGATCCGGCCGTTCTCCATCATCAGGATCAGGTCGGCGTCGCGGATGGTGGAGAGCCGGTGCGCGATGACGAAGCTGGTCCGGTCCGAACGCAGCGCCGCCATCGCCCGTTGGAGCAGCACCTCGGTACGGGTGTCCACCGAGCTGGTCGCCTCGTCCAGGATCAGCAGGGACGGTTCGGCGAGGAACGCCCGGGCGATGGTGATGAGCTGCTTCTCGCCGGCGCTGACGTTGCTGCCCTCCTCGTCGATGACCGTGTCGTAGCCGTCCGGGAGGCTGCGCACGAACCGGTCCACGAAGGTGGCGCGGGCTGCGGCGACGATCTCCTCCTCGGTCGCGTCCGGCCGGCCGTACGCGATGTTGTCGCGGATGGTGCCGCCGAAGAGCCAGGTGTCCTGGAGCACCATGCCGATCCGTCCGCGCAGGTCGTCGCGGCGCATCGTGGTGATGTCCACCCCGTCGAGGGTGATCCGGCCGGCGTCCAGCTCGTAGAACCGCATCACCAGGTTGACCAGGGTGGTCTTGCCGGCACCTGTCGGGCCGACGATGGCCACTGTGTGCCCGGGCTCGGCGACCAGCGACAGGTCGTCGATCAGTGGCTTGTCCGGTTCGTAGCGGAACGAGACGTGCTCGAACTCGACCCGACCGTGCGGGTCGGTGACCCGGGCCGGCGCGACCGGGTCGGGGGTCTGCTCGTCGGCGTCGAGCACCGCGAAGACCCGCTCGGCCGACGCCACCCCGGACTGGAGCAGGTTCGCCATCGAGGCGAGCTGGGTCAGCGGTTGGGTGAACTGGCGGGAGTACTGGATGAACGCCTGCACGTCGCCGAGGCTCATCGTCCCCGAGGCCACCCGCAGTCCGCCGACCACGGCGATGGCCACGTAGCTCAGGTTCCCGATGAACATCATCGACGGCATGATGATCCCGGAGATGAACTGGGCGCCGAAGCTGGCCCGGAACAGCTCCTCGTTCTTCGCGTGGAACTCGGCCTCCACCTCACGCTGCCGGCCGAAGACCTTCACCAGCTCGTGACCGGTGTACGCCTCTTCGATCTGGCCGTTCAGCTCGCCGGTGTGCTTCCACTGGGCGATGAACTGCTGCTGCGAGCGCTTGGCGATGCGCTGGGTGACCAGTACCGACAGCGGGACGGCCACCAGAGCCACCAGGGCCAGCAGCGGGGAGATCCAGAACATCACGGCCAGCACGCCGATGACGGTCAGCAGCGAGGTGAGCAGCTGGCTCAAGGTCTGCTGGAGGCTCGTCGAGATGTTGTCGATGTCGTTGGTCACCCGGCTGAGCAGCTCACCACGAGGCTGGCGGTCGAAGTAGGGCAGCGGCAGCCGGTTGAGCTTCTCCTCCACCTCGGCGCGCAGCCGCAGGACGGTGCGCTGGACCACCCCGTTGAGCAGCCAGCCCTGCCACCACGACAGCACGCTCGCCGCCAGGTAGAGGCCGAGCACCAGCAGCAGCACCCGGCCCAGGGCGTCGAAGTCGATGCCCACCCCGGGCACCACGTCCATCCGGGCCAGCATGTCGGCGAAGCTGTCGTTACCGCTGGCCCGCGCCGCCGCGACGGCCTGTTCGGTGGTCGTGCCCGACTCCAGCCGCCGACCGATCACCCCACTGAAGATCAGGTCGGTGGCGTGGCCGAGGATCTTCGGCCCGGCCACGCTGAACCCGACGCTCACCACGGCGAGGGTGATGATCGCGGTCAGGTGCAGCCGGTGCGGGCGCAGCCGACCGAGCAGCCGTCGGGCCGACGGCCCGAAGTTCATCGACTTCTCGGCGGGCATCCCCGCGCTCATCCAGGGCGGCCCGCCGCCCGGCCGTCCGGCCGGCAGCCGCTTCGGCGTCGCCGCGCCGCCGCCGGGTTGCTGCGTGTCACCGCCCGGCTTCTGACTGGGTACGGTCGCGGTCCGCGACTCGTCGGCCTCGCTCATGCCGCCACCTCCGCCGTCTGCTGGGAAGCCACGATCTCGGCGTACGTCGGGCAGGTCTCCAACAACTCCGCGTGTCGTCCCACTCCGACGACCCCTCCGTTCTCGAGCACGATGATCTGGTCGGCGTCGACGATCGTGGACACCCGCTGGGCCACGATCACCACCGCCGACTGTGCGGTGACCGGGCGCAGTGCCGCCCGCAGCCGCGCGTCGGTGCCGAGGTCGAGCGCCGAGAACGAGTCGTCGAAGAGGTAGATCTCCGGCTGCCGGACCAGGGCACGGGCGATGGCGAGGCGTTGCCGCTGCCCACCCGAGACGGTGCTGCCGCCCTGGGCGATCGGCGCGTCCAGGCCGCCCGGCATCTGGGCCACGAAGTCGCGGGCCTGCGCGATCTCCAGCGCCGCCCACAGTTCCTCGTCGGTGGCGTCCGGGTTGCCGTAGCGCAGGTTGCTGGCGACCGTGCCGGTGAACAGGTACGGCCGCTGCGGCACCAGGCCGATGCGTCGCCACAGCTCGTCCGGTTCCAGCTCGCGGACGTCCACCCCGTCGACAAGTACCGCGCCGCCGGTGACGTCGACCAGGCGGGGTACGAGCGACAGCAGTGTCGTCTTGCCCGCGCCGGTGCTGCCGATGATCGCGGTGGTGGTGCCCGCGGTGGCCTTGAAGGAGATGTCGCGCAGCACCGGCTCGACCGCGCCCGGGTACTGGAAGCGCACCCCGCGCAGCTCCAGCTCGGCCCGGCTGGGCAGCTCGGTGACCGGCTCGGCGGCGGGGACCACCGAGGAGTCGGTGTCCAGCACCTCGACGATCCGCTCGGCGCAGACCGCGGCCCGGGGCACCATCATCAGCATGAAGGTGGCCATCATCACGGCCATCAGGATCTGCATCAGGTACTGCAGGAACGCGGTGAGCGCGCCGATCTCGATCGCGCCCGAGTCGACCCGCTGCGCGCCGAACCAGAGCACCGCCACGCTGGACACGTTCAGCACCAGCATGACCACCGGGAAGATCAACGCCAACAGCCGTCCGGTACGCAGGGCGGTGGCGGTCAGGTCGGCGTTGGCGACACCGAAGCGGTCCGTCTCGTACGGCTCGCGGACGAAGGCGCGGACCACCCGGATGCCGGTGATCTGCTCGCGCAGCACCCGGTTGACCGTGTCGATCCGGGTCTGCATGAGCCGGAAGCCCGGCACCATCCGCCGGATGATGGCACTCAGCGCGACGGCCAGCACCGGCACGCTGACCAGCATCAGCCAGGAGAGCCCGATGTCCTCGCGCAGCGCCATGAAGACGCCGCCGACGCTCATGATCGGCGCGGCGACCAGCATGGTGCAGCTCATCAGCACGAGCATCTGCACCTGTTGCACGTCGTTGGTGTTGCGGGTGATCAGCGACGGTGCGCCGAACCGGGCCACCTCACGGGCGGAGAAGAGGTTGACGTGCGCGAACAGCCGGGCGCGGACGTCCCGCCCGAAGCCCATCGCGGTCCGGGCGCCGAGGTAGACGGCGGCGATCGAGCAGACGATCTGGACCAGGCTGACCAGCAGCATCCAGCCGCCGGTGTGCACGATGTAGTCGGTGTCGCCCCGGGCCACGCCCTTGTCGATGATGTCGGCGTTGAGGCTGGGCAGGTAGAGCGAGGCCATGGTGCCCACGAACTGGAGCAGCACCACCGCCAGCAGCGGTCTGGAGTACGAGCGCAGTTGACCGCGCAGCAGTCTGATCAGCACGACGGTTCCTTCGCGTCGGTGGGTCGTCCGGTCATCCGCGGGTCGTCCCCGCTGCCGATGACCTCGAGCAGGAACTCCCTGATCACCTGGGCTTTCGCCGGGTCGGCGTCGACCGAGGTGAGCGGGCTTCCGGAGTGCATGAGGGCGCCGAGCGCGGCCACCCGCTCCCGCCCGGCGGGGGTGATGGCGAGTCGGATGCTGCGCCGGTCGCTGTCGTCGCGCTGCCGCTCGACCAGACCGTCGCGTTCGAGTGTGTCGACGATGCCGGTCAGGGTCGCCGGGCGGACGAATCCCTTCTCGGCGACCTGGCGGTGGGGCAGCTCGCCGTGTCGGGCGAGCGTCATCAGGGTGATCATGCCGGCCTGGGTGAGGCCGTGCTCCTCGGCGAGATAGCGGTTCCACCGTTGCCCGACGAGGTGCCCGGCCACCACCAGCAGCCGCCCGAGCGGCACATCCTGGAGGGTGACGAGTTCCACGGGGGTACATTAGCTCCCTGATAGTCAGGGGCCAAACGAAATAGCCGCAGCCGTGGCGACGAACACGAGTTGCAGCACGGTGCGTTGCCCGAGCGGGGTGACCGGGCGCCCGGCGAGGGTCATTTTCCGGCGTGCGGCCGAGACGTTGGCCGGGAACATCGCGAGCATGAGCAGGCCGAGCCCGGCCGCGGCCAGCCGGGCCGTCGCCGGGATCAGCAGCCCGGCGGCGCCGACCAGCTCCAGTACGCCGGTGACGGTGACCAGCAGGTCCGGCCGGGGCAGGCCGGGCGGGACCATCGCGATCAGGCCGGCCCGGCGCTGGCCGACGAAGTGGGCGAGGCCGGTCACGAGGAACAGCAGCGCCAGCCCGACCCGCAGCGCGGGATGCCAGCCGTCGAGTGCGTCGACGCCGGCCAGGCCGGCCAGTCGGGCCAGGGCGGTGCCGACCACAAGGGCGATCAGGGGTGCCATCGAAATCCTCCTCGGCATCATCTTGTCGATGACAAGATTGCGTACGGGGTGGCATCTTGTCAATGGCAAGATAAGATCCGGGAATGACCGGGACGCGCGGCTACCATCACGGCGACCTTCGTCGCGCCCTGCTCGCCGCCGCCGTCGAGGCGATCGACGAGGCGAGCCCGACGGCCCTGAGCCTGCGCGACCTCGCCCGGCGGGCCGGTGTCTCGCACGCCGCGCCGGCACACCACTTCGGCGACAAGGCCGGCCTGCTCACCGCACTGGCCGCCGAGGGTTTCGACCTGCTGGCCGAGGCGCTGGAGGCCGCCGACGACCTGTTGGCGGCCGGCGTCGCGTACGTCGACTTCGCCGTCCGGCACCGCGCGCACTTCGAGGTGATGTTCCGGCCCGAGCTGTACCGGACCGACGACGCGGAACTGATCGCCGCCCGGGGCCGCTCCGGCGCCGCGCTCCGCTCGGGAGTGGCGCGACTGTCCTCAGACGACGCGTCCGCCGACACCGACCGGGACGCGCTCGCCGCCTGGTCCATCGCGCACGGCTTCGCCACGCTCTGGCTGGCCGGTGCCCTGCCGGACCGGGTCGGCACCGATCCCCACGACGCGGCCCGTACGGTGCTGCGTCGCCTGTTCGACTGACCGTCGAAAGCCCTTTCGGGTCAGCTCTGCGGGCTGCCCGCCGGCCGGTCGGCAGGGGCGGTGGCGACGTACTCCCGCATGACCTCGGTGACGGCCCGCAGGAATGCGGTCGTCGCCGCCGCCTCGTCCGGGGTCAACCGGCTCACCACCTGGTCCACGCCGATGAGCATCGGTCGCAGTGCCGCCAGGACCTCGTCGTACGCCTGCTCGGTCACTTCCAGCGCGAGGCGCCGCCGGTCGTGCGGGTGCGGGGCGCGGCGTACGTGGCCGGCCTGCACCAGGCGGTCCACCAGAGTGGTGGCCGATGCGGAACGGATGCCGAGCCGGTGGCCCAGCTCGACCGGGCCGAGCGGCTCGGAGCTGGAGATCAGGTGGTCGATCGCCGCCGCGTCGGTGGTGCCGATCCCCAGCCGACGGGCCAGAGCGCCCCGGGTGTCGCCGGCCACGCGCAACAGCTCCCGCAGCGCACGGGCCGTCTCGCTGGTCGGGGTTGACGGGGGCCGCGCCATGGGTAAAAGCTAGCAGCCCGGGTAGCTAGAAAATCTAGCTACCAGAAGGAGAGAGTCAATGGCCGAGAACGGGCGCGGACGCTGGTGGGGGCTGTTCGCGATCAGCCTGGGCGTCGCGATGATCATCGTGGATGCCACGATCGTGAACGTCGCCGTCCCGCAGATCATCCGGGACCTCGACATCACCTCGACGGACGCGCAGTGGGTCCAGGAGGCGTACACCCTGGTCTTCGCGGCGCTGTTGCTCGTCGCCGGTCGCTTCGCCGACCGGTCCGGACGCCGCCGGATGTTCGTGACCGGGGTGGTCGTCTTCGTGGCAGCCAGCGTCCTGGCCGCCCTGGCCGGCTCCGGCGAGACCCTGATCGCCTCCCGGGTGCTCCAGGGCGTCGGCGGCGCGATGATGCTGCCCACCTCGCTCTCGCTGCTGAACGCCAACTTCACCGGACGGGACCGGGGTATCGCCTTCGCCGTCTGGGGCTCCACCATCGGCGGTGCGGCGGCCCTCGGCCCGCTGCTGGGCGGCTGGCTGACCACCGAGTACTCGTGGCGCTGGGCCTTCGGCATCAACGTCCCCGTCGGCGTGGCAGTCGTCGCGGTGACCCTCGCGCTGGTCGCCGAGTCCCGCGACGACCGCGCCGAGCGGGGCATCGACATCATCGGCGCGCTGCTCTCCGTGCTCGGCATGACAGGCGTCGTCTTCGCCCTCATCGAGGGTCGCACCTACGGCTGGTGGCAGCGGGAGAAGCCGTTCAGCCTCTTCGGGCTGGACTGGAACGTCACCCTCTCGCCCGTACCGGTGGCCGGTCTGCTCGGCCTCGCGGCGCTCGCCGTCTTCCTCGGTCACCAGCTCCGCCGCAACCGCGTCGGCCGGCCCGCCCTGCTCGACCTGTCGCTGTTCGGGATCGGGTCGTTCCGCAACGGCGTGCTCGCCGCCGCCATCGTCAGCCTCGGCGAATTCGGGCTGCTCTTCGCGCTGCCGCTGTGGTACCAGAACGTGCTCGGCTACAGCGCGTTCGACACCGGTCTGGCGTTGCTGCCACTCGCCGTGGGCAGCTTCCTCGCCAGCGGCATCGGCGCCCCGCTGACCCAACGCCTCGGCGCCGCCCGGGTCGTCCAGCTCGGCGTCGCCGCCGAACTGGTCGGGGTCGCCGGGTTGGGCTTCGTCGTCGCACCCGACACCCGCTGGTGGGCTCCGCTGGGCTTCCTCTTCGTCTACGGCATCGGCGTCGGAATGGCCACCGCCCAACTGACCGGGGTGTCGCTCTCCGAGGTGCCGGTGCAGCGCAGCGGGCAGGGCTCCGGCGTGCAGAGCACCGCCCGGCAGGTCGGCTCGGCGCTCGGCATCGCCGTACTGGGCACCGTCCTGTTCGCCAGCCTCGGCGGCATCCTCGGCGACCGGTTGGCCGACCAGCCGGGCCTCGACGCCGGGCAGCGGGACGAGGTGGTCACGGCCGTCAAGGAGAGCGCCGGAGCGGCTATCGGGGGCCTGGCGGAAGACCCGCGTACCGCCCCGATCGCCCGGGAGGCCCGCATCGCCTTCTCCGACGCGACCCGGTACGCGGCCTTCGCCGCCGCCGGCTTCCTCCTGATCGGCCTGGTGGCCTGCGCCCGGCTGCCCCGCACCCGCCCCGAGCCGTCCGCCCCGAGCGGCGCTGCTACCAGCTCGTCGGCAGCGGCATCCCCTCGGTGAAGCCGGCGGCGCTCTGCACGCCGACGATCGCGCGCTCGTGGAACTGCGTCAGGTCCCGTGCTCCGGCGTAGGTGAAGGCGCTACGGACCCCGGCGATGATCTCGTCGATCAGGTCCTCGACGCCGGGCCGGGTCGGGTCCAGATACATCCGCGCCGAGGAGATGCCCTCCTCGAACACCGCCTTGCGGGCCCGGTCGTACGGGCTGTCGTCGGCGGTACGCGCGCTGACCGCCCGCGCCGAGGCCATCCCGAAGCTCTCCTTGTACCGCCGACCGTCCGGCTCGGTGTAGAGGTCACCGGGAGACTCGTAGGTGCCGGCGAACCAGGAGCCGATCATCACGTTCGACGCGCCGGCGGCGAGCGCGAGCGCCACGTCGCGCGGGTGCCGCACGCCGCCGTCGGCCCAGACGTGCCGGCCCAGCTCGCGGGCCGCCGTCGAGCAGTCGAGCACGGCGGAGAACTGCGGTCGGCCCACGCCGGTCATCATGCGGGTGGTGCACATCGCGCCCGGCCCGACACCTACCTTGATGATGTCCGCGCCGGCCTCGACCAGGTCGCGTACCCCCTCGGCGGTGACGACGTTGCCGGCCGCCACCGGAACGCCCGGGTCCAGCTTGCGGACCGCCCGCAACGCCGAGATCATCCGCTCCTGGTGGCCGTGCGCGGTGTCCACGACAAGCGTGTCCACGCCTGCCTCCAGCAGCGCGGCGGCCTTGCCGGTGACGTCGCCGTTGATCCCGACTGCCGCGGCGATGCGCAGCCGCCCCCGGTCGTCCACGGCCGGCGTGTAGAGGGTGGCCCGCAGCGCGCCCTGCCGGGTCAGCACGCCGACCAGCCGACCGTCGGCGTCCACCACCGGGGCGAGCCGGCGCCGGCCGGCGGAGAGCAGGTCGAAGCCGGTACGCGGGTCCGCGTCCGCCGGGACGGTGTGCAGCTCGGTGGACATGACGTGCCGCAGCTGGGCGAACCGGTCCACGCCCGTGGTGTCCGCCTCGGTGACCACGCCCACCGGCCGACCGGCCTCGTCGACAACGATCACCGCGCCGTGCGACCGCTTCGGCAGGAGGTGGATGGCGTCCCCGACGGTCTCGGTGGGGCCCAGGGTGATGGGTGTGTCGTAGACCAGGTGTCGCTGCTTGACCCAGGCGACGACGTTCGCGACGACCTCGATCGGGATGTCCTGCGGGATCACGGCGATCGCGCCCCGCCGAGCCACCGTCTCGGCCATCCGCCGCCCGGCGACCGCCGTCATGTTCGAGACCACCAGCGGGATGGTGGTGCCGGTGCCGTCACCGGTGGACAGGTCGACGTCCAGCCGGGAGCCGAGGTCGGAGCGGGCCGGCGCCATGAAGACGTCGGTATAGGTCAGGTCGTGCGCGGGAACCGCGCCGTGAAGGAAGCGCACCTGAACATCATTCCTGCTCGCGCCCACTCCTGCCGCCGCTGGTGGCTCAAACCACCCCCACCCCCCGGTCCTGTGCGGCGGGTCACCGGCCGGCACGTGCGCCGGAGCCGCCGTTGGGTGGTGGGGTCCGTCACGAGGTGGGCGGTTCCGGCGGATCGGATCGGTCGCGGGTGGCTGTCTCGTAGGCCGAGCGAAGCTCGTCGACCGCTCGCCGGGCGTGCGGATCGGGCCGGGGGACACCGAGGTGCACCTCGCGTAGGTCGTCCATCAGGCGGGTGATCAGTTCAGGGCCGCCGTCGCGGAGCAGTTCGGCGCGCACCCGCAGGCGACGTTCGCCACCACGGTGGGCCAGCCCCCACGAGCCGAACGCTGCCATGATCGGCAGTGTCTGAATGCCCGCCTCGGTGAGCGAGTAGGCCGCCCGTTGCCCCCGTCGGGCGTCCTCGCGGGTGAGCAGGCCCGCGTCGACGATGCGCCGCAGGCGGCTGCTGAGAATGTTCGGCGCGATGCCCTCCTCGCTGCCGGCGAGCAGCTCGCGGAAGTGCCGCCGGTTGCCGAACATGATGTCCCGAAGCACGAGCATCACCCACGGATCGCCCAGAACCTCCACCGCCTGATTGATCGGGCAACCCGAGCGTGGCACCGAATCCATCACGCCCTCCCCGGCAAGTGATTGCACTCTGCTATCACTTCATCCTAGGGTAGGTCGAAGCAGTTGCATATCGCTATCACTGAGGGAGGGCCCATGTCGGGGCGGTTCGTGTACTGGATGAACGTGTCCGCCGATCTGTTGATCGAGCGGGCGCCCGGCGAGCAGGGCGGTGGAGAGTGGCTGCGCATCGGGGAGCCACTGCACCAGGAGTTCAACACGCGGGCGCGGGCGCTGTCGCTCCTGGTCCAGGGGCGCACGATCTACGAGACGATGGAGGGCTTCTGGCCGGCGGCGCGCGACGACGAGTCGTTGCCCGGCTACCTACGCGAGTACGGCGAGATCTGGACGTCGAAGCCCAAGGTGCTGGTCTCCCGCACGCGTACCAGCGCCGACCACAACACCGAGATCATCGGTGGCGACGATGCCGTCGGCGAGCTCGCGGAGCTGCGGCGACGGACCGACGGTGACATCGGCGTCGGCGGCGCCACACTGGCCACGGCGCTGCTGCGGGCCGGGCTCCTCGACGAGCTGCTGCTCTTCACGCACCCGGTCATCCTCGGCGCCGGCCGCCCGCTGTTCGACAGCCTCGACGAGCCGCTCCAGCTGGACCTGATCGAGCAGGCGCGCTTCGACGAGGGCGTCACCCTCCACCGGTACGCCGTCCGGAACGCGCGCACGCCGCTGCCGCCGACCGCGTAACCGACCCACACCGCCGGGGTCGGCCGCGGCTGCTCCACCCGCAGCAGAGATCTCGCGCTCGCCCCTCAGGCGATGGTGCAGATGGCGGCGCCGGCGGTGATGACGGCGCCGACCTCGGCGGTGAGCCCGCTGACCGTACCCGCCTTGTGGGCGTGCAACGGCTGCTCCATCTTCATCGCCTCGAGCACCACCACCAGGTCGCCCTCGGCCACCGTGTCCCCCTCGGCCACCGCGATCTTGACGATGGTGCCCTGCATGGGGGAGGTGAGCGCGTCGCCCCCGACCGGGGCGCCCGCCTTGGCTCCGCCCCCGCGCCGGGCCGGCTTGCGGGAGGAGGGTGCCGCGGTGGTCGTACTCCCGCCGAAGCCGGCGGGGAGGCTGACCTCGATGCGCTTGCCGGCGACCTCGACCACGACGGTGTCGCGTTCTTCCGGCGCCTCGACGGCGCCGGCGGCGGCGACGAACGGCGGCACGGTGTTGTGGAACTCGGTCTCGATCCACCGGGTGTGCACGGTGAACGGTTCGGCGGTGAACGCCTCGTCCCGCACGACCAGGCGGTGGAACGGCAGCGCGGTGGCCATCCCGTCGACGACCATCTCGTCCAGCGCGCGGCGGGCGCGTTCCAACGCCTCGGTCCGCGTCTCACCGGTGATGATCACCTTGGCCAGCAGCGAGTCGAAATTGCCGCCGATCACGTCGCCGGCCGAGATGCCGGTGTCCACCCGGACGCCCGGGCCGGTGGGCAGGCGCAGCGTGGTGACGGTGCCCGGCGCGGGCAGGAAGTTACGGCCCGGGTCCTCGCCGTTGATCCGGAACTCGATGGCGTGCCCGCGCGGCGTCGGGTCCTCGGTGATCCGCAGCTTCTCGCCGTCGGCGATCCGGAACTGCTCGCGGACCAGGTCGATGCCGGCGGTCTCCTCGGTGACCGGGTGCTCGACCTGGAGCCGGGTGTTGACCTCCAGGAAGGAGATCGTGCCGTCCTTGCCGACCAGGTATTCCACAGTGCCGGCGCCGTGGTAGCCGGCCTCCCGGCAGATCGCCTTGGCGCTGTCGTGGATCTGGGCGCGCTGGGCGTCGGTGAGGAACGGCGCGGGGGCCTCCTCGACGAGCTTCTGGTGCCGGCGCTGCAACGAGCAGTCCCGGGTGCCCACCACGATCACGTTGCCGTGCTGGTCGGCGAGGACCTGCGCCTCGACGTGCCGGGGCTGGTCCAGGTAGCGCTCGACGAAGCACTCGCCCCGGCCGAACGCCGCGACCGCCTCGCGGGTGGCCGACTCGAAGAGCTGGGGGATCTCCTCCATGGTCCGGGCGACCTTGAGGCCGCGCCCACCACCGCCGAAGGCGGCCTTGATGGCGACCGGCAGCCCGTGGTCGACGGCGAACGCCATCACCTCGTCGGGGCTGCCCACCGGGTCCGGGGTGCCGGGGACCAGCGGAGCGCCGGCGCGCTGGGCGATGTGCCGGGCGGTCACCTTGTCGCCCAGGTCGCGGATCGCCTGCGGGGTGGGGCCGATCCAGGTCAGCCCGGCGTCGATGACCGCCTGGGCGAAGTCGGCGTTCTCGGACAGGAACCCATAACCCGGGTGTACGGCGTCGGCGCCGGCCCGGGCGGCGACGTCGAGCAGCTTGTCGATGCGCAGGTACGTCTCGGTCGCGCTGTCCCCGCCGAGCGCGTACGCCTCGTCCGCGAGGGTGGAGTGCAGGGCGTCGCGGTCGGAGTCCGCGTACACGGCGACGCTGCCCAGGCCGGCGTCACGGCAGGCGCGGATGACCCGGACGGCGATCTCGCCGCGGTTGGCGATGAGTACCTTGCGCACCTCGTGGCTCCTCCCGGCAGGTTACTGACCGGGAGTGTATCGGCCACCCGTGCCGACCCTAACGATCGCTCAGTGTGGGGTGCGGCACTGAAGTTAGTCAAACTTGGCTATTACGCTTGTGTGGTGTCTGCGACTCGAATGATGATTCTCGGTCTGGTGCGGTGGATGCAGCCCGTGCACGGCTACGACGTGCGCCGTGAGCTGCTGAGCTGGAGCGCCGACAAGTGGGCGAACGTGCAGCCCGGCTCGATCTACCACGCGCTGCGCAAGCTCACCGAGGAAGGGCTGCTCCGTGCCGTCGCCACCGAGCAGGTCGGCGCCCGTCCGGCCCGGACCACCTACGAGGTGACTCCCAAGGGCGAGGACGAGTTCGAGACGCTGCTGCGCAACTCCTGGTGGAACCTCACGGAGCCGTCCGACCCCTTCGCGGTGGCCTTCTCCTTCCTGCCCGCCATGCCGCGCGCCGAGGCCGCCGCGGCCCTGCGCAACCGGGCCAATCTGCTGCGCGCCGGCGTCGAGTCGATGCGCGCCTCCCTGGAGTCGGACTGGGTGCGTAACCGCAAGCCGGCGCACGTGGGTTGGATGTTCGAGCTGTGGGCGGCGCGGGCGGAGGCGGAGATGGGGTGGTGCGACCGGATCGCGGAACGGATCGACTCGGGAGTGTCGTACCTGCCTGCTGAGCTGGAGAACGCCGAGGGTTGGTCGGGGTGGAAGGACCGCCAGGAGTCGCGGCCTCCGACTGCCACGGAATAATCAACGTTGACTAGAAGAGTTATATCGCGTTAGCCTGCTGGCGGCACAGCGGGGGAGTGCGCCGTCCGGCGTCGTCCCACTCGACGGCCGGCGCGACCGGCCCGACCGACCAGGAGCACAAATGATCGAGACCAGGGGGCTGCGGAAGTCGTTCCGCTCCCGCGCGGGTCGAGAGACGAAGACGGTGGACGCCGTGCGGGGCGTCAACCTTCAGGTCGCCGAGGGCGAGATCTTCGGCTTCCTCGGCCCCAACGGCGCCGGCAAGACCACCACGCTGCGGATGCTCGCCACGCTCATCGAGCCCGACGGCGGCGAGGCCACCATCGCCGGAGCCGACCTGCGCAAGGATCCGGCCGAGGTTCGCCGCCGGATCGGGTACGTCCCGCAGGGCGGCAGCACGTGGGACGAGTCCACAGCCCGTGAGGAGCTGGTCCTGCACGCCCGGATGTACGGCATCGGCAAGGCCGACGCGCAGCAGCGCGCCGCCCGCGCGCTGGCCGCCTTCCAGCTCACCGAGTACGCCGACCGCAAGTGCAAGACCTACTCCGGAGGCCAGCGCCGGCGGGTCGAGATCGCGCTCGGCATCATCCACGAGCCGAAGATCGTCTTCCTGGACGAGCCGACCACCGGCCTCGACCCGCAGAGCCGCGCCCACATGTGGGACGAGATCCGGCGCCTGCGCAACGACGGCATGACGGTCTTCATCACCACGCACTACCTGGACGAGGCCGACGCGCTCTGCGACCGCATCGCGATCATGGACAACGGCGAGGTCGTCGCCGAGGGCACCCCGGCCGAGCTCAAGCGGGAGATCTCCGGCGACGTCGTGCTCGTCGGCCTCGACCTGGCCGCCACCCCGCAGGCCGCCCAGGCGCTCGACGGCGAGGCGTACGTCAACAAGCTGGAGACCGCCGACGAGGGCGGCCTGCGCCTCTACGTCGACGAGGGCGCCACCGCCATTCCCCAGGTGCTGCGCCGACTCGACCACGCCGGGCTGGAGCTGCGCTCGATCGAGCTGCACCGGCCCAGCCTGGACGACGTCTTCCTGACCAAGACCGGCCGCTCGCTGCGCGAGTCCTGACCACCGGAGAGACGACTCATGAAATTCGCCCGCGACACGTGGCTGATCTTCCAGCGGCAGATCCAGCTCCTGCTGCGCAACCCGGTCTGGGTCTTCGTCGGCGTGTTCCAGCCGGTGATGTACCTGCTGCTCTTCGCCCCGCTACTCAAGCCGGCCCTGAACGCGCCCACCCAGGCCGCCGCCTACAAGATCTTCGTGCCGGGTCTGCTGGTGCTGCTGGCCATCTTCGGCGGCCTGTTCCAGGGCTTCGGCCTGATCGCCGAGCTGCGCGCCGGCGTCATCGAACGGTCCCGGGTCACCCCGATCAGCCGGCTCGCCCTGCTGCTCGGCCGCTCGCTGCGCGACGTGGTCTCGCTCATCGTGCAGGCGGTCATCATCACCCTGCTGGCGCTCCTGTTCGACCTGCGGGTGTTCATCGGTGACCTGCTGCTGGCGTACCTCATGCTCGCCCTGATCGCGCTCATGACCTCGGCCGTCTCGTACGGCGTCGCACTCAAGGTCAAGAGCGAGGACGCGCTGGCCCCACTGATGAACACCGTGGCGCAGCCGGTGCTGCTGCTCTCCGGCATCCTGCTGCCGCTGACCTTCGCACCGGGCTGGCTGCAGGGCATCGCCGACTGGAACCCGTTCTCCTGGGCGGTCGACGGCACCCGCGCGCTCTTCGCCGGCGACCTGGGCAGCGACAAGGTCTGGCAGGGCCTCACCATCACGGCGGTCCTCGCCGCGCTGGGAGTCTTCTGGGCCGCCCGCCAGTTCGCCCGCAGCGTCCGCTGACGCTCGCCCCTGGGCCGGCCTGACCCCGGGCCCGGCTTGATCGACTCGGGTTCCTGAAAGTTGGGGTGTCCTACCGCCGAGGATGCCGCGATTTCCAGGAACCCGAGTGGATCAGAGCGCGGCGGTCAGCGGACCCGGGCGAGGGTGAGGCCGTCCGCGATCGGCAGCATCACCGGGTCGACCCGTACGTCGGCGAGCACCTCGTCGTTGAACGCGGCGATCGCCCGGTCGTTGGCGTCCCGCGGGGCGAGCACCCGCCCGCCGCGCAGCACGTTGTCCACGGCGATCACCCCGCCCGGCCGCATCCGGGGCACCAGCTCGGCCCAGTAGACCGGGTACCCGGTCTTGTCCGCGTCGATGAACGCGAAGTCCAGGTGACGCTCGTGCGGCAACTCCCGCAGCGTCTCGCCGGCCGGGCCGATCCGCAGGTCGATGCGGTCCTGCACGCCGGCGCGGGCCCAGTACCGCCGGGCGATGCCGGTGAACTCCTCGGAGATGTCGAAGCAGGTCAGCTGCCCGCCCTCGGGCAACCCCCTTGCGATGGCCAGCGCCGACAGGCCGGTGAACGTGCCAACCTCGACGGCCTGCCGTACGTCCAGCAGCCGGGTCAGGAACGTCAGGAACGCGGCCTGCTCCGGTGCCACCTGCATGGAGGCGTGCTCGGGCAGCAGCGACCGGGTCTCCTCGGCGAGATCCTGGATGATCTCGTCCGGTGGGGCGCCGTGCGCGACCAGGTACGCGTGCAACTCGTCGGTGAGCGGGATCGACTTCGTGGTCATGACCGGACGTTACCGATCGGCTCGACCGATTGGCCGCCCGGCGCGACAGTTGTCCACAGGTCCGTGATCTGCAGCCCCAGTTCGGCGAGGAGCCGACGCAGCAGCGGCATCGACAATCCGACCACGGTCCCCGGGTCGCCCTCGATCCGTTCCACGAACGGCCCGCCCAACCCGTCGATCGTGAACGCGCCCGCCACCGCCAGCGGCTCGCCGGTGGCGACGTACGCGGCGATCTCGTCGTCGCTGATGTCCGCAAAATGGACTGTCGTCGAGGCAACCGCCTCCGCGCGCCGCCCACTGACGCCGTCGATCAGGCAGTGCCCACTGTGCAGGACACCGCTGCGCCCCCTCATCCGCAGCCAACGCTGGGTGGCGTCGGCCGGATCCGCCGGCTTGCCGAGAATCTCCGAGTCGAACTCGAGCACCGAGTCGCAGCCGATGATCAGGGTCCGCTGGCTGGTGCCTGGGCTCGTGCCTGCGTTCGTGCTGGTGCCTGCGTTCGGGCTCGTGCCTGGGTTGGTGCGGGTTGGCTCGGCTGCCGTTGCGGCCGGGCTCAGTCGGGCCAGGACTGCCTCCGCCTTGAGCCGAGCCAACTCCAGACACAGTTCCTCGGCCCGATCGGTCACCACCAGGGACTCGTCCACCCCGCTGACCAGCACCTCCGGCTCGATGCCAGCGGCCTGGAGAGACTTACGACGGGCAGGGCTGGCCGAGGCGAGCACGAGGCGGAGCGGCAGAGAATCAGACACCAGCCCGACGTTACCGGCTCACCACCCACCACCGGTCCACCCGCCCCCGCGTGGCCCCCAACGCCGTGCTCCTCACGCCACGGCCCCGCGCTTCATGCCCACGCGGCCTGGCGCTTCATGTCCACGCGGCCTGGCGCTCTTGATCCACTCCACATCGCGGATATCGGCCTATCAACCAGCCACGAAAGCCCCACATCGCCGATATAAAGTCGATCAACCCTTCGGCCCCTCCATGATCGACTCGACTTCATGGATATCGGGGTATCCCGCCGCCCGGACACCCCGATATCAAGGACCCCGAGTCGATCAACGCGCTCCGGCCGATCAGCGACTGATTCTGGGCGGCGGATCATCACCACGCCGCCGACGATGCGCCACCAGCGCCCATCCGACACCGGCGGCCACGATCACGGCGAGAGTGGCGAGACCGCGAGCTGTCGCGCCATCATCGTCCCCGCCAGGCCGAGCGTCGGCCGTCGTGGTCGGTCCAGCGCCGGCCGGAGCGCTCACCGACTCAAACCCCAGCGGGGGTACGTCTGCCGTCAGCGCTGCCACAAGATCGATCACGCCGTACCCGTACTCGTCGTCCCGGCCCGGCGGACCCTTGTCGATGGCTGTGGCCGTAAGCCGATGGGCCACCTCCTGCGCCGGCAGGTAGGGGTACTTCGACCTGATCAACGCCGCCGCCCCAGCCACAATCGCCGTCGCGCTCGAAGTGCCCGTGCCCTTCGAGTACTTTCCGCCGTAGCTGGTGCTGTAGATATCGACCGCCGGTGCGACCACGTCGATCTCCGGGCCGGTCACCGAAACGGCGGCATGCTGTCCGTTGCGATCAACGCCACCAACAGCAATTACGCCTTCCTCGGTGGCGGGGTAGCGCACGCCCGTATCGGCGGGCTGATTTCCTGCAGCAGCCACGACTACGATATTGGCGTCTTGAGCGGCTCTTAGGGCTTGCTGAAGTCGCACACTAGCGCCAGCGACTGCCGAAATGCTTATTACATCCGCGCCGCTCTTGATGGCGAACTCGATGCCAATGGCTAAAGCGTCCGGCTCGCCGTTGCCGCCGGGCGGGGTGTCGAAAATGGGCAGGACTTTCGCCTTCGGTGCGATTCCAAGGGCTCCTTGGTCATTTCGCCCGTGGGAAGCTATTAAACCGGCCATCGACGTCCCGTGGCTGTCCCGGTCTTGGCGCCCATGGCCCTCACCTCCTGGGATTGCATCCGTGCCTTCCAGGAGGTTTTCTCGCAAATCGGGGTGAGGGTCAACCCCAGTGTCTGGCACCGCTACGACGATCCCCGATCCCTGGCTCACCGAATGCGCCTCGGAGACGTGCAGAAAGGGCAGATGCCATTGATCGCTTCGGATTAGGTCTGCATCGGGTGACATGTGCACAGGCGCGGCTGGCAGCAATGTTACGGCCAAAGCGAGCCCAAGTGCGACCGATCGGAGCGACTCGATCACTTGTTAAGACCAATAGCCGGTCCGGGATCGATTGGCCCTTCTCCCTCCGGTGGAAGGACTACCGGTGCTACACCTTGTTCTGTTTCCCATGGGTGGTCAGGATCCCACGAGGGTAAATCATTTCCTTCTGGTCGAGCGTGCGATCTGTTGTTCCCGCTAATTCCGGGTGCCCCACCGATTGGAAGATTTTGGCTCCCAACGAAACTACGGCCTCCGCTTGGTCGAGTGCCTGCACCGCCAGTGGGAGAGGTGCCGGCACCGCCGCCGCCAATGACCCCGCCGACTGGATTGACCCTTCGAGGTGGCGTGGGTTTGTTGGCGGATGAACCGGTGCCTGAGCCTGGCATCCCTCCGATTAGACCGCCAGCCGATGGAGCGGAGCGGCTAGGAGGCGTGGGGCGGGAGCTGGCTGCTTCGGTGCCTTCGCTGACCGGCCTTCCGGGTGGGCCGGACGGTCCCTTGCGCAGGTCTGGCGATCGCCCTAGGACTCCCGATATTGAGGGTGGTGTGGGTATTGGTCCAAGGCCGATAGTGGTGGGCGATCCCCCCGCTCCCGGCAACGGAACGGCGGACGGTGTGATGCTGGGTGGTGGGAAGTTCCCAGCGGTGGCGCCGCCTAATATTGGGCCGATTGTCGGCCCTGGTGAGGGCGAGGGCGCAGAAGGCGGCCGCGGAGGCACGCTCGGCAAATTGGCGGCGGGAGAGGGCAGAGGTACCGGCATGATCGGCGGTATAACGGGTGTTGTCTGCCCGCCGTAGACATCAGGGTTGTCTGGTTGCCTTGAGATTCTCGGCGCCACAGGGGGTTTTTGGAGGGTGGCTTGGGCTTGTTGGAGTTCGCCGCTGAGGTTGAACATCATGGCCCGTGCCTGCACGTTCAGCCGTTCCAGCTCGCCGTCCGTCACCGGTGACTCGACAACCCGGTTACCCATGATCGCTTTAGGGTCGGCGGCTGTCGCGTCGTACGCCTGCTTCTGCTGGAGCTTGGTCGCGTACTCCTCGTGGATCTTGCGGAGCTCGGCGCGGGTGGCGCCGATGGCCTGGGTGGCGGCGGACAGCGCGGTGTAGTTGGCGGCGGCGGCGTCGTGGGTGTGCTGCACCTTGGCGATCAGGTCGTCGAGTTGGGCGAGGTACGTGCCGGAGGCGGCGCTGGTTTCCGGGGGCCAGGCTTCGGCGAGCCCGCGCCGGTACTCCTGGAGTCGGCCGAGGTGGATCTGGGCCAGGTCGCAGACCTTGCGCCAGCCGGCGACCTGTTTCCAGTGGTTGGTGGTGTCGTGGTCCTGGAGGCACGCCCACATGCTGTTGACGTCCATCAGGTGCCAGTCGGTCTGGCCGGAGGTGCGGCCGCCACCTCGTTCGATCATGGCAGGACCACCGGCCTCTGGCTCTCGGGGCCGGTGGGGTCGGTCAGCGTCGGCGTCCGGCCGCCGGGCAGGACGGTGCCGGGGTCGGCGAGGGCCCGCTGGACGTCCACGGCGCGGGCGGCGGAGAAGGCGTCGCTGTCGGCGTACTGGGTGGCGACCCGGTCGGCGACGGCGGCGAGGTGGCCGGTTGCGCCCCGGACGGCGTACACCATGTCGGCGGTGGCCTGCTGCGTCTCGTGGTGGGCGTGCAGGAAGGTGACCAGCTCGATGAACGCGTCGCAGGGGTTGGGCACCTTCGCGGACATGTCGTCGGCGATGTACGACAGGTGGGGTGCGTAGTTGCGTTCGACGTCGGCGGCGAGCCGGTCGGCGAACTCGCGGAGCTGGCGGATGTCGGCCTCGATGCCGCCGTAGCTGTGCAGCCAGGGCGCCGGCTGGTCCTCTTCGGGGATCATCGATCCTCCCTATCCGTCACGGCACCGTTTCCCTGAGTGAGGTTAACGGCTGCACGCCATCCTGGCAGCCCCCACCGGGGCGACCCGGGTCAGCGAGAAAGGCGAGGAAGGCCGGAGGCACGCCAGGTGTCGGGGCGGGCCGGGCGACCGCTGCGGGCCCACGCGGACGTGGCAACCGGCGCGGGGGTGGCGGCCGGGCGGGACCGCACGATCACCGCGCCGACCAGAGCGGCCAACTCCTCGGCGGTGGGCACGCCGCGAACGACCCGGAACAGCGGCTCTTCGGCAGACATGCCGCCAGGGTACGCGGCTCGAAGTCATCCGACGCGAACAGTGGCGTGCCGGCGGTGTGAGCGTCGGCGGCTCCGGGTACCGTCTCACCGATGTCGAACGCGCTTCCCCAACTCGTCGCTGACCGATACCGGCTTCTGTCGCCGCTCGGCCAGGGCGGCATGGGTCGGGTGTGGAAGGCGCGCGACGAGGTGTTGCACCGCGACGTCGCCATCAAGGAGTTGGTGCCGCCGCCCGGCCTCACCGACGAGGAACGCCGCGAGATGCGGGAGCGGTCGCTGCGCGAGGCGCGGGCCATCGCCCGGCTCAACCACGTCAACGTGGTACGCATCTTCGACGTTCTGCGCACCGATGGCGACCCGTGGATCGTCATGGAGTACGTGGCGTCGAAGTCTCTGCAGGACACCCTCGCCGAGGACGGGCCGGTGTCGGTGGCCCGCACGATCGAGATCGGCCTGGGCGTGCTGGGCGCGCTGAACGCCGCCCACAAGGCGGGCGTCATGCACCGCGACGTCAAGCCGGGCAACGTGCTGCTGGGCGACGACGGCCGGGTCGTGTTGACCGATTTCGGTCTCGCCACGATCCCCGGCGACCCGAACGTCACCCGCACCGGCATGGTGCTCGGTTCGCCCGCGTACATTTCGCCGGAGCGGGCCCGGGAGGGCACCGCCGGACCGGAGGCCGACCTGTGGTCGCTGGGCGCGACGCTCTACGCGGCGGTGGAGGGCAAGTCGCCGTACGCGCGGCCGTCCGCGATCGCCACGCTTGCCGCGCTGGCCACCGAGCCGATGCCGCCGCCGAAGAACGCCGGCCCGCTCAAGGCGGTGCTCACCGGGCTGCTCCAGAAGGACCCGAACGAGCGGATCACCGCGGAGGTGGCCGAGCGGCTGCTGCGCCGCGCCGGAGGCAAGCGGGCGCGGGGGATCTCACTGCTCGATGGCGTACGCCGGCCGGGGCCGAACGGTCCACGGGAGCCGCGCCCGCCGCTCGTGCCGGCGCCGCGCCCCGCCGAGGAGAGCGCCGCCCGCCCGGTGTCGCCGCCTGCACCGCGTACCCCGCCGCCGGTCGCCGCGGCCGCGGCCGGGCCGGCAGCGGTCGACGCCTCGCCGACGGAGGTCGTGCCCGCGGGTGCGGACGCCGAGCCAACGGCCACGGTGCCGGCCGAGCCGACCGCGACGATCGACCGCCCGACCACGCCGGCCGAGGCCGAGCCGACCGCGACGGCGGCCGCCGACGACGGTGAAACGGACGCCGACGACGAGCCGACGGCCGTCGACGGGCCGCCGGTGGCGCCGGAGCAGCGCAAACCCTCGACCCCCACGTCGGTCATGCCCCCGGTGAGCCCGGCCGGGCGCGCGGCGGTGCCGGCGTTCGACGGTACGAAGCCGAACAACACCCGCCGGAACGTGCTGATCGGTGCGTTGGTGGCCCTGCTGCTTGTCGGTCTCGTGGTGATCGTGCCGATGCTGACCAAGGGCGACGACACCGAGAGCCCGCAGGCCGATCCGACGACCGGGGCGGCCGCGACGTCGGCGCCAGCGCAGTCCTCCGCTCCGGCGGCGCCTCCGCCCACCACCGGCGCACCGACGCCCTCGGCCACGCCGTCGGCCGACCCGAACGCGCTGCCCGCTGGCTGGAAGCTGCACAAGGACCCGGCCGGCTTCACGCTGCCGATCCCTGACGGCTGGATACGCAGCCAGCCCGATGGCAACACGGTCGTCTTCGACCAGGCCAACGGACCGGGTGAGCTGCTGGTGCAGTGGACTCCCAACCCGAAGAAGGACGCGGTCAAGGACTGGGAGAGCCTCGAGAGCGGCCGCAAGAATCTCGTCAACGACTACAAGTTGATCGGCATCAGGCGGTGCACGTTCTGGAAGACCTGCGGCGACTGGGAGTGGCTGGAGACCCGGGACGGGACTCGGATCCACGTCCGTAACCGGGGTTTCGTGACGGCCAGCAACCGTGGCTACGCGCTGCGGTGGGAGATCGCGGAGAAGGACTGGCAGGCCAACCTGCCGAACTTCGACCGGATCGCCAAGGGCTTCGTGCCCGACCGTCAGGACTGAAACTCATTCGCATGACCTTGCGTCGTCCGGGGTAATTGACCTTCGACGACGGAAGGAGGTACGACATGGGTTACCGACGGAGGGACGCCAAGCCCCGACTGGCACTGTGGATGCTCGTCGCGTTCGGCGACGCGGTGCTGCTGCTGGTCGCCGCGGGGGTTCCGGCGTTCATCGCACTGCTCAGTGTCGTGACCGTGGCCGTCTGCGGGGTGGGCGCCTGGCGGCTGAGCCGGCGGGGAGCGCTTGCTCCCGAGGAGGCTCGGGCGCAGGCCCTGAGCGAGACCCAGATGCCGGCCCTGAGCCGACGGCGGGCCTGACCCGTACGCGGTGGCGTGGCGGCAGCCGGACCGATTGTCGACCGTGAGGTGACCGTCGATCCCGCTGCCGCCAACCGCCCGATCAGGTGTTGTTGGCCAGTGCGATCAGTCGGCTCCGGTCACCGTTCCAGTAGTTGCGGTCCACGTTGCCGCTGATCCCGGAGACGGCGCCGCTGCTGGTGTACTGCCAGAAGCTCCACACCGGCGCACCGGCCGGCAGGGCACCCGGCGTGCTCGCCCAGCGGGCAAGCCAGAGCGGGTGGTTGGCCCACGGGCCGGTCCAGCTGCCCGTGCACTGGTTCCACCAGCTGGCGGTGGTGTAGATGACCGCGTACCGGCCGGTGCGGGACCGGTAGGTGTTCAGGAAGTCCTGCACCCAGTTGCGCATCCCCGTGGTGCTGAGCCCGTAGCAGTAACCGCCAGCGTACGGATTGCCCTCGATGTCCAGCGCCGCCGGTAGGGTGCGGCTGTCCGCCGACCACGCGCCACCGTTGGACGCCAGGTAGTTGGCCTGGGTCGAGCCAGCGGAGATGTTGGGCCGGGCGAAGTGGTACGCCCCGCGGATCACCCCGGCGTTGTAGGCGTTGACGTAGTTCGCGTTGAAGCGCGGGTCCTTGTAGCTGGTGCCCTCGGTCGCCTTGATGAAGGCGAACTCGATGCCCGCGTTGCGGACGCTGGTCCAGTTGATGCTGCCTTGGTAGTTGGACACGTCGACGCCTGCGGTGGTGGCTGCCGCCGCCGGGCCGGCGGTCGCGACCACTGTCGCCGCGGCGGCGGCGAGGACTGTGAGGCCGGCCGCGAGCGCGCGGCGCAGCGATGATCGGGTACGGGCCATGAGTGCCTCCAGGGACGCCGGTCTATTGACGCCCATCTTTGGAGGTAAGTGCCCTTGATCGCAATAGCTGTAGAGAAAACTTTCATCGACGACTGTCGGTGGCTCCCGGGGATTGCCGTGCGGAAGCGATCAGCGCAGGGTGGCCGGGTCGAGCTGCCAACGGAACGGCTCGACGATGCTCAACGTCTCGCCGGCCTTGGCCACCTGCTCCTCGACGTAGTGCTCGCCGTCGAGCCGGTAGAGCCGCAGCGAGTGACCATTGCCGTCCTGCTCGACCAGCAGGTACCAGGGGATTCGCGCGATCGCGTAGAGCTGCATCTTGACCAGGCGGTCAGCAGCAGCGTTGCCCGGCGAGACGATCTCGCCGACGAGGGTCACCCGCTCGGCGTCCAGAAAGGCGCCGTCGTCGTCGATGTCGGTCACGACGAGATCCGGAATGACGACCCGGTCGACGCCGAGCCGGACGTTGATCGCCTCATAGACCAACAGACCGCCAGGATCAGCTGCTGCCTCGATGCTGTTCGCCAGTCGGCGTGACACCCGCTGGTGCCATCGGCTCGGGGCAGGGCTCACGATCAGGCTCCCGTCGAGCAGCTCGATGCGGTCCGGGGTCTCACCCAGGGCGAAATAGTCGGCCTCGGTCCAGAGCCCGACGTGGTGTCCCAGGGGTTCCGCGCTCATCGGCCCTCACCTCCCGCTTCACTCGCCACCCGATCAGTCTCAAAGGATACGAGCCGGTGCCTCGGCAGCGACACGGAACGCCGCCGGTAGGCTCGCGCCCCATGATGTCGATCGACGGACTGGGCGAGATGTGGGACACGCTGTTCGGCGCGCAGCCGGACCCGCCCCCGTTGCTGGTGTTGATCACCGCGGCCGTCGCGCTGGTGGTGGTGTCCACCCGGCTGCCCTGGCGGATCGCCCGCAACGCCATCACCATCGCCCACGAGGGCGGGCACGCGCTCGTCGCTCTGCTCACCGGTCGCAAGCTGCGTGGCATCCGGCTGCACTCGGACACGTCCGGGCTGACGCTCTCCGCCGGTCGGCCCACCGGACCGGGCATGATCCTGACCCTGCTCGCCGGGTACGTCGCCCCGCCGCTGATCGGGTTGGCCGGCGCGTGGCTGCTCGGCGGCAACCGGATCACGCTGCTGCTCTGGGTGGCGGTGGCGCTGCTGCTCGCCATGCTGGTCATGATCCGAAACGCGTTCGGTGTGGTGTCGCTGCTGGTCACCGGGGCGCTGGTGTTCGCCGTCTCCTGGTACGCGACGCCGCAGGTGCAGGCCGCGTTCGCGTACGCCGGGGTGTGGTTCCTGCTGCTCGGCGGGGTGCGGCCGGTGGTGGAGCTGCAACGGCTGCGCTCGCGCGGCCGGATGCCCGCCTCCGACGCCGACCAGCTCGCCGGACTCACCCCGTTCCCGGCGTTCTTCTGGGTCACGGTCTTCGCCCTGGTCAACCTGGCCGCCCTGGTCGCCGGCGCCCTGCTGCTAGCTGGCCCCATCCTCACCGACGCCGGCCTAACCCTCTAATCCCCGGCCCCCTCCCCGTCGATCATGGAGTTGTGGTGGCCACCAAAGCCGCAATCCTTATGTATTCGGGCACCATGGCTCCATGATCGACGGGGTGCCGCGGGGCGGCGGGCAGAATGAGGCCATGCGATACGTGATCATCGGGGCGGGCGCGGTCGGCGGGACCATCGGCGTACGACTGGCGCAGGCCGACCGGGACGTGACAGTCGTGGCGCGCGGCGGGCACCTGGACGCGATCCGGGAGCGCGGCCTGACGCTGCGCCAGCCCGACGGTGACGTGACCGCCCGGCTCGCCGCCGTCGACGGCCCGGACGACCGGCCGCTGCCGGCCGACACGGTGCTGGTGCTCACCGTCAAGTCGCAGGATACCGAGGCCGCGCTGGCGACGTGGGTGGACGCGCCGGTCGCCGGTGGTGGCACGGCCGGCGAGCGGCTGCCGCTGGTCACCGCGCAGAACGGGGTGGCCAACGAGCGGGCCGCCCTGCGGCTCTTCGCCGACGTGCACCCGGTCTGCGTCTGGCTGCCCGCCACCCACCTCGACCCGGGCGTGGTGGTGGCCAACGGGCACCCGCACCCCGGGATGCTCCACATCGGCCGGTACCCGGTCGGCGCCGACGACACCGACCGGGCGATCGCCGCCGACCTGACCGCCGCCGGCTTCGTCGCGCCGGTGCGAACGGACGTGCTGCGCTGGAAGTACGGCAAGCTGCTCAACAACCTCGGCAACGGCCTCCAGGCGTTGCTCGGGCAGGACATCCCCGACGCGTTGGCCGAGCGGGTACGCGCCGAGGGCGTCGCCGCGCTCGCCGCCGCGCGCATCCCGCACACCTCCCCGGACGAGGAGAAGGCCGAACGCGGCGACCTGGTGCAGCAGCGCCCGGTCGACGGCGCGGGCCGCACCGGTGGGTCCACCTGGCAGAGCCTCGCCCGGGGCGCCGGCTCGACCGAGGTCGACCACCTCAACGGAGAGGTCGCGCTGCACGGCGTGCCGACGCCGGCCAACGTGGCAGTGCAGCGGGCGGTACGGCGGGCCACCCGGGAGCGGATCGCGGCCGGCGCGTTCCCGCTCGCCGAGCTGGAGAAGATGATCGCCTGACCGGGGCAACCGACGGCCGTGTCCGGCGCGTGTTCCCTGCGACCGACACGGGGAGGTAGCGGGTGCCGGACGTCGACGGGTTCGACGAGTTCTACCGGGGGAGCCGACAACGGCTGCTCGGTTTCGTCTACGCCCTCACCGGCGACCGGGTGGAGGCCCAGGACGCGGTGCAGGAGGCGTACATCCGGGCGTGGCAGCGCTGGTCGACGATCAGCGGGTACGACGACCCGGAGGCGTGGGTGCGGGTGGTGGCCAGCCGCATCGCGGTCAGCCGCTGGCGCAGCCTGCGCAGTCGCGCCCGCGCGTATCTGCGTCACGGCGCCACCGAAACCGTTCCCGGGCCGGGCACCGACACGGTCGAGGTGGTCGCCGCGCTGCGTCGACTGCCCGAGGAGCAGCGCACCGCCATCGCCCTGTACTACCTGATGGGTATGCCGGTCGCCGAGGTGGCTCGGGAGACCGCCGCCCCGGTGGGCACGGTCAAGGCCCGCCTCTCCCGGGGGCGTACCGCGCTCGCCGGTCTGCTCGCCGTCTCTGATCTGGAGGAGGCCACCGATGCGTGACGACGCGGCATTCGTCGAACGGATCCACCGGGACCTGCGTGACGTCAGGTGGCCGGAGCCGGAAGAGATCCGGGCGACGGCCCGCAGGCGTCGGCGTCGCACCGTCGCGTTTGCGGCGGTCGCGGTGCTCGCGGCGGTGACCGGCCCGGCGTACGCCCTGACGGCCCGGCCGGAGGCTCCGCCCGCTGCCACCATGCCTGCGCTGCCGCAGAGCCCCGTCCGGGCGGACATCCCCCTTGACTCCCTGCTGGCCGTCACCGAGGTGCCGGTGAAGAACGCCGTGCAGCTCGGCGACGCCGGCCTCGGTGAAGTCGTCAGGTTGGATCCGACGTTGCAGAGGTGCGGTGACGACCGGGGCGTGTCGGCGATCCCCGCGTACTCCCGTTACTCGCGGTCGCAGACGCTGCTGTCGCGGAGCAAGGACGGCAGGGCAGCGGTACGCGTCGAACTCAGCCAGGACGTCTACCGGCTCGATCCGCTGGTGAGCGCGCGACTCTTCACTCACCTGAGGGCGCTGCTCGACGCCTGCCCCGAGTGGCGTTTCGCCGAATCCGTCGAGGCGGCGGGCGAGACGACGCCGAACGAGAGCAAGCACGCCTGGGAGACGGCGGCGAGCAACTTCGCCGGTGACGAGTCGATTCTGGTGCGGCACGTGCCGTTCGCCCCCCGTGGCCCGGCCTCCGGAAGGACCCTCGAGCGCTCCAGCCCGGTCGGGATGACAGTCGTGGTCCGGGTCGGCGACCTGGTCACTGTCCTGGAGCCCAGTCCGGACCTGGGCCTGGGCGACGCGGATCTCGAGGCGCTGGGCCGCACGGCCGCCCGGCGACTGTGCCCCGCTGCCAACCCGGCCTGCTGACCCTTCTTGATCCGCGCAACATCAGGGATGTTGTTGCCTCCCGAGGCCGGGAAGCAGCACTTTCCCCGAAGTTGCGCGGATCACGCGAGCAGGGCCGCGCGGATCACGCGAGCTGCGCCGCGCGGATCACAGCGGGATGTTGCCGTGCTTCTTCGGCGGCAGGGTCTCGCGCTTCGTGCGCAGGACGCGCAGCGCCCGGACGATCTGGGTGCGCGTCTCGTGCGGCGGGATCACCGAGTCGACGTACCCGCGCTCGGCGGCCACGTACGGGTTGGCCAGGGTGTCCTCGTACTCGGCGATCTTCTCGGCCCGGACCGCCGCCGGGTCCTCGGCGCCGGCCAGCTCCGAGCGGTAGAGGATGTTCACCGCGCCCTGCGCGCCCATCACGGCGATCTGCGCGGTCGGCCAGGCGAAGTTCAGGTCCGCGCCGAGGTGCTTGGAACCCATCACGTCGTACGCCCCGCCGTACGCCTTGCGGGTGATCACGGTGACCTTCGGGACTGTCGCCTCGGCGTACGCGTAGATGAGCTTGGCGCCCCGGCGGATGATGCCGTCCCACTCCTGGCCGGTGCCGGGCAGGAAGCCGGGCACGTCCACGAAGGTCAGCACCGGGATGTTGAACGCGTCGCAGGTGCGCACGAACCGGGCGGCCTTCTCCGAGGCGGCGATGTCCAGGGTGCCGGCGAAGTGCATGGGCTGGTTGGCGACCACGCCGACCGGGCGGCCCTCCACCCGGCCGTAGCCGACCACGATGTTCTGCGCGTAGAGCGGCTGGACCTCCAGGAACTCCCCGTCGTCCAGGACGTGCTCGATGACGGTGTGGATGTCGTACGGCTGGTTCGCCGAATCCGGGACGAGCGTGTCCAGCTCGCGGTCCTCGTCGGTGATCGTCAGGTCGGCGGGGGCCTCGAAGACGACAGGCTCGTCGAGGTTGTTCGACGGCAGGTACGACAGCAGGGCCTTGACGTAGTCGACCGCGTCGTCCTCGTCGGTGGCGAGGTAGTGCGCGTTGCCGCTGCGGGTGTTGTGCGTGCGGGCCCCGCCCAGCTCCTCCATGCCGACGTCCTCGCCGGTCACCGTCTTGATCACGTCGGGGCCGGTGATGAACATGTGCGAGGTCTGGTCGACCATCACGGTGAAGTCGGTGACGGCCGGGGAGTAGACCGCGCCGCCGGCGCAGGGCCCCATCACCAGCGAGATCTGCGGGATGACCCCGGACGCGCGGACGTTGCGGAAGAAGATCTCCCCGTACAGGCCGAGCGACACCACGCCCTCCTGGATGCGGGCGCCGCCGGAGTCGTTGATGCCCACGACCGGGCAGCCGATCTTCATGGCCAGGTCCATCACCTTGACGATCTTCTCGCCGAAGACCTCGCCGAGCGAGCCGCCGAAGACCGTGAAGTCCTGGGCGAAGACGCACACCTGCCGGCCGTCCACCGTGCCGTAGCCGGTCACCACGCCATCGCCGTACGGGCGGTTGCGCTCCAGACCGAAGGCCGTGGACCGGTGCCGGGCCAGCTCGTCCAGCTCGACGAAGGAGCCCTCGTCGAGCAGCATCTCGATCCGCTCGCGGGCGGTCTTCTTGCCCCGCGCGTGCTGCTTCTCGACCGCACGCGCCGACCCGGCGTGCACCGCCTCGTCGACCCGGCGCTCCAGGTCCGCCAGCTTGCCCGCGGTGCTGTGGATGTTGGTCCCGGTCTCGGTAGTCACCCAGGGAATATAACGATGGTTCAGGTCGGTGCTGCTGTGCAGTACGCCTCAGTACCTCCCGCGGTCACCGCCGTAGGCTGACGGGATGCCGGGTTCCCCGTACACCGATCTGGACCGACCGCCGCTGTCGGCGGCCCGGCTGCGGCGCGCGCTGGTTGCGCCGAACGGGCCGTGGGCCCGCCTGGAGCTGCACGCCGAGACCGGCTCCACCAACGCGGACGTGGCCGAGGCCGCCGCGGCGGGCGAGCCGGAGGGCCTGGTGGTGGTCGCGGAACGGCAGACCGCCGGCCGTGGTCGGCGCGGCCGGGTCTGGCAGTCGCCGCCGCGCGCCGGAATCGCCACCAGCGTGCTGCTGCGGCCCGGCGAGGCCGTGCCGGACCGCGGCTGGGTCGCGGTGCCGTCCACGGCGTACGGGTGGCTGCCGCTGCTCGCCGGTGTCGCGTTGGTCGAGGCGGTGGCCCGGTTGGCCGAGTTGGAGGCCACCCTCAAGTGGCCCAACGACCTGCTCATCGGCGACGCCAAGTGCGCCGGGGTGCTGGCCGAGGCGGTGCCCGGGCGCTCGTTCGCCCCATCGCCGGCCATCGTCCTCGGCGTCGGCCTCAACGTGACCCTGCGCGCCGACGAGTTGCCGGTGAACCCGACCGGGTTGCCGGCCACCTCGCTGCAACTGGCCGGCGCGGCGGCCACCGACCGGGATCCGCTGCTGCGGGCTCTGCTGCGGGCTCTGGCCGACTGGTACGACCGCTGGCGTTCCGCCGGCGGGGACGCCGTGGCCAGTGGCCTGCGCGACGCGTACGTGGCGGCCTGCGCGACGATCGGCCGCGAGGTACGCGTCCTGCTTCCCAACGGCGAGGACCTGACCGGCACCGCCACCGGCATCGACAACGACGGCCAGCTCCAACTGACCACCCCCACCGGAACCCGCGTCGTATCCGCCGGAGACATCCTCCACCTCCGCTAGCCAGGCCCGCCCACTCCCACGCCCCCGCCCCGACCGCCCCGCGATCTTGCAGTTTCTGTCCGGGCGAAACGGGCAGAGGCCGCGTAACGGCGACCGAAAGTGCAAGATCGCGGAAGGTGGGGTGGGGCCGCGTGGCGGATGTTGTGGTGGGGCTTGGGGGGTTTACCGTCTGCGCGTCGAGTAAATGGCGTTGGAGGTTGTCGTGGCGTTTCCCGAAGACGTGCTCACGAAGGACGAGCACGTCGTGCTGCACCTGCACCCGCACTGGAAGGCGCTGATCCGGCCGATCGTGGTGCTGGTGCTGGCCATCGCCGCGGTGGTGGTCGGCGTGCTCCTGCTGCCCGAGAGCAGCGGTGGTTCGATCGCGCTGGCGGTGATCGGGGTGATCGCCCTGGTCGCGGTTCTCTGGCTCGGTCTGTGGCCGTTCCTGGTCTGGCGTACCACCCACTACCTGTTCACCAACGAGCGCGTGCTGTTGCAGCAGGGCGTCTTCTCCCGGGACCGGCGGGACCTTCCGCTCACCCGGATCAACGACCACTCGATGAACCAGCACTTCTTCGAGCGGCTGCTCGGCTGCGGCACCCTCACCATCGAGTCGGCGGGCGAGCGCGGCCAGTCGGTGCTCGCCGACGTGCCGGGTGTCAGCCGGGTGCAGACCACCCTCTACGAGCTGGTCGAGGCGCAGCACGACAAGCACTCGCTGGGCGACGGGGAGATGCGCGACATCCTCGCCGACATGCGCGAGGGCAAGCCGCTGCGCGACACCACGAGCTGATCCCGTTCAGCGCTGACCGTCCCGGCCCGAGCGTCGGGGCGGGACGGTCAGGCGTGCTGTTCGGCCACGGGCCCCGCGGCCGCCGACGGCCGCCCAGCCTCGGACGGCCCGGCCTCCGCCGGTCCGGCCCCGGCTGGCCCGCCATCCGCGGATCCGGCCTCAGCTGGGGATCCGGCCTCGGCTGGGGATCCGGCCTCGGCTGGCCCGGTTTCCGCCGGTCCGGACTCGGCTGGTCCGCTTTTCTGCGGGCCGCTCTCGGCGGGTGTGGCCTCGGGGTCCGTCCCGACCGGGCGTAGCGCGAACCAGCCACGGAAGCGGGTCCGCAGCACCTCCTGCTCGGGCCGGTTGTCCGGGCCGAGGCGGAGCATGGTGCCGGTGAGGATGACGGTGCCGAGCCCGGGACGGGCGGCCGACGGGCGGGCGCCCATCACGTCGACCCGGACGGCGAGACGGTCCCCGGCGCGTACCGGGGCGAGCCACCGCAACTCCTCCAGACCGGGGGAGGCGTCCGCCGCCGCGCGGGACAGCAGGTGATCGACGTACGCCCGCATGAACAGGCTGACCGTGTAGAAGCCGCTGGCGATCACTCCGCCGTGCCGACTGGCCTCGGCGAGCTGCGGGTCGACGTGGTACCACTGCGGGTCGAAGCGGCGGGCGAAGGCCAGCATCTCGTCGCCGTCCACGGTCACGGTCCCGAGGTCCACGGTGAGCCCCGGGACGAGATCCTCGAAGAACAGCGCGGCGGGCGCCCCGGTGCCGGAGCGGATGGCGGGAGGCGTCACCGGCGGGGCGCGCGACGGGTGCCGGCGTGCAGCTCCGCGGCGAGTTCCGCGTCCAGGTCGGCGGGGAGGCCGGCGGTCAACGGTGTGGGCCGTTGCTGGGCGGGAGCGGCGCCGGTCGGGCCGGGTGTCGGGTCGGGGCGGTCACTGGACTGCGCCTCTTCCAACTCGGAGACGGATTCGGCCAGCTCGGCGACCGGGTCCATCTCGGCCATGGTGTCCCACTCGTCGCGCGGGATGTCGTGCCAGGTGGGCTCGGCCTTGGTCTCGTCCTCGGTCGGCGAGACGGGCTGGAAGACGAAGGTCCGGTACGACCAGAAGCGGAACAGCGTGGCCAGCAGCACACCTGCGGTCTTGGCCACGTTCAGCCCCAGCAGGCCGTGCACGCCGAGCCCGTACTTGGCCGCGGCCACGGCGCCCAGTTCGATGAGCAGGCCGGCCCCGTTGAACAGGAAGAACAGGACGTACTCCCGACGAAGCGCCGATTTCGGGCGATCCCGGTACGTCCAGTGGCGATTCATCAGATACGACGTGATCGTCGCGACGACGGTCGCGATCACGGTCGCCTTCAACTGACCGTTGACGAAAACGGTAAGTGCAAGGACATTGAACACCGCGTAATTGATGACGGTGTTGATGCCGCCGACGATGCCGAACTTGAGCGCCTCGTTGATGAACTTCTGCCAACGCTCAGGCAGCAGACGGACAAGACGCATGCGAAACACCTTAGGGCAGTCGGTGAAGCCGGCGATCACCGGCCGGACGAGGTGGGCGGCAGGTCACGCACCGTGGTCTCGGTCGTGCTCCACCTGCGGAACGATCGGAGTTCCCGCTTCGACGAAGACGAACCGCCGGTAGGACCAGAATCGGAACAGCGTCCCGAGGCCCGTGCCGACGATGAAGCTGGCGATGTTGTCGGCGAGCTGGGTCTGGAACACGGCCGGCCAGATGCTGCCGAGCCCGTACCGGCTGATCGCGAGGCAGGCCACCGCGATGCCGAGGCCGACGGCGTTGAAGAAGAAGAACAGCGCGTACTCCCGCGCAGGGTTGCTGCGCTGGCGGTGCCGCCAGGTCCAGAACCGGTTGCCGAGGAAGGCGAAGGTCGCCGCGATCACTGTCGAGATCGTCTTCGCCGTCACCTGCTCCATGCCGCGCGCGGTGGTCAGGTAGTTGAAGAGCGCGAAGTCGATGAGGAAGGCGATCCCGCCCACGGTGGCGAACTTGCTCAGCTCGCGCACGAGGTGACCGAAACGGTCGAGCAGTCCGCGGACCAGACCCGGTCGGGTCTGCCGGGGACCCGGTTGTTCCCCGGTCATCGTGGCGGCCACGGGGCGAGCCTACCGGCTGTCGGCCAGTCGGCGGGGTAGCAACGGCGACCGGACATCGTCGCCCGTGCCGGCCCTTTCACCCGGTACGTAGCAGGTGAACGCAGCGTGACCAAGGGGGAGGACTGACGCGCCCCGGAACGGGAATCCCCGCACCGGTCGGCCGGGCGGGTTGGCGGCCCGACCGCAAAGCGCGTCGACCGGGGTGCACGACAAGATTTGCGTGAAACTGCGCAGGAAAGCGGGTATCAGATCGTGATGCCGCAGCGTCGCCGTACCTTGTGCAGTTCTTCACAACCAGTCCCACTGACTAGGAAGGCTGCCCGGTTTACGCTGAGGCCAATCCCAGGTTTCCACGAAGGCGGCGCATGGCGTCGCTGAGACTCGTGCATCCCATAGATCGGTCAGCGTCGACCACAAGGAGATGTGTCATGGTTGCTCCGGCTGTAGTGCGGGGTATCGATCAGGCCCCGACGTCCCATCCGAAACTGCTTGCCTGGGTCCGTGAGGTCGCAGAACTGACCACCCCCGACCGGGTCGTGTGGGTGGACGGGTCGGACGAGGAGTGGCGTCGCCTCACCGATGAGTTGGTCGAGGCCGGCACCCTCATCCGCCTGAACCCCGAGAAGAAGCCGAACTCGTTCTACGCGCGCACCGACCCGACGGACGTCGCCCGGGTCGAGGAGCGCACCTACATCTGCTCTGTCGACGAGGCGGACGCCGGCCCCACCAACAACTGGATGGCGCCGGCCGAGATGAAGCGGACGATGACCGAGTTGTACCGCGGCTCGATGCGCGGGCGCACCATGTACGTCATCCCGTTCGTGATGGGCCCGGTCGAGGCCGAGAGCCCGATGTTCGGCGTCGAGATCACCGACAGCCCGTACGTGGTCGCGTCCATGCGCATCATGACCCGGATGGGCGCGAAGGTCCTCGACGCGATGGGGGACGACGCGGACTTCGTGCACGCGTTGCACTCGATCGGCGCCCCGCTCGCCCCCGGTCAGCAGGACGTCGCGTGGCCGTGCAACGAGACCAAGTACATCTCGCACTTCCCGGAGACCCGGGAGATCTGGTCGTACGGCTCCGGGTACGGCGGCAACTCGCTGCTCGGCAAGAAGTGCTACTCGCTGCGGATCGCCAGCGTGATGGGCCGGGACGAGGGCTGGCTCGCCGAGCACATGCTCATCCTCAAGATCACCTCGCCGGAGGGCAAGGTCCACCACATCGCCGGCGCCTTCCCGTCCGCGTGCGGCAAGACCAACCTGGCCATGGTGGAGCCGACCATTCCGGGGTGGAAGGTCGAGACGATCGGCGACGACATCGCCTGGATGCGGTTCGGCCCGGACGGCCGGCTCTACGCCGTCAACCCGGAGTACGGCCTCTTCGGCGTCGCGCCCGGCACCGACTGGAAGACCAACGCCAACGCCATGCGGACGCTGGACCGGGGCAACTCCGTCTTCACCAACGTCGGCCTCACCGACGACGGTGACGTCTGGTGGGAGGGCATGGGTGAGCCCCCGGCGCACCTGATCGACTGGAAGGGCAACGACTGGACGCCGGAGAGCGACAGCCTCTCCTCGCACGCGAACAGCCGGTTCTGCACCCCGATCACCCAGTGCCCGATCCTCGCCGACGAGTACTTCGACCCGAACGGCGTGCCGATCGACGCGATCCTCTTCGGTGGCCGCCGCCGGGACACCATCCCACTGGTGACCGAGGCCCGCGACTGGGTGCACGGCGTCTACATGGGCGCGACCCTCTCCTCGGAGACCACCGCCGCCGCGTCCGGAGCGGTTGGCGTGGTCCGTCGGGACCCGATGGCGATGCTGCCGTTCATCGGCTACCACGCCGGTGACTACTTCCGGCACTGGATCGAGATGGGCAAGGGCGCCGACGGCGACGAGGCCAAGCTGCCGAAGATCTACTACGTGAACTGGTTCCGCAAGGACGCGGACGGCTCGTTCCTGTGGCCGGGCTTCGGGGAGAACTCCCGGGTGCTCAAGTGGGTCGTCGAGCGGATCGAGGGCACCGCCGACGCGGTCGAGACCCCCGTGGGCATGGTGCCGACCGCCGACGCGCTCGACGTCGAGGGCCTGGACATGACCCCGGAGGACGTCCGGATCGCGCTGAAGGTCGACCCGGACGAGTGGCGCAACGAGCTGCCCCTGATCACCGAGTGGTTCGAGAAGTTCGGTGACAAGCTGCCCGGCGTGCTCTGGGCCGAGTTGGACGCGCTGCGCGCCCGCCTGGACGCCGTACAACCGCAGCGCTAGGTGTGAACATCGCCCGCCGCGGGCAACAACGGATCCCATGAGGACGGCCGCCGAGACCGAGGTCCGGCGGCCGTCCGCCGTCCGGGTGCTCACCTTCCTGCTCGCGACGACGGCGGCGGCCACCGTCGTGGTCGAGCTGCTCAACTGGTGGTACGCCCCGGAGCAGGGCTTCGGCCTGGCCGTGCGCACCGGTTGGGCGATGCTGCGCTCGTTCGGTTTCCTGCTGCTGATCGGGCACGTCCGCCGGGGCCGCACGGTGGCCCGTCCGTTCGGGCTGATCCTCGCGGTCACCACGATCTTCGCCGTCGGCCGGCTGATCGTGCCGCGGCAGGGCGTGCCGCCGCTGCCCGGGCTGCTCGGCTTCGCCCTGCTCACCGCGCTCTGTGTGGCGGTGGTGTGGATGCTCTACCGCTCGTCGGCGCTCGCTGGGCATCTCGTCCGACACCGGCCCCGGCTGGTCATCGACCGGGCCGGCATCTCCTGGCGCGAAATCCCGCCGCGCCGGCCGCAGGCCAGCGGTTGGCTGCTGACCAGCCGGGTCGCGGCGTTCACCTACAGCCCGCTGATGCTGGTGCCGGCGCTGGTGGCCGGAGGCGCGATCCTGGACGATCGTCTGTCCGCCGTACCGGCCGTGCTGTTCTGGTTCGGCGCCGGCATCGCGGCCAGCTACGCGGTGCTGTTCTGCACCGCGTTCCTGATGCGTGGCAAGGACTGGGCGCGGGGCCTGCTGGTCGTCGTCTCGCTGGCCGTGCTGGCCGTGGACCTGCCACTGTGCTGGTGGCTGCTGGGCGTGGACGGCCTGATCCGCGACGGCGCCCCGCTGCTCGCCGCCGCCGCGCTGGCCCTGTACGGCCTGCGCCGGGCCTCCCGCGCCCCAGACGCGGCCGCCCCGGTCTGAAGGCCCCGCGGGTTGGCCCGTTCAAGCGCTGCGCGAACTGACGGGCTCGGCCTGTGTGGGTTCGCCCTGGGTGTGGGGTGGGTGGGGTTGGCGGGTGTTGTCGTGCTGCGCCGG
>NZ_JBEZFG010000004.1:124561-426039 GCF_040649315.1 Micromonospora sp. NPDC049004
GTGTGGGGCTGGCCCTGCGGCTGGCGGGGTTGGCGGGTGTTGTCGTGCTGCGCCGGGTGTGGGGCTGGCCCTGCGGCTGGCGGGGTTGGCGGGTGTTGTCGTGCTGCGCCGGGTGTGGGGCTGGCCCTGCGGCTGGCGGGGTTGGCGGGTGCTGTCGAGCTGCCCCGGATATGGGCCGGCGCTCCGTGGCCCTGCATGGCGCTCCGGCAGTGGGGGAACTGGCGCCCTGGGTGGGCTGCGGGCGCGGCTCCCGGCCATGATCGACTCGGGATCCCCGATATCGGGGTGACCGGGAGTCCTGGACACCCCGATATCGGCGATCCCGAGTCGATCAATGCCTGACGTCGAGCCATCGGAGGCACTCCGCCCCACCAGCGGGGCAGCTCGACAGGGAACGCAGCAGGCGGCCAGGGTGCCGCTCCGGATCCACGGATCCACAGGTCCGCGCGTCCACAGGTCCGCGCGTCCACAGGTCCGCGCGTCCACAGGTCCGCGCGTCCACAGGTCCACAGGTCCGCGCGTCCACAGGTCCGCGCGTCCACAGGTCCGCGCGTCCACAGGTCCGCGCGTCCACAGGTCCGCGCCTCCGCTTTAGGGCCGCCGCTTCGTCGTCGCCCGTTGCGGGCCGCCGGTTGGTGGGCGCGCGAGGGGTGGCCGCCGGTCCGCGGTTGTGGGGTCGAGGGCTTGGGGTGTTGGCTTCGCGGGGTCGTTCGGCTTCGGGGCGGCCCGACCGTGCGGCGGCCGTGCAGCGGCCGTGCGGCAGCGGCGCGGGCGGGCCGCGAGGGGGCAGGATGGCGGGTGATGTCGGTCACCGTGGCCGGTGTCGATGGCCCAGGTGATCGCCGGGCGGGACGGGTACGCGCCGCGCCGCCCCGGTCGGAGGGAGGCGCACGGTGAGCGACGAGTTCGACGTGGTGGTGGTGGGGGCGGGGCCGGCCGGGGCGGCTGCGGCGCTGACGGCGCGCAGGGCGGGCGCCAGTGTGTTGCTGTTGGACCGGGCGGACTTCCCTCGGGACAAGGCCTGCGGCGACGGGATCGCCGCGCACTCGGTGGACGTGCTCGCCGAGCTGGGCGTGACCGAGGCGGTGGCCGGCTACGCCGCGCTGCCCGCGCTGCGGATGGTCTCGCCGGGCGGCCAGGCGGTCGCTCGGGCGCTGCCCCGGCCCGCGTACACGGTGCCTCGGGAGGTCTTCGACGCGCGGCTGGTGGCGGCCGCGGTGGCCGCCGGGGCGCAGTTGCGCCGCCACAACGTCCGGCGGGTCCAGCCGCGCTCCGACCGGGTGGTGCTCGACGGGGAGCTGTCCGGCCGGGTGGTGGTGGGTGCGGACGGCGCCGGGTCGGTGGTGCGCCGGGCACTCGGCCACCCGGTGAACCCCGACCGGCACCTGGCGCTGGCCATCCGGGGGTACGCCCCGGCGCTGCCCGGCCCACCCGAGCAGCTCATCGTCACGTCGAAGGCACGCTGGCCGGCGTACGCCTGGTCGTTCCCGATCGGCGACGGGCGGGCGAACGTCGGGTACGGGGAGGTGCTGCGCGTCGAGCCTCTGAGCCGGGCGTACCTGCTGGACCGGCTGGCCGCGCTGCTGCCCGGCACGGACCTGTCGACGGTGACCGCGCTGCGCGCCCACCACCTGCCGCTGTCCACGCACCGGCCGGCACCGGGCCGGGACCGCACCCTGCTGGCCGGTGACGCCCTGTCGCTGATCAACCCGTTCACCGGGGAGGGCATCTTCTACGCGCTGCTCTCCGGTGCGCTGGCCGGCGCCGCGGCGGCCCGTGCGCCCGAGGCGGCGGCGCGGCGCTACGCCCTCGGTCTGCGTCGTCGCCTCGGCACCCACCTGCGGCACAGCTCGGTCGCCGCGTGGCTGGCACGACGGCGGCGGGTGGTCGACGCGGCGGTCCGGGCGGCCCGCCGGGACGACCGTGTGTTCGACGATGTGGTCGAGCTGGGGCTGGGCGACGGGCGGCTCACCGCCCGTACGCTGGGCATGATCGGCATCGAACTGTCCGGCGGGGATCGGCCTCCGAAGGGGTGATCCCGCTGGCGGGTCGCTACGCTGCTAGGTGATGACGCTGCGGAACCTTATCTACTCCGTGTACGAGCGCCGGCTCACGGCGAAGCTCGCGGGCAAGCCGGTGCCCCGACACGTCGGGGTGATGTGCGACGGCAACCGCCGGTGGGCGAGGGAGATGGGCTTCGTCGACCCCAACGACGGGCACCGGGTCGGCGCGGCGAAGATCAAGCATGTCCTCGGTTGGTGCGACCAGGCCGGCATCGGGCACGTGACCCTCTATCTGCTGGCCACCGACAATCTGCGCCGTCCCGCCAGCGAGTTGGACCCGCTGCTGCAGATCATCGAGGACCTGGTGGTGGAGCTGGCCGAGGAGGGCAACCCCTGGCGGCTGCGTATCGTCGGCGCGCTTGATCTGCTGCCCGCCCAGACGGCGGCGGCGCTCAAGGGCGCCGAGGAGCGCACCCGGGACCGCAGCGGCGGCGCGGAGGTCAACATCGCCGTCGGCTACGGCGGCCGACGGGAGATCACCGACGCGGTCCGTTCGCTGCTGCTGGAGCACGCCGCCTCGGGCGGCACGATCGAGGAGCTGGCCGAGGTGCTGGACGTCGAGCACATCGCCGAGCACCTCTACACCCGCGGCCAGCCCGATCCCGACCTGGTCATCCGCACCAGCGGGGAGCAGCGGCTGTCCGGTTTCATGCTCTGGCAGTCCGCGCACTCGGAGTTCTACTTCTGCGAGCTCAACTGGCCGGATTTCCGGCACATCGACTTCCTGCGCGCGCTGCGCTCGTACGCCACCCGCCAGCGCCGGTACGGCGCCTGAGCCCTGCTGCGGGCGGAGGCGAGCCCGGTCAGGGCAGCCGGGTCAGGGCCCGGGTGAGGAAGTCACCCAGTGCGGCCGGTGACTCGATGGTCAGGTCGGCGGCGTTGGCCACCTCCTGACCGGTCTCCGGGTTGGCCACGGCCACGCAGACGCCGAAGAAGTCCGGGTCCGCCTCGGCGCGGGCACGTAGCGCCGCGAACGCCTTGATGTCCGAGACGTCGTCGCCGAAGTACCAGGCGCCGGTGGCGCCCTGGACCACCTCGCCGATCACCATTCCCTTGTCCCGGTCGACGGGCGGCTTGAGCTCCAGCACCATCCGCCCGGCCTGCACCCGGAGCCCCAGCCGGTCGGCCTGCGCCTGACCCCACTGCTGCACGGTCGCGCCGAGCTGCGGCGCCGTACGCCAGTGCAGCGCGACCGAGAGCCGCTTGAACTCGACGAGCGTGCCGGGTGGCAGTTCCGCCCGGGCCAGGTCGGCCAGCTCGGCCATGGTCGGCACCCACGGCAGGGCGGTGGGCTCGGTGACGGTCTCGCCACCGGAGTGGCTGTGCTCCAGCCCGTAGAGACCGTAGAGGTCGACGCCGCTCAGCTCGCCGAGGCGGTCCCGGAGGAACTCCACGGGCCGCGCGGAGACGATCGCGATCCGCTGCACCATCGGGGCCAGCGCCTCGATCGCGGCGAGGGCGTTGGGTGCGGGGCGGACCGCCGTCGGGTCGTCGTCGACGGGCGCGAGTGTGCCGTCGAAGTCGAAGAAGAGCACGGTCCCCGCCGCCCGGCCGGCAGTGAACTGCCATGCCTGATCGGCGTCCAACGGGGTCCTCGGCTGGTGGTTGCCCAGATTCAACGGTGGCACGCGCGTCAGCGTACCCCGGCGTTGAGGGCTCATTCCTGGCCGAGCACCACCGCTCGGCGGCGCGCGATCAGCGTTCGGCGGCTCCCCGTCCGCGGCGTCCGAATGGCACCACCGCAGCGTCCTGCCCGTGGCTGAGCAGGTAGCCCTCCACGAAGCCGGTGTTGCGGTCCCCGGTGCGGGTCTCGATCTCGTTGAGTCGTGCCACCAGGAACTCGGTGAGTGCGCTGATCCGGTCGTTGAGCCGCTCGTGCAGCTCCGCGACGACGGCCAGGATGACCGCCGTGCCGGCGCTGATGAGGGCGAGAAGGTTGACGGGCAGCGGCAGCTGCCCACCGTTGACCGCGAGGGTCACCACGTTGCCGGTCGCCCACAGTGTCATCGACACCGTGGCGACCACGACTGCCCACCACTTCAGGGTCATGGACAGACCCCTCCTTATGTCCCGCAGGGCTGGGTTCGGCCTTGTCCCGTCCCCCCGCCGATGACGAGCCCAAGCAGTACGAGTACGGACGCTAGCGTGCCCGTTCCGACCCCGGAGCGAAACGAATGAACCTGACCAGGCGTTCTTTCGCCATCTGAGGAACTAGCCTGCCTGATTGCCTCTATTTCGGACATCGACCGGCAACGTTGGGCGGTATGCGAGATATCTGATGGTTTCGCGGATGTGGAACTTCTCCGCGTCCGACACGTTCGGGTCGACGAGGCGGCGCAGCAGAGCCTCCACGTCCGGGTCCATCGGTGGGGCCGGCTGGCCGGCGCGCGGGCCGGTCGCGGTGCGGTCCCAGCCGAGCGCGGCGAAGGCGGCGGCGGGGTTCAGGCCCAGGCCCTCGCAGAAGGCGACGACGCGTTCGGCCTCGGGGTCGCTGGCCCAGTCTCCACGGACCCACCGGTTGATGGTCTGCCGGGAGACGCCGGTACGTCGGGACACCTCGGTGCCGCTCCAGGCCCGCGTCGCCCGCGCCTCGTCGAGGGCACGCCGGACGAAGGTGGCGAAGGCGATCTTTCGCGCATTGGCCGTCTCGGTCACCCCGTGACGGTACGACCAGCCTGGTTCGGGCGTACGCCCAGGCACGCTGCTGTCACGCTGACGTGACGGCTCTCTCGGATTCGTGGTAAACGATCCAGCGCCGCTCTGGAGGGGTGTCACCCGGGCAGAATAGATGCCCGTAGTGGCGAATGTAAGAGGACGAAAAGCTGATACTGTCACGCTCATGGGACAATCTACGGTGTGTCACGTGCATGAGACGACTGGTGCTCACATGCGTCACGCCCCCGGTGCCGAGGGGGTGTGGTGACCGAGCTCGCCACCCGAGCCCAGGCCTTCGGGCTGATCGCCGAGGGAGTGGCCGCGGGGCTGAGTGCCCCGTGGCGCCTCTATCTCGCCCGAGGCTGCCGATACCTGTCGCTGAGCGTGGGCGACCGCACCGAGTGGAACGCCTGGCGTACCCACCTCGGCTGCCCCGAGTTGAGCGTCCGTGTCTACGACGCCGGCGGGGAGATTCGCCGCTCCTCCGTCGCCGAGGTCGTGCTGGACGGCTGCCGGATCAGCGTCGAACTGGTCGAGGAGGTCAGCACCGACGACCTGGACCGGCTGCTGGTCGCGGATCCCACCGCCGACCCCACAGCGGCCGAGCCGGAGGAACGATGACGCGGCGTCCGGGCCGGGCCGGGGCCGCCCGATGAGCCCGTTCCTCGTGGTCTTCCTCGTCCTGGTGCTCGGTGCCACCAGCTACGCGGCTGGTCGGCTGCACGGGCAGCTCAGCTACCGCATCGGCTACCGCTTCGGCTATCGACAGGGCTACTTCGACGGTGACCGGGGCGCCTGGAACCGGCGCCGACGCGACGCCCAGGCGGCGATCGCCTCCGCCCTGTCGGTCTCCTCGGCGGGGGCCGTCCGCTCCGCCGGCACGGTGGCCCGCCCCGGCACCACGTACACCGGCTCGTCGTTCACGGCGCCGGCCGCCCCCATCACGGGGCGGCACCCGACCGGCACGCTCGTTCGACGGACCGGCTGAGCCGGCCGGCGGGCCGCCCCGGGCGGTCCCGCCGACCGGTGCCGAAAAGCGCGGTGCGTCGTCCGCGGCGGACACGCACCGTCGGGGCCACGTCAGACCGGTGACGGTGGCCCCGGCCGGCCGGGATGCGCGCAGGGGGCATGCATCCCGGCCGGCTCGCCGCGCCCCGCTGTCGACCTGGCGGCGCGGTGTTCACAGGGCTGTCTCCGGAGATCCACGATCACGGCACTAGCCGGGACGGTCCGCCGCCGCTAGCGTCTAGGCATGGCACGGGGTTCTCCCGAGCCAGCCGGTCCGCCCGGATCTGCGACCTCGCGCACGGGGTTCCGCATCCGACCCCGTGTCCCCGGGCACCGGACGAGGCGGAACACGGGTGGCCGGGTGCCCATCCGTCGGAGCAGGCCTGTGACGACTCGCCGTACCACCGCCGGTGCCGACCAGATCCCGGCCGCGACTGCCACGACCCGCCGCGCCCCCCGGAGCCGCCGTAGCGCGGCAACCGCGCCGGCTGACCCCAAGGAGCCGCGACCAGCGGGCCAGGCTTTCGTTCTGGACACGTCCGTGCTGTTGTCCGACCCGGCGGCGTTCCACCGATTCGCCGAGCACGAGGTGGTGCTGCCGCTGGTGGTCATCACCGAGCTGGAGGGCAAGCGGCACCACCCGGAGCTGGGCTGGTTCGCCCGGCAGTCGCTGCGCATGCTCGACGAGCTGCGGATCCAGCACGGCCGGCTGGACACGCCCGTGCCCGCCAACGACGCCGGTGGCACGCTGCGGGTGGAGTTGAACCACACCGACGACGGCGTGCTGCCCCCCGGGTTCCGCACCGAGAGCAACGACGCCCGGATCCTCTCCGTGGCGCTCAACCTCGCCGCCGAGGGCCGGGACGTCACCCTGGTCAGCAAGGACATGCCGCTGCGGGTCAAGGCCGCCTCGGTGGGTCTGCGCGCCGACGAGTACCGCCACGGCCAGGCCAGCGACCCGACCTGGACCGGCATGTCCGAGCTGGAGTTGGGCGAGGAGCAGATCTCCGCGCTGTACGCCGGCGACACGCTCGACGTCGACGAGGCGGCGGGTCTGCCCTGCCACACCGGCCTGGTGCTGCACTCGACGCGCGGCTCCGCGTTGGGCCGGGTGCTGCCGGACAAGTCCGTCCGGTTGGTCCGGGGCGACCGGGAGGCGTTCGGCCTGCACGGCCGCTCGGCCGAGCAGCGCGTCGCCCTCGACCTGCTGCTCGACGAGACGATCGGGATCGTCTCGCTGGGTGGGCGGGCCGGCACCGGCAAGTCGGCGTTGGCGCTCTGCGCCGGGCTGGAGGCGGTGATGGAGCGCCGCCGGCACAAGAAGGTGATCGTCTTCCGCCCGCTGTACGCCGTCGGCGGCCAGGAGCTGGGCTACCTGCCCGGGTCGGAGTCGGAGAAGATGTCGCCGTGGGCCCAGGCGGTCTTCGACACGCTCGGCGCGGTGGTGCACGAGAACGTGCTGGAGGAGGTCACCTCGCGGGGCATCCTGGAGGTGCTGCCGCTGACCCACATCCGGGGGCGCAGCCTGCACGACGCCTTCGTGATCGTGGACGAGGCCCAGTCGCTGGAGCGTGGCGTGCTGCTGACCGTGCTCTCCCGGATCGGGCAGGGCTCCCGGGTGGTGCTCACCCACGACGTCGCCCAGCGGGACAATCTGCGGGTCGGCCGACATGACGGCGTGACCGCGGTGATCGAGGCGTTGAAGGGCCATCCCCTCTTCGCCCATGTCACGCTCAGCCGGTCGGAGCGGTCGCCGATCGCCGCGATGGTGACCGACCTCTTGGAGGACATCCCACTGTGATGGGGGTTTTGTAGGCTTTCGTCCAGATTTTCTGTGTGGTGCAGATCACAAACAGGCCGGTTGGTTTCCCATCAGCCTCACTGTGCGCGATCGTGTCCCACGAGCGCCCACGCACCACAGGCATCGTTGGTGATCGTTCGTCCAGGCTCTGGACGGCATCGGTGACGGTCGGTGCGTCGGCGCGACCGGCTCACCGGTCGGGGCGCTCACGGCACGGCTGAGGGCCCACCTGGCCTGGCGCCGCGTCGTGTCCTTGCCCCCAACGAAGGGACCACTTCGTGAGTCGGCTGTGGAGCCGGTTGGGCGCCCGTACGGCCGCTGTCGCGCTGCTCTCCGTGGGCGTGGCCGGTGGCTTCTATCTGGGCCAAGACCGGGAAACCCAGCAACAGGGTCTGACCGCGCAGGAGAGCGTCGAGGTCGATCGGATCGACTTCGCCTACCAGCGCGAGCGCCAGGCCAGCCACCAGATCGCGTTCGCCCGGCAGCGGGCCGCCGAGTACCAGGCCAAGCTGCGGGCGGCGGAGGCCGCCAAGGAGGCCGCCGAGCGGGCCCGCCGCGCCGAGGCCGCCGCGGCGTCGCGCAAGCGTGAGCGCGAGGCCGCCGCCAAGGAGGTCACCAAGCCGTACGAGGGGCCGATTCCGGCGTCCTGCGCCGAGTACAGCGGCAACCGCAAGATCGGCTGCGCGCTGATGCTCGAAGCGGGCTTCGGCATCGCCGAGTTCCCCTGCCTGGAGAAGCTCTGGACCAAGGAGAGCGGCTGGAACCACAAGGCCAGCAACTCCTCCTCCGGCGCGTACGGCATCCCGCAGTCGTTGCCGGGCAGCAAGATGGGCTCGATCGCCGACGACTGGCGGACGAACCCGGCCACCCAGATCAAGTGGGGGCTGGGCTACATCAAGGGCCGGTACAAGACGCCCTGTGGCGCCTGGAGCAACTTCCAGAACAACGGCAACTACTGACGTCGTCGAACGGCGGGGCGGGTGGGCGACCACCCGCCCCGCCGTCGCGCGTACGACAGGCAGGCGAGCGGGACGCGAGTGGCGGCCGGCCCCTTTTGCTGATAGCAGTTGGGGGGTGAGCCTGCAGCCGCCAAGCGGCGACCCCTACCGGTTCGGCACCGAGGCGTTCTACGCCGCGCTCGGCCGGGCCTTCGTCGCCATGTGCGCGGTGGTCCCGTTCCTCTTCCTCATCGAGGCCGTCGACCAGGGGCTCGCGTTCGGCCTGGACGCGACGGCCGGCATCATCCCGCACCGCATCGACGGCCTGGACGGCGTCTTCTTCTCGCCGTTCCTGCATCACGGCTTCGACCACCTCTACAGCAACAGCATCCCGCTGATCCTGTTGGGCACCTTCGTGCTGGCCGCGGGCGCCCGCCGGTTCCTCTGGTCGACCCTGATCATCATCCTGGTCAGCGGGCTCGGGGTCTGGTTCACCGGCTCGCCCAACTCGGTGGTGGTCGGCGCCAGCGGGGTGATCTTCGGTTACCTGGGCATCCTGCTCACCCGGGGCATCGTCGAACGCAGTTGGTGGAACTTCGCCGTCTTCCTGCTCGTCGGTCTGCTCTACGGCTGGCAACTGGTCGGCATCCTCCCCACCGACGAGCGGATCTCCTGGCAGGGCCACCTGTTTGGGCTGCTCGGCGGCGTGGTGGCGGCGATCCTGTTCCGCCGTCGCCGCCCGGCCGTGGACGGCCCGGACTACTCGGGCTCCCCCCTCAGCCTGCCCTGACCTGCTCCTCGGCACGCCCCTGGGACATGCTTGCCCGACCGCTGTGCCCCGCCTACCGTCGAGATCAGCACGCGTTGATCCGTGAGCGGAAAGCGACGGTACGCCATGCGCGAGGTCGATGTCGCCGTGATCGGGGCCGGTCCAGCCGGCCTCTTCGCCGCGTACTACGCCGGGTTCCGAGGGTTGTCCGTGGCGGTGATCGACGCGCTTCCGGAGCCGGGCGGCCAGGTCACCGCCATGTATCCGGAGAAGTTGATCCTCGACGTGGCCGGCTTTCCCGCCGTGAAGGGCCGCGACCTGGTCGCCAACCTGGTCGCCCAGGCGGCGCCGTTCGGCCCGCAGTACCTGCTCGGCACGAGGGCCGAGAAGCTGTCGTACGCCGATGACCGGCCCGTGCTCGGCCTGGCCGGCGGCGAGCAGCTCGCCTGCGGCGCGGTAGTGGTCACCGGCGGGCTCGGCAGCTTCAGCCCACGGCCGCTGCCCTGCGCCGACGGCGCTCCCGGTGCCGGCATCGTCTACTTCGTCACCGACCCGGCCGAGCTGACCGACCGGGACGTGCTCATCGTCGGCGGCGGCGACTCGGCCTTCGACTGGGCGCTGGCCCTGCAACCGCTGGCCCGCTCGGTGACGCTGGTGCACCGGCGGGAGAAGTTCCGGGCGCACGCCTCGACTGTCGCCCGGGTGTTGTCGCTGCCGGTGCGGGTGGTGGTCAACGCCGAGGTCACCCGCCTGATCGGCGATGCCACGGTGACCGGCGCCGAGGTGACCGTACGCGGCGGCGCGGCCGAGACCCTTCCGGTGGACACTGTCGTCGCCGCTCTCGGCTTCACCGCCGACCTGGGCCCGCTCGCCGAATGGGGCCTCCAGCTGGACCGCCGGCACATCCTGGTGGACAGCGCCATGGCGACGAACCTGCCCCGGGTCTTCGCGGCCGGCGACATCACCGAGTACCCGGGCAAGGTGCGGCTCATCGCCACCGGCTTCGGCGAGGCCGCGACGGCGGTCAACAACGCGGCGGTGGCCATCGACCCGGCCGCCCACCTGTTCCCCGGGCACTCCTCCGACGCCGGCTGACCGTCGGTATCGGACACACACCGCCGCGTGTCCGGACCGAGACGCGCCGGGCCGATCCTGAGGGGATGACGGGGCCCGAGACATCGCGTGACGGCGCTCCCACGACACTGTCGTGGCTCTGCCACCCGGCCACCGTGGTGGCCCTGGTGGTGCTGGTGGTCAACGACCGCATGCTGAAGGCGGCGTTTCCCGGCCTGCTCACCGGCAAGCTGAGTGACGTCGCGGGTCTGGTGCTCGCGCCGCCGCTGGTGGCGGTGCTGCTCACGCTGCTCGCGCCGCGCCTGCCGGCCCGGGCGGCCGCGCTGGTCGGCCTGGTCGCGGTGGGCGCCGGGTTCGCGCTGGTGAAATCCAGTGGGTACGCCGCTGAGCTGGCCTCCTCGGCCTGGACCGCGCTGGCCGGGCCGTCACTGGTACGAGCCGACTGGACCGATCTGCTCACCCTGCCGGCGCTCGGCCTGGCCGGGTGGAGTTGGACCCGGGCCCGGCGGCGACCGGTGCGTCAGCGCGCGGCCCGGCTGGTGCGGCTGCTGGTCGTGCTGCCGCCGGCGGTGCTGGCGGTGGCCGCCACCAGCGCTGTCCACTACCCGTACGCGCTCGGCACCACGACGCTCGACGGCCGCCCGGCGATCTCGATCGGCTCCGGCTTTCAGGATCCGTACATGCCGGACAAGCCGGCCGACGGCCGTTGGCGGGTCAGCGAGGACGGCGCGACCACCTGGCGAGAGTCCACCGACAACGAGGAGGCCCGGCTGGACGGTCTGGACTCCCCGCGCCAGCAGGCGTGTGCGCCGGACGACCCGCGACGCTGCTACCGGGTGGCCGCCGGGCACCTGCGGGTGGAGCAGAGCGACGACGCCGGCATGACCTGGCAGGTTGCCTGGGAGGTGGCGGACGCCCGGCGTGACGAGTTGGCCCGCCGGTACGACGACCCGGGTGACTTTCGCCGGCACTTCTCATCTCGCGAACTCGTCGTCTACCCGCACGCCGGGGGCGGCCACGAGGTGCTGGTCGCCAACGGCCGGGACGGATTCGTACGCCGCCTGTCGGACGGCGGGTGGCGGCGCGAGGGCTTTCTCAGCCTCCAGTCGTACATGGCTGACACGCCCGAACTGCCCGACGTGTACGACGGCGGGCGGGTCCAGCGCGCGATCGACGTGTGGCTCGCGCTCGCGCTCGCGTTGCTGCTCGGCTGCGCGGTCACCGTGGTCGCCGGTCATCTGGCGATCCGACGTGGTGGCGGCGGTCGCGGTTGGGGGATCGCCGGGGCCCTCACGCTCCTGCTGGCCGGGCTCGTGTTGAACGCTTCCTGGTCCCAGGTCGACGGCACCGGCGTGGTCACCGTGCTGGTCGTCGTGCCATTGGGCGCGGTGGCGGTGGCGGTGCTGCTGCTCGTACCGTGGCTCGGCCCCGCACCAGGTCGTTGGGTGCTGTGGACCGTGGGCAGCTTCCTGCTCACGATGGTCCTGGCCGGGCTGCCGATGGTCGGCTGGCTCAACGGGACCCCGGAACAGGCCTGGGTCGCGGTCCCGCTGGCCCTGCTGGCCACCGTGCCGGGACTGCTGCTGGCCGTCCGGCTCGCCAGCCTGGCCGACCCGACCCGCGAGGAGAACCGGCGCGACACGCCGCCCTACCCGCCGTACCAACCCCTGCCGCCGCGAGTGCCGCTGCGCTGACGGTCAGCGGCGGGCCGGTGGTGCCAGCGCGGCGATCAGCACGGCCACCATGGTCAGCGCGGCCCCGAGCAGGGTGTTCACACCAGGGTGTGAGGCCGCCGTGGGCAGCACCAGGTCCAGCAGGACCGCCCCCACGATCTGGCCGGCGATGGTGGCCAGGCCGAGCAGCAGCACACCGGTGAACCGCACGATCGCTGCGGCGATGGCGATGAACACGATGCCGATCGGGCCGCCCAGGTAGAGCCACGGCTCGCTCGGCAGGTGGCCGGTCGGCCACCCTCGTACGGCGACGTCGATCGCGAACGCGACGAGCAGGGTGGCCGTGCCGACGGCGAAGTTGACGAGCGTGGCGGTCAACGCGCTGCCGGCAGCCGCCCGGACCCGCCCGTTGACCGCCTGCTGCCAGGCCGTGCCCACCCCGGCGACCAGGGGCAGGAGGGCCAGCGCCAGCGCGCCCGGAGCACTGAGCCGGTCGCCGACCGCCAGGCCGACCGCCAGCACGGTGAGGACCGCGCCGGCCAGCCGTTGCCGGGTGACCGGCTGCCGGCCGGTCGGCCCGATGCCGGCGCGGTCCACGGCGAGGCTGCTGCCGGACTGGCCGGCGACCACGGCCACGGTGAAGACCGCCACGCCCAACGTGCCGATGGTGAGGCCCTGGGAGGCCACCAGGAACGCGCCGCACATCCCGCCCAGGCACTGCCACGGTCGCAGCGCGCCCGCCGCGAGGGCACGACGCAGCGCGACCAGCCCCCGTCGCCCGCCGGGGGTGGCGGGCACCAGCACCAGCAGCACCACCAGACCCAGCCCGAACGAGACCACCGCGGCGGCGAACCCGTCGGCCAGGCGTACGCCCAGCTCGCCGTTGATCCGGGACTGCACCGCCACCGCGACTCCGGAGAACGACGCCAACGCGACACCGGCGATCCGGCGGGTCGCGGAGAGGGCCTGCGGCGTCGCGGCGTCGGTGGCGATCACTCCTGCTCGGCCAGCGGACGACCGTCGAAGTCGACAGCGGAGTAGAGCGCCAGCTTCTCCAGCCGGTGGTACGAGTCGATCACCCGGATGGTGCCGCTCTTGGAGCGCATCACGATCGACTGGGTGTACGCGCCGCCGGCCCGGTACCGCACCCCGCGCAGCAGGTCCCCGGAGGTGACCCCGGTCGCCACGAAGAAGCAGTTGTCCCCGGTCACCAGATCGTCGGTGCCGAGCACCCGGTCCAGGTCGTGCCCGGCGGCGAGTGCCTTCTCCCGCTCCTCGTCGTCGCGCGGCCACAGCTTGGCCTGCATCGCCCCGCCCATGCACTTCAGCGCGCAGGCCGAGATGATGCCCTCGGGGGTGCCGCCGATGCCCATCAGCACGTCGACGTCCGACTCGCCGCGGGCCGCCGCGATGGAGCCGGCGATGTCGCCGTCGGAGATGAACCGGATGCCCGCCCCGGTCCGGCGGATCTGGCTGACCAGGTCGTCGTGGCGGCTGCGGTCGAGCACGCAGACCGTCACCTCGGACACATCGGTGCCCTTGACCTTGGCGATCCGGCGCACGTTCTCGGCGACCCCGGCGTTGATGTCGATCACATCCGCGTACGCGGGACCGACGGCGAGCTTCTCCATGTAGAAGACCGCGCTCGGGTCGAACATGGCGCCCCGCTCGGAGACGGCGAGCACCGCCACCGCGTTCGGCATGCCCTTGCTCATCAGGGTGGTGCCGTCGACCGGGTCGACCGCGACGTCCACCTCGGGGCCGGTGCCGTCGCCGACGTGTTCGCCGTTGAAGAGCATCGGGGCGTTGTCCTTCTCGCCCTCGCCGATCACCACGACGCCGCGCATCTGGATGGAGTTGATCAGCTTGCGCATGGCGTCGACGGCGGCGCCGTCGCCGCCCTCCTTGTCGCCCCGGCCGACCCAGCGGCCGGCTGCCATCGCCGCGGCCTCGGTGACCCGGACCAGGTCGAGGGCCAGGTTACGGTCGAGATCCTGTGGGATCCGCGTCCTGGTGTTCGTCATGACGGCTGCTCCTCCTCGCGACGGTGCGGGGACGGCCGGCGGCGGAGCGGTCCCGCGCCGGCTTTGTCGCTGATCCTCACACGATGGCCGACCGGGCGTCGGCGCGGGGCGGTGATGGGCCGGATACCGCCGGTCGGGCGGCTGCGAAGATAGCAGGGTGGAACCCGCACAGCCTGCCGACCGCGTACCCGCCGACCGCACGCCGCCCGGTGGCCAGCCGCCGGTCGACCAACCCGCCGGCGCCGAGCCCGCCGCGACCGGGCCGACGACGCCGGGTACCGGCGAGCCGGCCCTCGTCGCCGGTGAGTCGTCTCCGGCTGCCGACGAGCCGGCCCTCGTCGCCGGTGAGCGGGCGCCGGCTGCTGGTGAGCCGTCGCCGGACCCGTCGCCGCGGCCTTCGGTCGCCCGGCCGGGTGCGGCCGCCGGTGGGCCCGGCGACGCCACGGGGACCGGTGAGCGGTCCGCGCCGCCGCCACGGGTGGCCGCGGCGGCGACCAAGGCCGAGCGGTCGCCCAAGGACATGGCGATCTCGCTGCTGGTGCTGCTGATCCCGATCGCGCTGCTGCTGGCGTTCTACCGGGGTTTCCTCGGCGGCGATCAGGCCACCACTGTCGATGCGGCCCCGGCGATCGAGCAGGCGCGGTCGGCGAACACCTTCCCGGTCAGCGAGCCGCAGGGGCTCGGCTCCGGCTGGCGTACGGTCAGCGCCCGCTACCAGACCGTCGAGGGCGGCGCGAACCTGCGGATCGGCTACCTCACGCCGGAGGGGCGGGGTGTCCAGCTGCTGCAGAGCAACGTGCCGGCGGAAAAACTGCTCCCCGCCGAGCTGACCGACCAGAGTCAGCCGCAGGGCCCGACGGAGCTGGCCGGGCGCACCTGGCAGCGCTACACGGCCCGGGGGAACCAGCAGGCGCTGGTGCTGCTGGAACCGGCCCGCACGGTGCTCGTCGTCGGTGACGCCCGGGACAACGAGCTGCGCGAACTCGCCGGCGCGCTGCGCTGACAGTCCGACATCGATACGCCCCCCGCGACGCTGGGGGCGTATCCGTTACGCTCCCTCGGCTCGGTCCGGTCCGCACACTGCGGCCGGGCCATGTCCATCTTCGTGAAGTGAGATCTCAGTGAACATTCGACGGTGGAGCTTCGGCTTCCTCGCCGCCGCCCTGCTCATCCCCGGCCTGGCCGCGTGCAAGTCCGACGCTGCCGAGCCGGCCGCTGCACCCAGCCCGTCCGCGCCGGCGGTGCCGGCCGACCCGAAGGAGGCGCTGCTCGCCTCCACGAAGGAGGCGGCCAAGGGCGACTTCACCTTCACCCTGACGGGCGCCGACCTGACCGGCGGCGGCCTGGTGCACAAGCCCAGCAACAGCGCGCAGCTGACCATGAAGCTGGGTGACGCCTCCCAGGACGTGTCGATGGAGATGGACCTCATCTACATCGACTCGGAGAGCTGGGTGAAGATGGACATCGGCGGTGCCATGGCCGCCATGGTCCCCGAGCTGGCGAAGAACAAGGGCAAGTACCAGCACCTCGACAAGACCAAGGTCAAGGGCATCAAGGACCTCCAGCTCGACCCGGAGACGCTCGACCCGATCGACAGCGAGACGCTGGTCAAGGGCGTGACCGACGTGCAGAAGACCGGCGAGGGCACGTACGCCGGCAAGATCGACATCAGTGCCTCCACCGACTCGGTCGCCCTCGACGAGGACGTCGTCACCGCGCTGGGCGCGCAGGCCAAGGCGCTGCCGTTCACCGCCAAGCTGGACCCGCAGGGCCGCCTCACCGAGCTGGTCATCTCGGTGCCGGCCGCCGGCGAGACCGCCGCGCACGACGTCAAGATCGCGTACTCGGGCTACGGCACCGGCACCGGCGCGAAGAAGCCGTCGGCGGACAAGGTCGTCGAGGCTTCGGCCGAGACGTACGAGATGTTCAAGTAGGTCGGCACGACGGATCGGGGTGGCCCTGGGCCACCCCGATCCTGCATTTCGGGGCAGGTTGGCGCGAGCAACCGGACGATAAGGGTGATTGTTCGACGCGTCGACGGGGAACAAAGAGGGAGTGATCCGGGCGTGCCGCTCGTCCCGGATCGCGCGACGTGGCCGAAGGGCTGCCGCGTCGCCCGGTTTCCGGCGCCGACCAGGTCGTCGGGTGACCCCCTTGGGAGACACGTATGACTGTTCGACGACTCGGTGCCGGCCTGGTAGCCGCCGCCCTGTTCACGCCCGCCCTGGCCGCCTGCGCCGGCGGTACCACCGGCACCGCCGGATCGACCGCGTCCCCCACGGTGAGCGCGTCCGGCGTGCCCAGCGCGTCCGGCGGCACGCCGGTGGCCGGCGACGCCAAGCAGGCGCTGCTGGATTCCACCAAGGAGATCAGCAACGGCAACTTCCGGTTCAGCCTCTCCGGCGCCGGCTCGGTCGCCGAAGGGCTGGTGCACCAGCCGAGTCAGAGTGCCGCGATGAAGATCTCCATCGGCGGCCCCTCCTCCGACCTGGCGATGAAGCTCGACGTGATCCACTTCAAGCCGGACAGCTGGGTGAAGCTGGAGCTGACCGGCCCCACCGCCGACAGCCTGCCCGCCATCAAGCAGCTCAACCTCGGCAAGTACCAGCACCTCGACCAGGCCCGCATCAAGGGCAACAAGAACCTCGGCTTCGACTTCGAGAAGGTCGACCCGGCCGGCAGCGCCGTGCTGACCCAGGGCATCACCGAGGTCCGCAGCACCGGCACCGGCACGTACGCCGGCACCATCGACGTCACCAAGGCCGCCGAGGCCGGTTCGCTGAACGCCGCCACGATCGCCGCGTTGGGCACCCAGGCCAAGACGGTTCCGTTCACCGCGAAGGTCGACCCGCAGGGCCGGCTCAGCGAGCTGGTGCTGCAACTCCCGGCCGCCGGGCAGACCGCCGCCCAGGAGATCAAGATGACGTACTCCGACTACGGCTCCGCCACCGCCGCGCAGAAGCCGCCGGCGGACCAGGTCGTCGAGGCGCCGGCCGAGCTCTACAGCCTGTTCAGCTGACCGTCGTACGCGGGTGGGGCGGCTCCGGCCGCCCCATCGGTGATCAGGACGCGGGGTCCTGCCGGGCGGCGTCGATCCGCGCCCGAGCGCCGTCCAGCCAGCGCTGGCAGATCACCGCCAGCCCCTCGCCGCGCTCCCACAGCGCCAGCGACTCCTCCAGGGACGTGCCGCCGGCCTCCAGCCGCTCGACCACCGAGGCCAGTTCGGCGCGGGCCTGCTCGTAGCTGAGCCGCTCGTCCGGCCCGGCCTTCGTGTCGTCAGTCATCGCGTCCATCTCAGCACACCCCTGTCCGGGTCACCGCGTCGCCACTGCGCCGTCGACAGTCGCGGCGAGCTCACCGTCGGCGAGGCGGACCCGCAGCGGGTCACCCTTGGCGACCTCGGCCGCCGCCCGCACCACGTGCCCGTCGGCGCGTTGCACGATCGCGTACCCCCGGTCGAGGGTGGCGGCGGGGGACAGGGCGCGCAGCCGGGCCACTGTGTGCCGCAGGTCGTCGCCGGCGCCGGCGAGCCGGTGGTCCAGGCAGCGGCCGGCGCGCTGGCGCAGCGCGGCCAGCTCGGTCGCGCGCTGCTCCACCATCACCTGCGGCCGGGCCAGCACCGGCCGGGACCGCAGACTGTCGAGACGGTGGGACTCCCGGTCGACCAGGTTGCGGACCGCCCGCTCGAGCCGGTGCCGGGCCTGGCCGATGAGGCGTACCTCCTCGGTGAGGTCGGGGACCACCCGCTTGGCCGCGTCGGTCGGGGTGGAGGCCCGCAGGTCGGCGACGTAGTCGATCAGCGGCGCGTCCGTCTCGTGGCCGATCGCGCTGACCACCGGCGTACGGCAGCCGAACACGGCCCGGCAGAGCGCCTCGTCGGAGAAGGGCAGCAGATCCTCGATGCCGCCACCGCCCCGCGCGATGATGATCACATCGATGCTCGGGTCGGCGTCCAGGACCTTGAGCGCGTCGACGATCTGCGGCACGGCGGACGGGCCCTGTACTGCCACGTTCACCGTCCGGAACTCCACGGCCGGCCAGCGTCGACGGGCGTTGGTCAGCACGTCCCGCTCGGCGGCCGACGCGCGACCGGTGATCAGCCCGATCCGGCCGGGCAGGAACGGCAGCCGGCGCTTGCGCGCCCGGTCGAACAACCCCTCGGCGGCGAGCAGCTTCTTGAGCTTCTCCAGCCGGGCCAGCAGCTCACCGAGCCCCACCTGCCGGATCTCGTCGGCGCGCAGGCTCAGCGTGCCCCGGGCGGCGTAGAACTCCGGCTTGGCGTGCAGCACCACGCGGGCGCCCTCGCGCAGCTCCGGCGCCCCGGCGTCCAGCACGTCGCGGTTGGTGGTGACGGTCAGGCTCAGGTCGGCGGACGGGTCACGCAGGGTCAGAAAGACAGTGGTGGCCCCGGGGCGGCGGCTGATCTGCGCGACCTGCCCGTCCACCCACACCCAGCCGAGCTTGGCGATCCACGCCCCGACCTTCTGCGAAACGACCCGAACCGGCCAAGGCTCCTCCGCGCTACTGGCCCCGCCGCTCCCCGCTCGCGCCCCACCCTCAGTCACCCGCCCACCCTACGACCCAGCCCATCTGGACCGTCGATCATGAAGTTGTCGCCTCCGTGCCGGCGTGTCGGGGCAACAACTTCATGATCAGCGCAGAGTGGGGGGTGGGGTCGTCGCCCGGTGCCGGTAGGAGAGCCGGCACGTACGATGGGGGGGTGACTGATCTCCGGACCGGCAAGCGCGTGCTCCTGGCCAAGCCCCGTGGCTACTGCGCGGGTGTGGATCGCGCCGTGCAGACCGTCGAGGAGGCGCTGAAGCTCTACGGCGCCCCGATCTACGTGCGTAAGCAGATCGTGCACAACAAGCACGTCGTGCAGACGCTGGAGGCCCAGGGCGCGATCTTCGTGGAGGAGAACGAGGAGGTGCCCGAGGGCGCCACAGTCATCTTCTCGGCGCACGGCGTGGCGCCCGAGGTCTACGAGCAGGCACGGGAGCGCTCGTTGAAGGCCATCGACGCCACCTGCCCGCTGGTCACCAAGGTGCACCAGGAGGCGAAGCGCTTCGCCGCCGAGGACTACGACATTCTGCTGATCGGCCACGAGGGGCACGAGGAGGTCATCGGCACCGCCGGTGAGGCTCCCGCGCACATCCAGCTCGTGGACGGCCCGGACGGCGTCGACAAGATCACCGTTCGCGACCCGGAGAAGGTCGTCTGGCTCTCCCAGACCACGCTCTCGGTGGACGAGACGCTGGAGACCGTCGCCCGGCTCAAGACCCGGCTGCCGCTGCTGCAGTCCCCGCCCAGCGACGACATCTGCTACGCCACGTCCAACCGGCAGCACGTCGTCAAGGAGATCGCCCCCGAGTGCGACGTGGTGATCGTCGTCGGCTCGACGAACTCCTCCAACTCGGTCCGGCTGGTCGAGGTTGCCCTGGACGCCGGCGCCCGCGCCGGTCACCTGGTCGACTTCGCCCACGAGATCGACGACGCCTGGCTGGCCGACGCCCGCACGGTCGGGGTGTCCTCCGGGGCCAGCGTCCCGGAGGACCTGGTCAACGATGTGCTGACGCACCTGGCCGCACGCGGGTTCGACGACGTGGAGGAGATCACCACCGCCAACGAGCGGCTGACCTTCTCGCTTCCGCAGGAGCTGAAGCGGGACATGAAGGCCGCCGCGAGCCGCGGCTGAGCACGTTCGGGCGCCGGGGCACGCCGTGCCGCGGTGCCGCCGGTGATCAGGAGGCGAATCACTGTGGGAACGCCACGCGGTCCCGGTGCGTCGAAGACGGCATGAGGACCCTTCGGCTCGTCGTCCCCGCCCTGGTCGCCGTCGCGGCGCTGAGCGCCTGCGGGGGGACGGACGGCTCCACCACCCCCGGAGCGCCGTCGGCAACTGCCGGGCAACCCACTGCGGCGTCGCCCAGCAGTTCCGCACCGGCGATCACGCCCTCGGGCCCGCTCAAGTCGCCGGGCGGGCCCACCGTCCCGCCGCCGGTCGGTGCCACCGAACTCACCGGCACGATCACCGCCGGGGTGGAGCCGAACTGCCTGCTGCTCGACGGCTATCTGCTGGTGGGCGGCCCGCGGGACGTGCTGGCCGCCGGCACCCGGGTCACCGTCACCGGCCGGGTCGAGAAGGGCATGATGACCACCTGCCAGCAGGGCATGCCCTTCGTCGTGGAGAGCGCCAATCGCAGGTAGGAGCAGGCGCGGCGCGGTCAGCGGTCGGCGTCGTCCAGCAGCTCCGGTGCCTGGGGCTGGCGGGGAGTCAGCTCGATCTGCGCGGGCGTCGCCAGCTCGTCGTCCGAGACGCCCAGCTCGGCGAGCTTGCGGGCGCTGACCAGCACCCGCGCCTCCAGCGAGCCGACCGCCCTGTTGTACGCGGTCACCGCGCCGGCCAGCGACGAGCCGAGCTTGCCCACGTGGTCACCGAGGGTGGAGAGCCGGCCGTACAGCTCCCGGGCGAGGGTGTGCACCGCCACGGCGTTGCGGGCCAGGGCTTCCTGTCGCCACGAGTAGGCCACCGTGCGGAGCAGGGCGACCAGGGTGGCCGGCGTGGCCAGCACCACGTTGCGGGCGAACGCGTGCTCCAACAGCGTCGGGTCGCGTTGGAGCGCGACGTCGAGAAACGGGTCGGCGGGCACGAACAGGACCACGAACTCGGGTGAGCTGTCGAACGCCGACCAGTAGGACTTGGCGGCCAGGGCGTCGACGTGCCCGCGCAGGTGGCGGGCGTGGGCGTCGAGGTAGGTGTCCCGGCCACGCTCGTCGCGGGCCTCCATGGCGGTGAGGTACGCGTCGAACGGCGCCTTCGCGTCCACCACCACCGACCGGCCCCCGTGCAGGCGGACCACCAGATCCGGGCGGACGACCTGGTCGTCGGTGGCGGCCGTGACCTGCTCGGAGAAGTCGCAGTGCTCCAGCATGCCGGCCGCCTCGACGATCCGGCGCAGCTGGTGCTCGCCCCAGCGGCCCCGCACCTGTGGCGCGCGCAGCGCGGCGACCAGCTGCTTGGTCTCGGTGCGCAGCTCCCCGGAGACCGCGTTCATCGAGCGGACCTGCTCGCGCAGCTCGGCGTACGCGTCGACCCGGTCGTGCTCCAACTCGGCGACCCGCTGTTCGTAGCGGCGCAGGCTGTCGTGCAGCGGCGCCACGGCACGGGCCACCGCCTCCTGCGACTGCGCGGTGGCCTCGTAGCTCAGCGCCCGCATGGACTGCTCCAGCCGCCCCTCGCCTTCCCGCGTCGCCGTCAGGGTGGCATCCAGCCTGGCGATGTCGGCCGCCGACCGGGACCGGGCCGCGAGCCAGCCCACCGCCCCGCCGGCACCGAGGCACACGATCACCACCAGCAGCGTCGAGACGTCCATCACCGGAGCTTGCCAGACGGGTACGACGTGACACCCGGGGGTACGTTCGATGACATGGAACTTGTGCTGTGCCTCGCGATCGTGCTGGTCGGCGCGCTCGGTGCCGCGGCGCTCATCCGTGCCCAGGGCACCGCCCGCCGGCGCACGGAGCTGGGCGACGCCCGCGCCGAGGCGCACCGCTGGTACGAGCGCCTCGGTGGTCAGCTGTTGACCCTTCAGGGCGACGAGCCGGCGGTCCGCCAGGCGCTGGCCGACGCCGGTGAGCGGTACAACGCGGCGGGTTCGCAGTTGGAGCAGGCGCGTACGCCGCACCAGTTCGCGCTCGCCCGGGAGACCGCGCTGGAGGGACTGGCGTACATCCGGGCGGCGCGGACCGCGCTGGGGATCGATCCCGGCCCCGAGGTGCCGGCGCTGGCCGCCGCGCGGGGCGTCGGGCAGCTCACCAAGGAGCGCGAGGTCGACGTGCAGGGGCAGACCTTCCGGGCCGGCCCGCAGCCCGGTCGGCAGACGCCGTACTACTACCCCGGTGGCCGCTACCAGGGCCGGCCGGTGCCGGCGGGCTGGTATTCGACGCCGTGGTGGAAGACCGCGTTGGGTGCGGGGGCCGGCGTGCTCGGCGGCATGTTGATCGCTGACGCGCTGTTCTCGCCGGCCTTCGCCGACCCGGGCTACGGGTACGACGAGGGCTACCAGGAGGGCTTCGGTGACGGCGCCGACTACGCAGGTGACCAGGGCGGCGATGCCGGCGACCAGGGCGGCGACTTCGGCGACCAGGGCGGCGACTTCGGTGGCGGCGACCAGGCTGGCAACGTCGGCGGCGGCGACTATGCCGGCGGTGACTTCGGCGGCGGAGGTTTCGGCGGCGGCGACTTCGGTGGCGGCGACTTCGGCGGCGGTGACTTCGGCGGCGGCGACTGGTGAGCACCGCTGGCTGAGCATGCGGAACGGGCCCCGGTCGTGGTGACCGGGGCCCGTTGCCGTGCTGCTTGATCAGCCGGTGTTGCGCATGCCGGCGGCGATGCCGTTCACCGTGGTGAGCAGTGCCCGCTCCAGGGCCGTGCCGTCGCTCGGGGCGCGTCGGCCACCCGGGGCGGTGGCCACCGCACGGCCGGCCGCGCCGGATTCCCGGTACTGGCGCAGCAGCGCCACCTGGAGGTGGTGCAGCGGCTCCAGGTAGGTGTCCCGGACGGCCAGGGTGCGCTGGAGCACCGGCGAGTTCTCCAGCAGGGCGGGCGAGGCGGTGACCGCCAGCACCTCCCGCTTGGTCAGCTCGTACTCCTGCTCGATCTGCTCGAAGATCGGGTGCAGCTTCTTCGGCACGAGGGTCTCGACGTACCGGCGGGCGATGCTGAGGTCGGTCTTGGTCAGCATCATCTCGACGTTCGACAGGAACGTGCGGAAGAAGTGCCAGTTGCGGTGCATCTCGGCGAGCACGTCCGCCAGACCGGCCTCCCGGGCGGCGGCCAGGCCGGAGCCGACGCCGAACCAGCCCGGCACGATCTGCCGGGTCTGCGTCCAGCCGAACACCCACGGGATGGCCCGCAGCCCGGAGAGCCCGGCGCCCGTGTTGGGGCGCTTCGCCGGCCGGGAGCCGATGTTCAGCGCACCGAGCAGCTCGGTGGGGGTGGACGCCCAGAAGTACGCCGGCAGGTCCGGGTCCTCGACGAGCGACCGGTACGACCGGAACGCCGATTCGGAGACCACGTCCATGGTCGCGTCCCAGCGTTCCAGCATCTCGGCCGGCTGCCGGGGCGCGGTGTGCAGGAGCGTCGCCTGGAGCACGGCGGCGAGGGTCAGCTCCAGGTTCTCCCGCGCCAGCGAGGGCAGGGTGTACTTGTCGGAGATCACCTCGCCCTGCTCGGTCACCTTGATCGCGCCGTCCAGCGTGCCGTACGGCTGCGCCAGGATCGCCTCGTGCGTCGGGCCGCCGCCGCGGCCGACGGTGCCGCCACGACCGTGGAACAGCCGCAGGCGTACGCCGTGCCGGGCCGCCACGTCACGCAGCGCGCGCTGGGCCCGGTGGATCGACCACTGGCTGGTGGTGATCCCGGCCTCCTTGTTGGAGTCGGAGTAGCCGAGCATGACCTCCTGCACGTCGCCCCGGGCCGCGACGAGCGCCCGGTACGCGGGCAGCGACAGCAGCTCGTCGAGGATCTCCCCGCCGGCGTTCAGCTCGCCCGGGGTCTCCAGCAGCGGCACGAAGCCGATCCGGGCCCGGCCGCTGTGCACGTCGACCAGCCCGGCCTCGCGGGCCAGCACCACGGCGGCGAGCACGTCGTCCACGCCGAGGGTCATCGAGATGATGTACGACTCGATGACCTCCGCGCCGAACCGGTCCTGCGCCTCGCGGATCGTGCTGAACACGTCGAACGTCTTGCGGGCCGACTCGGTCAGCGGGGTGTCCAGGGTGGACAGCGGCCGCCGGCCGGTCAGCTCGTCGGCGAGCAGCTTGGTGCGCTCCAACCGGCTCAACGCCGGGTAGTCGGGCACCTCGCCGACCGCCTCGTAGAGCTGGGTGAGCACCTCGTGGTGCTTCTCGGCGTGCTCCCGCACGTCCATCGTCGCCAGGTGCAGGCCGAACGCGGAGACCGTCCGGATGGTGGAGGCGAGTCGGCCGACGGCGGTGAGCTGCCCGGAGTTGCGGGCCAGCGAGGCGCGCAGCAGGTCCAGGTCGGCGATCAGCTCGGCGGAGCCGCGGTAGTCGCGGCCCGGAACGTGGGCGGTGCCCTGGCGGAGCCGCTGCCGGGTGTTGGCCAGCTTCGCCTTCACGCAGCGGGCCTTGAGCCGGTACGGCTCCTCGGCGTTGACCCGACGGAACCGGGGTGCCACCTCGGGCAGCGCGTCGAGGTCGGCGGCGAGGCTGGCGGAGAGGTCCAGCGACACCCCGCGCAGTCGGCGGGACACCGACACCTCGTTGATCAGGTGGTCCATCGCCTTCTCGGTGGCCGCGATGCCGTGCTCGTGCTGGATGGTCAGCACCTCGCGGGTGACCGCCGGGGTGACGAACGGGTTGCCGTCCCGGTCGCCGCCGATCCAGGTGCCGAAGCTCAGCGGGCGAGCGGTCGGCGACGTCTCCACGCCGAGGGTGCGCAGCGTGTCGGCCAGGTCGTCGAGCACCTGCGGGGCGGCCTCGGCGTACAGGTCGCGCAGGTAGTAGATGGCGTTGCGGGCCTCGTCGGTCGGGTCGGGCCGGTCGAGCCGCAGCTCGTCGGTCTGCCACATCAGGTCCAGCAACTCGGCCAGCCGGCGGTTGGCCGGGCCCTCGTCGCTGGCGCCGTAGAGGATCGCGTTGGCGGTCTCGGTGTCCAGCTCGTCGGCGATGGCGCGCAGCTTGGACAGGATCGAGCGGCGGGCCGCCTCGGTCGGGTGGGCGGTGAAGACCGGGCGGACCGCCAGCCGGCGGGCCGCGGCGGCGATCTCCTCGGCCGGCACCCCCCGCTCGGCGATCATCTTGGCCGCCTGGTCCAGCCAGCCGCCCTGCACGGCGCGACGGCGACGCAGGTCCCGGGCGCGGTGCACCTGCTCGGTGATGTTGGCCAGGTGGAAGTAGGTGGAGAAGGCGCGGGCCAGCTTGGTGCCGGTGGTCACGTCGAGCCCGCCGAGCCGCTCGGCGGCGGCCGGGACGTCGGAGCGGACCTGGGCGCGGATCTCCTCGACGAGGTCGAGCAGCGGGCGGCCCTCCTGGCGGGCCAGGGTCTGGCCGAGGAGGGTGCCGAGTCGGCGGATGTCAGCGCGCAGCGCGGCGTCCGGGCCGTCGTGGTCGTGCTGGTCGGTCACGATGCGCTCCTTACGTGAGTACGAAGGACAGCGCTGTCCGACTCCCTGGATGGTATCCACGTCGGGCCGGCTGGCAGGAGGGGCTCTCCGCATGCCGCGTCGTGACACGGAACACCCCGGAGATCGCTTCAGGGTCTTGCGCCGGCAGTCGCCCGACGCCCCCGCACCCGGGTCGCGCCGAGCAGGGCGGCCAGCGCGACCACCGCCCAGAGCACCAGACCGGTCACCGGCCAGCCGATCGAGCGTCTGTCGAAGTACACGGCTGACTTGATCAGGTCGGTGGCCAGGCCGGGTACGTTCCACAGGTGCATTCCGCGCAGCCAGGTGGGCAGGAACTCGGGAGCGTAGATGCCACCGGAGCCCGGATTGCCGAGCACCACCAGCAACAGGATGACCAGCCCGGTGCCGAGGACGCCCAGCCAGCCCTGGACCGCCGCGGCGACCATCGCGGCGGCGAAGGCGGCCAGCATCCCGGCGCCGGCGACCGCCGGCAGGTCGTGGTGCCAGACGTCCAGCACCGGGCCGACGATCACCGCCCCGACGATGCCGAGCGCCACGCTGTAGAGGGCGAGCGCCCCGATGCGCAGTCCCGCGCGGCGCAGGGTGCGCGGGGCGGTACCGGCGGAGACGCCGAGCACCGTCGAGGCCAGGTATCCGCCGAGGACGTACCCGATGGCCAGGTAGAAGGGGACCAGGCCGCGGGGGTCGGTGGCGGCGACCGGCACCTCGTCGGTCACCCGCAGCGGCAGTCGGGCCTGCTGGGCGGCGCTGGTGAGCACCTGGGTGACCAGGTCGGTGGCGGACGGTGCGCCGGCGCTGGCGGTGGTCAGGACGAGCCCGCCGTCGGGGGCGGAGCTGAGCACCGCGTACACCTCGCGGCCGGTCAGGCCGTCGTCGGCGGTGCCCGGGTCCGCGTACTCGATGGCTTTGATCCTGTCGGTCCGGTCGCGGACGGCGGCCAGGACCGTGCGGGCGGCCTGGTCGCTCGCCGCCACGCCGACCGGCACGTCCCGGGGGTGGGGCTGGTGCAGGGCGCCGACGTACGCGGCGATGAAGGCGGTGGCCAGCGCGAGGGTGCCGAGCAGGAGGCCTGCGGTGCGGGGGAGCCAGTCGCGTACCCGGACCTCCGGCGCCTCGTCCACCAGATCAGCCTAGGGCGACATTTGCCCTGTTCACGGCATTTCTCGGCGAGTGGTGAAGGTGAGCAATTTTCTTCAAGACCGTCCGGGGGGCGCTCGGGAGGATGGTCTCCGTTGGTCCGGGAGCCACCCCGCAGAGGTGGCCGGATCGGGGCATGCGGGCCTGTTCGGGGAGGTCCGACGCCTCGACCGGACCTGTCGCGGGCCGCTTCGGGCGTGCCCGAAGGAGGTGCCGTACGCCCCCCGTGCGGCACCTCCGCCGGCCTCCGGGCTCAGGCTGTCGCCCCCGGGTTCTCGCGGGTCGCGGTGAGCAGGCGGCGCAGCCTGGCCGGAGGGTGACCCACCTGCTCGCGGACCACCCGGGTCAGGTGTGCCTGGTCGGCGAAGCCGTACTCGCTGGCGAGCGCGCCGAGCGGGCGGCCGTCGGGCTCGGCGAGGGTGTCCAGCACCGCACGCACCCGCAGCCGGTTGCGGTAGGCGGTCAGGCTGCTGCCGGTCATCCGCTGGAAAACCCGGCTGAGGTGGTGCGGAGAGCTGCCCACCTCCCGGGCCACCTCGTCAAGGCCCATCGTGAACCCCGAGTTGGCCAGCACCTCCCGGGCCCGGTCGGCGAGCCGTCGGTGCGCGGCGACCGTCGCCGGCCGGCGGCGGACCGCCCGCTCCACCGCGCCGTCCTCGCCGTTCTCGCCGTTGGAGGCGAGGGCGCTGTGGCTCAGCAGGCGGGCCAGGAACCGCTGGAGCCGCTCGGCCATCTCGAAGCCGTCCAGCCCGCGCCGGAACTCGGCCACCAGCAGACGGTGCGCCAGGTCCAAGGTGGCGTCCGAGGTGCCGGCCCAGCCGGCCCGGTCCATCCAGCGCTCCGCGTCCGGCCGCTGCGCCAGCACCGCCGAATCGATCTCCAGGCAGGTGTACGAGTCGCCGCAGCCGAACGGGTGCGCCACCGCCATCTCGTCGCCGGGCCGGGTCAGCAGCATCGACGTGGCGTCGGAGACCTCGACCCGCCCGTTGAGCCGGCGCCGGTACGCCCCGGAACGCCCCAGGATGACCTTGTGCCGGTCCTCCGCGACAGTCTCCGTCCAGCCGTGGTTCTCCACGATGCAGCGCACCTGGTAGATCAGCATGCCGTCCGGATGCCCCAGCACCCGCCACCGGGCCGGCGTGGTACGACGACGCGGATCACTGCCGACTCCCTCAGCGGGCATCGTCCCCCCTTGCACGGCGATCTCGCACTACCCGGCTCGATTCTGGTCACTCACCAACCCCTGGTCCACCCCGAGCGACGGGTCGCTCCGCAGCGGCTCTTCGGGTCTGTGCCGGCCCGTGCTGGCCCGTGCCGGTCCGTGCTGGCCCGTGCCGGCCCGTGCTGGCCTGTGCTGGCCTGTGCCGGTCCGTGCCGGCCCGTGCCGGCCCACCTGGTCGGCTGTGGTCGACCGGCTCGGTTTGCGCCTCGGTCGGCTCGATCCCGTGGTCGGCGGGTTCGCGGGTCGGGGAGTCGGCGTGGATCAGGGATTGACAACGGCGAAGGCGCGGACCGGGAAGGTGCCCATGCCGGCCACCATCGGTGGGGCCGCGGTGAAGCGGAACCCGCTCGGCGGCAGCGCGCCCAGGCCGGTCAGGTGCTCCACGATCGGGACGCCGGCGGCGAGCAGCGTGCTGTGCGCGGGGCGTACGCCTCGGGCCGCTGGGCTCATGTCGTCGATGTTGATCGAGTCGATACCGACCAGTGCTGCGCCGGCGTCGACCAGCGCCTGCGCGGCGTCCCCGGTCAGGTACGGCGCCTCCGGTGCGCCGTACCGCTCGGTGCCGAAGTGCACGTCCCACCCGGTGTGCAGCAGCACCGCGCGCCCGGCCACCTCGTACGGAGCCAGCGTCAGCCGGTCCACGGCTCGGGTGCCGGCCGGTACGCGGACCAGCAACCCGGGCAGGTCGGCGAGGCGGTCCAGGGACACCCCGGTCAGGTCGTCGCCGCCGGACCAGCGGTGGGCGGGAGTGTCCACGTACGTGCCGGTATTGGCGATCATGTCGATCCGGGCCACGTGGAACTCGGTGCCTGGCGCGTACCGCTCGCGGGATGCCGCGAAGGTCAACCAGTCGGCGATCCTCGGAGCGGTCCACCCCGGCAGTGTGGTCATCCCGTCGCGGATCACGTGGCTCAGCTCGACCAGCCGACGATCGGCGCCGTAGTCCTCGACGCCGACGCCCCGACCGCCCTTGTGCGGCTCCTCGATGATCGTCTTCGCGCTGATCCGGACCTCGGCGACCATCAGCAGCCCGAGGTGGCGGACGAACAACGCCGCGAGATCGTCGTCGGTGATCTCCCGACCCGGAATGTCCAGTCGGAACCCCTCCGTGCGCAGCCCGCCGCCGTTGGCGAAGCTCACCTCCGCGTCGAACTGTGCGCGCCACTGCTCACTCATTCCGAAACCCGACCACGCCTGCCGGCGCCGGTCAAGATCTTTTCGCGGCGTGGGTGGCCTGTAGTCGGCTGCCTGTGGTCGGCTGCCTGTGGTCGGCGTCGTCCAGGTGGCCAAGATCGTGCTCGATCCACGAAAGAGTGCGATCCGACGAATTCGAGACCACTACATCCTGGATCGAGCACGATCTTGGTCGGTGTCGCCCCGTGCAAGGCGGCAGCGTGCCCCGTCACCCCCGCGCGATGGCGTGTCCGCGCTCCGGGACGGCCGAGGACGCTTCCAACCCCGCAAGATCCGCACAACATCGGGGAACTTGCTGCCTCCCGCGCTCCGGAGGCAGCAACTTCCCCGATGTTGTGCGGATCTTGGGGCGAGAGGGACTGCGGAGGGGCGGACCCGTGCCGGGTGCGGACCTGGTCGGGGTGCGCGGGCCAGGGGCGCGGACGACGCGACCTGGGCGGAACGGGGTGGGTGTCGGTGCGCGGGGATAGGCTGGTTGGCGTGCACCCCCCGTCCGGTTGGACGAGGGGCCCAAGTGGTGTGCGCCGACTCCCCTGGAAGGATTCCCTTGCTCACCGGTCTGTTCTCCGCCGCTCTGGCCGACCCCGGGCTGACCCGGGCGCGTGACCTGGCGCGCTCCGGTGCCGCCCAGGTTGACGGCCTCGACATCACCGCTCCCGCCGCGCTGCGCCCGTTCGCGGTGGCCGCCGTCGCGGCCGACCCCGACGGCACCGGTGGCGGGGCCGGGCGGCCCGTGCTGGCGGTGACCGCCACCACCCGGGAGGCCGACGACCTGGCCGCCGCGCTGGGCGCGCTGCTGCCGCCGGAGCAGGTGGTGGTCTTCCCCTCCTGGGAGACGCTGCCGCACGAGCGACTGTCCCCCCGCTCCGACACGGTGGGCCGCCGGCTGGCCGTGCTGCGCCGCCTCGCGCACCCCGAGTCGACCGACGCGCACGGCGGCACCGGGCCGCTGCGGGTGGTCGTGGCGCCCGTCCGTTCACTGCTGCAACCGCAGCTCAAGGGCCTCGGCGACCTGGAGCCGGTGCAGCTCGCCGCCGGCGAGGAGGCGGACCTGGAAGAGGTCGCCCGCCGGCTGACCGACATGGCGTACGCCCGGGTCGACCTGGTCACCAAGCGCGGCGAGTTCGCGGTGCGCGGCGGGATCCTGGACGTCTTCCCGCCCACCGACGAGCACCCGTCCCGGGTGGAGTTCTGGGGCGACGAGGTGGAGGAGATCCGCACCTTCGCCGTCGCCGACCAGCGGACCATCGAGCAGGTTCCGCTGCTCTGGGCGCCGCCCTGCCGTGAGCTGCTGCTGACCCCGGCGGTGCGCGAGCGGGCCGCCGCGCTCGCCGAACAGCACCCTGAGCTGGCCGAGATCCTGGACAAGCTGGCCGAGGGCATCCCGGTGGAGGGGATGGAGTCGCTGGCCCCGGTGCTGGTCGGTCCCGACTCGCTGGAGTTGCTGCTGGACGCCATGCCGGCCGGCACCCACGTCCTGCTGTGCGACCCGGAGCGCATCCGCACGAGGGCGCACGATCTGGTGCGTACGTCGGAGGAGTTCTTGCAGGCCAGCTGGGCCGCCGCCGCGGTCGGTGGCCAGGCCCCGGTGGACGTCGGCGCCGCCGCCTTCCGCACCCTGGGCGAGGTCCGCGCCACCGCGGCCACGCTCCGCCAGCCGTGGTGGACGCTGTCCCCGTTCGGCCTGGTCGAAGCGGAGACCGCCGAGACACGGCAGCCGTGGGAGGACGCGCCCGAGCAGGCCAGCGTGACCCCCGACGACGCCATCGCGGTGACCCTCGCCGCGCAGCCGGCCCCGCTCTACCACGGCGAGACCGCGCGGGTGGTCGACGACCTCAAGCGCTGGGCCGGCGAGGGCTGGTCGATCGCGCTGGTCTTCGAGGGGCACGGCCCCGCCCAGCGGGCGGTGGAGGTGCTGCGCGACGCCGGGCTGGGCGCCCGGCTCACCGAGGAGGTGCCGACCGCGCCCGCCCCCGGCGAGATGGTCGTCACCTGCGGCGCGCTGGGCAGTGGGTTCGTCGACGAGGCGTCCCGTTTCGTGCTGCTCACCGGCAACGACGTCACCGGCGGTCGGGGCACCTCGACGCGGGACATGCGCAAGATGCCGAGCCGCCGGCGCAACACCATCGACCCGCTGGAGCTCAAGGCCGGCGACTTCGTGGTGCACGAGCAGCACGGCATCGGCCGCTACGTCGAGCTGGTGCAGCGCACAGTCAACGGCGCGAGCCGGGAATACCTGGTCATCGAGTACGCGGCCAGCAAGCGTGGCCAGCCCGGCGACCGGCTGTTCGTCCCGACCGACCAGCTCGACCAGCTCTCCCGCTACGTGGGCGGTGAGCAGCCGACGCTGCACAAGATGGGCGGCTCGGACTGGCAGAAGTCCAAGGCCCGCGCCCGCAAGGCGGTCCGGGAGATCGCCGCCCAGCTCATCCAGCTGTACGCCGCCCGCAAGGCGTCCAAGGGCCACTCGTTCGGCCCGGACACGCCGTGGCAGCGGGAGTTGGAGGACGCCTTCCCCTGGCAGGAGACGCCGGACCAGCTCGCCGCTATCGACGAGGTCAAGCGGGACATGGAACAGACCGTCCCGATGGACCGGCTGATCTGCGGTGACGTCGGCTACGGCAAGACCGAGATCGCGGTCCGGGCGGCGTTCAAGGCCGTGCAGGACGGCAAGCAGGTGGCGGTGCTGGTGCCGACGACGCTGCTGGTGCAGCAGCACTACAACACCTTCGCGGAGCGGATGAGCCAGTTCCCGGTGCAGATCCGGCAGCTGTCGAGGTTCCAGACCCCGAAGGAGACCGAGCGGACGTTGGAGATGGTCGCCGACGGCACCGTCGACATCGTCATCGGCACCCACCGGCTGCTGCAGACCGCGACCCGGTTCAAGCAGCTCGGCCTGGTGATCGTGGACGAGGAGCAGCGCTTCGGTGTCGAGCACAAGGAGCACCTGAAGACGCTGCGGGCCTCGGTGGACGTGCTGAGCATGTCGGCCACCCCGATCCCGCGCACCCTGGAGATGGCGATCACCGGCATCCGGGAGATGTCCACCATCGCCACTCCGCCGGAGGAGCGGCACCCGGTGCTCACCTTCGTCGGCGCGCAGGACGACCGGCAGGTCGCCGCGTCCATTCACCGCGAGCTGCTGCGCGACGGGCAGGTGTTCTACCTGCACAACCGGGTCGAGTCGATCGACCGGGCGGCCCGGCGGCTGCGGGAGCTGGTCCCCGAGGCGCGGGTCGCGGTGGCGCACGGCCAGATGGGCGAGGAAGCCCTGGAGAAGGTGATGGTCGGCTTCTGGGAGAAGGAGTTCGACGTCCTGGTCTGCACCACGATCGTCGAGTCGGGCATCGACATCCCGAACGCCAACACCCTGATCGTGGAGCGGGCCGACCTGCTCGGCCTGGCCCAGCTGCACCAGATCCGCGGCCGGGTCGGCCGGGGGCGGGAGCGGGCGTACGCGTACTTCCTCTACCCGCCGGAGAAGCCGCTCACCGAGCACGCCCACGAGCGGCTGGCCACCATCGCGCAGCACACCGAGCTGGGTGCCGGCATGTACGTGGCCATGAAGGACCTGGAGATCCGGGGCGCCGGCAACCTGCTCGGCGGCGAGCAGTCCGGGCACATCGAGGGCGTCGGCTTCGACCTGTACGTGCGCATGGTCGGCGAGGCGGTGTCCGCGTTCAAGGGTGAGCGGCAGGAGGAGGAGACCGACGTCAAGATCGACCTGCCGATCGACGCGCACCTGCCGCACGACTACGTGAGCGTGGAGCGGCTGCGCCTGGAGATGTACCGCAAGCTCGCCGAGGCACGCGACGAGGAGCGTCTGCGCGAGGTCGTCGCCGAGATGACCGACCGGTACGGCGAGCCGCCGGCCCCGGTGCAGAACTTGGTGGCGGTGGCCCGGTTCCGCCTGCTGGCCCGCCGGTACGGCCTGAGCGACGTGACGATGCAGGGCAAGCACATCCGGTTCGGGCCGCTGCCGCTGCCCGACTCGAAGCAGATGCGGCTCAAGCGCTACCACCCGGACGCGGTCTACAAGCAGGCCACCGACCAGGTGAGCGTGCCCCGACCGACCACCCGTCGGATCGGTGGCGAGCCGCTGCGCGACCAGGCGCTGCTCGAGTGGTGCGCGCAACTGCTCTCCGACGTGCTGGGCGCCCCCGCCCCGCTGGTCGCCGCGGCCGGGTGAGCACGGCGGCCCGACGGTGCGGGTGCGTCGGAGTCGCCGGGCCGAGCGCGACGGGTGGAGGTGGGGGGCGTCACAGCGCCGGGTGATGGCGTGAGAGAGTGACGGACATGCGTGCTCGCCGTCTTGTCGCCGCCGCCACCGTGGCGGTCGGGATCGTCGCCCTCTCCGGTTGCCGTGCCGAGCCCGGTGTCGCCGCCTATGTCGGGGACCACCGCATCACCCAGGATGCGGTCACCGCCATGCTGGACGATCTGCGGGCGAAGAACCCGACGCCCCCGGCGGACGACCCGTCCGCCGCTGCGCGTCCGCCGCTGCCCGGTCCGGCCGAGGTGGCCAGCGTGCTGGTGCTCGGCGAGGTGTGCGGGCGGGTGTCCAGGGAGAAGAACTACCAGCCGCGCGCCCAGGTGTCGCCCGAGCAGGCCGCCCAGCAGTTCGGGCTCGCGCCCGAGACCCGGTACGCGCGCTCGGTCGCCGAGCTCTACACCTGCCTGTCCGGGGTGCCGTCCGGCGAGGCGGTCGCCCCGACCGACAAGGAGTTGGCCGACGTGGTCGCGGCGGGTCGCAAGGCCGCCAAGATCCCGGCCGACGTGAGCGACGAGGACGCCGCCCGTCAGCTCGACGGCGAGCAGTCGCGTGACCAGTTGCGCGCCGCGCTCGCGACCCGCCGGGCGCTTGTCGAGGCGGTCGAGAGCCACGACGTGACAGTCAACCCCCGGTACCGGCCGCTGGAGTTCCCGGTGCTGACCTTCGAGGGCAACGCTCCCGCGGTGAGCGTGCCGCTGGGCGAGGCGGGCTCCGGAACTGTCACCGACGTCTCCACCCCGGACGCGGTGCCGCCGAGCGCGAACCCGGACGCCGAGGGCACGGCCAGCTGAGCATGACGGCACGGATCGTCCTGCTGGTCACCTCACCCCGGTTGCCGGCCGGCCTGCTGACCTCGGCCGCCTGGGATGTCGTACGCCAGCATCCGGTCCTGGCCGGTGCGGAGAGCGAGTTGACCACGGCCGTGCGTCAGGCGGGCGCCGAGGTGCGGATCGTGAACGGCCCGGCGACGCAGCCGCTGCTCGACACGGTCGCGGCGCACGGTACGGCGGTCTGGTTGGCCGGCCCGGCCGGCGACGAGGCCCTGGCCCGGGAGTTGGGTCTGCGGCTGGCCCGGGAGCCGGGGCTGGCCGAGTTGGAGCTGATGTACGGCTCGTGGGACCCGCCGGGGGCCCGGCTGCTCGACGCGGTGGCCGTGCTGGACCGGCTGGCCTCGCCGGGTGGCGACCCGTGGAAACGGGCGCAGACGCATCGCAGCCTCGCGGGCTATCTGCTGGAGGAGAGCTACGAGGCGTACGACGCGATGGTCGAGGACGACACCGACTCGCTGCGTGAGGAGTTGGGCGACGTGCTGTTGCAGGTGGTCCTGCACGCCCGGCTGGCGGAGGAGTTGCCCGAGGGCGAGCGGTGGACCATCGACGACGTGGCGGGTGGCCTGGTCGACAAGATGATCCGGCGCAATCCGCACGTCTTCGCCGGCGCGGAGGCGGGCACGTTGGAGGAGATCACCGCCAACTGGGAGCGGATCAAGCGGATCGAGAAGGCGCGCGATTCCGTCCTGGACGGTGTGGCGCTCAGCCAGCCCGCCCTGGCCCTGGCCGCGCAGGTCCTGGAACGCGCCACCCGTAACGGCATCGAGGTCCCGCTTCCGCCGGTCGCCACGCAGGTGGACGCCGAGGCGAGACTGGGCGCGAGTCTGCTGGCGACAGTCGTCGCGGCCCGCGAGGCGGGAATCGACAGCGAAGCGGCCCTGCGCCGAACCACCCTGGCCTACGCCCAAGCCGTCCGAGCCGCCGAAACCGCACCCCCACCCCCACCCGTCGACCCGAGTTGATCAAGAGGTTCGCGTCGGAATCCGGCTCGGATCCGACCCAAACCTCTTGATCACCGAGGTGGGCGCGGAGGGCTGGGTAGGGTGGGGCCGGTGGAAGAATTTGGGGTGCTCGCGGAGCGGGTCGTTGAGGCTCTGCTGGAGTCGCGGCCGGGTGTAGCCACCGCCGCCGGGGATCATCGGTTCGACTCCCGGCTTCCGGATCTGTCCGCCGACGCGCTGGCCGCCGACCGGGTGATGCTCTCCGACGCGGCGAACGCGTTGTCCGAGTTGGACCCGGACTCGCTGGACGTCGACGAGCAGGTGGACCACGCGCTGCTCACCTCCTTCGTGGACCGGGAGTTGTTCGAGCTGACCGAGATCCGGTCGCACGAGTGGGATCCCCTGCACCACAACCCCGGCCCGCTGCTGCACCCGTTGCTGGCCCGCCCGTACGCCCCGGCCGAGGTGCGGTTGACGCAGCTGGCGGGGCGGCTCGCCGCCGTACCGGATGCGCTCGCCACCGCCCGCGCGACGCTGCGGGACATGCCGCGGATCCACGCCGAGACGGCGGTGGGGCAGTTCACCGGCACTGCCGCGCTGATCCGCGACGAGCTGCCGCCGCTGCTCGCCCAGGCCCCGGGCAGCCTCGGCCAGGTCGAGCCGGCGGCCACCGCCGCGATCGCCGCGCTGGAGGAGTTCGTCGCCTGGCTGCGCGCCGGCCTGGCCGCCGACGCGGGCCCCGGCCGCGACCCGCGACTGGGCCGCCGCCGCTGGGAGGCGCGGCTCTGGCACACCCTCGACACCGAGCTGGGGGCCGCCGAGATCCAGCGCCGCGCCTGGGCCAACCTGGACCGGGTGACCGCGGAGATCCGGGCGGCGGCCGTCGAGCTGGTCGGCGGTCCGGCCGACGACGCGACGGTACGCCGGGCGCTGGACGTGCTCGCCGCCGAGCACCCGGACGACTCGACGATCGTCGAGCTGGCCGGGGTGACCCTGGACGAGGCTACCGACTTCGTCCGCCTCCACGACCTGGTGACAGTTGTCGACGACCGGTGCGTGATCCAGGAGATGCCGGAGTTCGCCAGGGGTGTCGCGGTGGCCTACTGCGACGCGCCCGGCCCGCTGGAGACCGCCGCCCTGCCGACCTTCTACTGCATCGCGCCCACCCCGGCGGACTGGTCGGCGCGGCGCGTGGACTCCTTCTACCGCGAGTACAACGACCACATGGTCCGCAACCTCACCGTGCACGAGGCGATGCCCGGCCACTTCCTCCAGCTCGTCCACGCCCGGCGGCACGCCGGTGGCACGAGGGTGCGGGCGCTGGCCCGCTCCGGCCCGTTCGTCGAGGGGTGGGCGGTGTACGCCGAGGAGCTGATGGCCGGGCTCGGCTTCGGTGGCCTGCCGGTGCGGTTGCAGCAGCTCAAGATGCAGCTACGCATGACCATCAACGCGCTGCTCGACCAGTTGGTGCACGCCGAGGAGCTGCCCGAAGCCGAGGCGATGGCGCTGATGACCGGGCGCGGCTTCCAAGAGGAGGGCGAGGCGGCCGGCAAGTGGCGCCGGTCGCTGCTCACCTCGACGCAGCTGTCCACCTACTTCGTGGGGTACAGCGAGATGGCGGAGATCGCCGCGGCCCGCCCGGACGGGGTGTCGGTGCGCGACTGGCACGACGCGATGCTCGCCCAGGACTGCCCGCCCCCGCGCCACCTGCGCACCCTGCTGGGCATCTGACCGGGTCGGTCGGACCGGTCAGGAGCCGCCCGGCCGACGGTCCACCACGCCGGCTCCGGCGGGCGGGTCGAACGCGTTCGTCTCCACCGTCTCGGAGTAACTGCTCAACGCCAGCTCCATCGGCTTGCCATCGACCGCGCCGAGGAAGCTGCCGAGCACGCCCTCGGTGGTCACGCAGGCGCTGAAGTCGCCGTCCGAGCGCTGCACCTCGACGCATGCGGCGTGATGCCCGGCGACTGTGGTGTCGCTCTGCTTGATCACCGCCTGCGGGTCGAGTGCGGCGGCGGTCAGCAGCCCGACCACCACCGGTGGGGTGACGAGACCCTGCCGGTTCGCCTCGGTGAAGAGCGCCACGGTGGGCTTGGTGCCCGGGGTGGGTGGCGCCACGAGCGTGCACGCCATCCGACCTGCGGTCGACGTGCAGCGGGTGACGGCGTCCGGCGTGACGGTGAGCCGCCCACCCGGGTAGGTGTACGCGGAGCGGGCCGGATCCTGCGCCTGCACGATCGCGGCGCTCTGGCCGCCGGGCAGTTGGTAGTCGGCCGAGTAGGTCAACTCCAGCGCCCGGTCGAGGCGGGCGGCGAGGTCGTTGACGAGATCCGAGCGACCCATGGCGGTGCCGGCGTCCTCGTATGTCTGACAGCCGGTGACCGTGAGCGACGCGATGACCGACACGGCGAGCATGCGGAGGGTGGTCGAGGCGGCGGGCATGACGACCAGCCTGGTGGATCAAGTCGGCGCAGCGCAAACCCGTTGCCGGTTGACGCCCGGAAATCCGGGAATGTCCGTCAGTGCGGGGCGACTCGGGTGCGCGGGCGACGCCGTGCCCGATCCCGCCGCCCGATACGCTGCGTTCAACACCTGCCTCAGCCGCACCGTCGCGGCCCACCCACGGACCGGATCACAACAACGAGGAGCGACTCAGTGGCAACCATCGAGGGAATCGTCGCCCGGGAGATTCTCGACTCGCGGGGCAACCCGACGGTCGAGGTCGAGGTCGGCCTGGACGACGGCACGGTGGCCCGCGCCGCAGTGCCCTCCGGCGCCTCCACCGGCGCGTTCGAGGCGATCGAGCTGCGCGACGGTGACGCCGACCGCTACCAGGGCAAGGGCGTGGAGAAGGCGGTCTCCAACGTCGAGGACAAGATCGTCGACCAGATCATCGGGTACGAGGCCAGCGAGCAGCGGCTCATCGACCAGAAGATGCTCGACATCGACGGGACCGACAGCAAGTCGGAGCTGGGCGCGAACGCCATCCTCGGGGTCTCCCTGGCGGTGGCGAAGGCGGCTGCCGGCAGCGCCGAGCTGAGCCTCTTCCGCTACCTGGGCGGCCCGAACGCGCACCTGCTGCCGGTGCCGATGATGAACATCCTCAACGGTGGCGCGCACGCCGACTCCAACGTCGACATCCAGGAGTTCATGGTCGCGCCGATCGGTGCGCCCACCTTCCGTGAGGCGCTGCGCTCGGGCGCGGAGGTCTACCACGCGCTCAAGTCGGTGCTGAAGAAGAAGGGCCTGTCGACCGGGCTCGGCGACGAGGGTGGCTTCGCGCCGAACCTGCCCACCAACGCGGCCGCCCTGGACCTGATCGCCGAGGCGGTCGAGAAGGCCGGTTACCGGCTCGGCACCGACATCGTGTTCGCCCTCGACGTTGCGGCCACGGAGTTCTTCGACAACGGCACCTACACCTTCGAGGGCGCCGCGAAGTCCGCCGAGGAGATGAGCAACTACTACACCAAGCTGGCCGGTGACTACCCGATCGTGTCGATCGAGGACCCGCTGGCCGAGGACGACTGGACGGGCTGGCAGACGCTCACCGCGTCGATCGGCGACCGGGTGCAGATCGTCGGCGACGACCTGTTCGTGACCAACCCGCAGCGCATCGCCCGCGGCATCGCGGAGAAGGCGGCCAACGCCGTCCTCGTCAAGGTCAACCAGATCGGTTCGCTGACCGAGACCCTGGACGCCGTGGACCTGGCCCACCGGGCCGGCTTCAAGTGCATGATGAGCCACCGCTCCGGCGAGACCGAGGACACCACCATCGCCGACCTGGCGGTGGCCACCGGCTGCGGCCAGATCAAGACCGGCGCACCGGCCCGCTCGGACCGGGTCGCCAAGTACAACCAGCTGCTCCGGATCGAGGAGGAGCTGGCCGACGCGGCGCGCTACGCGGGCGCGGGTGCGTTCCCGCGTTACCGTTCGGCCTGAGAGGTTGTCGGGAAGCCCCACTGCGGGGCTTCCCGACGCACTCGGCACCACACGTAGCCTCGGGGGAGGGGTGTGACGATGCAGCGCCGCACACCGGGTGGTCAACGTCCCGCCCGTCGACCGGGTCAGTCCGGCCGACCGGGTGCCGGCCGGGCCACCCGTGGGTCGCTCCGGGACGCCGGCGTACGCGCCGAACCGCGCGGTGCCGCCGGTCGGGCGCCGGGCGCGGTCCGGGGCGCCGAGGGCGTGCGCTCCGCGAACCGTCCGGCCGCCGCCCGTCGGACGGCCTCGGGCGGTGCCGTGAAGCGGCTCGCCGCACCCCATCCCCGTCGCTTCACCGGCCGGGCCACGGTGCTCTGCGCGGTGCTGATCGCGCTCGCCCTCGCGTACACCTATCCGGTGCGCGTCTACCTGGACCAGCAGGCCGACATCGAGCGGATGGAGGCCGCCCAGGCGGCGCAGGAGGAGGAGATCGCCAAGCTGGCCGCGGAAGCGGCCAAGTGGCAGGACGACGAGTACATCACGACGCAGGTTCGGGAGCGGTTCTTCATGGGCCGGCCGGGCGAGAAGATGATGGTGGTGTTGAACGACCCGGAGGGTGCCGCCCGCGACGCCGGGAAGTCGCCCGGCTCGGGCGCCCCGGCCGGTCCGACGACCTGGTACGACACGCTCTGGTCGAGTGTGCGGGCGGCGGACAGCCAGCAGCCGGGCAAGTGAGCCACCGACCAGCACACCAGGAGAGACGAGCACCGTGACTGTCGCACCACCGCCGGAGTCGGCGGCGGATTCCGTACCCCTGCCGCAGCGGGAGCCGGCCACCGAGGCCGACCTGGCCGCGGTGGCGGCGCAGCTCGGCCGCACGCCCCGGGGCACCCGTGCGGTGGCCCACCGCTGCCCGTGCGGCCTGCCCGACGTGGTGGAGACGACGCCCCGCCTCGCCGACGGCACCCCGTTCCCGACGCTGTACTACCTGACCTGCCCCCGGGCGACCGCGGCGTGCAGCCGGCTGGAGTCGGCCGGGCTGATGCGGGAGATGGCCGACCGGCTGACGACGGATCCGGAGCTGGCCGCCCACTACCGGGCCGCGCACGAGGACTACCTGGCCCGCCGGGAGGCGATCGGCGAGGTGCCGGAGATCGCGGGCATCTCCGCAGGTGGCATGCCGGGCCGGGTGAAGTGCCTGCACGTGCACCTCGGCCATGCCCTGGGTGCTGGCCCCGGCGTGAACCCGTTCGGTGACGAGACGTTGGCGCTTGTCGAGCCCTGGTGGGCGAGCGGCAGGTGCGTCGACGTGCCCCCGGCCGAATGACAGCTCAGGCCGAGGGGCAGATCCTGGTGCGGCGGGCCCGCACCGGGGACGTCCGGGGCATCCGCCGGTTGGTCGACACGTACACCGACGACCGGCGGCTGCTGAGCAAGGCCACCGTCACCCTCTACGAGGACGTGCAGGAGTTCCGCGTGGCGGTCCGGCCCGACGACGGCGTCGTGGTGGGCTGCGGGGCGTTGCACGTGATGTGGGAGGACCTGGCCGAGATCCGCACGGTGGCCGTCGACCCGTCCTGCCGGGGCCAGCGGATCGGGCACCGGCTGGTGGGTGAGCTGATCGACGCGGCCCGGGAGCTGGGCGTCGCGCGGATCTTCGTGCTCACCTTCGAGACCCGGTTCTTCGGCTCGTTCGGGTTCCGGGAGATCGACGGCGCTCCGGTGCCGCAGCCGGTCTACGAGCAGTTGCTGCGCTCGTACGACGAGGGTGTCGCGGAGTTCCTGGACCTGGAGCGGGTCAAGCCGAACACGCTGGGCAACACCCGGATGCTGCTGCGTCTGTAGCGGCCCGGCCGCGTTCGGCGTCGAGCTGTCGGGGCCGGTCACTCGGTTGAGCGTGATGCCTGTGCGGCATCAAGATGACACAGAGGCATCACGCTCATCGGCGACCAGCCGGTCCGTCCCGCCGATCGCGTCGGTGCCCCGGCGGGTGGCTGTCGTAGGGTTGCCGGGTGACGACGCGTGTGGCGGCCATCGACTGTGGGACCAACTCGATCCGACTGCTGGTCGCCGACCTGCCCGACGAGTCGGCCGGGCCGCAGGCCCCGCTGACCGACGTGACCCGGCGGATGGAGATCGTCCGGCTCGGGCAGGGCGTGGACCGGACGGGACGGCTGGCGCCGGAGGCGATCGAGCGGACGCGCGTGGCGCTGGCGTCGTACGCCGCCGACATCGAGAAGCTGGGTGCCCAGCGGGTGCGGATGTGCGCCACCTCGGCCTCCCGGGACGCTTCGAACGCCGCCGACTTCACGGAGATGGTGCGGGCGACCCTCGGGGTCGAGCCCGAGGTGGTCAGCGGCGACGAGGAGGCCCGGCTGTCGTTCACCGGCGCGGTGCGCGGGCTGCCCGCCGACGCGGTGGAGCCGTTCCTGGTGGTCGACATCGGCGGTGGCTCCACCGAGTTCGTGGTCGGTGACCGCGCCGGCGGCGTCCGGTCGGCCATCTCCGTGGACATCGGCTGCGTCCGGATGACCGAGCGGCACCTTCCGGGCGACCCGCCCACGCCGGAGCAGGTGGCGGCCGCTGAGGCCGACATCGCCGCCGTCGTGGACCGGGCGCTCGCGGCGGTGCCCGGCCGCGAGGCCGCCACGCTGGTCGGCCTCGCCGGGTCGGTCACCACAGTGGTCGCCATCGCTGCGGGCCTGCGGGAGTACGACCCGGAGCGCATCCACCACGCCCGGGTGTCGTACGAGGCGGTGGCCCAGGTGACCGCGGACCTGCTGTCCCGTACCAGCGCGCAGCGGCTGGAGATCCCGGTGATGCACCCGGGCCGGGCCGACGTGATCGGGGCGGGCGCGCTCGTGCTCCGCGTGATCATGGAGCGGGCCGGGATGCCCTCGGTGGTCGCCTCCGAGCACGACATCCTCGACGGCATCGCCTGGAGCCTCCAGTAGGCCACCAGCGCCCTTGACCGACGTCGTGTTGATCTGAGACCGGACGCGCCCGTCGGGGCGGAATCGTTGACGCTATTGCGCATTGCGCACTAGTGTGCAATGCGTGGACACCACACAGTTGTTGAAGGGCGTGCTCGACCTGGCCGTCCTGGCCGTCCTGAAGGAGGAGGACGGCTACGGTTACGACATCCTGCGCCGCCTCCGCGAGGCCGGCCTGGAGGAAATCGGCGACGCCTCGGTCTACGGCACGCTGCGCCGTCTCTTCGCCGCCGGCCTGCTCACCACGTACGTCGTGCCGAGCGAAACCGGCCCGCACCGCAAGTACTACTCACTCAACGCGGCCGGGCGTGACCAGTTGACCCGCTCCGGCAAGCTCTGGCGCTCGTTCGCCACCACAATGGACACTCTGCTCGACGATCGGGGGCTGGCGGCATGACCGTCACGGAGCAGGAGATCACCGACTACGTGGCGCGGGTCCGGGCCGCTCTGGCCGACCTTCCGCCCGACCGGCTCAACGAGCTGACCGAGGATCTCGCCGACCATCTCACCGAGGTCGCCGCCGAGGCCGAGGGCACCCTCGTCGAGCGGCTGGGCGAGCCGGAGACGTACGCCGCCGAGCTGCGCGCCGCCGCCGGCGTCGGCGTGGGTGGCGGGCGCAACCTCGACCAGCGGGTCGCCACCGCAGTGGTCCGGCTCCGCGGCCGGCTGCGCGCGATCGACACCCGGCTCGGCCCACCCCTGGGGTACGCGACGGCCAGCGACTTCCTCGGCCTGCTGCGCCCGGGTTGGTGGGTGCTGCGCGGCTATCTGGCGGCGATGCTGGTCACCGTGATCACCACGGGTGGCAGCTTCGGCCTGCTGCCCCGGTTCGGTGGGGAGCTGCTGGCCGGCCTGATCCTGCTGGTCGGTTTCGTGCTCGCCTCGATCTGGCTCGGTCGCCGATCCGGTCAGTTGAGTCGCTGGCCACGGTCGGCGTTGCAGGTCGGCAGCGCGGTGCTTGTGGTGTTCGCGCTCTCCGCCCTGATGCAGGCCGAGGACCGGATGCGCTACGGCGACTACGGCTACGACCCGACGTCGGTCGACAACCCGTACGACCGGATCCGGGACGTCTTCGTCTACGACAGCGAGGGTCGGCTGGTGGAGAACGCCCGGCTCTTCGACGAGAACGGCAACCCGATCCGACTCGGCTATCCGGACTGCGCCGACCCCGCCGCGCAATACGGCAACCCGCTGCTGCGGGCGTACCCGTACTGCCCGGACCAGGCGCCCTTCGGACCGCGGGGCCCGGGTATGCCCGGCCGGCCGACGAGCGGACCGCAGCCGACCGACACGTCGACGCCGAGCGAAAGCCCCGCGGTTCCGACCCCTTCGGCGACTTCGGCGAGCCCGAGCGTGACGCCGAGCGTCACACCGAGTGGCGGTCCGACCCCTACCGCGACGAGCTGACGGGCGATGTGAACCAGATCATGCACACGATGCTGGGAAATAGCTGAACGGACGAGGCGAGCGGGGCGACGCCGGAAATCAATGATCGTTACGGTGTCGTCTGCTCATTCACCCCTCGGAAGGAACCCCCGTGTCAGAGCAGGTCGCACCGCCCCCCGCGTCCGACGCCGCGCCGCAGCAGCCGGCCGTCGAGACGCCGCCCCCGGCCGAGCCGGAGGCGAAGAAGTCCGGTGGGAAGAAGGCGCTCGGCATCATCGGCGCGATCGTCGTGTTTCTCGTCGTCGCCGGCCTGAAGTTCGGTCTCGGCGCGGCGATCGGCAACTTCGTGAACAAGGACGAGACGGCCGACGCCAAGGCCGGTGACTGCATCGCGGAGCTGCCCGAGATCAAGGGCACCAAGGAGGAGGAGGTCGACGGCGCCAAGGTCGTCGAGTGCACCTCCACCGACGCCGCGTACAGCGTGGTGGGCCGGATCGACGGGCAGACCGAGGCTCAGGCCAAGGCCGACACCACCTGCAACGAGTTCTTCAAGGAAGACCAGGAGGGGTACGTCTTCTACAGCATCGAGTCGGGCAAGAAGGGTTACGTGCTCTGCCTGACCAAGAAGGCCTGACCGAAAAGGTCAGACCGAGCTGAGAGACCGATGACGGCGGCGGGGGAGTGTTCCCCGCCGCCGTCGGCGTACTCCCGGTCACCGCCCGGCGAACAGGAGGTGAATGCCACTGTTCCGGCGTCTTCCCGGCGGAGGCGCGGCATGGCAGGCTACCGGCACGTAGGACCACTGGGCGACCAGCCAACGATGACTGACCGCTAGGAGGACGGCCGATGGGCGACATGGTGAGCTACCGCAGCAACGGGGGTACGAGCGAGGGGTATCTCGCGATACCCGCCAGCGGCACGACCAGCCCCGCCGTCATCGTCATCCAGGAGTGGTGGGGTCTCGTCCCGCACATCCGGTCGGTTGCGGACCGGTTCGCCGAGGCCGGCTTCGTCGCCCTCGCCCCGGACTTCTACCACGGTGAGACCACCAGCGAGCCGGACGAGGCGCAGCGTCTGCTGCTGTCGATGCGGATGGACGAGGCGGCGAAGGACATCGCCGGTGCCGCCGACTACCTCGCGGGGCGGCCGGAGGTCGCCGGCAAGGTCGGCGCCGTCGGGTTCTGCGCCGGTGGCAGCCTGGCCCTCTGGTCGGCGACGCTCTCGGAGCGGATCGTCGCCACCGCCGGCTTCTATCCGGTGCTGCCCTGGGAGTCGATGCGCCCCGACTGGGTCGACTACGCCGGCAAGACGGCAGTCATCCACTGCTCCGAAGAGGACGGCACCTCGACCGCCGACGGTGTGCAGACCGCACGGCGGGCCATCGAGGAGGCCGGCGGCACCTGCCAGCTGTACGACTACCCGGGCACCTCGCACGCGTTCTTCAACGACGACCGGCCGGAGGCGTTCGACCAGCGTTCCGCCGCCAGCGCCTGGGCCCGCACCCTCGAACTCTTCCGGGCCAAACTTGGCTGAGTCGCGTACCCCCGACCAGGTCGTCGCCCGCGCCGCGCGGGCGACCGACCTGGCCGACCTCGACGCGGCCGTCAGCGACTGTTTCGCCTGTCCGCGCCTGGTCCGGTGGCGGGAGGAGGTGGCCCGCACCCGGCGGGCCGCCTTCCGCGACCAGGAGTACTGGGGTCGACCGGTGCCGGGCTTCGGCCCCGCCGACGCGCGGATCGCCATCCTCGGGCTCGCGCCCGCCGCGCACGGCGGCAACCGCACCGGCCGGATCTTCACCGGCGACCGCTCGGGTGACGTGCTCTTCGCGGCCCTGCACCGGGCCGGGCTGGCGAACCAGCCGACCAGCGTCTCCGCCGACGACGGGCTGGCGCTGCGCGACACCCGCATCTTCTCGGCCGTCCGCTGCGCCCCGCCGGACAACAAACCCACCCCGGATGAACGCGACACCTGCGCGCCCTGGCTGCACCGCGAGGTCACGCTGATCCGGCCCACCCTGCGCGTCGTGGTCGCGCTGGGCGCGTTCGCCTGGGCCGCGTGGTGGCCGGTGCTGCGCCAGGTGTACGGGCAGCGCCCGCCCAGCCCGCGACCGGCGTTCGGTCATGGGGCACACTGGTCCGGCGCGGCCGTGCCGGAGTTGCTCGGCTGCTATCACGTCAGCCAGCAGAACACCTTCACCGGGCGGCTGACACCGGGGATGTTGGACGATGTCTTCGGCCGGGCCAAGCAGCTGGCCGAAGTGGACTGAGAACGCGTGGGGTGGTGGCGATGACGAGCGCAGCACGCCCGCCCACACCGTCCCCGGTCGCCGGGTCGGGTGTGGTCCGCCCGGTGCTCGGCCTGCTGCGCCGATGGTGGCCGGTGGGTGCGGTGGCGGCGCTGCTCGCGGCCGCCGCGCTGGCATCGGCGCACTCGTCGATCGGCGCCAGTCAGATCCCGCCGGCCGCGGAGAACGTCCCCTGGGTGCCCGAATATCCGACGGACACGCCGTCGCCGCCCCCGTCGATCCCGGTCGAGCCGAGGGACGCCGGCGAGGGCACCCAGGCGCACATCCCGCAGTGGATCGCCACCGTGGCGATGGCTCTGCTCGGGCTGGCCATCCTCGCGGTGCTGGGTTATCTCAGCTGGATCCTGCTGCGTGGCGCGCTGCGCCGCACCTCGCGGGCGCTGCCGGCGCAGCGGGCCCGGCGTACGGCCGAGGGCACCGCCCGCGAAGTGGTCGCCGCCCTGGACGCCGGCCTGGTGGAGCTGGACGACCAGGCCACCGATCCGCGCGTCGCGGTGATCGCCTGCTGGGTACGCCTCGAGGAGGCCGCCGCCGCGGCCGGTGTGCCCCGGCTTCCCGGCGACACCCCGACCGACCTGGTCACCCGGCTGCTGCGGGGTGATGAGTCGACCGGGGTCCCGGCGATCGTCAGCGCCGACGTGCTGGCCGAGTTCGCGCACGTCTACCGCGAGGCCCGGTACGCCACGCGCGAGGTCGACAAGAGCACCCGCGACCAGGCCCGCGCCGCGCTGCGCCGGCTCCGCGGTGAACTCACCATCGTGACGACGGGCGCCCGCGAGGTGTCGTCGTGATCGGGCCGGGGACGGTGGGCCGGTGAGCGGCAGCGCCAGCATCGACGACCTGCTCGCCTTCGAGGAGGAGCGGCCGAGGCAGGACGACCGGGAGCGGGGTGGCCGGGCCGGGCGCGTCTTCCGCGCCCTGGCCGGCAACGCCGCACTGGTCGCCGTGCTGGTCGTGGGCCTGCGGGCGGTAGGTCTGCAGGTGTCGTTGGTGATCCTGGTGGCCGGGGTGTTCGCGGTGTCGGGGGTGCGCCGGATCGCCGCCGCGCTCGCGCCGCCACCGGCAGCGAGGTCCCGTCCTCCGGTGTCCCAGTACGACGACGGCACCTGGAACTGGAGCGCCCGGGACGCGCTGCGCGCCGCCATCAACGGCTGGGAACTCCCACTGGACTGGTCCACGACGCGACCCGAACGCTTCACCGGGGTCATCCTGCCCCGGCTCGCGGAACTGGCCGACGAACGGCTGCGCCTGAAGCACGCCGTGACCCGCGAGTCGGACCCGGTCCGCGCCCGTGCCCTGCTGGGTGACCGGCTGTGGACGTTCCTGGAATCCCCGCCCCGCCGCCCCCCGTCGCCGCGCGATCTCGCGGTGATCGTCGCCGAACTGGAGAAGATCTGATGAACGACGTGGACCGGAGCATGCCCGCCGCCGAGGTCGGTCGCCTGGCCCAAGCCGTCCTGGACGCGGTCGGCACCGTCGTGGTCGGCAAGCGGGACGCGCTGGAGCTGGTCCTCGCCGGGATCCTGGCCGGTGGGCACGTGCTCCTGGAGGACCTGCCCGGCCTGGGAAAGACGCTCACCGCGCGCTCCTTCGCCCAGGCGCTCGGGCTGGACTTCCGCCGGCTCCAGTTCACCCCGGACCTGCTCCCCGCCGACGTCACCGGCTCCTTCCTCTACGACCAGCGCAACGGCGACTTCGCCTTCCGGGCCGGGCCGGTGTTCACCAACCTGCTCCTCGCCGACGAGATCAACCGGACGCCGCCGAAGACCCAGTCCGCGCTGCTGGAGGCCATGCAGGAGAAGCAGGTCTCGGTGGAGGGCGTGACGTACAAGCTGGACGAGCCGTTCCACGTGCTGGCCACCGCCAACCCCATCGAGTACGAGGGGACCTACCCGCTGCCCGAGGCGCAGTTGGACCGGTTCCTGCTGCGGGTCTCCTTCGGCTATCCGGAGCACGAGGAGGAGTGGGAGGTGCTGCGCCGTCGGATGGGCCGCCGCCGTGAGGAGGCGGACATCAAACCGGTAGTCGACGCCGCCACCCTGCGGGCGATGCAGGCCGCCCTGGAGGACGTGGTGGTGGAGGACTCGATCGGCCGGTACATCGTGTCGTTGACCGCGGCCACCCGGGAACATCCGTCGGTGCTGGTCGGCGCCTCGCCGCGTGGCTCGCTGGCGCTGCTGCTGCTGTCCCGGGTACGCGCGGTGTTCGGCGGCCGGGACTACGTGGTGCCGGAGGACGTCAAGGAGGTGGCGGCGCCCGCCCTGGCCCACCGGATCACCCTGCGCCCGGAGATGTGGCTGCGCCGCGTCGACCCGGCCTTCGTGGTGGGTGAGGTGTTGGAGGCCACGCCCGCCCCGGCCAGCGGCGCGCTGCCCAGCTACGCCGCCGGCGGGCTCCGGCGCTGATGACCGGCCCGACCGCGCCCGCGCCGCGATCCGCCGAGCCGGAGTCGGCCGCCGGCTGGGCGCCCACCCCGGCGCTCGGCCGCGCGGTGCTGCTCGCCGGCCTGTTGCTGGTGGCGGGGGTCCTGCTGGGGCGGGTCGATCTCGTCGTGCTGGCGGCCCCGTTCGCACTGGGCACCGCGTACGCGCTGCGCCGCCGGCCCACGACGCTGCCGCAGGTCTGGATCACCGCCGGGGACGACGGACCGCTCGTCGAGGGCGGCGAGGTGTCGGCGGCCGTCAGCGTCGGCAACCCGGACGCGATCGACTACGACCTCGTGGTGGTGCGGTCCCGGGTCTCGCCGTGGTTGCGGATCGCCCGTGCCGGTTTCGCCGGCACCGGCCCTGCCGACGATGCCCCGCCCGCCGACGCCCCGCCCGCTGCCGGCACGTCCCCCGGCACCGGCCGTTCCGTCGCCGACCGGCCGTTCGTGACCTCGCTGCCGGCCGCCGAGGCGGTGGACCTGGAGTTGGCCGGCCGGGCTCTGCGCTGGGGCCGGCATCCGGTCGGCCCGGCCGGCGCGCGGGTCGCCGCGGCGGGCGGCCTGCTGGTCTCCCGAGCGGTGTTCACCGAGCCGGTCGGGGTGCGGGTCTACCCGCGTACCGAACCGTTCGAGGCGGTGGAGGCGATGCCCCGCGCCGCCGGCCTGGTCGGCGCGCACCACTCCCGCCGGCCCGGTGAGGGCGGCGAGCTGGCCGGCGTACGGATCTTCGCCCCCGGTGACCGGCTGCGCCGCGTCGACTGGCGGGTGTCGCTGCGCGCCCGGCAGTTGCACGTGGCGGCCACCCTCTCCGACCGGGACGCCGAGGTGGTGGTGCTGCTCGACGTGCTCGCCGAGGCCGGGCGCTCCGGCGGCGTGGACGGCTCCGCGTCGGTGCTGGACACCACAGTGCGGGCCACCGCGGCGATCGCCGAGCACTACCTGCACCGGGGCGACCGGGTGTCGCTTGTGGAGTACGGGCCGGGTGCCCGCCGGTTGCGCGCCGCCGCCGGCCGCCGGCAGTACCTGACCGTCCTGGAGTGGCTGCTCGACGTACGCGCCGAAGCCTCCCAGCACGAGCCGTACGACCAGGTCTTCGGCCCGCAGCAGCTCTCCTCGGACGCGTTGGTGGTGGTCCTCACCCCGCTGTTGGACGAGCGGTCGGCGCAGATGCTGGCGCGGCTGGCCCGCTCCGGCCGGTTCGTGGTGGCGGTCGACACGCTGCCGGCCAACCTCACACCGCCGAAGGATCGGGGTTGGGCCGAGGTGGCGTACCGCCTGTGGCGACTGGACCGGGAAACCATGATCGGGCAGCTCCGGGAGCACGGCGTGCCCGTCGTGCGCTGGGCCGGCGCGGGCAGCCTGGACCAGGTGCTGCGGGACGTGGCGCGGCTGGCGACGGCCCCAAGGGTCGGTTCCCGGTGAGCGTGAGGAGTGAGCCGGGTTTGCGAGCCCCGCAGTCGCGAGCGACAGGTGGCCTGGTGAGCGCGAGGAGTGAGCCGGGTTTGCGAGCCCCGCAGTCGCGAGCGACAGGCAGCCCGGTGAGCGTGAGGAGTGAGCCGGGTTTGCGAGCCCCGCAGTCGCGAGCGACAGGCAGCCCGGTGAGCGCTAGGGGTGTGTGCAGATGATCGACGCGATCACCGGGCGGGTTCGGGCTGCTCAGAATGCTGTTTCACGGATCAGCGCCGTTCCGCTGATGGTCCGGGCCGCGATCTTCGTCACCGCCCTGGCCGGGCTGGCGCTGGCGTTTCCCGCCGAGGTGTTGACCGGTCGGCCGCTGCTGTTGCTGGCGGTGGCCGCGCTGCTGCCCGCGATGGGTCCGCGGCGGCTGTGGCCGACCTTCGTGGCGCTGGTCATGGCCGGGGGCTGGCTGCTCGCCACCGACGGATACGGCCGGCCGGTGGCGTTGTGGCGCCTGCTCGCCGTCGCCGCGCTGTTGTATCTGGGGCACTCCCTGTGCGCGCTGGCGGCGCTGCTGCCGTACGACGCGATGGTGGACCCGGAGCTGGTCACCCGGTGGTTGCTGCGGGTGGCGGCGGTGCTGTTGGGCACGGCCGTGCTGGGGGTGCTGCTGTTGCAGGCGGCGGACCTGGGCGGGGAGGCCGGTCATCAGTGGGTCACGGTGCTGGGGCTGGTGGTGGCGGTGGGTCTCGTCGCGTTGCTGGGTTGGCTGCTGCGGCGTAGGTGAACCCCTGTGGCGACAGGGTTACGCAGGTCACAGGGGTTGTGTTCCGTCACAGATGGGGGGCGCGAGCGGGATTACCTGAGCCGGGCGGGGAAAGATAGATGACGTGAATCCGAAGCGGATCCTTGTGGTGGGTGCCGGGCACGTCGGTCTCTACGCGGCCCTGCGCCTGTCAAAGAAGCTCAGCTCCCGTGAGGCTGAGGTCATCGTCGTGGACCCCCAGCCCCACATGACCTACCAGCCGTTCCTGCCCGAGGCCGCGGCGGGGAACATCTCCCCCCGGCACTCCGTGGTGCCGCTGCGGCGGGAACTGCGCCGGTGCAAGGTGGTGGCGGGAACGGTCACGCGTGTCGAGCACGACCGCAAGGTTGCCACCGTGCAGCCGATCGTCGGCCCGGCCCGGGAGATCGCGTACGACCACGTGATCGTCGCGCCGGGTTCGGTGTCCCGGACGCTGCCGATTCCCGGCCTGCACGAGCAGGGCATCGGGTTCAAGACCATCGGTGAGGCGATCTACCTCCGTAACCACGTGCTGGACCGGCTGGACGTCGCGGCCGTGACCCCGGATGCGGAGGTGCGCCGCTCGGCGCTGACCTTCACGTTCGTCGGTGGCGGTTACGCGGGCATCGAGGCGCTCGCCGAGATGGAGGACATGGCCCGGGACGCCCTGCGCTACTACCCGGAGCTGAAGCCGGAGGACATGCGCTGGGTGCTCGTCGAGGCCACCAACCGCGTCCTGCCCGAGGTCGACCGGGACATGGGCGCCTACACGGTGCAGCAGCTCATGAAGCGCAACATGGACATCCGGTTGGACACCCGCCTGGAGTCCTGCGTCGACGGGGTGGTCAAGCTCTCCGACGGGGACAGCTTCCGGTCCGACACGATCGTCTGGACGGCAGGCGTGAAGCCGTCGCCGATGCTGGACGCGACGGACTTCCCGCGTGACGACCGCCGGCGGGTCACCTGCATCCCCACCCTGCAGGTGGTCGACGGTGACCGGGTCATCGAGGGCGCGTGGAGCGCCGGTGACTGCGCCGCCGTACCGGACCTGACCAAGGAGCCGGGCAACTTCTGCTCGCCGAGCGCCCAGCACGCGGTGCGCCAGGCGGCGCGGATGGCCGACAACATCGCGAATGTGATCCGGGGCCGCGAACCGGTCAACTACAAGCACAAGCACGCCGGCAGCGTCGCCAGCCTCGGCCTGCACAAGGGCGTCGCCCAGGTGTACGGCATCAAGATGACCGGCTGGCCGGCCTGGTTCATGCACCGGACGTACCACATGAGCCGGATCCCCTCGTTCAACCGCAAGGTCCGGGTGGTCGTGGACTGGTCGCTGGCGTTCTTCCTCAAGCGTGAGGTCGTCGCCCTGGGTCAGCTGCACGACCCGCGCGAGGAGTTCGTCGAGGCGTCCCAGCCGGTCGGCGCACCCCGCGTCTGAGCGAACTGGACGAAAGGGCCCCTCCTGTTCGGGAGGGGCCCTTTCGCGATTTTCGGCGTCAGACCCGCCAGATCCAGGCGTCGGCGACGCGGGTGGCCGGGCCGTACAACTGCTCCAGGGTCGCCCGCAGGCTGTCGGCGTGCGGCGCGTCGTCGGCCAGTGCCACGCAGGACGCTCCCCAGAAGTCGACGTCCCGGGCGGCCTGCCGGCGCTGCTCGTCGCCGATGGCCGGCTGGTCGCCGCGGCGGGCGACATCGGCCAGCAGGGCCGAAGTGGGCTGCTTGAAGGTGCCCATGGCGGCGGTGCCATGGCGTCCGTACGGGCCGATGAAGAACCCCTCGGGCAGGCCGAACCCGGCGTCGGCGGCGGCTGCCCAGCGCATCGGCCACGGTTCCTTGGGGGTGGGCAGCGGCACCGGGACCAGCACCCCGCCCGGGCGGACGCACTGCCGCCAGTGCCCGCCGGTGATGAACTCCGGCACGGCGGGCCGCTCGGTGGTCGGCAGGGGAGTCGGGAAGATCGGCAGCAGGGCTGCGATGACGGCCAGCGGCACCAGCCGCCGCGCCCGGCCGGTGCCGCGCAGCGCCCGGTCGACGGCCACGACGAGCACCGTCGCCACGATCGGGAGCAGCGCCAGGCCGAACCGCATCGGCAGCGCGCCGTCCACCACCGGCAACCCGGCCAGCAGGGCGTACGGGCCGGGCAGCGCGGTGCGGGTGCCGCCGAGCACCACCTCCGGGCCGAGGGAGAGCGCGCCCATCACCAGCGCCGCCACCACGCAGGCGAGCACCAGCCGGCGCCGGCCGGCCCAGACCGCGCAGACGGCGGTGACCAGCAGCAGCGGCCAGCCGAGGAAGGTGTTGTATTCGGCGGGGCCGGTGGTCAGCCGGGACGCCTCGTCACTGCCGGCGACGGACAGCGGGGAGACCGCCCACCAGCTGCTGAGGTCGGCCGAGAAGTAGGCCGGGCTGAACATCCCGTCGGCGACGCCCTGCGGTCCGGCGAACTGGAACCAGAGCGGGTAGCCGAGCACCAGCAGCGCCAGGCCGGCGGCGATCGCCAGCCCGCCGGCGAATCCGGGCAGGGCGCGGCGGGCGAGGTCCCGGTCCGCCACGGCGTAGCTGATCGCCATCACCAGCAGCGCGACGGCGCAGAGGAACAGGACCTCCTCGCCGATGAAGACCTGCGCGGTGACGGCCGCGGCCAGCCCGGCTGCGGAGCTGATCATCCGCCGTCGGTCCGGGCCGGCGGATCGGGCGCGGCCCGTCCCGTCGGTCGTCGTGGGGCCGGGGTCGGACGCGCGGAGCAGCCGGAGCACCAGCCAGACGATCACCGGCACCAGCCACTGTGCCGTCATGTGCAGATGGCTGTTGGACTGCGAGATCATGCCCGGACCGAAGCCGCACAACCCGCCGCCGAGCGCGGCGGCGAGGCGGTGGGCCCGCAGCGTCCGGTGAAACAGCAGGTACCAGGCGAGGGCGGTGCCGGCCAGGTTGGCGGCGGCGAGCAGCGCGAAGGTGGTGGGTGCGCCGAGCAGGAGGGTGATCGGCGCGCAGACGACGCCGAGCGCGATGACAGTGGTGTTGGCCATCAGGTTGACGCCGTCCGGGGCGTTGAGCCGGTCGGTGAGCAGGTGGAAGTCACCGAGCAGCGCCCGCGCGTCGACAGCCAGGAACCACTCGTAGAGCGTCTGGTCCTCGGGGTTGAGCGCCAACGTCCGCCCATTTGGGTCGGGCCACAGGCCGTGGGTCAGCCAACCGGCCAGCGCCACCCAGACCAACGCGATCAGCAGGTCCGTCCGGTGGCGGCGGACGGCGGAGCGCAGCCGGACGGCCCGGGGTCGGCGGATGACCTGATCGTCGAGACGGAAGACCTGGTCAGGGGCGGCGTCGGGGGCCGTTGGGGCTGCGCTGCTCACGGCATCGACCCTAATGTGGCCACCCCGGCGGGGTACGCCGGGTCGCCGTCGACCGGCTACGGTGACACTGGACCGTGCGTGTCGGCGCGCGGGTGCCACCCGCCCGGGTGGTGGAACGGCAGACACGGCCGCCTTAAAAGCGGCTGCCGAAAGGCATGCGGGTTCGACCCCCGCCCCGGGCACCCAGCCGCCACGGCCGCCGCGTTCTCATCGTGATCACCAGGAGTGGGTCGGGCAGTTTACTCTTGGGGTGCACGTTCACGTGCAAACGACCCCCTGAGGGAGGCCAGAAAGTGAAGACCTCGAACCCGGTGCTCGCCCGGCTCGGCCAGGCGGCCGAGCGGGAGCGCTCCGCCGGGTACGCACCGGCCGGGCCGTACGGACAGCCCGGCATTCCCCAGCAGTACCCGTCCCAGGCCGGCTACCCGGCCGCGCCGCCCGCCGTGGCGCCGATGACCGTCGACGACGTCGTCGTCAAGACGGTTGCTCTGTTCGGCATCCTCGGCATCACCGCCGCGGCAGCCTGGGTGCTCGTGCCCGACGCGCTGGTCGGCACCGCCTGGATCGGCGCGGCGGTCGTCGGCCTGGTGCTCGGCCTGATCATCTCGTTCTCCCGGATGGCCAACCCGGCGCTCGTCATCGCGTACGCGGTCGTCGAAGGTGTCTTCGTCGGCATGGTCAGCAAGGCGTTCGAGTCCGCCTACGACGGCATCGTGCTCCAGGCCGCCGTGGCGAGCTTCGGCATCTTCTTCGTGATGACGATGATCTACAAGGCGAAGATCATCCGGGCCACCCCGGTCTTCGTCAAGGTCATGACTTCGGTGATCATCGGCCTCGCCGCGGTCATGCTGATCAACCTGGTGCTGGCGCTGTTCGGCGTCAACACGGGTCTGCGTGACGGCAGCCCGCTGGCCATCGGCTTCAGCCTCGTCTGCATCGTGGTCGCGTCGCTGAGCTTCGTGCTCAGCTTCAAGGAGATCGAGGACGGCGTCCGGATGGGCCTGCCCCAGCGCTACTCCTGGGTCGCCGCGTTCGGCATCCTGGTCAGCCTGGTCTGGCTCTACATCGAGATCCTGCGCCTGCTGAGCTACTTCCAGGGCGACGACTGACCTCGTCCGTCCCGTCCGACCGGCGCCCGCTCCCGCTCATCGTGGGGGCGGGCGCCGTCGTTGGCGCCGTTTCGCCGCCGCCGTCGGGCCGTCCGGGGCAGAGTGACTGCCAGGGGTACGCGGGCGAAGGAGGCGACGGTGCGCAGCAACAACCCGGTGCTCAACCGGCTGGACGAGACCGGCCGGTTGGAGTCCCGGGTGGTCAGCTCCCGCGACGTCGAGCCGATGACAGTCGACGACGTGGTGGTGCGTACCGTCGGACTGCTCCTGCTCACCGGCGTGGCCGCCGCGGTGTCCTGGGCGCTGGTGCCCGACGCGGTGTGGTCGGGGGCGGCCCTGGCCGGCACCGCCCTGGCCTCGATCGCGCTGGTCCTGGTCATCTCGCTGCGGGGGATCACCAACCCGGTGCCGATCGTCGGCTACGCGTTGCTCCAGGGGTTGCTGCTGGGGGTCGCCAGCCGGACCTTCGAGCAGGTCTATCCGGGGATCGTGGTGCAGGCGGTGGCCGGTACGTTCGGCGTCTTTCTCGGCATGGCCGCGCTGTACCGGGCGCGGGTGATCCGCGCGACGCCCAGGCTGGCCCGCCTGGTCATCGGCACGCTGCTCGGCATCGCCGTGCTGAGCGTGGTCAACCTCGTGTCGTACCTGATCTCCGGCCGGCCGGGACTGGCGGTCTACAGCGTCAGCGGGGAGGTCGGCTGGCTGCCGTACGCCTTCTCGGTCGTGGCGATCATCGCCGGTGCGTTCAGCTTCATCCTCGACTTCGACCTCGTCGAGCGTTCGGTGCGCGACGGCCGACCCCGCCGGTACGCGTGGCTGAGCGCGTTCGGCCTGCTCACCGGCCTGGTCTTCCTCTACTGGCAGCTGCTACGGCTGCTCAGCTACCTGCGCCGCTGAGCGGCCCGCGATGTCGGGGCCGGCGTCGGCCGTAGACTCGGCGGCGATGAGCGCAGAGGAGCTGGAGCGGACCGTGCGGTTGCTGGTCCGCCAGGTCGGGCACTGGGAGCAGCCGCGCTGGGCGGCGGCGGCGACCACCGGCAACGTGCCCCGCGCCGACCTGATGCACCGGTTGGTGCAGGAGATCGCCAACCTGGCCGCCGACGCCGAGGGGCAGCCCCGCCGGACCGTGCCCCGGCTGGACAACGACCTGGCCCTGCCCGACCAGCTGCGCGTGGTCACGGCCGACCTGCTGGCCGCCGGGGCCGACGCCGAGGCGCTGGCGCGGGCCGCCGCCGAGGTGACGGCGACCCGCGGCGCGCTCTGACGTCGGGTCAGCTCAGGCGTTCGAGCACCATGGCCATGCCCTGCCCGCCGCCGACGCACATCGTCTCCAGACCGATGGTCTTGTCGTGCCACTCCAGCGCGTTGAGCAGGGTGCCGGTGATCCGGGCGCCGGTCATGCCGAACGGGTGGCCGACCGCGATCGCGCCGCCCATGACGTTCAGCTTCTCCTCCGGGATGCCCAACTGCCGGTAGGAGGGGATCAGCTGGGCGGCGAACGCCTCGTTGATCTCGACCAGGTCGACGTCGTCGATGGTCATGCCGGCCCGCTTCAGGGCCTGCCGGGACGCCTCGACCGGTCCGAGGCCCATGATCTCCGGCGACAGCGCGGTCACGCCGGTGGAGACGATCCGGGCCAGCGGGGTCAGACCCAGCTCCTGCGCCCGCTGGGCGCTCATCACGACGACGGCGGCGGCGCCGTCGTTGAGCGGGCAGCAGTTGCCCGCGGTGATCCGGCCGTCCGGACGGAACACCGGCTTCAGGCCGGCGACCGCGTCCAGGGTGACGCCCGCGCGGGGGCCGTCGTCGGTGCTCACCACTGTGCCGTCCGGCGTGGTGACCGGGGTGATCTCCCGGGCCCAGAAGCCGTCGGCGATGGCCTTCTCGGCGAGGTTCTGGCTGCGGACACCGAACTCGTCCATGTCGGCGCGGGTGACGTCGTACACCTGGGCCAGGTTCTCCGCGGTCTGCCCCATGGTCAGGTAGATGTCCGGCAGCTCACCGGCCTCGCGCGGGTCGGTCCACACCTCGGCGCCACCCTGCGCGCGACGCTTGGAGCGCTCGCCGGCCGCCGCGAAGCGCGGGTTCTCCCAGCCGCCGCCGACGAGGGCCTGCGCCTCGGGAGGCAGCCCGTCGGAGCTGCCGCGGGCGTAGCGGGAGACCATCTCGACACCTGCGGAGACGAACACGTCGCCCTCGCCGGCGCGGATCGCGTGCAACGCCATCCGGGTGGTCTGCAACGAGGAGGCGCAGTAGCGGGTCAGCGTGGCGCCGGGGACGGTGTCCAGCCCGAGCAGGGTGGCCACCACGCGGGCCATGTTGAAGCCCTGCTCACCGCCGGGCAGGCCGCACCCGAGGTAGATGTCGTCGATGGTAGTCGGGTCGAGTTGGGGGACCTTGTCCAGCGCGGCCTGGACGATGGTCGCGGCGAGGTCGTCGGAGCGGACACCGCGCAGGGACCCCTTGTGCGCCCGACCGATGGGGGAGCGGGCGGTAGCGACGATGACGGCGTCGCGGGACGACTCAATCGGCATGAGCCAACGTTAACCCGCCGGTAACATGGCACGGAAGAAGCAGGCGCGGCGGGAAATGTCACCCCGCCCGGACGCCGCTCTAGCGCCGGGAGGCGACCGCCGCCGCCGCAGCGACGGCCGGCAGCAGGGCGTGCGCCCACACCCGGTAGCCGTCGGCGGAGGGGTGGAAGCCGTCGTGGCAGAGCGTCCCCGCGTCGGCCCGGAAGACCGGACCGGTCTCGGTGGCCAGGTCGACCACCGCGCCGCCCGCCTCCAACACCGCAGTGGTCTGCGCGCGGGCCATCCGCCGCCCCGACCAGCCGACCAGCTGCCGCAGCGGCGGCGCGATGGCGCGTACGGCCCCGAGGTCGGGGCAGGTGCCCACCACCACCTCGACGCGCGCCTCCCGCAGCCGGTGCACCGCCGCCCCGAGATAGGCGGACGCGTCGGCGGGTCGGCGCAGCCCGGTCGCGTCGTTCGCGCCGATCAGGATCAGTGCCACGTCGGGACGCTCGCCGAGCAGGGCCCGGGCGACCTGGGTCGCCAGGTCCGTCGAGCGGGACCCGGAGACACCGACGCTGGACAGGTGCACCCGGCGACCGGTCGGACCCTCGGCGAGCAGGTTGGCCAACTGTCCGCCGATGGTGTCGTCGAGGCGGTCGACGCCCACGCCCAACGCCGACGAGTCACCGAGCAGCACCAGCCGCAGCGGCGCGGCGTCGGCCCGACCGATGGTGGCCCGCAATGCCAGCCCCAGCTCCGGCTCGGCATAGCGCCGGTGCCGGGCGACGAACGCCTCACCGGCCAGGACAGCGGCGCCGCCCACCGTGCCGGCGAGCAGCGACATCGCCGCCGCCCGACCCAGGCGGCCGGGGAGACCGGCGGTCACGCTCCGCTCGCTGCGCTCGTTCATGCCAGTCCCTCCACTGTCGAGGTGTCCGTCGCGGAGCCGGACTGCGGCACCGTGTTGACACCGAAGAACGCCCGGCGACGCAGCTGCGCCCACCGGCCGGCCGGCCCTCGATCGCGGCCCCGGACCTGGGTGCCGCTGACCTCGGTGCCGGCGTGCCGGGCCGCCTCCTGCGCGGCCTTTGGCAGCGACCGTACGCCCTCGCCCCGCGCCGGTGTGGCCCGTCGCTCCGGCCCGGAGCCGAGCGCCGAGAGCATCGTCGGCAGCAGGGCGGCGGCGGCCATCGCGTACCCCTCGGCGGAGGGGTGGAACCGGTCCCAGGCGAACATCCGGTGCGGTTCGGCGGCGAACCGTGGGCCGAGCAGGTCGCCGAGGGACACCGTCGAGCCGCCCGCCTCGACCACCGCCACCGTCTGGGCAGCGGCGAGCTGGCGACTCCACCGGTGCGCCAGCCAGCGCAGCGGTGGCTGGATCGGCCGGATCGCGCCGAGGTCGGGGCAGGTGCCGACGACCACCTCGCAGCCGGCGTCGCGCAGCGCGCGGACCGCCTCGACCAGATAGCGCACCGCCAGGCCGCGCGGCGTGCGGTTGGTGATGTCGTTGCCGCCGATCAGGATCACGGCGATGTCCGGCGCGCACTCCAACGCCGCCTCCACCTGGTGCCGGAGCGCCGCGGAGATGGCGCCGACCACCGCGAAACGGCGCACCAGTACCGGCCGGTGCAGCCGTCGGGACAGCCCGGTGGCGAGCAGCGCTCCCGGTGTCTCCCGGCGGCGGTGCACTCCGTAGCCGGCCGCCGACGAGTCACCGAGCACGACCATGGTGAGCGGGGGGCCGGGGAACTTCGCGCCGTACATCCCGTCGCAGCGCGGCGGCGGAGCCTCGGCCATCGGGATGGTGCGCCGGGCCTGGCGGGCCTGGCCGAGCAGCACCCCGCCGGTGGCCATCGCGGCCGCCGCGGTGGCGCCCGTCCCGATGGCCGCCAGCCGGGCGATCCGCCAGGCCTGCCGCCAGCGCGGACCAACGGGTACGACAGAACCAGCCACCCCCATATGCCGACATTATCGCGCCGGCCCGACACGCCGCTGTCGTCGTCCCGGCTCGGGAGTGCCTGGAAACCGACGCGACGGGGTACCTGTCCGGTGGAGGCCGGCCGACTTGCGCCGACCCGCCACGCTGATCCGGCGGAGAGGAGCGCGACGATGGGGAAGACACTGAAGCGCAGCGCGGCGTTCACGGCCCTGGCGCGGGCACTGGCGGCGGGGGCGCGCGGCGGGCCCTCGTTGGGCACCCGACTGGCGGCGCTGCCCCGGATGATCCGGGCGACGACCCGGGGGCAGTACGACGGCGGCCTCCGGCTGGCCCTGATGACGGCGGCCACGGCGTACATCGTCTCGCCCATCGACCTGCTGCCGGAGATCCCACTGGCGATCTTCGGGCTGGCCGACGACGCGGTGATGATCACCTGGCTGGCCGGCAGCGTGCTCGCCGAGACCGACCGATTCCTGGAGTGGGAGGCCCGACGCAGCTCGGTCATCCCCGGGGGGCTGGTGCCCTGACGGCACGTACGCTGGTCGGCGAGGATACGTCTGCCCGGCCGCCGTCGCCGGCGCCGCAACGAAGGGCACACCGTGCAGTACTACGACAACGTCGTCGACATGATCGGCAACACTCCGCTGGTCCGCCTGCGCAACGTCACCGAGGGCATCCGGGCAACCGTGCTCGCCAAGGTGGAGTACCTGAACCCGGGTGGCTCGGTGAAGGACCGGATCGCGCTGCGCATGGTCGAGGACGCAGAGGCGGCGGGCCTGCTGCGGCCCGGTGGCACCATCGTCGAGCCGACCAGCGGCAACACCGGTGTCGGGCTCGCCCTGGTGGCCCAGCTCAAGGGCTACAAGTGCGTCTTCGTCTGCCCCGACAAGGTCAGTCAGGACAAGCAGGACGTGCTGCGGGCGTACGGCGCCGAGGTGGTGGTCTGCCCGACCGCCGTCGCCCCGGAGGACCCGCGCTCGTACTACAACGTCTCCGACCGGCTGACCCGGGAAATCCCCGGCGCGTGGAAGCCCGACCAGTACAGCAACCCGGCGAACCCGCGCTCGCACTACGAGACGACCGGCCCCGAGCTGTGGAAGCAGACCGAGGGCGGGCTCACGCACTTCGTGACGGGCGTCGGTACCGGCGGGACGATCTCCGGCATCGGTAGGTATCTCAAGGAGGCGTCCGACGGTCGGGTGAAGGTCATCGGGGCCGACCCGGAGGGCTCGGTCTACTCCGGCGGCACCGGCCGCCCGTACCTGGTCGAGGGCGTCGGCGAGGACTTCTGGCCGGAGACGTACGACCGGGGTGTGGCCGACGAGATCGTCGAGGTCTCCGACAAGGCGTCCTTCGAGATGACCCGGCGGCTGGCCCGCGAGGAGGGCCTGCTGGTCGGGGGCTCCTGCGGGATGGCGGTGGTCGCCGCGTTGGAGGTGGCCCGCAAGGCCGGCCCGGACGACGTGATCGTGGTGCTGCTGCCCGACGGCGGCCGGGGCTACCTGTCGAAGATCTTCAACGACTCGTGGATGGCCCGGTACGGCTTCCTGGACAACTCCGGGCACGAGCCGACGGTCGCCGACGCGCTGGCCAGCAAGCCGGGCGGCCTGCCCGAGCTGGTGCACGTGCACCCGACCGAGACGGTCCGCGACGCGATCGACTACATGCGCGAGTACGGCGTCTCCCAGCTGCCGGTGCTCAAGGCCGAGCCGCCCGTGGTGACCGGTGAGGTGGCCGGCTCGATCGCCGAGCGGGACCTGCTCGACGCGCTGTTCACCGGTCAGGCTCACCTGCACGACACCATCGAGCGGCACATGGGTGACCCGCTGCCGATGATCGGCGGTGGTCAGCCGGTGAGCGAGGCCGTCGGCCTGCTGGAGAAGTCCGACGCCGCGCTGGTCCTGGTCGACGGCAAGCCCAAGGGCGTCCTGACCCGCCAGGACCTCCTGGCCCACCTCGGCGCCCACTAGCTGCCCCCGAGCTGCTACCGCCCCCGCGACGTGCCCCCGCAGGCTGCCCCTGCGGGGGCACAGGACACCCCGCGCGTCCTTTGCTCTGCTTCAACCCAGGCAACAGAAATGCCCGGTCACTGTTGCCTCCGCTGAAGCAGAGCAAAGGCTCTGCGTGAGGTGGGTGGGGTGGCCGGCTGGGCCGTTGCCGGGCCGGCGTTGAGGGTGGTCGGGCTGTTGCCGGCCGGTGCTCAGAGGGGGCGGGTGTAGCGGACCTGCGGGGTGCGGGCCGCGCCGATGTGCTCCTCGCGCTCCACGCCCGTCGACGTCCAGCCGCCGCGCTCATAGAAGGAGCGGGCGTGCGCGTTCTCCCGGAGCACCCAGAGCACCGCGCGGCGCCAACCCCGGGCGCGCATGGCGTCCAACGCGTCCACCATCACCAGGCGGCCGGTGCCCCGGCCCTGCTCGGTTGGTTCCAGGTGGATCGCGTTGAGCAGCCCCGTCGCCGGGTCGTCCTCGTCGTCCGGACCCAGGTAGCTGAACCCGACGAGCGCCCCGGCCCGCTCCGCGACCGTCAGTCGGTGGGTGTCCCGCTCCCAGCGCCACCGCTCGGTCCAGTACGCGCCCATCGCCTCCGGTGTCGGGTCGGCCAGGGCTTCGACCGGCAGGAAGGCGGAGTACGCGGCGATCCGGGAGCGCTGGTGCAGGGCGCCCACCGCCATCAGGTCGCCTTCGGTCGCGGGGCGGAGCGTGACGGTCATCCGGCCGAGGCTACCCGGCGCGGCGGGACCTGCACGGTGGTCAGATCCTCGGCGATGACCAGATCCCCGTCGAAGTGCGCTCGGGCCTCGTCGTAGAACCGGCGCGGGTCGGGGTAGCGCTGCGAGAAGTGCGTGAGCACCAGGGTGCGTACCTCCGATTCGGTCGCCACCCGCGCGGCCTGCGCCGCGGTCAGGTGCCCGACCTCGGCGGCGAGCGCGGCCTCCGACTCCAGGAACGTCGACTCGATGACCAGCAGGTCGGCGTGCTCGGCCAGGGCGTACACCCCGTCGCAGAGGCCGGTGTCCATCACGAAGGCGAACCGCTGCCCCGGTCGGGGCACGCTCACCTCGTCGCGGGTGACGCGACGACCGTCGAGGTCCAGGTGCCCGACGCGGATCAGCTCGCCGACGGCCGGGCCGGCGATGCCGTACGCGGCCAGCTTCTCCGGCAGCATCCGGCAGCCGTCCGGCTCGATCAGCCGATAGCCGTACGTCTCGATGGGGTGCCGCAGCCGGCGGGCCTCCAGCGTGCCGCAGCTCAGGGCGATCCGTTGACCGTCGGTCTCGATCGGGGTGACCGCCAGCTCGGCCGTCTCGTAGAAGGAGGTGGCGTGCCGCAGTCGGGCGAAGTACTCGGCGCCGCCCGCCGGGAAGTGCACGGCGACCGGATGCGCCACCCGGTCCAGCGAGAGTCGCTGGATGGTGCCCGGCAGGCCGAGGCAGTGGTCGCCGTGGAAGTGCGTGACGCAGATCCGGGTCAGGTCGGTCGCGGTGACAGTGGTGTGCAGGAGCTGCCGCTGGCTGCCCTCACCCGGGTCGAAGAGGATCACCTCGTCGTCCCAGCGCAGCACGTACCCGTTGTGGTTGCGCTGCCGGGTGGGCGCCTGGCTGGCCGTCCCGAGAATCACCAGCTCGCGCATCGACACACTGATCTCCCGCGGATATGGAGCGACCCCCGGGGCGCTCCACGCTGTCGCGCGGGCCGGCTGGACTTGGCCGGCACCCCGGGGGTCGGGTGGCTGTCTGGAATTCGCCGCACCGCTGCCACACGGTCTCGACGGTCGTACTGGTTGCCCGCCTCGCGGCGGACGGATCACTGTCGAGGACAGCGGCTAGCTGACAGCCACCTCACGAGTCCGATTGCTATACAAGTCTGGACCACCTCCTTTCACGTGTACCTGCACGCTATCGAGTCCCCGGCGGGCTCGGCAACGGATTTCGATCACAGGGCCGAACGGGAATGCCCGGCCACCTCGTCGGCAGCCGGGCATCGCGTTCACGCAGGTGGGTCAGCCAGCGGTACGGGCAACGCCGACCGGGCAGCTCAGGCCGTTCGGGCCGTGGTTGCAGTACCCGTTCGGGTTCTTGGTCGGGGCGAGGTACTGCTGGTGGTAGTCCTCGGCGAAGTAGTAGCTGCCGAGCGGGGCGATCTCGGTGGTGATCTCGCCCTTGCCGGCCCGCGTCACGATCGGCTGGAACGCGTCCCGGGACGACTCCGCGATTGCCCGCTGCTCGTCGGTGGTCGTGTAGATCGCCGACCGGTACTGGGTGCCCACGTCATTGCCCTGGCGCATGCCCTGGGTCGGGTCGTGGTTCTCCCAGAAGACCTTCAGCAGGTCCTCATACGTGATCTTGCTGGGGTCGTACACCACTTGGACGACCTCGGCGTGCCCGGTTCGGCCGGAACACGTCTCCTCGTACGTCGGGTTCCTGGTGATGCCACCCGCGTAGCCGGCGGAGGTGGTGTAAACGCCGGGCAGCGTCCAGAACAGCCGCTCAGCGCCCCAGAAGCAGCCCATGCCGAAGACCGCTACCTGCAGCCCCTCCGGGAACGGGCCCTTCAACGGGGTGCCCAGCACCTCGTGGCGGTCGGCAACTGGCATGGCGATCTGACGGCCCGGCAGGGCCTGGTCGGGCGAAACCATCTCGGCGTTCATACGGCGCAAAAACACGTGGGGATCTCCTCTCGTACCTCTCGCAGCGTGCAACACCGGTGGGTCCACCTTCCTTACCCGCACGGGTGTGAGTCAGGCAGCGCCCGAGAGCGCGGCGGCGACCCGGTGGGCGTAGGTCTGGGCCTCGGCGTCGTCCGCGTAGCGGGTGCGCGGCCAGAAGAACCCGCGCAGCCCGTCGCCCTTGGTGCGCGGCACCACGTGAGTGTGCAGGTGCGGGACGGACTGGGACACCTTGTTGTTCATCGCCACGAACGTCCCACCGGCCCCCAGAGCGGACTCCACGGCCACCGCCAGGCGCTGGACCAGCGCGAAGTAGCCGGGCAGCAGGTCGGCCGGAAGCTCGGCCAGGGTCACCAGGTGCACCCGGGGCACCACCAGCACGTGCCCCTTGAACACCGGACGGGTGTCGAGGAACGCCACCCCGTCCGGTTCGTCCGCGACCCGGAACGCCGGCACGTCACCCGACACGATCCCGCAGAACACGCACCCGCTCATCGCCCCAGGCTATGTCGCCGGCCACGCGGGGACGCGCGCCCCCCGCGCATCCATCGGCCGTGGTAGACATTTACCGGTCTGGATCAATACACGGGGGAAGGACGCACCTTGCACATCAGAAGAGGCACGACCCTGGCGCTCGCGGCACTGACCGCCGGGCTGCTCACCGCCGCGATACCGGGCGCCGCCCAGGCAGCCGTCGCGCCGACGGCCACCCCACTGTCGTTGCCGGCGGTGTCCGACGTGGTGTCCGCCGGTGACCGGGTCTTCGTCAGCGGTGGCCCCTCCTCGACCGACGTCGTGGTGAACAGTGCGACGGGCGCGGTGGTCGGCACCCTGTCCGGCCTGCCCGGCCCCTCCGACCTGCTGCTCAGCGCCGATCGGCAGACCCTCTACGTGGCGCTGCCCACCGCCAACGCCATCGCCGCCTTCGACACCGGCTCACTTGTCGAGTCGGCCCGGTACGACACCGGCGCGGGCGCGTGCCCGTCGTCGCTCGCGCTGACCGGGCGGTACCTGTGGTTCGGGTACGGCTGTGGCGGTTGGGACGGCAACATCGGCCGGATCGACCTGGGCCGCCAGCCGGCCCGCGTCACCACTGGCCTGGACACCGGTAGCGGCTTCTACGGCGCTCCGCTGCTGACCGCCGCCAGCCAGAACCGTTCGGTGCTGCTGGCCGGGCAGCCGGGCCTCAGCCCCGCCTCGGTGTACGCGTACGCGATCGGCACCGGGGGCGTGCTGGGCCCGCCGAGCACCAACGACTTCATGGCGATCGGCAGCAACCTGCGCGACATCGCGCTCGACCCCACCGGCACCACCCTCTTCACCGCGTCCGGCGCCCCGTACGAGGTGCAGGCGTTCCCGGTCGCCGCCATCAGCACCCCCTCCGCGACCTACCTCACCGGCGCGTACCCCAATGCTGTCGAGGTGTCGCGTGACGGCACCCGGATCGCCGGCGGAGCGGACGCCTCCTACGACCCGGACGTGTTCGTCTTCCGCCCGGACGGCACCGAGCTGGCCCGCTTCGAGCTGGGCGACGAACTCAGCTCCGGCGCGCTGGCCTGGGCACCCAACGGGGCCCGGCTCTACGCGGTCTCCTACGACTGGACCGGCGCGCATCCGGTCACTCTGCACGTCCTGCCCGTCCCGGCCGGCTGACCGGCCCGCCGGCCTCCCGGCCGGCACGCGGGGGCCGGGCCGAAAGGTCCGGCCCCCACCGGAGCACGGGTTCCGTTCCAGCCCGCCGGACGGGGGCACTAGCCTCACCAGAATGAGTCACGGCTTCGAGACGCTCGCCATTCACGCCGGTCAGGACCCTGAGGCCCGCACCGGCGCGGTGATCCCGCCGATCTACCAGACCAGCACGTACGCCCAGGACGCCGTCGGTGCGCCCCGGCTCGGCTACGAGTACAGCCGCTCGGGCAACCCGACCCGTGACGCCCTCCAGGAGTGCCTGGCCGCGCTGGAGGGCGGGCCCGTGGGCCTCGCCTTCGCCAGTGGCCTGGCCGCGGAGGACACCCTGCTGCGGGCGGTCTGCAAGCCGGGCGACCACGTGATCATCCCGGACGACGCGTACGGCGGCACCTACCGGCTCTTCGCCCGGGTCGCCCAGCGCTGGGGCCTGGAGTTCACCCCGGCCAAGGTCTCCGACGCGGCAGCGGTCCGGGCCGCCGTGCAGCCCGGCCGAACGAAGATCGTCTGGGTGGAGACGCCGACGAACCCGCTGCTCGGCATCGCCGACATCGCCGCCCTGGCCGCCGTGGCACACGACGCGGGCGCGCTGCTGGTTGTCGACAACACCTTCGCCTCGCCGTACCTGCAGCAGCCGATCGCCTTCGGCGCGGACGTGGTGGTGCACTCCACCACCAAGTACGTCGGCGGGCACTCCGACGTGGTCGGTGGTGCGCTCGTCGTCGCCGACGCCGGGCTCGGCGAGGAACTGCGCTACCACCAGAACGCGATGGGCGCGATCAACGGCCCGTTCGACGCCTGGCTCACCCTGCGCGGCATCAAGACCCTCGGGGTACGCATGGACCGGCACTGCGACAACGCCGAGCGGCTCGCCGCGTACCTCGACGGGCACGCCAAGGTGGCCCAGGTGATCTACCCCGGGCTGCCCTCGCACCCCGGTCACGAGGTCGCCGCCAAGCAGATGCGTCGGTTCGGCGGCATGATCTCGTTCCGCGCCTCCGGCGGTGAGGACCACGCCGTCGAGATCTGCAACCGCACGAAGCTCTTCGTGCTCGCCGAGTCGCTCGGCGGCGTGGAATCCCTGATCGAACACCCGGGCCGGATGACACACGCAAGTGCTGCCGGCTCGCCGCTTGAAGTTCCCGGCGATCTCGTGCGACTGTCTGTCGGCATCGAGACGGTCGACGACCTGCTCGCCGATCTGGAGCAGGCGCTGGGCTGACCGCTGGGGAGGATGGCCGTGCAGGACATCATGGCGACCTGGGTCGGGGCGACCGCCAAGCAGATCGCCCGGGGCGTACGCCGGGGCGACGTCTCGGCCACCCAGGTCGTCGCCGACCACCTGGAGTACATCGCCTCGGCCGACCGCGAGCTGGCCGCCTTCCGTGCCGTTCGCGGCGGCGAGGCGATCACCGAGGCCGAGAAGGTCGACGAGCAGGAGGACCTGGCCAACCTCCCCCTGGCCGGGGTGCCGGTGGCGGTCAAGGAGAACACCCCGGTCGCCGGCCTGCCTACCTGGAACGGGTCGGCAGCCGTACGGACCGACGTCGCGGAGGCCGACCACGAGGTGGTGCGTCGGCTGCGCGGCGCCGGCGCGGTGATCCTCGGCGTCACCCGGATGCCGGAGCTGGGGCTGTGGGCACTGACCGATGACGACAGCGCGGTGACCCGCAACCCGTGGGACAACACGCGTACCCCCGGTGGCTCTTCGGGGGGCGCCGCCGCCGCGGTCGCCGCCGGCCTGGTGCCGATCGCGCACGGCAACGACGGGCTCGGCTCGATCCGGATCCCGGCGGCCTGCTGCGGCCTGGTCGGCCTCAAGCCCGGCCGGGGCGTGGTGCCCTGCCAGCTCGGCGCGGACGACTGGTTCGGCCTCACCGAGCACGGCATGTTGACCAGCACCGTCGCGGATGCCGCGGTCGGCTTCTCGGTGCTCGCCGGCCGGCGAGCGGAGAAGCTGGTCCCGCCGCAGCGGCTGCGGGTGGGTGTCTCACTGCGCTCCCCGGTGCGCGGCGTCTCCCCGGACGCGCCCAACCGGGACGCGGTGGCCACCGCCGGCCGGCTGCTCGCCGCCGCCGGGCACGACACCGTGCCGGCCGATCCGGTCTATCCCACGGCCCTGGGCCTGCAGGGCATCGCCACCTGGTTCGCCGCGGCCGCCACCGACGTTCGGGCCGCCGGGCTGGACCGACGCGGCCTCCAGCGCCGCACCCGGCGGCACGTCGCGCTGGGCGAGTGGGCGCAGCGTCGCGGTTACGTCCGGGAGGCCGACCGGGCCGCCTGGCGGCAGCGTTCGGTCGACTTCTTCACCGACCACTCGGTCGACCTGCTGCTCACCCCCGCGCTGGCCAGCGCGCCGCCGGAGGCCGGGCGCTGGTCCGAGCGGTCCTGGCGGGCGAACATGTCGGCCAACATCCGGTACGCCCCGTACGCCGCGCCGTGGAACATCGCCGGCTTGCCCGCCATCGTGGTGCCGGTGGGCCGCCGGCCGGACGGCCTGCCGGTAGCCGTCCAGATCGTCGGCCCGCCCGGCTCGGAGCTGCTACTGCTCGGCGTGGCCGGTCAGTTCGAGATGGCCGCCCCGTGGCCGCGGCACGCCCCCGGCTACCCCGTCGTCGGAACGGGGTCGCCGGCCACCGCATGATCGTCTACGGTGTCCGCGCAACGTCGCGCGGACCCGGGGGACACCAATGCGCTGCCAGACCTGCGGGGACCCCACGTCCCCCGAGCACAACGATTGCCAGCGCTGCCACACGCCGCTGGGCCAGCCCGCCGTCACGCCGGGCCTGCCGACCTACCGCGTACGCGGGATCGGCCTGGCCGCGAACATCGCCGTCGGCGCGACCGCCGTGCTCTACCTGGTGGTGGCGCTGTCCCCGCTGATCGGGATGGCGATGGCCCGGCAGGCCAGGGCCAACGACGACCCGGACCTGCTGCTCGGCCCGCTGCTCATCGGAGGGCTGCTGTCGCTGCTCATGCTGGTGGCGCACCTCACCGCCGCCGTACTGGTGATCATCTGGACGTGGCGGACGCGGAAGAACACCGACGCCTTCCCCGGTGCGCTGCCGACGCTCGGGGCCGGCTGGGCGATCGCCGGCTGGCTGGTGCCCTTCGCGAACTTCGTGGTGCCGGCCCGGGTCGTGGCCAACGTGGCGCGGGACAGCCTCTGGCGGCGGTTCACGCCGACGCTCGTGGTCGTCTGGTGGTGTGCCTGGCTGCTGTTCAGCGTCGGCGACCGGGTGAGCAGCCGCCTGGACGATCGGGCGTACGAGCAGCTGCCGGAGACCCCGTCCACCGACGCCGGCTACCAGGCGTACGTCGACTACTACGGCGACTCCCTGCTCCGCAACAGCCTGCCCGCACTGGGCTGCGCGATCGCCGCGGTGACGCTGATCGTGCTGATCCACCGGATCTCCGCCGCGCAGGAGGCCCGGATCGCCCGCGCCGCCCCGGTGTGGCCGACCGCCCCGGTCTGGCCAGCGGCCCCGGTATGGCCGGCGACGCCGTGATCCACTCGGGATCGCCGAGGTGGCGGTGTCGGGGCGCGGTTGACACCGCCACCTCGGGGACGTCGAATGGATCAACCCGGTGTCGCCGCAGGGGAGGCCGGAGCCGGGTGGCACGATCTGGGGCATGACGGAACTGGTCGGCCTCGACGACGTACGGGCTGCACGGAAACTGCTCGCCGACGTCGTCCGGACCACCCCGCTGGAGCCCTCCCGGCCACTGAGCGCGGCACTGGGCGGCAAGACCTGGCTCAAGTGCGAGAACGTGCAGCGCGCCGGCTCGTACAAGGTCCGCGGCGCGTACGTGCGGATCTCGCGGCTGTCGGCGGCCGAGCGCGAACGGGGCGTGGTCGCGGCGAGCGCCGGTAACCACGCGCAGGGCGTCGCTCTCGCCGCCGGGCTGGTCGGCACGCACGCGACGGTCTTCATGCCGGTCAACGCGCCGCTGCCGAAGGTCGCCGCCACCAAGGGGTACGGCGCGCAGGTCGAACTGGCCGGCAACACGGTCGACGAGTCGCTGGTGGCGGCGCAGACGTACGCCGAGCGCACCGGCGCGGTGCTCATCCACCCGTTCGACCACCGGGACGTGATCGCCGGGCAGGGCACGGTGGCGTTGGAGATCCTCGAACAGTGCCCCGAGGTGCGCACGATCATCACCGGGGTGGGCGGCGGGGGCCTGATCTCCGGCATGGCGGTGGCAGCCAAGGCACTGCGGCCGGACGTCCGCATCATCGGCGTCCAGGCGGCCGGCGCGGCGGCCTTCCCGCCCTCCCTGCTGGCCGGGGAACCGGTCCGGCTGCCCACCTTCGCCACGATCGCGGACGGCATCGCGGTCGGGCGGCCGGGGGAGATCACGTTCAACCATGTCCGCAAGCTCGTCGACGAGATCGTCACGGTCACCGAGGAGGACATCTCCCGGGCCCTGCTGATGCTGTTGGAGCGCGGCAAGCAGGTCGTCGAGCCGGCCGGGGCGGTCGGCGTGGCCGCGCTCCTGGCCGGTGTGGTGGAGGTGGAGACGCCAGTGGTCGCGGTGCTCTCCGGCGGCAACATCGACCCCCTGCTGATGATGCGGGTGATCGAGCACGGTCTGGCGGCCGCCGGCCGCTACCTGCGGGTGACGGTGCGCTGCTCCGACCGGCCGGGGCAGCTCGCCTCGCTGCTCAGCCAGATCGCCGAGCACCGGGCCAACGTGGTGGACGTGGAACACCAGCGGGCCAATCCGCACCTGGGCCTCGGCGAGGTCGAGGTGGCGCTGTCGGTGGAGACCCGTGGTGTGGAGCACTCGGACACGCTGATCAGCGCGTTGCGAGCCAGTGGCTATCAGGTGGTCTTCGCCGCCGAGGCGTGACACGGGTGGGTGTCACGCCTCGGCGGCGGCACACGTCGAACGGCGCTCAGGTGCCCGGAAAGGCGGCTCGGTGACCGCGGCACGGAGCCGGGTGAACGCTCAGCCGGAGAACGGCTCGAAGCTGACCACTGTCACCTTGATGTCGGCGCCGCTCGGGGCCGTGTAGGTGCAGGTCTGCCCGGAACGGCCACCCAGGATCGCCTTGCCGAGCGCCGACTCGGGGCTGTAGACGGTGAGGTCGGTGGTGGCGGCGATCTCCCGGGAGCCGAGCAGGAAGGTCTCGGTGTCGTCGGCGTCGTCGTCGAAGTAGATCGTCACGACCATGCCGGGCGACACCGCGTCGGCCGACGGGGCCTCGCCGACCTTTGCGGTACGCAGCAGTTCCTGCAGGTAGCGGATGCGACCCTCGGCCTTGCCCTGCTCCTCGCGGGCGGCGTGGTAGCCGCCGTTCTCGCGCAGGTCACCCTCCTCGCGCCGAGCGTTGATCTCGGCTGCGATCGCCGGACGGTTGGCGATGTGCTCGTCGAGCTCGGCCTGGAGGCGGTCGTACGCGTCCTGGGACAGCCAGGTGGCGGGCGCCTCGTTGCCAGTGGACACAGGCGTTCTCCTCAGTTGTGCGTGGCTGGCTGACAGGTGAACTACCAAGTTACCAGTGCGGTACGACACAGCGTGTCGGCGATCACCGTCGGTGTCCGCATCCGGCACTCGCGGTCGACCCGCCGCGACGGGTTGCCCGGGGGCGTTGCGGGATGACGTTTCCGCAGCTCAGGCAGGGGCCCGACAGCGCAGCACCTCGCCGATGAACGGTCGGGCGGAGGTGCTCAGACGGTGCCGGGTGGTGACGTGCCGGTCGCCGGGTGCGGCGCTCACCGTGACCTCCTCGCGGGCCACCTCCACGCCGGCGCGGTCCCGGGCGCGCAGCACGCAGACCGCCGATCCGCCCGGCGGCACGGTCACCCGGAAGTCGACGACCACCTGGCTGTCCGTGATGTCGGTGTACGTGATCACCTGGGCGTCGTAGACGGGGTCGCCGTACTGCCGGTAGAGCCGCAGCGAGATCAGGCTCAGCACCGCCACCAGCACCAGGAGCACCAGCGCCGCCAGCAGCGTACGACGGCGGCCGTTGCCGGGCGCCCGGCGGCGTCCGTAGCGCCCGGCGGGGAAGACCGGGGTGCCCGGCGAAATTGTGGCGTGCGTCTCGGTCACCGGCGGGTATCTCCTGGCGTTGTTGTCGGCGGCATCGGCAAGAATGGCAGAAGCCCATCCTCCCAGCCCGGCCAAACGGCAGGAATGGCAGGTCGGGCCCCGCGGCGCCGACTCGCAGCGGGGCGAGGAGGGTCCCGGCAGGTCAGCCGGTCGAGCCCGGTCGGGTCCACCGGCCGGCACAGACGAGGAGCGCCGAAGTTGGCAGAGCAGCTGCGTCTCATGGCCGTCCACGCGCACCCGGACGACGAGTCGAGCAAGGGTGCGGCGACGATGGCGAAGTACGTCGCCCAGGGGGTGGACGTGCTGGTGGTGACGTGCACCGGCGGCGAGCGCGGCAGCGTGCTCAACCCCAAGCTCGACCGGCCCGACGTCTGGGCCAACATCGCGGAGATCCGGCGTGCCGAGATGGACGCCGCGCGGGCGATCCTCGGTGTCGACCAGGCCTGGCTCGGGTTCGTCGACTCCGGCCTGCCCGAGGGCGACCCGCTGCCGCCGCTGCCCGAGGGTTGCTTCGCCCTCCAGGACGTCGAGGTGGCGGCCGGCCCGCTGGTGCGCCTGATGCGTGAGTTCCGTCCGCACGTCGTGACCACGTACGACGAGGAGGGTGGCTACCCGCACCCCGATCACATCATGTGCCACAAGGTGAGCGTGGCCGCGTTCGAGGCCGCCGGCGACCCGGAGCGCTACCCGGAGCTGGGCGCCCCCTGGCAGCCATTGAAGCTCTACTACGACATCGGCTTCTCCAAGGCCAAGATCATGGCCCTGCACGAGGCCGTGCTCAGCACCGGCGCCGAGTCGCCGTACGTGGATTGGATCAAGCGCTGGGACGAGCGTCCGGACAAGGGCCCCCGTATCACCACCCGGGTGGACTGCGCCGAATACTTCCACGTCCGGGACGACGCGCTGCGCGCCCACGCCACCCAGGTCGACCCGGACGGCTTCTGGTTCCAGGTGCCCATGGAGCTGCAGCAACGTGCCTGGCCGACGGAGGATTTCGAGCTGGCGCGCACAGTGGTGGACAGCCCGCTGCCCGAGTCCGACCTCTTCGCCGGTGTGCGGGAGACGGCGCACGCGGGCTGATTCCGGCCGGGTCTACCCTGGTAGGCAATCGCACATCGGAGGAACGTCATGCTGACCGCTGCCCAGGTGCTCGCGGAGAACAACTTCGGGGACACCCGCACGGGTGGCCTGGCCGGGCCGATGGGTCTCTTCCTCATCCTGCTGCTGGCCGCCGCGACCATCCTGCTGATCCGCAACATGAACGCTCGACTGCGGCGTCTGCCCGACCGGTTTCCCCAGCAGGGGCGGTCGACCGATGCGACCAGGGCCGACGCTTCAGTCGTCGATCCGACAGACGGGACCAGCGCGCATGATTCATCCGCGCACGCTCCCAATGGGCACCAGCAGCAGCGGAACGGGTAGTCCGCGCATGATTCACGCCGAACCGGGTGGTGGACCCCTGTTGCGACCACCCGGTTTGGCTTAGCCTTCCGCCGGGGGGACCAAAAGTCCCCGAGCCGTGCGCGGGAGGGGGCGCCGATGTCCGTCACAGCACCGGCCGCCCGCCGTACCCTCGGTCGGTCGGCTGACGGGGGAGGTCGATGACCTCCGGCGCGGGCGGCGACCCGTTCGACCGGCTCGGGGTGCACGGCATGCCGGCCCGGCTGCTCGTGCTGACGACCGCGGTGACGGTGACGGCTCTGGCCGCCGCCGTGGTCGGTCTGACCCTTCCGGCCGGGCTGCCGTCCGACGATCCGCTCGGTGGACCGGCCCGCTTCGGCATCGCCGTCGCCGTCCTCGCCGTGGCCCAGCTCGCCCGGCTTCGCTTCCGCAGCTCCGCCGGCATGGTCAGCATCACCTGGGGCGAGGCCGCCCTGATCGTCTGCCTCTACCTCGCGCCGGCCGGCTGGCTGCCGTCGGCCACCCTGCTCGGCACCGGGCTGGCCTGGACGGCGCTGTCGCTGCACAGCGACCGCCGTCCGCCGCTGGAGATCGTCCGGATCGCCGCGTCGCTGACCGCCGCGTCGGCGCTGGCCGTGTCCGTGACCACCGCCCTGGGGCATCCGCTGCTCGCCGCGCCGACACCGATGCTGGCGCTGGCCGTGATCGCGGGATCGGTGACCTACCTCCTGGTGACCGCGTGGCTCGGTGGGGTGACGCTGGGCCTGCGGCACGGGCTGCCCATCGGACCGCCGCTGCTCGCCGCGCTGCGCGGCAAGCTGCTGATGTTCGTGGGCAACGTGGCGGTCGGCCTGGTCGTGATCGCGCTGCTGGAGCTGGACCCACGCTGGTTGCTGCTGCTCCCGCCGTTGCTCTGGCTGCTGCAGCAGACCTACCGCTACCGGCTGCGCGCGGACCAGGAACGCCGGACGTGGCGTGCCTTCGCCGAGGCCACCGCGGCTCTCAACCAGCTCGACGAGCGGGGCGTGGCCAGCGCGGCGGTGACCGGCGCGCTGGCGCTGTTCAACGCCGAGCTGGTCGACGTCGACGTGGCCCGGGCCGACGGCAGGTGGCGCCGCTACCGGGGAGACGCCGGCGGCCAGCTGCTCGACCGTGAGGTGGGCCCTCCGGACCGGTCGGAGCCGGACGAGTACGAGTTGGTCCGTCAGCTGTCGGTGGGCGCCGCGCCGGTAGGCCAGCTCCGGGTCCGGTTCCCGCGCTCCGCTCCACCCGCGACCCGGGAACGGGACGCGGTGGCGGCCTTCGGCGACGCGCTCGCCGCAGCCCTGCACGACGCCGCGACCCATCGTGAGCTGCGGCTGGTCACCGCCCGCTCGTCGTACGAGGCGGTGCACGACCCGCTCACCGGGCTGGCGAACCGTACGGCGATGCTCGGCAAGGGCGACCAGTCGCTGCGGCAGCTCGCCCACGACCACCCGGTGGCGCTGCTGCTGCTGGACATCAACCAGTTCAAGGAAGTCAACGACACCCTCGGGCACGCGGCCGGCGACCAGTTGCTGCGGCTGACCGCCAACCGGCTCAGCGCGCTGGCCCGCCCCGGTGACCTGCTCGGCCGGCTCGGCGGCGACGAGTTCGCGCTGCTGCTCACCTCGGTCCCCGTGCTCGGTGACCGGGCCGCGCCGATGGCGCACGCCCTGCGCCAGGCTCGCGAGATCGCCGAGCGGCTGGCCGCGCCGACCGAGGTGGCCGGGGTGCGGATGTCCATCGAGGTCTCCGTCGGGGTGGTGGTCGCCGACGCCGGCACCGCCGACCTGACCGAGCTGCTGCGCCGCGCGGACATCGCGATGTACCAGGCCAAGGAGGGCGGTGGCAGCGTCGCCGCGTACGACAGCACCCGGGACGCCGCCAGCACGGACCAGTTGGCCCTGCTGGCCGAGCTGCGCGAGGCGCTGAAGGTCGACGACCAGTTGGTGCTGGCGTTGCAGCCGGCTGTCGACCTGGCCACCGGCGCTCCCACCGGTGTGGAGGCGCTGATCCGCTGGCAGCACCCCCGGCGGGGCTGGCTGAACCCGGCCGACTTCATCCGCCCGGTGGAGAACAGCGAGCAGCTCGGCACGTTCACGCGCTACGTGCTGGACAAGGCGCTCGGCGTGGCCGCGGGCTGGGCCCGCGAGGGGCTGGACGTCCCGATCTCGGTCAACCTCTCCGCGCGCAGTCTGCTGGATCCGCGCCTGCCGGCGGAGATCGCCGACGCGCTGCGCCGACATCAGGTGCCGCCGCACCGGCTGGTCCTGGAGATCACCGAGACGGTGGTGATGAGCGAGCTGGAGATCATCGACGAGGTGCTCGCCACCCTCCGGTCGATGGGTGTGCAGCTTGCGGTGGACGACTTCGGCACCGGCTTCTCCTCGTTGACCTTCCTGACCCGGATCGCCGTGGACGAGTTGAAGGTGGACCGCTCTTTCGTGATCCGGATGGCCGACTCGCCGGAGGCGGCGGCGATCGTCCGGACCACCGTCGGGCTCGCCCACGAGCTGGGGCTGCGGGTGGTCGCCGAGGGGGTGGAGACGGCCGAGCAGCGGCTGGCCCTGGCCGAGCTGGGCTGCACGTCCGCGCAGGGCTACCACTTCTTCAAGCCGATGCCGGCGGACAAGATCGGCGCGGTGCTCGGGTCGCTGCGCGACTCGGCCGAGTCGAACGTCTTCCGCCTGCGCGCCGACGGCGCCTCCTGACCGCCCGGCGCGTCCCGACCGAGGTGGTTATGGTCGTCGGGTGAACCGACTCGCGGACGCCACCAGCCCGTACCTGCTCCAGCACGCCGACAACCCGGTCGACTGGTGGCCGTGGTGCGACGAGGCGTTCGCCGAGGCGAAACGGCGTGATGTCCCGGTGCTCATCTCGGTGGGCTACGCGGCCTGCCACTGGTGCCACGTCATGGCCCACGAGTCGTTCGAGAACGAGCAGGTCGGCGCCCTGATGAACGACAACTTCGTGTCGATCAAGGTGGACCGTGAGGAGCGCCCCGACGTCGACGCCGTCTACATGACCGCCACCCAGGCGATGACCGGGCAGGGCGGCTGGCCGATGACTGTCTTCGCCACCCCGGACGGCACCCCGTTCTTCTGCGGCACCTACTTCCCGCGCGCCAACTTCATCCGGCTGCTCCAGTCGGTCACCACCGCGTGGAAGGACCAGCGGGACGAGGTGCTGCGCCAGGGTGCTGCAGTGGTCGAGGCGATCGGCGGCGCACAGGCGGTGGGCGGCCCCACCGCCCCGCTGGACGCCCCGCTGCTGGATGCAGCGGCGGCCAACCTCGCCGGTGAGTACGACGACACGAACGGCGGGTTCGGGGGCGCCCCGAAGTTCCCGCCGCACATGAACCTGCTCTTCCTGCTGCGCCACCACCAGCGCACCGGCGACCCGCGCAGCCTGGAGATCGTCCGGCACACCGCCGAGGCGATGGCCCGTGGCGGCATCTACGACCAGCTCGCCGGCGGCTTCGCCCGCTACTCGGTGGACGCGCACTGGACCGTGCCGCACTTCGAGAAGATGCTCTACGACAACGCGCTGCTGCTGCGCGTCTACACGCAGCTCTGGCGGCTCACCGGCGACCCGCTGGCCCGTCGGGTCGCCCGGGACACGGCCCGGTTTCTCGCCGACGAGCTGCACCGGCCGGGGGAGGGGTTCGCGTCCGCGCTGGACGCCGACACCGAGGGCGTCGAAGGGCTCACCTACGCCTGGACGCCGGCGCAGCTCGTCGAGGCGCTCGGCGACGAGGACGGCCGGTGGGCCGCCGACCTGTTCACCGTCACCGACGAGGGCACCTTTGAGCACGGCACGAGCGTGCTCCGGCTCGCCCGGGACGTCGACGACGTGGCGCCGGAGGTCCGGGCTCGCTGGCAGCGGGTCGTCGGGCAACTGCTCGCGGCCCGCGACACGCGCCCTCAGCCGGCCCGCGACGACAAGGTGGTGGCCGCCTGGAACGGTCTGGCGATCACCGCGATCTGCGAGTTCCAGCAGGTAGCCGCGCTGTACGCGTCGCCGCAGGACGAGGACGCCAACCTGATGGAGGGCGTCACCATCGTCGCCGACGGCGCGATGCGCAACGCCGCCGAGCACCTGGCCACCGTGCACCTGGTCGACGGCCGGCTGCGCCGGGTCTCGCGCGACGGCAGGGTCGGCGAGCCGGCCGGGGTGCTGGAGGACTACGGCTGCGTGGCCGAGGCGTTCTGCGCGCTGCACCAGCTCACCGGCGAGGGTCGCTGGCTCAGCCTGGCCGGTCAACTGCTGGACACCGCGCTGGAGCACTTCGCCGCGCCCGGGGGTGCCTACTACGACACGGCCGACGACGCGGAGCAGCTGGTCGCCCGGCCCGCCGATCCGACCGACAACGCCACCCCGTCGGGCCGGTCGGCCCTGATCGCCGGCCTCGTGTCGTACGCCGCGCTGACCGGGGAGACGCGCTACTCCGAGGCGGCCGGGGCCGCGCTCGCCACCGTGGCGCCGATCGTCGGGCGGCACGCCCGGTTCGCCGGGTACGCGGCAATGGTCGGCGAGGCGCTGCTCTCCGGGCCGTACGAGATCGCTGTGGCGACCGACGACCCGGCCGGCGACCCGCTGGTGGCCGCGGCCCGGCGGCACGCCCCGCCCGGAGCGGTGGTGGTCGCCGGTCGCCCGGACCAGCCCGGGGTGCCGCTGCTCGCCGACCGGCCGCTGGTCGACGGGCGGTCCGCCGCGTACGTCTGCCGGGGTTTCGTCTGCCAGCGACCGGTCACCTCGGTCGAGGACCTGGTCGCCGAGCTGGGGTGAGCCGTAGCGCCCGGTAGTTGCCGGCGCTGGGTGCGGGGCGGCCGGTGCGGCCTTGTCGGGTGGGTCACCGGCCCTGCGCATCGGCACGTCGGCGGCCCGGATAGGCTGGCCGCGCTATGGATTCCCGTACCGGTCTGCCAGTTGTCGGCATGGTGGGTGGCGGCCAGTTGGCCCGGATGACCCACCAGGCCGCGATCGCCCTCGGCCAGTCACTGCGTGTGCTCGCGAGCGCCCCCGACGACGGCGCGGCGCTTGTCGCCGCCGACGTCCAGTACGGCGACCACACCGATCTGGCCGCCCTGCGCACCTTCGCCAAGGGCTGTGACGTGGTCACCTTCGACCACGAGCACGTGCCCAACGAGCACATCCGCACCCTGACCGCCGAAGGGGTGACCCTGTACCCGCCGGCGGACGCGTTGCTGCACGCCCAGGACAAGCAGGTGATGCGGGAACGCCTCACCGAGCTGGGCGCTCCCAACCCCGCCTGGCGGCCGGTAGCTGAGCCCGCCGACCTGGTCGGCTTCGGCGAGCAGGTCGGCTGGCCGGTGGTGCTCAAGGCGGCCCGGGGCGGCTACGACGGTCGGGGTGTCTGGATGGTGGACGACGCCACCCAGGCCACCGAGCTGGCGACCACGCTGCTCGCCGGAGGCACCCGGCTGATCGTCGAGGAGCGGGTGCCGCTGCGTCGCGAACTCGCGGTGCAGGTGGCCCGCTCGCCGTTCGGGCAGGTGGCCGCGTACCCGGTCGTCGAGACGGTCCAGCGTGACGGCATCAACGTCGAGGTGCTGGCCCCGGCGCCGGGCCTGGACGAGGAGTTGGCAGTCGCCGCTCAGCAGCTAGCCATCGACCTGGCCACCGCGCTCGGCGTGGTCGGCCTGCTGGCCGTGGAGCTGTTCGAGGTGCGCGACGACGCGGGCCGGCCGGCGATAGTGGTCAACGAGCTGGCCATGCGCCCGCACAACTCGGGGCACTGGACCATCGAGGGCGCCCGGACCTCGCAGTTCGAGCAGCACTTGCGGGCGGTGCTGGACTACCCGATGGGTGACACGGCGCTGACCGCGCCGGTGGTCGTGATGGCGAACGTCCTGGGCGGCGAGCCGGGCGGGATCTCGATCGACGAGCGGCTGCACCACCTCTTCGCCGCCGAGCCGGGCGCCAAGGTGCACCTCTACGGCAAGCAGGTACGCCCCGGCCGCAAGATCGGGCACGTCACGGTGCTCGGCGACGACCTGGACGACGTACGGGCGCGGGCGGCGCGGGCCGCGCGCTGGATCCGCGAGGGGCACGAGTGACCCGGGCGGCCGCGAACCAAGGAGGACCCCGGTGACCACAGTCGGACTGATCATGGGCAGCGACTCGGACTGGCCCACGATGCGGGCCGCCGCCGAGGTGCTGGACGACTTCGAGGTGTCGTACGAGGTGCGGGTCATCTCGGCACACCGGACCCCGGTCGCGATGATCGACTATGGTCGCGACGCCGTCGACCGGGGGCTCAAGGTGATCATCGCCGGTGCCGGTGGCGCCGCAGCCCTGCCGGGCATGGTCGCCTCGGTGACGCCGCTGCCGGTGATCGGCGTGCCGGTGCCGTTGAAGCACCTCGACGGGATGGACTCGCTGCTGTCCATCGTGCAGATGCCGGCGGGGATCCCGGTGGCCACCGTGTCGATCGGCAACGCCCGCAACGCCGGCCTGCTGGCCGTCCGGATCCTCGGCGCGTCGGACGAGACCCTGCGCGCCCGGATGGCGAAATACCAGCAGGACCTGGAGCAGCTCATCAAGACCAAGGACGCAGCCCTCCAAGCCACCCTCCCGTAACCCCTCCCACGCCTCCCTCCTCCGCGATCTTGCACTTTCGGTCGCGGTAACGCGGCATTTGTCCCTCTATGCGGCGACAGAAAGTGCAAGATCGCGAGGGCAGGCGCGCGGACCCTGCCGTGACCCTCCGATTCATCTCATGCCGCGTAGCGCGGTCTGGAGGCGTTCCTGGGCGCGGCGGCGGCGTTCGTTGCTCGCCCCGAGGACGAGCAGCAGGAGCCCCACGGGGATCAGCGCCAGCCACGGGCCGAGGCTGAACAACGCGTGGATCGCGGCGATCGCGGTGACGGACGCGCCGACGATCACCGGGGCCTGCTGCCGGCTGGACGAGCCGAAGATCAGCACCGCGACCGCGCCGAGCAGCAGCAGCATCTGCCGCAACGTGCTGGAATCGGTGGCCAGCACGATCGCCAGCGTCGGCAGGAACGCGGCGACCAACGCCGGCCCGTACGCCACCCAGCTGCTCAGATCGGGGCGGTGCCGCAGTTCGAGCACACCGACCAGCAGGGCCAGCGCGGCGAACGGCAGCGTGTACGCCTCGGGCAGCGCCACGTCGGCGACGCGCATCAGGATCCACCAGGCGGTGATCTCGCAGAACACCACAGCCCAGAAGAGGATCCGGCGTTCCACCGGCCGCCGGCCGGGACGGGTCGCCGCCACGCCGAGCACCGCTCCCCAGGCGGCCAGCAAAGCGGCGATGTGCCGGGGGGAGTCGAAGGCGAGCGCCAGCGCGATCAGGGCCGCCGCGTACCCGCTCCACTGCACGGTGGCGGCCTCGCGCTGCGCCTCGGGGCGGCGCAGTCGGGGCAGGGTCGCGGCGAACACCTGCAGGACCGCTCCGACGGCGAGCACCCCGAACGCGGACCACACCGCGGCCAGCCCGACGATCAGGCCGGCGGTGAGCACGAAGAGCTGGGCCATCAGCGAGGCGAAGAGCCAGCCCAGGATGCGCGCCCGCTGGGTGGTGCCGAACAGGGCCGCCACCACGCCCACGCCTACCGCGCCACCGAGGGTGAACAGGGTCAGTTGCTCCTCGGCCAGGCTGCCGGCCAGGCCGGCGCCACCGGCGGCCAGGCCGATGGCGAAGACCAGCACCCGGGCCAGCCGCAGCGACCGGGCCGGCTCGACGAGGGGCGGTGGCGGGGTCAGGGCGAGGCCGAGCATCGAGATGGTGAAGACGGAGAGCGCCGCGAGGGTGCTCGCCGGCCACCCGCTGCCCAGCGCGATGGGCGCGATCAGCAGCGTGACGGCGGCGCCGGGCAGCACGACTGGTACGGCACGGGACCGTCGTCCGCCGCTGAACCCGGTGGCGGCCAGGGCCGCCGTCGCGGTGAGCAGCAGCGCGGTCAGCACGTGGGTCGGGTTGACCACGTCCGACGGCGGCGTGAGCAGCTCCGGCGGCGGACCCTGCCAGATCCGGCTCAACGTGCGGTGCGGCTCGACGAGGGCGACGACCAGGGCCGGCGCGATCGACGCGAGCGCCAGGGCGGTCGGCAGCGCGGCGGCCGCGAGCGCGCCGGCGGACGGGCTGACCCGCCACCGCCGCCGGTCCGGGTCGTCCGGCAGTCGCCGCAGCGCGCCGTCGAGGAGCACCGCCCAGCGGCGGACCGGCTGGGCGGAACCGGTGGGCGGCACGGTCGCCGCGCGGATCAGCTCGGCGAGGACACCGAGCAGCGCGGCGGCGGCCGCGTAGACCCCGGCCGGGAGCCCGGTGGGGATGGCGGCGAGTGCGCTGATGCTGGCACCGCCGACCACTGCCACGCTGACCCAGGGCAGGTACTGCGGAACGTGTCGGCGTACCGCGGCGACGCCGGCCAGACCGAGGCTGGACGCGGCGAGCGCGGCGGTCAGCACCACCTGTGCAGCGTGCTGGAACTCGACGGCCAGCGCCGCCACCGCGCCGGGCAGCGCGAGCAGCGCCGCGCCGGCCGCCGCGCCACCGATCTGCGCCAGGTGCGGCGGCATGCCCTCGGTCTCCAGGTCGGTCACCTGCGGGCCGGCCAGGACGCGCGCCAGCGCGGCCACCACGACGCCGATCAGCGCGATGCTGCCCAGCGCCAGCGCGGTGGTCCACGGGCGGACCAGGCCGGCGCCGGCCCCGTGCAGCGCGACCACCCCGGCCACGGTGGCCCGGGACAGCCCGGCCCGGGCCTCCTCGCTGGCCACCGCCGCCATCCCGTAGACGGTGGCGACCATGGCCCCGACGAGCACCGGCGACCACCAGGGCAGGTCGAACGCGGCAGGTGCGCCGATCGTGGCGAGCACCACGGCCACCCCGGACGCGTCCCACCGCCAGGGCGGCGGGAGCAGGACGCCGGCGGCGACGGCCAACAGCACCAGCGCGATCGGCGCCTGCCAGGTCGCACCGCCGGTCGGCGCGGCCGGCCAGCCGCTCAGGTCGCCGTCCCAGATCGGCCCGGGGGTGGCCAGCACACCGACCCCACCGCGCAGCGCCGTCCAGCCGGCCAGCACCCCGATGAGCAGGCCGCCGACGGCGATGCCGAGGACCGGGCCGCGTCGCCACTCCTCGGGCATGGCGCGGGCGCCGACGGCCACCACCAGGACCAGGCCGGCGGCCACCGCCAGTTGCCCACCCGGCGCGAGGACCGCGGCGATCCGCACCATCGTGGCGATCAGGGCGGTGGTCACCGCCGCGGCGGCCAGGTCCGAACCGTCCAGGGTGAGATCCGAGCGGCGGCCGGCGTCGATCGACGGGGCCAAGAAGAGCAGCACCGCGGCGACCAGCAGCAGCGCCCCGACCCAGGCGTCGGCGACCGTCGCACCGGGTGCGCCGAAGGCGGCGGCGGTGACGACGAGCGCGCCCAGCCCGGTGCCGACCGACAGGGGCGCCGGGATGCGCCGCTGCGAGACCTGCACCATGGCGGCGTACCCGAGGGTCACACAGACGGCCAGGAAACTCGCCGCCAGCACCGGGACGGTCGCCTCGCGGAGGCTGGCCGGGGTGGGGGTCTCGTCGACGGGCATGGTGGCGGCCACGAACGCGGCCACCGCCCCGGGCAGCGCGAAGGCCGCCCCTCCGGAGGCCCAGTCCGTGACCGTGTCGGCGGCGGCCGACGCGATCCGGACCCGGGGTGCCAGCGCGACAAGCGCGCCGGCCGCGAAGAGGGTGAGCAGGACGGCGGCGGTGAGCGCGGGTCGGGACAGCCCGGCGCCCGCGGCGAACAGGCCCACCACGGCGGCGCCGACGGCGTGGGCCAGGGCGGCCCGGGTGGTACGCGCGGAGAGGCCGATGACCCCGATGCCGATCGCGGTGACCACCATCGGCCAGGGCGCCGAGGCCCAGCCGAGGCCGAACGACGCCGGTACGGCAAGCGCCGTCAGCGCCGCACCGGCGACCGCAAACTCGCGGCGGATCTCCGGTGGCAGGGCCACCACCGCGGCGATGGTGAGCAGGAACGCGGCGGCGGCGAGCTGCCACGTGGTCGGGCCGACGGCCGCGGCCAGTTCGGTGGCGTACCTGTCGAGGTCGGCGTCCCAGGCGGGCAGTGCCGCCCGGACGGGGGCGACCCCGGCGCGCAGTGCTCCCCCGGCGACCACAAGTCCGCTGACGGTGAGGGCGACAGCCGAGGCGATCTGCGGGCCGCGTCGGGCCGTCTCGGGGACCGCGCGGACCGCCAGCCCGGTCACCGTGATCACCGCCGCGATCAGCAGCAACGACTGACCGGGCAGGGCCACCGAGACGATCCGGCCGAACGCGCCGATCACGGCCAGAGTGACGATGCCGGCCGCCACGTCGGGCAGCGGTGGGCGGCGCAGCACCAGCGCGCCGGCCAGCCCGACGGCGGCCGCCAGCAGGAGCACCAGCCCGGCGCCGGTCGCCGTCGGCACGGCCTCCGCCCGCAGCAGGGCGGTGACCGCGTACGCCAGGGCGACCGCGACGGCCACCGCGTGCAGCGACCAGGTCAGCTCGCGCAGCCCGGGCACCGGGCGGGCGGGCCGCGCGTCGACGGTGCCCGCGCCAGCATCGATCAGTTCGCCGGCCTCCTCCGGGTCGGCCTCCGGTCGGGCCTCGGCGTCACGCTGCCGAGGTGTCGCCGATCCGCTGGCGGGGCTCGGCAGGTCCTGTCGGACGGGGCGCTCCACCACGATCGGGGAGCGGGCCAGCCAGAGGTCGAGAAGGGCCACCAGGGTCAGCACCAGCGCCCAGCCGCCCGGCCCGGTGATCCGGTCGTACGCGAGCAGCGGCAGCACCGGCTGCGCGGCGACCACTGTCGCGAAGCGGGGCGCGCGCAGCCCGGTCCAGGCGGCGTACCCGACGGACACGGCGGCGGTGGCCGCGAAGATCAGACCGGCGAAGACGGCGCCGGAGGTGGCGCCGTCGTCGATCCGGTCCACCGCCCACAGCGCGTACCCGGCCAGCGGCACGAGCAGCAGACCCACCGCGGAGATCGTCTCCGCGGTGGAGGTGAGCCCGCGCCGGGCCAGCGCCGGCGGCGCGAGCAGCATCAGCACCGTGGCGACCAGCAGGACGCCGAGGCGGGCCAGCGCGTCCATCGAACTCGTCGCCACCGCGGCGAAGACCACCGCGGCCACGGCGAGCAGCAGCGCGCCCAACCCGAGAGGGATGTTCTGCACCTCCCGCGAGGACGCCTCCGGCGGGTGCTCGGGGTCGTCGGCGTCCAGCCAGGACGCCCTTGGCGGGGGCGGCGGCGGATCTTCCGGGCTGGGCGGGGTGCCCTGGCGCGGGACCCGGGGCGGGGCGCCGGTGGTGGCCGTCGGCGGGCGGCGACCCGGTCGGCGGCGCAGCACCCGGCGGGGCCGGGTGGCCTGCTTGATCCGCTCCTCACCGGCGTGGGCGAGGATGTCCCGTTGGAAGAGCGCGGCCTGCATCTTGGCGGCGATCTGCCGCTGTTCGCGGGCGATGGCGGCGTCGCGCGCCTTCATCTCCGCGATCGAGCGCTCGATGTCCGCCAGATGCTCGACCCACTGGGGCTGGTCGGCCCCGCAGTGCGGACACTGCACGGCCGGCTTGATCTCCCGACCGCACGAGGAGCATTGAAAGGTCGCCACGACACCCCTCCACCCGCACTGTGGACTCCCACTGTCGCAGCATGCCCAAAGCTGGCGCGGATTTCGACACTTGTCGGCGGGTCCGGGGCAAACAACATCACCGGCCGGCCGCGCAGGGGTGCGTCGCGACCGGCCGGTGAGTGGCGAAACGTCAGGGGCGGCCCATGCCCCGATACTCCCAGCCGGCCTGGGTCCACAGTGCCGAGTCGAGGCAGTTGCGCCCGTCGACGACCTTGCGGCCGGCGACCAGCTCACCCAGGGCGACCGGGTCGGCGTTGCGGAAGTCCGCCCACTCGGTGAGGACGCAGACCAGGTCGGCGTCGGCGACGGCCTCGTTGATGCCGGCCTCGTAGGTCAGCTCGGGCACCGCGCGACGGGCGTTCTCGGCGCCCTGCGGGTCGTACACGTGCACGTCGGCGCCGGCCTTCTGCAACAGCGCGGCGACGGCGAGCGCCGGGGCGTCGCGGACGTCGTCGGTGTTGGGCTTGAAGGTGGCGCCCAGCACGGCGATGCGGGTGCCGGAGAAGTCCGGGCCGGCCGGCCCGGAGCGCCGGCCGAGCAGATCCGCCGCGAGCTGGAGCACGCGGGTCCGGCGGCGCAGGTTGATCAGGTCGACCTCGTGCAGGAAGCGCAGCGCCTCACCGGCGCCGAGCTCCTGCGCGCGGGCCTGGAAGGCGCGGATGTCCTTGGGCAGGCAGGCGCCACCGAAGCCGAGCCCGGCCTGGAGGAACCGGTTGCCGATCCGGGGGTCGTACCCGATCGCGCGGGCCAGCTGGGTGACGTCGCCGCCGCTGGCCTCGCAGACCTCGGCCATGGCGTTGATGAAGGAGATCTTGGTGGCCAGGAACGCGTTCGCCGCGACCTTGACCAGCTCGGCCGTCGCGAAGTCGGTGACCACCAGCGGCACCTCGCGGTCCTCGGTGGCGGCCAGGTCGAAGACGCCCTTGTGCGCGGCGTAGAGCATGCCGTTGGCCCACTCGCTCTTCACGCCGACCACGATCCGGTTGGGGCGCAGCACGTCGTCGACGGCGAAGCCCTCCTGGAGGAACTCGGGGCTCCACGCCACCTCGACCTCCAGGTCGCCGGGGGTGTGCTTGCCGACCAGCTGCTCGACCCAGTCGGCGGTGCCCACCGGCACGGTGGACTTGCCGACGATCAGCGCCTTGCGGGTCAGGTGCTGCGCGAGGCTGGTCACCGACGCCTCGACGTACGACAGGTCGGCGCCCATCCCGTCGGCCCGCTGGGGGGTGCCGACGCAGATGAAGTGCACGTCGCCGAACTCGGCGGTCTCGGCGATGTCGGTCGAGAACCGCAGCCGGCCGGCGGCCAGGTTGCGCTTGAGCAGCTCGTCCAGGCCGGGCTCGTGGATCGGCACCTCGCCGGCGTTCAGCTTCGCGATCTTGTCCGCGTCGACGTCGAACCCGAGCACCTCGTACCCGAGTTCCGCGTAGCAGATGGCGTACGTCGCACCGAGGTAGCCGGTTCCCAGAAACGTCACCCGCGGCCGAGGTGCACCTGAAGGCGGCGTCACCGCGGCGATGGCGGGGGTCGGCTGGATGGTGGGGTAGGGGATCGTCACGCCTGTCTTCTCCGCTCGCACTGGCGGCGCGTCGTCGCGTCGCATTCTGCTGCGGCGCCTGACGGGGCACCGGAGGGTGGCTCACTGTCTGTCTCTCATCATCGCCCAGCGGCGCGGGTGCTCCGTCATGCCCATACCTACGCGCCGGTAACATCACCTGAACTGCAGTCGCTATCCTTCAGTCTGCGCGGTCGGCGGTCAGGGGAGGCCACAGACTGCGCATGATAGCGGTGAAGGGGAGGGGCCGACATGGCCGCAGGGGAGTCGTTCGACGTCTACCGGTTGCCCGAGGAGCACGAGGCGATCCGGGAGGCGGTCCGTGAGGTCTGTGCCGCCAAGGTGGCTCCGCACGCCGCCGAGGCCGACGAGACCGGGGAGTTTCCGAAGGCGTCCTACGACGCGCTGCGGGCAGCCGACTTCCACGCGCCGCACATCCCCGAGGAGTACGGGGGCGCGGGCGCGGACGCGCTGGCCACCGCCATCGTGATCGAGGAGGTGGCGCGCGCCTGCGCGTCCTCCTCGCTGATCCCGGCGGTCAACAAACTCGGCACGATGCCGCTGCTGTTGTCCGGTTCCGAGGAGATCAAGCGCCGCTACCTGACCCCGGTCGCGGCGGGCGACGCCATGTTCTCGTACTGCCTCTCGGAGCCCGAGGCGGGCAGCGACGCGGCGTCGATGACGACCCGGGCGGTGCGTGACGGGGATCACTGGGTGCTCAACGGCGTGAAGCGCTGGATCACCAACGCCGGCGTCTCCGAGTTCTACACCGTCTTCGCCGTCACCGACCCCGCCGCCCGATCCCGGGGCATCTCGGCCTTCGTGGTCGAGAAGTCCGATGCCGGCGTGAGCTTCGGCGCACCGGAGAAGAAGCTGGGGATCAAGGGCTCCCCGACCCGCGAGGTCTACCTGGACAACGTGCGGATCCCCGCCGACCGGATGATCGGCGCGGAGGGCACCGGCTTCGCCACCGCCATGAAGACCCTCGACCACACCCGGGTGACCATCGCCGCGCAGGCCGTCGGGATCGCGCAGGGCGCGCTCGACTACGCCAAGGGGTACGTCGCCGAGCGCCGCCAGTTCGGCAAGGCGATCGCCGAGTTCCAGGGCATCCAGTTCATGCTCGCCGACATGGGCATGAAGCTGGAGGCTGCCCGGCAGCTCACGTACGCCGCCGCCGGCAAGTCCGAGCGGGGCGACGCCGACCTGACCTACTTCGGCGCGGCGGCGAAGTGCTTCGCCTCCGACGCCGCCATGGAGATCACCACCGACGCGGTGCAGCTGCTCGGCGGCTACGGTTACACCCGCGACTACCCGGTCGAGCGGATGATGCGCGACGCCAAGATCACCCAGATCTACGAAGGAACGAACCAGGTGCAGCGCATCGTCATGGCGCGGCAGCTGCTCAAGGGCTGATTCCGAGCTTTCTGGCTGCTCTGCCTGGCGGGATTACCTCTGGTCCCCCAGAACGCTTCTCCTCGGCGTTCTGGGGGATTCCTGTTGTGTCGGTCGGGGTTCCGGGTGTGTCGCGGGTAGGGCCCACCTCACCAGCGTCTTCCCGCTCACCGGCTGTCATCCGGAAAGGCCGCTTCATAGGGTCACAGGACAGTCACCGAACACGATTGCTGTCCGTTCCGGAGGTTGTCACGTGAGCCACTCCATCAAGGACCCACCCGTCGGGAGCCGCGCGTCGTCCGGGACGCTCTCCCGGATCGTCGACGTCGACGCGTTGCGCGCCGTGGCGCTGCTCCTCATCCTGATCGTCAACATCGCCTTCTTCGCCTCCGGCTATCCCTTCCAGCTGGTCCCGGATCCCGCGTACGACTCGTGGGGCGACCAGGCGGTCCTGTGGCTGGTCGAGCTGCTGTTCACGATGAAGGCGTACCTGCTCTTCTCCTTCCTGTTCGGCTACAGCTTCACGCTCCAGCTCGATTCCGCCGCGCGACGGGGCGTCGACGTCGTCCCACGGTTCCGGCGACGGCTGGTCGGGCTCTTCGTGCTCGGCATCCTGCACGCGGTGCTGCTGTTCCAGGGCGACATCCTGACCGCGTACGCCCTGCTCGGTCTGGTCCTGCTCGCCATGCGGGGAGTCCGCGTCAGGACCGCGCTTCGCGTCGCCGTACTGCTGACCGGCGGGATCGGCTTCCTCCTCGCGCTCGCCGCCACGGGCGGGACCCAGCTGGTCACCGATCCGGCGACGGCGCTGGCGGCGGGGCAGCGGTCCACCGAGGCGCTACAGGGTGGGTTCGGCTCGGTGATCAGCGAGCACGTACGCCAGCTGCCGGCGATGCTCGGCACGCTCCTCGTGCAGGGGCCGCTCGCCCTCTCGGCCTTCCTCTTCGGTTACGCGGCCGGTCGGCGCCGGCTGCTCACCGACATCGCCGGGAACCGGCAGCTCCTGCGCCGGGTGCAGCAGCTGGGCTATCCGATCGGCCTGGCCGGTGCGGTGATCTTCGCGGCGGGCGGGGGCACCGCGAACCTGACCGGGCTGACGGCGGGCGTGCTCACCGCGCCGCTGCTCGCGGCCGCGTACGCCGCCACCCTGCTCCAGTTCTTCCAGACCGAGCGAGGTCGGCGGGTCGCCGCCGTACTCGCGCCGGCCGGGCGGATGTCCCTGTCGAACTACCTGGGCCAGTCGCTGCTCTGCGTGCTGGTCTTCACCGGCGTCGGGCTGGGCCTCGCCGGTGCCGTCGCGCCCCCGGTCGTCGTCCTCATCGCGGTCGCGATCTACTGCCTGCAGCTCGCCGGCAGCGCGGCGTGGATGGCCCGGTTCCGGTACGGGCCGCTGGAGTGGCTGTTGCGGGCCTGGACCGAGCAGCGGTGGCCGCGTCTGCGGGCCGCGGACCCCGCATAGGGCGGTGGGCGATCTACCCCAGCTGTGACCGCAGCTCACAGCTGGGGCGGCCGGACGGAACCGCGTGACTCCCCACACACAGGGAACGTCGTACACCGCCGAGGTGTTGCCGACACGGGAGAATCACCCCCGGGTCATCGCCCACCCGGCCAACCCCACCACGGCCCCTGAGTCGTCACGTCCACGCCGCCCACCGCCGGGCATCCTCCGCCGCGTCCACGCGGTCCCGGTGACGCCCCGCGCCGCCGCTCGTGACGACGCGCCGGCTTCCGCAGAGAGATCGAGATGATGAAGCAGCTGGTGGAGAAGACCGCCCCCGAGCAGGATGTGCTGCCCGGCGACCTGATGACCAACCGCCAGCGGGCCCGGCTCGTGCTGGTGCTCGGCGCGTTGATCGCGATCGGGCCGTTGACCATCGACATGTACCTGCCGGCGCTGCCCGCCATCACGGCCGGCCTGCAGACCACCGAGACCGCCGTGCAGTTGACGCTGACCGGCACGCTGGTCGGCCTCGCGCTGGGCCAGTTGCTGATCGGGCCGCTCTCCGACGTGGTCGGGCGGCGTCTGCCGTTGCTCGCCGGGCTCGCCGCGCACATCGTGGCCTCCGTGCTGTGCGTCTTCGCGCCCAACATCGCCGTGCTCGGCGCGCTGCGCGTCCTGCAGGGCCTCGGCGTGGCGGCCGCCACTGTGGTCGCCACGGCCGTCGTGCGCGACCTGTTCAGCGGCGCCTCGTTCGCGCGGATCTTCTCGCGCCTGATGCTGGTCATGGGGCTGGCGCCGATCCTCGCGCCGACGCTGGGTAGCGGGCTGCTGCGCTGGACCGAGTGGCGGGGCGTCTTCGCGGCGCTGGCGGTGCTGGGCGCGTTGCTGATCGTCGTCGCGGCGTTGCAGCTTCCGGAGACCCTCGCGGTGGCCCGCCGCCGACACGGCGGGGTGGCGGCGACCCTGCGCGACTACCGGGCGCTGCTCAACGACCGGGCCTTCGTCGGTCTGGTGCTGGTCGCCGGGCTGGCCATGGCGTCGCTGTTCGCGTACGTCTCGGGGTCGTCGTTCGTGCTCCAGCGGGAGTACGGGCTCGACGAGCAGCAGTTCGGCCTGGCCTTCGGGGCCGGCGCCGTCGGCCTGATCGGCGCCACCCAGTTCAACGTCCGTCTGCTGCGGCGTTACACCCCGCAGCAGATCCTCGTCAGCGCGCTGATCGCCGGAACGGCCGCCGGGCTGCTGCTGGTCGCGTTCGCGGCCACCGGCTTCGGTGGCCTCGGCACCCTGCTCGCGTCGCTGTGGCTCGTGCTGGCCGCGGCGGGCCTGGCCCTGCCGAACGCCCCGGCGCTGGCCATGAGCCGGCACAGCGAGGCCGCCGGCACGGCCGCGGCGCTGCTCGGGGCCGTGCAGTTCGGCGTCGGCGCGGTCTCGGCGCCCCTGGCCGGCCTGTTCGGCACGGGGAGCGTACCGATGGCGGTCGTCATCGCGGGCGGCATGGCCGCGGCGCTGGCGGTCATGCTCCTGGTCGTGCCCCGCGCCACCCTCGGCGCGGTCGACCCGGACCTGGTCGTCGCCGTGCACTAGCGCGGCGGGTCTGGTCGGGCGGGCCGGGCCTCCCGGCCCGCCCGACGGTCAACGGATCTCGGTGGTGTCCTCGGGGCGGGACTGGCCCCGCGGCGGGGCGGACCACGGTGATTCGCCACCCACCCGGCGGGGCAGCGGCTCGGTCGGCGTCGGGTCGGCCGGGTAACCCAGGGTCAGCGGGGCGGTGTCGCGCTCCGCGGGCTCGGGCGACGGCCAGTCGGTGAGGGTGAAGTCGTCACCGCGCGGGCCGTCCGCCGGCGCCGGCGTCAGGGCCGGCGCGGTCGCGGCCTGCGGCCACTGCCGCCAGCGTTGGCCGCTGAACGTCGCCATGAGCAGCAGCAGGCCGATCAGGAAGAGCGTGCCGTTCTCCACCGGCAGCCGCAGCGGCAGCGGGTCACCGAACACCTTCCACCCCTGCGGGATCGCGTCGCGCACCTCGAACGGCGCCACGAACATCCCGACGTACGGGGTGACCAGCAGCAGCCCGGCCACCACCGGGCCCGCCGGTGAGAAGCGCAGTGTGCCGAGCAGCCCGAGCAGGACACCGCCGACGCCGAGGTACACGGCCGGTTCGATCAGGTTGGCGGTGTTGAAGGTGCCGATCTCCACCCAGCGGTCGACCGTCCGGCTCGACCCGTCCTGCCCGAGTGTGACAAGCGCCCACGTGATGGGTGCCACCACCAACCCGGCGAGGAAGCTCCAGAGATGTCGCATCCGCGCACCGTACCGTTTCCGGCATGACCGAGCACCTCTCCGCCGCTCCGACCGGCAAGCCGACGTCGTACTCCCGCGTCACCCTCAGCAAGATCATGACTGCGGTGGACGTGAACCTCTACGGAACCGTCCACGGCGGGGTCCTGATGAAGTTCGTCGACGACGTGGCGGGCGCCGCCGCAGCCCGGCACAGCGGCGGGACGGCGGTCACCGCGGCGATCGACGAGATCGTCTTCTCTGAGGCAGTCCGGGTCGGTGACCTGGTGCACGCGCACGCCCAGGTGAACTGGACCGGACAGACGTCGATGGAGGTGGGCGTGCGGGTGGTCGCCGAGCGGTGGGACTCGGCCGAGGACGCGCCGGTGCGGGTGGCCACGGCGTACCTGGTCTTCGTCGGCGTGGACGTCGGCGGTGCGCCGCGCATGGTCCGTCCGGTGCTGCCGGAGACGCCGGAGGACGAGCGCCGGTTCAAGGAGGCGGAGATCCGCCGTGCGCACCGCCTGGCCCGCCGCCGGGCCATCCAGGCGCACCGGGCGGGCTGAACCACATGGGTGGGTGGGCTGGAGTGTGGGCCGGGCACGCGTCGATAGGCGTACCCGGTGCGCAGAATGGCGCTTCGAGGTAGGGCAAGATGGCGCCACGGCCCATTCACAGTGTCGTGCAAGGCCAGGGGAGGGTGGAGCAGTGGGTGACGTGCTGTGGACGCCGCCGGCGGACGTGCTGGAGCGGTCCCGGATCGGCGACTACCTGCGCTGGCTGGCCGAGCACCGCGGGCTGGACTTCGCCGACTACGACGCGCTGTGGCGGTGGTCGGTCACCGACCTGGACGCGTTCTGGCGCTCGATCTGGGACCACTTCGAGGTGATCGCGCACACCCCGCCGACCGCCACCCTGGCCGAGCGGGGGATGCCCGGGGCGCGCTGGTTCCCGGGCGCCACCCTCAACTACGCCGAGAACGTGCTGCGGATGCCGGGCCGCGCCGACGACGACCCCGTGGTCATCGCGCACGGCCAGACCCGCGAGCCGGTCACCCTCACCGCCGAGGAGCTGCGCGAGCAGGTCCGCCGGGTGTCGGCCGGTCTGCGCCGGCTCGGCGTCACCGCCGGGGACCGGGTGGCGGCGTACGCCCCCAACATTCCCGAGACGTACGTCCTGCTGCTGGCCACCGCCAGCCTCGGGGCCATCTTCTCGTCCTGCGCGCCGGAGTTCGGCACGCGCAGCGTCACCGACCGGTGGCAGCAGATCAAGCCGACCGTGCTGGTCGCCGTGGACGGCTACCGCTACGGCGACAAGCCGGTCGACCGCCGCGCCGAGGTCGCCGCGATCCGTGCGGCCCTGCCGTCGCTGCGCCACACCGTGAGCATCGGCTACCTCGACCCGGCGGGCCCCGCCCCCGAGGGCGCGCTGGGCTGGGCCGAGCTGGCCGCGCCCACCGACGAGCCGTCGACGTTCACGCCGGTGCCCTTCGACCACCCGCTGTACGTGCTCTACTCCTCTGGCACCACCGGGTTGCCGAAGCCGATCGTGCACGGCCACGGCGGCATCCTGCTGGAACACCTGAAGATGCTCGCCCTGCACCACGACCTCGGCCCGGCCGACCGGTTCTTCTGGTTCACCACCACCGGCTGGATGATGTGGAACTTCCTGGTCTCCGGGCCTGCGGTGGGCGCGGCCATCGTGCTCTTCGACGGCAACCCGGGCCACCCTGACCTCGGCGGCCTGTGGCGGCTCGCGGCCGAGACCGGCACCACGTACTTCGGCACCTCGGCGCCGTTCCTGCTGGCCTGCCGCAAGGCCGGCCTGGTGCCCCGCGAGGTCGCCGACCTGTCCGCGCTGCGCGGCGTGGGTTCCACAGGTGCGCCGCTGCCCGCCGAGGGCTTCCGCTGGGTGTACGAGACCGTCGGCGACCAGGTACAGCTCCAGTCGCTCTCGGGCGGCACCGACGTGTGCACCGGCTTCGTCGGCGGGGTGCCGCTGCTGCCGGTGTACGCCGGCGAGATCGCCTGCCGCGCGCTGGGCGCCAAGGTGGAGGCCCGCTCGGCCGACGGCACACCGGTGATCGGCGAGCTGGGCGAGCTGGTGATCACCGAGCCGATGCCGAGCATGCCGGTGGGCTTCTGGAACGACCCCGACGGCGTCCGTTACGCCGAGGCGTACTTCTCCGTCTACCCCGGCGTCTGGCGGCACGGTGACTGGATCACCATCAACTCCCGGGGCGGCTGCGTGATCACCGGCCGCTCCGACGCCACCCTCAACCGTGGCGGGGTCCGGCTCGGCACCGCCGAGTTCTACTCGGTGGTCGAGGGCCTCGACGAGGTCGTCGACTCGGTGGTGGTGCACCTGGAGGACGACGAGGGAGGCGCGGGTGAACTGCTGCTCTTCGTGGTGCTGGCCGACGGGCTGACTATGGACGACGCGCTGCGCAAGAAGATCTGCCGCGAACTGCGTACGGCCCTCTCACCCCGGCACGTGCCCGACGAGATCCACCAGGTACGCGCCGTGCCCCGCACCCTTTCAGCGAAGAAGTTGGAGGTGCCGGTCAAGAAGATCCTCACCGGCACCCCGGTCGACCAGGCCGCGGCCAAGGGCGCGCTGGTGAACCCGGATTCCCTTACCGCCTTCGCAACCTTCGCAAAGTCCCGCCCCCACCCCTAACCCCCACCCCCCGCCCCGCCCCGCCCCCTGGCGTCGATCATGGAGTGGTGGTGCCCCGCAAAAGGTGCATCCCGCCGCGACCCGCCCACCACGACTCCATGATCGACCCGGGCTGGCGCTGGGCTTCCGCGATCTTGCACTTACTGTCGCGGCATACGGGGCATTCCACGCGTCTCGGCGACAGGAACTGCAAGATCGCGGGGCGCGGGGCGCGGGGCGCGGGGCGCGGGGCGCGGGGCGCGGGGGGCCAGGGCGGGGCGCAGGGGGTTAGGGGAGGGGGTGGGTTACTTTTTCGCTGGTTAGCCGGGTGGGTAGGCGGGCCGGGTCGGGGTTGGCGCACAGGACCACGGTCGCCGCCCGGGTCAGCGGCGCGAGGAGCCAGTCCACCGGGTCGGGGTAGCGGTCGGCGTCGATCAGGACCCGGGCTCCGGGCTCGATGCCCAGGTCGGTGGCGCGGGCCTCGGCGCGGGCCAGCAGTTGCGCGTCCGCGGGGCCGGGACCGGACCGCGGGGTGAAGTGGTCGCCGTGCCCGCGTACCTCGACCACGTAGTCGGCGAAGCCGGGCGGCACCTGCCGCAGCGGGGCGGCGAGCGGGGCGAGGCCCAGGGCGTACCGCTCGTCGGCGGGCCAGGACTGTGCTTCGTCGAGCCGGTCGGCGGCGGCGAAGAGCACGTCCACCGGGCCCGGTGTGTCGGCGACTGTCACCTTTGCCGACCAGCAGCCCAGCAGGACGGCGGCGGTCTGCCAGTGCGGGGGGAGCAGCACGCCGGCCGGTGTGCCCGGCGCGAGGCCGACCTCGTCGACGAGGAGGTTGGCGGTCTTCGACACCCAGTTCGCCAGGGTCGCGCCGGAGAGTTCGGTGCGGTCGCCGGTGGAGTCGTCGTACCAGGTCAGCAGCGGTCGGGTCGGGTCGGTCGCGATCGCGTCGGCGAACACCCGGGCAATGTTGTCGGCCATCGGCGCGAACGATACGCCTCTGCGGCCCGTACTCGATGACGATGACAAGTCGGCGTACCGTCGGGTCGCAGTCAGCGTCGGCCCCGTACTCCGGCGTAGGCTTTACCCCCGGAGTGTTGTTCCCCACAGACCCACCTTCAAGGAGTCGCCCCGTGACCGCCGGTCGCCCGCCCCGCGTGCTCATCGACGCCACGAGTGTCCCCGCCGACCGTGGTGGTGTCGGTCGATACGTCGACGGTCTGCTCGGTGCCCTCGGCAAGGTGTGCGGGTCGGGGGTGGAGTTGGCAGTGGTGAGCCTCCGCACCGACCTGGAGCGTTACACGCGGATGCTGCCTGGCGCGGAGATCATCCCCGCTCCGGCCGCCGTGGCGCACCGCCCGGCCCGGCTCGCCTGGGAGCAGACCGGCCTGCCGCTGCTCGCCCAGCAGGTCGGCGCGCACGTGCTGCACTCGCCCTTCTACACCTGCCCGCTGCGGGCCGGGTGCCCCGTCACGGTCACCGTGCACGACGCGACGTTCTTCACCGAGCCGGAGCACTACGACAAGTCCCGCCGCACGTTCTTCCGCAGCGCCATCAAGACCTCGATGCGTCGCGCCAACCGGGTGATCGTGCCCAGCAAGGCGACCCGCGACGAGCTGATCCGGCTGCTCGACGCCGACCCGACCCGCATCGACGTGGCCTACCACGGCGTCGACCACGACGCCTTCCACGCGCCCGGCGAGGAGGAGAAGGCCCGCGTGCGTGCCCGGCTGGGGCTGGGCAACAGCACGTACGTGGCTTTCCTCGGCGCCAAGGAGCCGCGCAAGAACGTGCCCAACCTGATCCGCGGCTGGGCCCGTGCGGTGGCCGACCGGGTCGACCCGCCGGCCCTGGTGATCGCCGGTGGGCAGGGGCACGACGACGACATCGACCGGGCGGTGGCCGAGGTCCCGTCCCACCTGCGGCTGCTGCGCCCCGGCTACCTGCGCTACGCCGACCTGCCCGGCTTCCTCGGTGGCGCGCTGGTGGCCGCCTACCCGTCGTACGGCGAGGGGTTCGGCCTGCCGATCCTGGAGGCTATGGCGTGCGCCGCCCCGGTGCTGACCACCCCCCGGCTGTCGCTGCCGGAGGTGGGTGGCGACGCGGTCGCGTACACCTCGGAGGACCCGGGCCAGATCGCCACCGACCTGGCCGCCCTGCTCGACGACGAGCAGCGCCGGCTGTCGCTGGCGAAGGCCGGCTTCGACCGGGCCAAGGAGTTCACCTGGGAATCCAGCGCCGAGGTGCACATCGCCGCCTGGAGTCGCGCCCGGTCGTGACCGTTCGGGCCTCTCGTGGTGACCCGTGCCACTGCGGGCGGATACGTCGGGCATGATGTGCGGATGCTTTATGCGGTCATCCCGGCAGGTGGCAGCGGCACAAGGTTGTGGCCGTTGTCCCGCGCCGGCCACCCCAAGTTCCTCCACCCGCTGACCGGTACCAGCGCCTCGCTGCTCCAGGCGACCGTGGAGCGGCTCGCGCCGCTGACCACACCGGATCGGACCCTCGTGGTCACCGGCGCCGCGCACGTCGCGGCGGTCGCCCGGCAGCTGACCGGGCTGCCGGAGGAGAACATCCTGGTCGAGCCGTCCCCCCGGGATTCCTGCGCGGCGATCGCGCTGGCCGCGGCGGTGATCGCGCAGCGTGACCCGGACGCGGTCATGGGGAGCTTCGCGGCCGACCACCTGATCCGCGACCCGGACAGCTGGGTGCGCACGGTCCAGGAGGCGGTCCGGGGGGCCGAGCAGGGCATGCTGATGACGGTCGGGATCACCCCGACCCGGCCGGAGACCGGCTACGGCTACCTGGAGACCGGCGACGAGGCCGAGGGCACGCCGTGGCGTCAGGTGGCCGAGTTCAAGGAGAAGCCGGCCGCCGAGGTCGCCGAGGCGTACGTCCGCTCGGGCCGGCACCTGTGGAACGCGAGCATGTTCGTCTGGCGGGTGGACGTGTTCCTCGCCGAGTTGGCCCGCCAGCAGCCGGCGCTGCACGCGGGGGTCACCGCGATCGCCACCGCCTGGGGCACCCCGGAGCAGGACGACGTGCTCGGGACGGTCTGGCCGACGCTGCCGAAGATCTCCGTCGACTACGCGGTGATGGAGGGCGCGGCCACCGCCGGTCGGGTCGCCACAGTGCCTGGCGATTTCGGCTGGAACGACGTCGGCGACTTCCACACGCTGGGTGAGGTGCTGCCCGCCGACGACGCGGGCAACGTGGTGCTCGGCACCGACGCCAAGCCGGGCGTACTCCTGCGGGACACCGCCAACCTGGTGGTGGTGCCGCAGTCGGGCCGGTTGGTGGCGGTGCTCGGCGTGCGCGACCTGATCGTGGTGGACACCCCGGACGCGGTGCTGGTCTGCCCGCGTGACCGGGCCCAGGACGTCAAGCTCCTCGTCGACGAGCTGAAGGAGCGGGGCGAAGAGGGCTACGTCTGACCCTCGACCCCGGCGGGTGACCTCGTAGCGCCGGCGATGGCGGTGCAAGCCGCTGTCGCCGGCGTACTCGTGCGCGGGCCACGACGAGGTGTCACCACCTGCCCAGCGCCGCGAGGGCCGGCTCGATGAGTTGCGCCGTCCCGCCGGCCAGCGGCTCGGGCAGCCGATCGGGCGGGAACCACCCCAGCTCCTCGGCCTCGTCGCTGACCTGCTCGACGGCGCCGGGCGGGGCGACCACCGCGAACCGGACGTCGTAGTGGCGCGACCCACCCTGGCAGAGCACCTCGTGCACGTCGATGTCGATCGGCACCGGATCGATGCGCAGGCCGTCGATGCCGGACTCCTCGATGGCCTCGCGCAGCGCGGCCCCGACAAGCGTCCGGTCCACCGGCTCGCAGTGCCCGCCGAGCTGCACCCAGCGGCCGAACTTGGCGTGCAGGCAGAGCAGCACCCGTGCGCCGGTCGGGTCGAGCACCAGCGCGCTCGCTGTGACGTGGCCGGGGCGGTGCTGCCGGCTCATCGCCACCGGCCCGGCGGCGAGCAGCGCGAGGGTCCGGTCCCGCGCGTCGGCCGCCGCCGGGCTGGTCGGCTGCCAGCCCTCCAGCAGGGCGACGGCGTCGGCGTGCAGCGTCGCGTACGACGCGGGATCGGTGGGGTCGACGGCGGGTCCGGTGAGCGCGGTGTCAGGCACCCCGTCACTGTACGAGCGCGCTCTCCGTACGCTGGCGCGGTGACCCTGCGACTCGTCGAATTCGTGGTGGCCGGCAACGAGGCCAGCGATCTGCTGCCGGTGCGCTCGTCCGCGCTGCTGCGGTCGTACGGTGCTCGGCGCGGTTTCTGGACGGTGCTGGACGAGGGCCCGGTGGAGCGCTGCCTGGCCCTGCTGCTGGAGTTGGACGACGGTGAGTGGACGGCCCGGCACGTCACGGCGGACGCCGGGGTCGAGAACGGCCGGACCGAGGACGGTGAGGCGCTCGCGCACCACGACGGCTGGGTGTACGTCTTCGGCTCCCACTTCGGCTCGAAGGCGGGCCCGCTGCGCCCCCGTCGGGCGTTCGTGGCCCGGTTCCGCGAGGACGACGCGGCGGCCGGCACGCTGCCGGTGCACGTGGTGCGCAACCGGTTCCGGCTGCACCGCGCGGTGAACGACGCCCTCGCCGCGTCGCCGCTGACCCTGCTGCCGCCGGGCAAGCGGGTGCGCGACCGGTTCATCGTGGAGACCCTGGCGCGGGGAACCAGTCGGGCGAAGAGTTGGGTGACGCGCCTGACCCCGGACGACCTCCCGTTGAACGTGGAGGCCGCGGCCTTCACGCCGGACGGCACGGTGCTGCTCGGGTTGCGGTTTCCGGTCACCGGGGCCGGCGAGCCGGTCCTGGTGGAGGTGTCCGGCGTGCCGGGCATGTTCGCCGCGGACCCGGTGTGGCCCCGGGCGTTGGGGGCGTACGCGGTGACCGGGGTGACCCCGCCGGGTGAGCTGACCGGCTTCCGGGCGATCGCGCCGACGCCGGACGGCGGGTACGCGGCCGTGATCGGCTCGATCGACGCGCTGGGCAAGGGGTCGGTGCTGCTCGACGACCATCCGGGCGGCGGCGCGGTCACGTCCCGGCACGTGCGGTTCCGGTTCCCGGCGGGGCGGACGGGCGACGCGTGCCGGCTCGTCGGCGAAGAGGTGGCCGACCTGGCGCCGTTTCATCACGTCGAGGGCCTGGCCGAGCTGGACGGGCGGCCGTTCTACGTCACGGACGAGGACCATCGGGTCGCGCTCTGGGTCGGCTGAGCGGGGCCGACGCACTGCGTCGACGGGATGACCGGACGGCACCTCCGCGGAGCAAGGGCCGCAGACCCTCGTGGTGCCGCCCGATCACCGGTCCCTCCCCGGTTCCCGGTGCCCCGGCGCCGGTCACGTCCGTGACGTGTCGGTGCCGTGCTCGGGCACTGGAAGCATGCCTAACTGGCCGGGGAGGCGTCGAGGTTTTTCAGTTCAGGCTTAAAGATGGAGATAACTGCCGGCCGGGTAGAGTCGAACGGTCGCTCGGCATCCCTCTGCCGGCGACACGGGAGCGCTCCATGCTGAAGATCCACTTTTCCGGCGAGGACATTCTCCGGACCCGGGTGGCGCCGGCGGCCGACCCGGTCTGGGAGCTGGTCCTCAGCCTGCACGTGTTGCAGGGCCGCAACCGCGATCCGTTGACGTCGACCTGGCGGCGCACCGTGACCCGCGGGCTGCGCCAGGACGTCGCCTCCGATCAGCTCCGACTGCTCTTCGCCCTGAACCCGCCGCGCGGCTACTTCCCCGACTTCCTGACCCCGTACGCCAGCGTGGAGGGTTTCGCGGCGGGGCTGGAAGCGGTGCGCAGCACGCCGACCCCGCTGCTCCAGCGGGATGTGACCCTGCTGGCCGCCGAGAACCAGCTGCCGTCCTCGGCCGCCGCGCTGGCCCGCGGTGACGTGGCGACGCTGCGCCACCTCGCGGATTCCATGGAGCAGTACCGGTCGCTGGCGATCGACCCGTACTGGAGTCGGATCCAGTCGGCGGTGGCAGCGGACCGCACCCGCCGCGCACGGGCCCTGCTCGACGGCGGCGTCGAAGGGCTGTTGGCCAGCCTCCGCCCGCGCATGCGCTGGGACAGCGGGGTGCTCGAGGTGCGCGACTACCCGCACAGCCGGGAGCTGCACCTGGACGGTCGAGGGCTGCTGTTGGTGCCGTCGTTCTTCTGCGCGGGCACCCCGGTCGCCCTGCTCGACCCGGCGCTGCCGCCGGTGCTGGTCTATCCGGTGGACCGGCTGGGCGGGCTCGCCGCGACCGACGGGGACGCGTTGGCCACGTCGAGCGCCGGTCGCGACTCGCTGGCCGCACTGCTCGGCCGGACCAGGGCGGCGGTGCTGGAGGCCAGCCACGACGGCTGCACCACGGGCGAAGTGGCCCGCCGGCTCAACATCTCACCGGCGGCGGCCAGCCAGCACGCCACAGTGCTGCGCAACGCCGGCCTGCTCGTCAGTCACCGCGACCGCAACACCGTGCTGCACACGCTGACCCCGCTGGGCCGGGCCGTCCTGGACGCGTGAGTCCGGCCCGGCCGCGCGGTCACAGGGCGAGCGCGGCGCTGGCCGGGCTGCCGGCCGGCGGAGGCAGCAGCGTCGACCGGACACCCTCGGCGGCCAGTGCGACGCGCAGCCGGTGCAGGTCGGCGCCGAAGCGGACCAGGTCCATCGGGTCGACGGGCGCCGGCGCGGTGCCGAGCACCAGCGCGCTGGCGTCGGCCGGCCAGCCCGGCACCTCGGCGACCAGGCCGGCGCGTACCTCCGCCTCGTCGATGAGGGTGAAGACCGTGCCGGGGGTCACCACCTCGGCGACCGCGTCGAGCGCCCGTCGCACCGCGGCCGGGTCGACCGGCTCGGGGTCGATCGCCTCGGTGAGGGTCGCGGCCTCGGCCAGCCCGGCCGCCCGCGCCTCGGCGGTGCCCAGCGAGAACAGGTCCTGCGCGGCATCACGGATGAGCGTCCGCGCGCCGTCGGAGTCGTCCGCGCGGGTCGCCGCGAGGTAGCCGCGCACCACGGCCACGGGGACCTGGTCACACTTGCCCTTGATCAACTCGCCGGCGCCCGCCAGCTCGTCCACCACCGCCATCTGGGTCAGCTGCAGCTCGTTGCCGTACGGGTCCACCTCGCCCCGATGGTCGCGGATCGCCGGCATCCCGGCCACCCCGAGCGCCACGTCGGTAAGCCCGTTGCGCCAGGGCCGGCCCATCGTGTCGCTGATGATCACGGCAACGTCCAGGTCGTACCGCTCCCGCAGCGCGGCGCGCAGCTCCCGCGCCGACGCGTCCGGATCCACCGGCAACAGCACCAGCCGGGTCTTGTCGACGTTCGACGCGTCGATCCCGGCGGAGGCCATCACGAAGCCGTGGTGGGTCTGCACGATCCGGGTCGCCCCGCGGCTGGCCACCACCCGGGCGGTCTCACCGGCCAGCACCTCCTCGCGCGCGGCGAGCCGCTCCGGCCCGTCCGCCGGGACATCGACCAGCCGTCCCTCCGCCTTGGAGACGATCTTGCTGGTCACCACCAGCACGTCGCCGTCGCGCAGCCACGGCGCAGCGGTGGCGATCACCGCCGCCAGGTCGTCACCCTCGGTCACGTGGCCGATGCCCAGCACCGGCAGGATCTCCAGCCTCACGTCAACTCCACCGCGGCGCGGACCATCGCCGCCGTCGCCGCCTCGTCGGTCATCCGCAGCGGCATCGCGCGGACCGTCACCTCCGGTACCACCGCGTCGGCGTCCTCCTCGGCCACCAGCCAGCCGTCCAGCAGCCCACCCGCAGCCCGAGGGCCGTAGAGCCGGCCCACACCGGCCGCGCTGCACTCGACCCCGAGCACGGCGAGACAGCGGTCAGCCATTCCCCGGACCGGAGCGCCGCCGATGATCGGCGAGACACCCACCACCGGCGCCGGGCCGTCGGTCACCGCCTCGCGCATCCCCGGTACGGCTAGCACCGGCGCGATGCTCACCACCGGGTTGCTCGGCGCGATCAACACCAGGTCGGCCGCACCGATCGCCTCCCGCACCCCCGGCGCCGGCTGCGCCGTCTCCGCGCCGACGAAGACGAAACGGTGGGTGGGGATGTCGGCCCGGTACCGCACCCACCACTCCTGGAAGTGGATCGCCCGCTGGCCCTCGTCACCGTCGCCGACGACCGCGTGGGTCTCCAGCCGGTCGTCGGTCGCCGGCAGCAGGCGTACGCCGGGCTGCCACCGCGTCGACAGCGCCTCGGTGACCGCGCTCAGCGGGTAGCCGCCGTTGAGCATGGTGCTGCGCACCAGGTGGGTGGCGATGTCCTTGTCGCCGAGGCCGAACCAGGTCGGCTCCGCCCCGTACGCGGCCAACTCCTCCTTGACCGTCCAGCTCTCGCCGACCCGACCCCAGCCCCGTTCGGGGTCGGCGCCGCCGCCGAGCGTGTACATGACGCTGTCCAGGTCGGGACAGATCTTCAACCCGTGCAGCCACAGGTCGTCGCCGACGTTGACAACGGCGGTCACCTCGGCGCCGACCTCGCGGGCGTACGCCCGGACGCCGAGCAGGAACCGGGCGCCGCCAATGCCGCCGGCCAGAACCACGATGCGCATGTCGACCATCCTCGCGTACGAGACGCCTCCGGTCCGCCGGTGGCATGGGAGACTAGGCTCACGTGCGCCCTGTCCGTTATTGCCCCGAGGGGGAGCTCGTGACCAGCCCCGCCGAGCCCGCGTCCGCCGACGCGACGCAGGCCCGCCAGCTGACCAAGCCACTGCGCGAACTGGGTGCGCTCGCCCTGCTCGGCGCCAACGCCGTGTTCCTCTTCGTGGGGCTGCTCCGGCTGCTCACCCCGAACGACTACCGCGACTTCACCGACCGGGCGGGCGACCAGTTCTCCGCGTTCATCGGGGTGGAGGCGGTGGTGCTGCCGCTGCTGGCCGTCCTGCTGGCCACCCACGTCGCGCCGGTCCTGCCGAAGGCGAAGCTGATCACGCAGGTGGCGCTTGGTGAGTACGCGGTCAGCGCGCTGCTCGGCACGCTCACCATGCTGATCTGGACGGTGGGCCGCCTCGCCGAGACCGAGATCCTCGACGCGTTGCTCGGCCTTCTCGCCCGGTTCGCCTGGCTGGTGATCTTCGCGGTGGCCGCCTGGGTGGTGTTCACCATCTGGCGGGCGTTCTACTACGTCCCCAAGCCGAAGCCGCAGCCGGGCGTCTACGGCCAGCCGCAGCCGGGTTGGCCGCAGCCGCAGCAGGGCGGTTGGCCGGCTCCCGGTCAGCCCGGCGGTCAGCCGCAGGGCGGATGGCCCGCTCCCGGCCAGCCGGGCGGTTACCCGCAGGCCGGTCAGCCGGGCGGTTATCCGCCGGCGCAGTTCCCCGGCCAGTACGGCCAGCCGTCGCCGCCGTTCCAGGCCCCGCAGTCCGCGCCGCCGCACCCGCAGTCGGCCCCGCAGTCCGCGCCGCCGTTCCAGGCCGCTCCGCAGTCGGCGCCGCCGTTCCCGCAGTCCGCGCCGCCGGCCAACCCCGCCCCGCAGTCGGCGCCGCCCGCGCCGCCGTTCGGGCAGCCGCCGTCGGCGGACCCGACGCAGACGATCCCGCGCCAGTCCGCCGAGCCGGCCTCCGCCGACCCCACCCAGGCCATCGGACGCCCGGCCGACCCCGACCGCACCCAACACATCAACCCCGCCACGCACCCCGACCAGCCCCGCTGAGCCGCCAGCACCTCCGGGCTGGTGATGGTCGGGTCCTCCTTTGCTCTGCTTCAACCGAGGCAACAGCCGGCGTCCGGATATCGGACGCGCGGTGTTGCGTAGGTTGAAGCAGAGCAAAGGAGCCGCAGGCGGTGCCCGCCCCTCCACCGACGCATCAAGTGATCATGGGGTGCGGTTTCCCACGGTGCGGGCTGGGTCTGGTGGGTCGGGCCCGCGCTGCGCATAGGCTGAGTGGATGGTTGATCGCACCCACTCCGGTCCGAGCGAGGCGAGCGTGCGGCGGGCCCTGGGCCGGGCCGCGACCGGGCGCGCGCTGGACGTCGACGAGGCGACCGCGCTTCTCGCCGCCCGTGGCGACGCGCTCGACGAGCTGCTCCGCACCGCCGGGGGGATCCGCGACGCCGGGCTGCGTGACGCCGGGCGGCCGGGCGTGGTCACGTACTCGAAGAAGGTCTTCATTCCGCTGACCCGGCTCTGCCGGGACCGCTGCCACTACTGCACGTTCGCGACCGTGCCGCACCGGCTGCCGGCGCCGTTCCTGGACCGCGACGAGGTTCTGGCGATCGCGCGGGCGGGCGCGGCGCAGGGTTGCAAGGAGGCCCTGTTCACCCTCGGTGACCGGCCGGAGGAACGCTGGCCGGCGGCCCGGAGCTGGCTCGACGAGCGCGGCTACGACTCCACTCTGGACTATCTGCGTGCCTGCGCGGTGGCCGTGCTGGAGGAGACGGGCCTGCTGCCGCACCTCAACCCTGGGGTGCTGTCCTGGTCGGAGCTGCAACGGCTCAAGCCGGTCGCGCCGAGCATGGGCATGATGCTGGAGACCACGGCCACCCGGCTGTGGTCCGAGCCGGGCGGCCCGCACTACGGCTCGCCGGACAAGGCGCCGGCGGTCCGGCTGCGGGTGCTCGACGACGCGGGGCGGGTCGGGGTGCCGTTCACCACCGGCATCCTCATCGGCATCGGCGAGACGCCGGCCGAGCGGGTGGACGCGCTGTTCGCGATCCGCCGCGCGCACCGGGAGTACGGCCACCTCCAGGAGGTGATCGTGCAGAACTTCCGCGCCAAGCCGGACACGGCGATGCGGGGCATGCCCGACGCGGAACTGCACGACCTGGCCGCCACGGTGGCGGTGGCCCGACTGCTGCTCGGCCCGAAGGCCCGCATCCAGGCTCCGCCGAACCTCATCGCCGGCGAGTACGACCTGTTGCTGCGCGCCGGCATCGACGACTGGGGTGGCGTCTCCCCGCTCACCCCCGACCACGTCAACCCGGAGCGCCCGTGGCCGCAGATCGAGGAGTTGGCCCGGCACACCGAGCTGGCCGGGTTCACGCTGCGGGAGCGGCTGACCATCTACCCGGAGTACGTGCGCGCCGGTGACCCGTGGCTCGACCCGCGGCTGCTGCCGCACGTGAGCGCCCTCGCCGACCCGGCGACCGGCATGGCTGTCGAGTCGGCCCTCCCGCAGGGGCGTCCCTGGCAGGAGCCGGAGGAGACGTTCGGCGGGCGCACCGACTTGCACGCCACCATCGACACCACCGGCCGCACCGACGACCGGCGCGGCGACTTCGACAGCGTCTACGGCGACTGGTCCGAGGTCGCCGGCAAGGTCACTCCCGAGGCGGCGGCGCGACGTGCGGGCGTACCGCCGGAATCGACCGGCAGTGGCGCGGACCGTGACGTGGCGGCCGGGCTGCGGCTGGCGGTCGACGACCCGGCGGCGCTGCTCGATCCCCGGCACACCGACGCGGCGCTGGCGCTGTTCGGCGCGGACGGGCCGGCGCTGGACGAGCTGTGCCGGCTCGCCGACGACGTACGCCGCGACGCGGTCGGCGACGACGTCACCTACGTGGTCAACCGCAACATCAACTTCAGCAACGTCTGCTACGTGGGCTGCCGGTTCTGCGCGTTCGCCCAGCGTGAGCGGGACGCGGACGCGTACCGGCTCTCCGTCGACCAGGTCGCCGACCGGGCCGAGCAGGCGTGGGCGGCCGGCGCCAGCGAGGTGTGCCTCCAGGGCGGCATCGACCCGAAGATGCCGGTCACCGGGTACGCGGACATCGTGCGCGCGATCAAGGCCCGCGTGCCGGAGATGCACGTGCACGCGTTCTCCCCGATGGAGATCGTCACCGCCGCCGCGAAGGCGGGCGTGCCGGTGCGCGAGTGGCTGACCCGGCTGCGCGAGGCGGGGCTGGACACCATCCCGGGCACCGCCGCCGAGATCCTCGACGACGACGTGCGCTGGGTGCTCACCAAGGGCAAACTGCCGGCCGCCGCCTGGGTCGACGTCGTCAGCACGGCCCACGAGCTGGGCATCCGGTCCAGCTCCACGATGATGTACGGCCACGTCGACCACCCGGGGCAGTGGCTGGCGCACTTTAGGGTGCTGGCCGGCGTGCAGGACCGCACCGGCGGGTTCACCGAGTTCGTGGCCCTGCCGTTCGTGCACACCAACGCGCCGATCTACCTGGCCGGCATCGCCCGCCCGGGGCCGACCTGGCGGGAGAACCGGGTCGTGCACGCCATGTCGCGGCTACTGCTGCACGGCCGGATCGACAACATCCAGTGCTCCTGGGTGAAGCTCGGCGACGAGGGCACCGTGGCGATGCTCCAGGGCGGCTGCAACGACCTGGGCGGCACCCTGATGGAGGAGACCATCTCCCGGATGGCCGGCTCCGACAACGGGTCGGCGCGTACCGAGGAGCAGTTGCGGGCCATCGCGAAGGCTGCCGGTCGTCCGGCGCGCAAGCGATCGACTGCGTACGGTCACGCTCCGCGCTGAGGTCGAACCTTTTCCCGCCGCCGGCCGTACCACGCGGTGCCGGCGGCGGTCGCGGCGAGGACCGCCGCCGGTGTCCCCTTCAGGGGCCCGGCGGCGTCACCCCGACGGCACCGGACCCGTCCGTCACCGCGGGCGCGTACGCGCCGCCGCCGGAAAGGTTGCCCATGACCAGTGATCAGCGGAAGCGGCAGTGGCCGCGACTGACCCGCCGGCAGACGTTGACCGCCGCGGCCAGCGCCACCCTCGGCGCCGCCGCGCTCACCGTGCCGGGCCTGTCGGCGGCGCAGAACGCGCCGGGCGCCGCGGGTCGGGCCGATGAGCCGATCGTCGTGCACCTGCGCGACGCCGCGTCCGGAACGATGGACGTCTTCGTCGGTGAGTCCCGGATCGAGGTACGCGACCGTGGCCTGGCGGACCGACTGCGGCGCGCAGCCCGGCGCTGACCCCGCACCGTCCCGACCCGCCATCAGTCCCCGCCCAGTGAGGTTGGTCCGCCATGTCTTCCCACCGCGAGGCCCCGGAGATAGCCAAGGATCCGGTCGCCGACAGCTCCGACCTTTACGCGTTCGTCAGCCCCGACAAGCCCGACACGGTCACGTTGATCGCCAACTACGTGCCCTTGCAGCTCCCGTCCGGCGGGCCGAACTTCTTCGAGTTCGGCGACGACGTGCGCTACGAGATCCACATCGACAACGACGGTGACGGTCAGCCCGACGTCACCTACCGGTTCGAGTTCACCACCGAGATCACCAACCCGAACAGCTACCTCTACAACACCGGGCCGATCGAGTCGCTTGACAGCAGGAACTGGAACCGCCGGCAGTTCTACAGCCTGACCCGGGTGACCGACGGCCGGGAGCACCGCCTCGCGCACAAGCTGCCCTGCCCGCCGTGCAACGTCGGCCCGCTGTCCACCCCGAAGTACGCCGACCTCGTCCGGCAGGCCACCTACACCCTGTCGACGGGGGAGCGGGTCTTCGCCGGCCAGCGTGCGGACGGCTTCTTCGTCGACCTGGGGGCGATCTTCGACCTCGGCACGTTGCGGCCGTTCCAGCAGCTGCACGTCGCCGGTAAGAAGATCTTCAAGTCCGAGGGGGAGCCGGTCAACGCCACCGACCGGATGAACGTGCACAGCCTCGCCGTGCAGGTGCCGCTGAAGCAGGTGCGTCGCCGTGCCAGCCGGTACGGCGCGGCCGACCCGGCGTCGGTGCTCGGCGTGTGGACGTCGGCGTCGCGCCGGCAGGTCCGGGTGCTCGGTGACCGGGTCGCGCAGGACACCTCCACCGGCCCGTTCACGCAGGTCTCCCGGCTGGGCAATCCGCTGTTCAACGAGGTCATCGTGCCGATGTCCAAGAAGGACCTGTGGAACTCGCTGCCACCGTCGGAGGACAAGCGGTTCGCCCAGTTCGTCGAGCGGCCCGAGTTGGCCGCGCTGCTGCCGGCCCTGTACCCGGACGTCTTTCCCAACCTGGACAAGCTCAACAAGTCGAAGAAGGCCCGTGCCGACCTGGTGGCGATCCTGCTCACCGGCGTGCCGGCCGGGCTGATCGACGGCTTCACCAACGCCACCGGCGACCTGCAGGCCGACATGCTGCGGCTGAACACGGCGATCCCGCCGAACCGCAAGCCGGACCGGTTCGGGGTGCTCGGCGGCGACCTGGCCGGCTTCCCCAACGGGCGGCGGGTCGGCGACGACGTGGTGAGCATCGCGCTGCGGGCGATCGCCGGGTTGACCGTCCCGCTGGTCGACAAGACGTTCCGCCCGGACGCGGCGGCCGCCGCGGTCACCCCGGGGTTGAGCGCCGCCGACGTGACCGCCCCGTTCCTCGCGAGCTTCCCCTACCTCGGTACGCCGTACGACGGGTTCAACAACCCGCCGGCGTCGTCCTGATCGTCGGCGGGGGGAGCGGCGGATGCACGAGCACACGTACGGGCCGTCGGAGACGGGGAGTGTCGTCCTCGAACTGGGTGGCGACACCGGTGCCCTGATCGTCTACACCGGTCGGGATCTGCACGGCCGGGAGATCGAGATCAGCCGCGGCGATGATCGACGCGTCCACTCGGCGGTACGGGAGCGCCGGGTGCGGGACGGGTCGTTCCACAGTGCGGTCTATCCCGATCTTCCCGCCGGGATGTATACCGTCTGGTGGGACGAGGACACGTCCGCCGGCGTCGTTTCTGTCCATGGTGGAGGGATCGCCGAGTTCGTGTGGCCCAGCAGCGGTTTTGGGGCCACCGGCTGACCCCGGAGCGCCATTTTGCACTCGCACCCCGTCCACATCGTGGGCGGGGTGCGAATGCTGTCCACGGCTCGACGGGCGGTCTGCGCCGCGCCGCGTTAACCTGTCCCCCACCAAGATCAGCTTTGCGAGAGGGGGCTGGCGGTCTCCCGTCGGGGGGAGCGCCACGGCAGAAAAGTCGGGCAACTCGCCGGAGAGGGCGTTACTCGGCCGGGGTCTGAATCGATAGGGCAGGTTGCGAGGCTGGGACGGTCCTGGTGGCCGACCAGGGGTGTCGGGAGGGCGACTCCATTATCAAGTTTGGCTTGACGGCGCACGCATTACACGCGTGTAATTTGAATGGGGTTGTTCGCACGGAACGCAACAAAAGGGACCGGACGGACAAGCACGCCTTTCGCGTGGGGGGTTGCAGCGGCGATGACGCCGGTGCGCGACAAGGAGGCATTTGATGGACGGCCAGCTTGAGGTGGCCGACCTGCTCGGAAACGCGCCGGAGTGGCAGGAGCGGGCCTTGTGCTCGCAGACCGACCCCGAGGCGTTCTTTCCCGAGAAGGGCGGCTCGACCCGCGAGGCGAAGCGAATCTGCTCGCGCTGCGAGGTCAAGACCGAATGCCTCGAATACGCTCTCGGCCACGACGAGCGGTTCGGCATCTGGGGTGGGCTCTCCGAGCGGGAGCGGCGCAAGTTGAAGCGGCGGGCCGCCTGAGCGGTGCAGGGTCGGGGCGGTGGGGGCCGCCCGGCTCAGCCGTCGTACGGGCGCGCGGTTCGCTGGCGCGTGCGGCTCAGGCCAGCTCGTCGGGATCGACCCCGAGCAGGTTCGCCACCTGTTCGATGATCACGTCGTGGACGAGGTCGGCCAGATCCTCGCGGTCCATGGCACGGAACTCCAACGGTCGCCGGTACAACACGATGCGCGGCGGCACCTCCTGGCGGCCGGGGCGGCCGGGCAGCAGCCGGGCCAGCGGCACCTCGCCGTCCTCCAGCACGTCGGAGTCGTAGACGTTCAGGTCCGGTGGGACGTCCTCGACGGCGAACTCGACACCGGCCAGCTCCTTGGCGAACCGCCGTTCCAACGTCTCGACGGTGTCCAGCACCAGGTCGTCGAAGACCTCGGCCTTGGTCCGCGCCAACGGCACGGTCGCCGGCACCAGACGCCCGCGCAGGCCACGCCCGTGCCGGTCGCGGTGCGCACGCCGGCCGGAGCCGGGGCGGCGGTGTTCCGGGCTCGTCATGAGGCAAAGGGTAGTCCCCGTGCCGGGCCGGCCAGCGGCAGCGGCACTCCTCTGGCGCGGCGCGACCCGAACCGGGAATTGTGATCACCACGACGGGCGTGTCGCAACGCGAAGCGATGCGCCGGACCCGGTAATGGAGATACCCTGCCGCCGTGAGGTCACCACGGCGCTGCTCCCGTAACGGCTGCCCCCGGCAAGCGGTCGCCACATTGACCTATGTCTACAACGAGTCGACAGCCGTGGTGGGCCCGTTGGCGGCGTTCGCCGAGCCGCACACGTACGACCTGTGTGAGCAGCACGCCCGCAGCCTCACCGCTCCGCGCGGCTGGGACGTGGTGCGGCACGAGGGCGAGTTCGAGCCGCCCCCGCCCACCACCGACGACCTGGTGGCGCTCGCCGAGGCGGTTCGCGAGGCCGCCCGCCCGGCGCCCCGCCCTCCGGAGCCCGACCAGGCCCACCCGGAAGGCCCCCACCAGACGGGCCGCCGGGGCCACCTCCGGGTGATCCCCCCGAACCACTGAGCCCGGTCACTGCCCCAGGAGGCGGGAGAGTGTCCTGGCGCGGCGGGAAGGTCGGTCGGTCCGGTTCTCCTTGGCGTCGGCGCTGGTCATGACGCGCAGGGCCGCGTTCATCGCCAGCCAGCGCAGGGGTTCCGGCTCCCACCCGGGGGAGCGGTGGTTGACCCAGGGCAGGCTCGTCAGCTCGCTGCGCTGGCCGCGGATCAGGTCGGCCAGGGTGCGGCCGGCGAGGTTGCTGGCGCCCACCCCGTCCCCGACGTAACCGCCCGCCCAGGCCAGCCCGCTGGCCCGGTCGAAGCCGACCGAGGCGGCCCAGTCCCGGGCCACCCCGAGCGGGCCGCCCCAGGCGTGGGTCACCGGGACGTCCGGCCCGAGCACCGGAAACAACTCGCCCAGGGTCCGTCGCAGCGCCGCGAAGACCCGTGGCTCCCGGTCCTGGCCGGGAGAGACCCGGGACCCGAAATGGTACGGAGCGCCGCGCCCGCCGAAGGCCAGCCGACCGTCCGCCGTCCGCTGGCCGTAGATGATCACGTGTCGATGGTCGGAGAACGTCTCCCGATCCGCCAGGCCGATCCGCTCCCAGGCCTGTGCCGGCAGCGGCTCGGTGGCCACCATCAGCGAGTACACCGGCGCCACCGCGCGGCGCAGGCCGGGCAGCATGGGCGTGTACCCCTCGGTGGCCCGCACCACCACCGACGCCCGGACCGTCCCCGCCGGGGTGCGAGCCGCGCCGGCCCGGATCGCGGTCACCGTGGTCTGCTCGTGGATCCGCACCCCGAGGCGTTCCACCGCCCGCGCCAGAGCACGCACCAGCTTCGCCGGGTGCACTGTCGCGCAGTGCGGGGTGTACGTCCCACCGCGTACCCCCTCGGCGCCGCACCGGGCCGCGGCCTCGTCGGCGTCGAGGAGCGCCAGGTGTTCGGCGCCGAAGCCGAACGCGCGGGCCTCATCCACGGCGGCCCGGGCCCGGGCGAGCTGCGGGCCGGTGCGGGCGAGCGTGACGGTGCCGCCGTCGGCCCAGTCGCAGTCGATGCCCTCCGCCGCGACCACCCGGCCCACGGCACGGACGGTGTCGTGCAGCGCCCGTTGCATGGCGACAGCCGCGTCGCGGCCGTGCCGGCGGGCCAGCCCGGTCAGTGACGTGGGAAAGAGCGCCGAGCACCAGCCGCCGTTGCGCCCCGACGCCCCGTACCCCGCGATCTCCCGCTCCAGGACGACGACCCGCAGCGTCGGATCGGCCCGGGCCAGGTGGTACGCCGTCCACAGCCCGGTGTAGCCGGCGCCCACGATCACCACGTCGGCGTCCGTGTCGCCGGGCAGCGCGGGTCGAGGGGTCAGCGGCTCGTCCAGGGTGGACAGCCAGTACGACAGGTCCTCGTAGCGCATGGTCAGAGCCGCGACCACGCCTCGGTCAGCACCGTGCGCAGGATCTGCTCGATCTCGTCGAAGTGCTGCTGCTCGGCGATCAGCGGCGGGGCGAGCTGGATGACGGGGTCGCCCCGGTCGTCGGCCCGGCAGTAGAGGCCGGCCTGGAACAGCGCGGTCGACAGGAAACCACGCAGCAGCCGCTCCGACTCGGCCTCGTCGAACGTCTCCCGGGTCGTCTTGTCCTTGACCAGCTCGATGCCGTAGAAGTAGCCGTCGCCCCGCACGTCGCCGACGATCGGCAGGTCGTACAGCTTCTCCAGGGTGGCCCGGAACGCGGCCTCGTTGGCGCGTACGTGCCCGACGAGGTCCTCACGGGCGAAGACCTCCAGGTTGGCCAGGGCCACCGCGCAGGAGACGGGGTGGCCGCCGAACGTCACCCCGTGGGCGAACATGCCCGTCTCGGTGAGGAACGGCTCCATCAGCCGGTCGCTGGCGATCATCGCGCCGAGCGGCGCGTACCCCGAGGTGATGCCCTTGGCGGTGGTGATGATGTCCGGCTGGTAGCCGTAGCGGACGGCGCCGAAGTACTCGCCGAGCCGACCCCACGAACAGATCACCTCGTCGGAGACGAGCAGCACGTCGTACGCGTCGCAGATCTCCCGGACCCGCTCGAAGTAGCCGGGCGGGGGTGGGAAGCAGCCGCCGGAGTTCTGCACGGGCTCCAGGAAGACCGCGGCGACCGTGTCCGGCCCCTCCCGCTCGATGGCCCGGCCGATCTCGTCGGCGGCCCAGCGGCCGAACGCCTCCGCGTCGTCGCCGTGCTCGGGCGCCCGGTAGAAGTTGGTGTTCGGCACCTTGATCGCGCCGGGCACCAGCGGCTCGAAGTCGCTCTTGATGCCGGGCAGACCGGTGATCGACAACGCGCCCATCGAAGTGCCGTGGTAGGCGATGTACCGGCTGATCACCTTGTACTTGTTGGGCTGACCGGTGCGCTTGAAGTAGGCCCGGGCCAGCTTCCACGCCGCCTCGACGGCCTCGGAGCCGCCGGTGGTGAAGAAGACCCGGTTCAGGTCGCCGGGGGTGAGCGAGGCGATCTTCTCGGCCAGCTCGACGGCCTTCGGGTGCGCGTACGACCAGAGCGGGAAGTAGGCCAACTCACCGGCCTGCTTGGCGGCGGCCTCGGCCAGCTCGGTGCGACCGTGACCGGCGTTGACGACGAACAGCCCGGCGAGCCCGTCGAGGTAGCGGCGGCCCTGCGCGTCCCACACGTACGCGCCCTCGCCGCGAACGATTGTCGGCACCTCGCCGGCGGAGTAGCTCGCCATCCGGGTGAAGTGCATCCAGAGGTGGTCGGTGGCGTTGGCCATGTCAGCCCCATCGGTCGTCGGGCCGGTCAAAGGGTGAAGCCGGCCGCTCTGCCAACGGTTATCGCACAGTCTTGGGCTCATAGGCAAGTGGTATCAGTGGCGTGATGGGCCAGGCACGACGGAATCAGCGAGCGGTTGCAGTCTCGGCAACGGATTTCGCATCGCTGCGTGACCTGCCGGTATGGGGTTCCAGCCCTGTCGAGCTGCCCCAGATGTGGGGCACGTGCCTGCCCTGCGCCGCCGTTCGCCCCGCGCGCCACCGTTCGCCCCGCGCCGCACGGTTGATCCACTCCAGTTCGCCGATGTTGTGCCATCGGGGCGTGGTTGATACCGCGATTTCGGCGACGTCGAGTGGATCATCGGCAGGGGCGGTGCGAGGTGAGCGTCGGGACGCTGGTGGGACACCTCGGGGGCGCTCGGTGGGCGTCCTGGATGCACGCCAACACGTCCCACCGCAACACGCCGGTAGGCCGGAGACATCGACACTCAGCGTGGCTATCGTGCGCCGCAGCGTGTGCCGAGCGGGGCGGCACAGCTTGCTCCACGCGGGGCGGCTCAGCACCCGAGCGGGGCGCTGCTCTCTACCGAGCGGGGCGGCGCAGCGGGCATGACGTGGCTGGGCGCTCCGTACCGAGCGGAGTTGTGGTGTGTGTCCGGCGGGCGGGAGGATCCGAATGGCGAACGAGGCGTTGCGGGTGGCGATGGCCGAGGCGGGGGAGACGGTCGAGTCGCTGGCCGAGAAGGTCGGCGTCGACCCCAAGACGGCGGCGCGGTGGCTCGCTGCGGGGCGCATTCCGCACCCGCGTACCCGCATCGCGGTGGCGGAGGTCCTACGCCGCGACGCCGCCGACCTCTGGCCGGAGCCGTTCCGCCGCCGGGACCTGCCGTGGTTCCGGCCGTGGGCTGAGCTGGAACAGGACGCGACCTCGATCCGCTCCTATCAACCGCTGCTCGTGCCGGGCCTGCTTCAGACCGAGGGGTACGCCCGGGCGGTCCTGAACACGGGCGGGCTGGTCCCAGTCTCCGAAGTGGACCAGATCGTGGCGAGCCGGATCGACCGGCAGGCGGTCCTCTGCCGCGATGCCCCACCCCAGCTCGTAGCGGTGATCGACGAGGTGGTGCTGCGCCGGCCGGTCGGCGACGGGTCGGTGATGGCCGGGCAGCTCCGGCACCTCGCCTCGGCTGCCGAGTGGGAGCACGTGCAGGTCCGGGTCATCCCCGCCGAGAGCCCGTGGCACACCGGCCTCGCCGGGCCGTTCGTGCTGGGCCGCCTGCCCGACGGGACGGAATTGGCGTATCTCGACAACCAGCTCCGCGGTCAGATCGTGACCGATCCTCTCGACGTCGCTAGCCTGGGACGCAGGTGGGAGAGCGTCGCCGGTGAGGCGCTGCCCCAACGCCGGTCGATCGAGCTGATCAGGGAAGTGGCCACGACATGGACATGACCGACGCCCGTTGGCGCACCTCGACCCGCAGCAGCAACAACGGCGGTGACTGCGTCGAGGTGGCCGACAACCTGCCCGGCCGGGTGCTGGTGCGGGACAGCAAGGACCCCGACGGTGGCACCCTGACCTTCGCCCCGACCGCCTGGGCGTCGTTCGTCGGCGCGGCAGGCACGGTGGGCGCAGCAGGCCGCTGATCCACTCGGGTTCACGGAAACCGGGGCATCAGGGCCACCCGGACACCCCGACTTCCGGAAAGCCGAGTCGATCAAGCGCCGACGAGCGCCGACGAGCGGTGCGTCAGGCCGTACCCCAGGTGTAGGTCTGCTTGCGCAGCTTGAGGTACACGAACGCCTCGGTGGCGAGCACGCCGGGCACCGCGCGCAGCCGTTGCAGGATCTCCAGCAGGTGGTCGTCGTTGCGGCAGACCACCTCGGTGAGCAGGTCGAACGATCCGGCGGTGATGACCACGTAGTCGACCTCGTCCAGCTCGGCCAGTCGGTCGGCCACCGCCTCCAGGTCGCCGTCGGTACGCAGCCCGATCATCGCCTGGCGGGGGAAGCCGAGCTGGAGCGGATCGGTCACCGCGACGATCTGCATGACGCCCGAGTCGAGCAACCGCTGGACCCGCTGGCGGACCGCCGCCTCGGACAGGCCGACGGCCTTGCCGATCGTCGCGTACGGCCGCCGGCCGTCCTCCTGGAGCTGTTCGATGATCTGCTTGGCCACGTCGTCCAGCAGAGCGTGATTGGCGCCTTCACGTACGGCGACGCGTCGACCGCCGTTGCCGCTCTCGTGCTGCCGGTTCGTCATCGTGCGCTCCCCATGTCCCGAATCGTGATGTCGTGCGTGTGTCCCCGCGCAGTCTGGCGTATTTCGTCGTGCATCGCTAACCCCGCAACGGAATCCCTTGTGAGAGAGGGTGTCTCATGTCAGGATCAGTCGTCCCTGGTACTTGACCCTCCCGACATTCCCGCCGGCGCGCGCCTCCCCCGTCCCGCCCGCCGACGATGACCCCCTAGGAGTCGTCATGCGTACTCCCCTCCGGCCCCTTTCCCGGCGTGGACTGCTCACCGGCACTCTCGGATCGGCCGCCCTGCTCGCTGCGGGCGGCAGTCTCGCCGGCTGCGGCACCAAGGGCGCCCAGCAGACCGAGGCCGGCTGCGTCAGCGAGGACCTGTCCGGCACCGAGAAGAAGCTGGCCTTCTCCAACTGGCCGCAGTACATGGACGTCGACGAGAAGGACGAGTCGAAGCGGCCGAGCCTGGACGAGTTCATCACGAAGACCGGCATCCAGGTCACCTACACCGAGGACATCAACGACAACAACGAGTTCTTCGGCAAGGTGCAGAACCAGCTGGCCGCCTGCCAGAGCACCGACCGGGACATCATCGTGCTGACCGACTGGATGGCCGCGCGGATGATCCGGCTCGGCTGGATCCAGAAGCTCGACGCGGCAAAGATCCCGAACGTCCAGGCGAACCTGCTGCCGTCGCTGCTCAACCGCTCGTTCGACACCGAGAACCGGATCTCGATCCCGTGGCAGTCCGGCCTGGCCGGGTTGGCGTTCAACGGCAGCGTCACCAAGGAGCTGCGCACGGTCGACGAGCTGCTGACCCGCCCCGACCTCAAGGGCAAGGTGACGGCGCTCAGCGAGATGCGCGACACGATGGGTCTGCTGCTCGGCTCGAACGGGCACGACCCGTCGAACTTCACCGCCGCCCAGTTCGACGACGCGCTCAACAAGCTCAAGAAGGCAGTCGACTCCGGGCAGATCCGCAAGTTCACCGGCAACGACTACGCACCCGACCTGGCCAAGGGCGACATCGCCGCGTGCATCGGCTGGTCCGGGGATGTCATCCAGCTCTCCAGTGAGAACGAAAAGGTGCAGTTCGTCGCGCCGGACTCCGGCGCGATGCTCTACAGCGACAACATGATGGTCCCGAACAAGGCCACCCACAAGGGCAACGCCGAAGCGCTGATCAACTACTACTACGAGCCGGCGGTCGCGGCGAAGCTCGCCGCGTACGTCAACTACATCTGCCCGGTCAAGGGCGCCCAGGCCGAGATGGAGAAGATCGACCCGGACCTGGCCGCCAACCCGCTGATCTTCCCCGACGACGCGCTGCTGGCGAAGTCCAAGGTGTTCATGGCCCTGGACGAAAAGCAGGAGAAGGAGTACGAGGGTAAGTTCCAGCAGGTCATCGGGGCGTGACTCCGATGGCGCGCGAGACACCCGCAGGCGACCTGCGCCTGGCCGACCTCACCAAGCGGTTCGGCATCTTCACCGCCGTCGACGACCTCAGCCTGACGATCAGCCAGGGCTCGTTCTTCGCGCTGCTCGGCGCGTCCGGCTGCGGCAAGACCACCACGCTGCGCATGATCGCCGGGCTGGAGGAGCCGACCAGCGGCCAGGTGCTGCTCGGCGACACCGACATCGCCCGGCTGCGGCCGTACAAGCGGCCGGTCAACACGGTCTTCCAGAGCTACGCGCTCTTTCCGCACCTCACCATCTTCGAGAACGTGGCCTTCGGGCTGCGGCGGCGCGGCATCCGCTCGGTCGACGACCAGGTCCGGCGGATGCTGTCGCTGGTGCAGCTCGACGGCTTCGGCCCCCGCCGCCCGGCCCAGCTCTCCGGTGGCCAGCAGCAGCGGGTCGCGCTGGCCCGCGCTCTGATCAACCAGCCGCAGGTGCTGCTGCTCGACGAGCCGTTGGGCGCGCTCGACCTCAAGCTGCGCCGGCAGATGCAGATCGAGCTGAAGCGCATCCAGACCGAGGTTGGCATCACGTTCGTGCACGTCACCCACGACCAGGAGGAGGCCATGACCATGGCCGACACCGTCGCGGTGATGAACGCCGGCCGGATCGAACAGCAGGGCGCCCCGGCCGACCTCTACGAGTTCCCGGCCACCGCGTTCGTGGCGAACTTCCTCGGCCAGTCCAACCTGCTCGCCGGCGAGGCCGCCGGCACGAGCGGCGGCGAGGTCGCGGTGACGGCGCACGGCGCGCGCTTCTCGGTGCCCGCCGGCCGGTCGCGCGCCGACCGGGGTCCGGTCCACCTGGGGGTACGCCCGGAGAAGCTGCATCTGGTCGGCTCCGCCGACCAGGTCCCCCGAGGACACCAGCACCTCACCGGTGTGGTCACCGACGCCTCCTACGTGGGGGTCAGCACGCAGTACCTGCTGCGCACCGGTTGGGGCACCGAGCTGTCGGTGTTCGCGGCGAACGACGGCGCCCAGGTGCCGGTGCCGGTGGGCAGCGAGGCCGTGGCGTACTGGGATCCGCGCCACGCGTTCCTGCTGGCGCGCGACGCCGCCGACACCGACCGGACCACGCCGGTGCTCGACGAGCCGGTGGGCGCGTCGTCATGACCCTCCTGGCCCCCACCAGACCGGGGCAGCCGGCGCCTCCACCACCGGCCGGCCGATCCGGGCGGCACCGGCTCCTGCCGTACCTGTTGCTGCTGCCCGGCGCGGTCTGGCTGCTGGTGTTCTTCGGCGTGCCGCTGCTGCAGCTCGCCGCGGCGAGCCTCTACGACCCCAGCGGCTCGCTCTCCACCGGGTACGCGATGACGTGGGCGTTCGGCAACTATCCGGACGTCGTGCAGGCGTACTGGCCGCAGCTGCTGCGCTCGTTCGGCTACGCCGGACTGGCCCTGGTGCTGGCGCTGCTGCTCGGCTACCCACTGGCGTACGCCATCGCGCAGAAGGCCGGCCGGTGGAAGAACCTGCTGCTGGTGTGCGTGGTCGCGCCGATGTTCACCAGCTTCCTGGTCCGCACGCTGGCCTGGAAGACGATCCTGTCGGACAACGGCGCGCTCGTCGGCCTGCTGCGGGACGTGCACCTGCTCGCGCCGGACGGGCGGCTGCTGGCCACGCCGTTCGCGGTGGTGCTCGGCCTGACGTACAACTTCCTTCCGTTTCTGGTGCTGCCCCTGTACGCGAGCCTGGAGCGGCTGGACCCCCGGCTGTTGGAGGCTGCGAACGACCTGTACGCGAGCGGCGTCCAGGCGTTCCGCCGGGTGACCCTGCCGTTGTCCATGCCCGGTCTGGTCGCCGGCACGCTGCTGTTCTTCATCCCGGCCAGCGGCGACTACATCAACGCCGAACTGCTCGGCACCCCGAACGAATACATGATCGGCAACGTCATCGACTCGGCGTTCCTGGTCCGGCTGGACTACCCGCAGGGCGCCGCGCTGTCGTTCCTGCTGATGGCGGCGATCCTCGCGGTGGTCTTCGGCTACCTGCGCAGGGCCGGCACGGAGGAGGTTCTCTGATGAGCGCGAGGAGTGCAGCGCAGCGGAGCCCCGCAGTCGCGAATGAAGGCAGGCTCTGATGCGAGTGTCGCGCTGGTTGGCGGATCGCTGGGTGATGATCGTGGCGCTGCTGGTGCTCGGCTACCTGGCGCTGCCGATCCTGGTGGTGGCCGGGCTGTCGTTCAACCGCCCGTCCAGCCGCCTGTCGTACGACTTCAACGAGTTCACACTGGACAACTGGCGGCAGCCCTGCGCCACCTCCGACATGTGCGACGCGGTAGTGCGCAGCGTGCAGATCGGGTTCATCGCCACGGTGGTCGCCACCGTGCTCGGCACCCTGATGGCGTTCGCGCTGGTCCGGCACCGCTTCCGCGGCCGGGCCGGCGTCAACGTGCTGATCTTCCTGCCGATGGCCACCCCGGAGCTGGTGATGGGCACGTCGCTGCTGGCCCTGTTCGTCTCGGCCGGGGTGCCGCAGGGCTTCTGGACCATCGTCATCGCGCACGTGATGTTCTGCGTGTCGTTCGTGGTGGTCACGGTCAAGGCGCGGCTCGCCGGAATGGACCGGCGGCTGGAGGAGGCCGCCATGGACCTCTACGCCAACGAGTGGCAGACCTTCCGGCGGATCACGCTGCCACTGGTGCTGCCGGGCATCGTGGCCGCCGCGCTGCTGGCGTTCTCGTTGAGCTTCGACGACTTCATCATCACGAACTTCAACGCCGGCACGACAGTCACCTTCCCCATGTACGTCTGGGGCGCCGCCCAGCGGGGCATCCCGCCGCAGGTGAACGTCATCGGCACCGCGATGTTCGCGATCGCGCTGCTGCTGGTCGGGCTCAGCTCGCTGCGCGGGAGGCGGGCCCGTCGCGCCGCGCTGCTGGCCGGCCCGGTGCCGCAACCGCGTCGCTCGTCATGACCGCCCTGGATGCGGGCCGTCCGACCGGGTCGCAGTCATGACCGTCCCGCATGCCTGCCGTTTGACCGGGTCGCAGTCATGACCGTCCCGCATACCGGTCGGGCGCTGGCCGACGCGGCGCCCGTGCCGTACTGGCTGGACCGCCCGGAGCGCCCCGACCCGGTGGCGCCGCTCACCGGCGCGCAGACCGCCGACCTGCTGGTGATCGGCGGCGGGTACGGCGGGCTCTGGGCCGCCTTGGAGGCCAAGCGGGCCGAGCCGGACCGGGACGTGCTGCTCGTCGACGCCGGGACCTGCGGGTGGGCCGCCTCCGGGCGCAACGGCGGGTTCTGTGCCGCCTCGCTCACCCACGGCCTGGCCAACGGCGTCGACAGGTTCCCCGGCGAGATCGGCGAGCTGGAACGCCTCGGCCGCGCCAACCTGGACGCGATCGCCGCCACCGTCGCGGAGTTCGACATCGACTGCGACTTCGAGCGCACCGGCGAACTGGCCGTCGCCGTCGAGCCGTACCAGCTCGACGGGTTGGTCGCCGACGCCGAGCTGGCCCGCCGGTACGGCCACCGGGTGCGGCTGCTCGACACCGACGAGGTACGCGCCGAGGTGAACTCGCCGACGTACCTGGGCGGCATGCTCGACGCCGACCGGGTCGCCATGGTGGACCCGGCGAAGCTGGCGTGGGGGCTGCGCCGGGCCTGCCTCGACCTGGGCGTACGCGTGCACGAGCACACCCGGGTCACCGGGCTGCGCGCCGACGGCCCGGCCCTGCGCGCGTCGACGGTCGGCGGGCCCGGCAACGCGCCCGGCTCGGTACGCGCCCGCCGGGTCGTGCTGACCACCAACGCGTTTCCGCCGCTGCTGCGCCGATTGCGCGCGTACGTGGTGCCCGTCTACGACCACGTGCTGATGACCGAGCCGCTCAGCCCGGCGCAGCGCGACGCGATCGGCTGGCGCAACCGGCAGGGGCTGGCCGACACCGGCAACCAGTTCCACTACTACCGGATCACCCGCGACGGGCGGATCCTCTTCGGCGGCTACGACGCCGTCTACCACTACGGCAACCGGGTCGCCCCCAAGCTGGAGCAGAACCCAGCCACCTTCACCACCCTCGCCCAGCACTTCTTCACCACGTTCCCGCAGCTCGCCGACGTGCGCTTCAGCCACCGCTGGGGCGGCGTCATCGACACCTGCACCCGGTTCTGCCCGTTCTACGGCACCGCGTTCGGCGGTCGACTCGCCTACGCGGCCGGCTACACCGGCCTCGGCGTCGGGGCCACCCGCTTCTCCGCCCGGGTGCTGCTCGACCTGCTGGCCGGCGGGGACACCCCGCTGACCCGGCTCGACCTGGTCCGCCGCAAGCCCCTGCCGTTCCCGCCGGAACCCGTCCGCGCGGTCGGCATCAATCTCACCCGCCGGTCGATGGCCCGCGCCGATGCGCATGAGGGCAGACGCGACCTGTGGCTCCGTACTCTCGATCGTCTTGGTTTGGGGTTTGATTCCTGATGCGTGTCCTGCTCGTCGGCGCCGGTGGCGTCGGCTCCGCCGCCGTAGCCATCGCCGCCCGACGCTCCTTCTTCGAGACGATCGTGGTCGCCGACCATGACCCGGACCGCGCCGCCCGCGCGGTGGCCGGGCACGGCGACCGTTTCGTCGCCGCCCAGGTGGACGCCTCCTCGGCCGACGCGGTCACCGCGCTGTGCCGCGAGCACCGGATCACCCACGTGCTCAACGCCGTCGACCCGCGCTTCGTCATGCCCATCTTCGACGGCGCGTTCGCGGCCGGCGCGGACTACCTCGACATGGCGATGTCGCTGTCCCGCCCGCACCCGTCGCAGCCGCACGCGCGGACCGGGGTGAAGCTGGGCGACGAACAGTTCGCCGCCGCCCCCGCCTGGGAGGAGGCCGGCCGGCTCGCGCTCGGCGGCATCGGCATCGAGCCCGGCCTGTCCGACGTCTTCGCCCGGTACGCCGCCGACGAGCTGTTCAGCGAGATCGACGAGATCGGCGTCCGGGACGGGGCGAACCTGACCGTCGACGGCTACGACTTCGCGCCCTCGTTCTCCATCTGGACCACTATCGAGGAGTGCCTCAACCCGCCGGTGGTCTGGGAGGCCGACCGGGGGTGGTACACGACCGAGCCGTTCAGTGAGCCGGAGGTCTTCGACTTCCCGGAGGGGATCGGGCCGGTCGAGTGCGTCAACGTGGAGCACGAGGAGGTGCTGCTCATCCCGCGCTGGGTCAAGGCCCGCCGGGTCACCTTCAAGTACGGCCTCGGCGACGAATTCATCGACGTGCTCAGGACGCTGCACAAGCTCGGCCTGGACGGCGTCTCCCCGGTCCGGGTGCGCGGCGCCGACGTGTCCCCGCGCGACGTGGTCGCCGCCTGCCTGCCCGACCCGGCCACCCTCGGCGAGCGGATGCGCGGCAAGACCTGCGCCGGCACCTGGGTGCGTGGCCTGGGCCCGGACGGGAAGCCCCGGGAGGTGTACCTCTACCACGTGGTCGACAACGAATGGTCGATGCGCGAGTACGGCCACCAGGCGGTCGTCTGGCAGACCGCGGTCAACCCGGTGGTGGCGCTGGAACTGCTCGCCACCGGAGCGTGGACCGGTGTGGGGGTGCTCGGGCCGGAGGCGCTGCCCCCGGTCCCCTTCCTCGACCTGCTCACGAGTTACGGCTCGCCGTGGGGGATGCGGGAGAGCTGAGGAGGCATTGACAGCAGTCATAGCCACAGTGATCATGGTGGGGCGCTGCGGCCATACGGGGGCCCGCAGCCCAATCCCTGGAGGACCGTCATGGGTCGTGCCATGTCCGCATTCGCCCTGGGCGTCACCGCTCTCGCCGCCGCCGTCCTCGTGGACACCGCACCCGCGTACGCCGCCACGGAGCAGTTGCGGCTGGACTTCGACGCCACCCCCACCGGACAGGTCGAGCCCGGTCCGTGGACGTCCGGCTGCTTCGCTGACGTCGCCACCCTCGGCGACTCCGGCTGCATCGCCGTGAGCGCCCCGGGCGCCATCTCGCGGGCGACCCGCCCCAGCGGTGGGGGTGCCAGCCCGGCGCTCGCCTTCCCCGCCTCGGGCAGCGCGGTCGTCCAGGTCCCGGACGCCGCCAACCTCAACCCGGGCAGTCAGGACTTCACCATCAGCGCACTGGTGAAGGTGACCACCGGGCAGGTGACCAGCGGCGCCAATCTCATCCAGAAGGGCGTCTTCGCCGACCCGGCACAGTGGAAGCTCCAGCTCGACAACGGCAAGCCGGGTTGTCGAATCGCCGGTGCGGGCCCCGACGGGGCGGCGTCGCTGCTCATCACCGCCGACACCTCCATCGCCGACCAGGGCTGGAAGTTCGTGCAGTGCAAGCGACGCGGTGACGTGCTCAGCCTGATCGTCGGCAGCGAGACCGTGAAAACCGCGACGGGCGCCACGATGACCATCACCAGCACCGCGAAGGTCAACATCGGTGCCAAGGGGCCGGGTCTCAGCAACAACGACCAGTTCCGCGGCGAACTGGACAACGCGCTGATCAGCATCGGCTGACCGTGCGGTGCCCCTGAGTCGTATCCACGACTCAGGGGCACAGTTGTCGTACCGTTTCCGTCGGACTCCGCCACCCGCTCCGGGCATACGCCCGCTGTGTCTGCTTTTGCGGGCGTTCTGTCCCGCACGATCGGCCCTGCGCGGTCGGCCCCACGGACCGGTCGACCGGCCGACCCGCCATCGACGGAGAACTGTCGGCGGCCAAGGCTGCTCCCGCCGATGATCCGCCGGCGGGCGAACGGAGCAGGCGACCGGCGCGACGGTGGATATTTCCGGTAGTACTTGCGACGACACTCATCGTCGTGACGATGCAACCACCGACCGGGCCTGCGTACCCACCGCCGTACGGCCCCGGACCTCAGCCGCCCGCCGCCCCGAACTGGTTCCGCCGCGCCAGCCCAGGCCGCCGCGTCGCCGTGATCCTCGGCTCGGTGGCGCTCTCCGTCCTGCTGCTCTGCTGCGCCGGCACCGCCATCGTCAGCGCGCTGGGTGGCGAGCCGGAACCCAAGCGCACCGGCACGGCGGCCGAAGAGGCGCAGCGACCCATCGTGGCCGCCCCCGCCGAGCCCACGCAGGAGGCTCCCGCGCAGGCGCAGTCGCCGGAGGCCGCGCCCTCCGCCACGCCGGCGCCCACCCCCTCGGGTGCCGCACCCTCGCCCGTGGTACGGGTGACGACCGTGACGGAGCGGGCCACGATCCGGCACGGTCAGCGCACCGTCAAGGACGCGTCCCTGGCCGAAGGCAAGCGGGTCGTCCGCACCAAGGGCGTCGACGGCGTCCGCACGCTGACCTACCAGGTGACCACCACCGACGGCGTGCAGACCGGCAAGAAGCTGGTCAAGTCCACCGTGACGAAGCAACCGGTGACCGAGGTGGTAGCCGTCGGCACCAAGAAGAAGTCGAACTGCGACCCGAACTACAGCCCCTGCGTCCCGATCGCCAGCGACGTGGACTGCCTTCCCGGCTCCGGAAACGGACCCGCCTACGTCCGCGGGACCGTCAAAGTCATCGGCACCGACATCTACGACCTGGACCGCGACAACGACGGCTACGGCTGCGACTAGCCCTCCGCCCACAGCCCTCCGCCCTCCCGCGCCGATCTTGCACTTTCTGTCCCCGCATTACGCTCCAATCGGGCATATCTGCGACAGAAAGTGCAAGATCGGCGGAGGGAGGGGTGGGGGTAGCACTGGGAGGGGTGGTTTGGGGGTTTTCCACAGGGCTGATTGTTTTCCACAGGTGGGACGCCGGGGGTCTCGTTGAGGGTCCGGGGTGGCCAGCCTGCTCGGTATGGCTACTCAGTTGTGGCGGACGGACGCGTTGGTGCGGGACCTCACCATCAGACGAATCCGTACCCGGCTCGGTCGTGAGGAACTGCTTCGAGTCCGAAGGGGCGTCTATGCCGACCAGCCCTGCGACGAGGATGACGAACTGCGTGCGCTGATGCTGCGCCTCCCCGACGAGGCCATGCTGGCGAGGCAGAGTGCTGCCCGCAGACACGGCTTCGGCGTTCTGCGGGAAGACCTGGTACATGTCCAGCTGCCTGCCTCGGTGCCGAAGCCGCGCCTGCCCGGCGTCGTCGTGCACCGGACGGTGCTACCCGTTCGACCGGTCCTGGTCAGGGGCCTGCCCTGTGTCCCCGCGGCCCGCTGCGCCGTCGACCTGGCGCGTGTCGCCCGGCGGCTCGACGCCCTGCCGGTGCTCGACGCGGCGCTCCGGTCGGGCGTGGTGAGCCAGGATGATCTGCTGGCGGAGGTTTCGGCCCACGCTGCCCTGCGGGGCGTCCGGCAAGCCCGGAGTCTCATCGCGTTGGCGGACGGTCGGGCCGAGTGTCGGCAGGAAAGCCAACTGCGACTGATCCTGATCGACGGCGGGCTTCCACCGCCCGAGCCGCAACTGTGGGTCACCGACCGGTTCGGGATCCGCCTCTACCGGCTCGACCTGGGGTACCGGGAGAGGCGAGTTGGCGTTGAGTACGACGGACTGTCGCACCTGGACCGCGATCGTCTCCGCCATGACCGCGAGCGGGTCAACTGGTTGGATGCGGCCGGCTGGCGTATGCGCTACTTCACCGACCGCGACCTCTACCGCCGCCCCCACCACGTAATAGCCACCGTCCGAACGGCCCTGTCCTAACCCCCAACCCGCCGATCTTGCACTTTCTGTCCTGACCAATGACCACAACAGCGACATTTGAGCGACACAAAGTGCAAGATCGGCGGGGGTTGGGGCGGCGGGAGGGCGGGGCTGGTGAACGGTTTTGGGGTGCTTTCCGTATCAGGCGGTGAAGGACACCACCGAGGACGGGAGTGACGGCGATGAGGGTGCAGCGCAGGCACGTGCTGGCGGCGACCGTGGCGGTGCTCGCCGCGGCGGGCGTGGCGGTGGGGACCGGGTTCGGGTTCGCCGATACCGCTCCGGCACGGTCGTCCGTCTGCTCCGGATCGGTCACGTTCTCGGCGGAGGCCGGGGCGCCGGCGGCTACCAGCGACCGGTTCCCGGTGGGCACGCGGTTGCGGGTGACGAACCTGGACAACAACCGTACGGCCACGGTGACGGTGACCGGCCCGTCGGGCAGTTGTGTGCTGCTCAACTCCGCCGCCATGGAGCTGGTTCGCGAGCCGGGCAAGAACGTGATCCGCCGCAACGTGGTGGAGAAGCTGGAGGGCGCGGTGGCCCAGCCTGCCCCGGGTTCGGTCCGTCCGGGTGCCGCCTCGCCCGGCGTGCCGGGCCCGCCGCCCCGTTCGGCCTGCTCCGGCGCGATCACCTTCTTCGCCGAGAACGCCGCGCCGGCGGCGACCAGCGGGCAGTTCCCGGTCGGTACGCGGCTGCGGGTGACCAACCTGGACAACAACCGGGCCACCACCGTGACGGTGACCGGCCCGTCGGGCAGTTGTGTGCTGCTCAACACCGCCGCCATGGACCAGATCCGCGAGCCGGGGAAGAACCTGGTCCGCAACAACACCGTCGAGGTTCTGCGCTGACGTGAGTGGAGGGGCCCGACGTGGGCCCCTCCACACGGTCAGCCGAACGCCGCGTCGAGGATGTCGGCGCCGCGGGCGAGGTGCTCGTCGGAGATCACCAACGGCGGCAGGAAGCGCAGCACGTTGCCGTACGTGCCGCAGGTCAGGGTGAGCAGGCCGGCGGCGTGGCACGCGGCCGAGATGGCCGCCGTGGCGGTCGGGTCGGGGACGAGGGAGCCGGGCTGGACCAGTTCCACCGCGAGCATCGCGCCGCGCCCGCGTACCTCGGCGATGCGCGGGTCCCGCTCGGCGATGGCGCGGAGCCGGGGCGCCAGCACGGACTCGATCCGGCGGGCCGCGCCGGCGAGGTCCAGCTCATGCATGGTCTCGATGGTGGCCAGCGCGGCGGCGCAGGCGATCGGGTTGCCGCCGTACGTGCCGCCGAGCCCGCCGACGTGCACCGCGTCCATCAGCTCGGCCCGACCGGTCACCGCAGCGAGGGGCAGGCCGCCGGCGATGCCCTTGGCCAGCGTGACCAGGTCCGGTTCGACGCCCTCGTGCTGGCAGGCGAACCAGTCGCCGGTACGGCAGAAGCCGGTCTGGATCTCGTCGGCGACGAAGACCACCCCGGCCGCCGTCGCCCAGTCGCGCAGCGCCGGCAGGAAACCCGGCGCTGGTACGACGAAACCGCCCTCGCCCTGGATCGGTTCGATGAGCAGCGCGGCGACGTTCTCCGCGCCGACCTGCTTCTCGACCATCTCGATCGCCCGTGCGGCCGCCTCGGCGCCGGAGAGCCGGCCGTCGCGCAGCGGGTACGACATCGGCACCCGGTAGATCTCCCCGGCGAACGGTCCGAACCGGTGCTTGTACGGCATGTTCTTCGCGGTCAACGCCATGGTCAGGTTGGTCCGGCCATGGTACGCGTGGTCGAACACCACCACCGCCGGTCGCCCGGTGGCGTGCCGCGCGATCTTGACGGCGTTCTCCACCGCCTCGGCCCCGGAGTTGAACAACGCCGAGCGCTTCTCGAACCCGCCCGGCGTCAGCGCGTTGAGCTGCTCGCACACCGCCACGTACGACTCGTACGGCGCGACCATGAAGCAGGTGTGGGTGAACCGTTCCACCTGCGCGCGGACCGCCTCGACCACCCTCGGCGCGGAGTTGCCGACGCTGGTGACGGCGATGCCGGCGGCGAAGTCGATCCACTCCCGGTCGTCGACGTCGGTGAGGGTGCCCCCGGATGCGGAGTCCACGTACGAGCCGATGACGCTGCCGACGCCCCGGGCGACGGCACCACTGCGACGCTTGTGCAGATCTTCCGAGGACGGCATGGCTCAGCCCTCGATGTTGTGCATGACGTGCTTGATCCGGGTGTAGTCCTCCAGGCTGTAGACCGAGAGGTCCTTGCCGTGCCCGGAGTGCTTGAAACCGCCGTGCGGCATCTCCGAGACGAACGGGATGTGCGTGTTCACCCAGACGCAGCCGAAGTCGAGCCGTCGCGTCATCCGCATCGCCCGCCCGTGGTCGCGCGTCCAGACCGACGCCGACAGGCCGTAGTCGACGCCGTTGGCCCAGCGCACCGCCTCGTCCTCGTCGGAGAAGCGCTGCACGGTGATGACCGGCCCGAACACCTCGTCCTGGATGATCTCGTCGGCCTGGCGCAGGCCGGAGACCACCGTCGGCGCGTAGAAGTAGCCGCGCTCACCCTGCCGGGATCCCCCGGTCTGGATCGCCGCGTGGTCGGGCAGCCGGTCCACGAAGCCACTGACCCGGGCGAGCTGGTTGGCGTTGTTCAGCGGGCCGTAGAGCACGTCCGAGTCGTCAGGTGCGCCGGTCTTCGTGTTGCGGGCCTGTTCGGCGAGCGCTGCCACGAAGTCGTCGTGGATGCCCGGCCCGGCCAGCACCCGGGTCGCCGCCGTGCAGTCCTGACCGGCGTTGAAGTAGCCGCCCAGCGCGATGGCCTCGGCCGCCGCCGCCACGTCCGCGTCGTCGAAGATCACCACCGGGGCCTTGCCGCCCAGCTCCAGGTGGGTGCGCTTCAGGTCGGTGGCCGCCGCGGCGGCCACCTCCATGCCCGCGCGGGTCGAGCCGGTGATCGACACGAGCTGTGGGGTCGGGTGCGACACGAGGGTACGACCGGTGTCCCGGTCACCGCAGACCACGTTGAACACACCCGGCGGGAAGAACTCGGCGGCGATCTCGGCGAGCAGCAGCGTCGACACCGGCGTGGTGTCCGACGGCTTGAGCACCACGGTGTTGCCGGCCGCGAGTGCCGGGGCGATCTTCCACACCGCCATCATCAGCGGGTAGTTCCACGGGGTCACCTGGGCGCAGACCCCGATCGGCTCGCGCCGCACGTACGAGGTGTGCCCGGCCAGGTACTCGCCGGCGGAGCGCCCCTCCAGCAGGCGGGCGGCCCCGGCGAAGAACCGGAACTGGTCCACCGCCGGCGGCAGCTCCTCCTCGGCGGTGAGCTGGCGCGGCTTGCCGGTGTTGCGGACCTCGGCGTCCACCAGGTCGGCCGCGCGGGCCTCCACGGCGTCGGCGAGCCTGAGCATCGCCTTCTGCCGCTCGGCCGGGGTGACCTCCCGCCAGCTCTCGAACGCGGTGGCGGCGGCGGTCATCGCCGCGTCGACGTCGGCAGCCCCGGAGACCGGCGCCTGGGCGAACACCTCGCCGGTGCAGGGGTCGACCAGATCGGCGTACCCGCCGTCGGCCGGTTCGACGTAGGAGCCGTTGACGAAGTTGCGCAGCTGCTGCTGGTCACTCATGACGGGATCACTCCGAGGGGCCGGGGATGCGGTGTGCGGCGGTTATCGCAATCTTCCTGCCATCTTCGCTACTGAATTCGCGGCAGACAAGGGATACGGCGACTGTTTCCGTCGGCCGTTGTCTCGTCTACGCTGCACGGCGTGGAGCCCGCTGACTTCTTCGTCGCCTCCCGTCCCGCCTCCGGCGAGGGCGAGCTGACCGTCCACCATCCGTACGACGGCCGGGCGGTGGGGCGTACCACATTTGCCACCCCTGACCAGGTCGACGCCGCCGTCGCGGCCGCGGCCGGTGTGGCCGCGCAGGCCGCGGCCCTGCCCGCGCACGCCCGCGCGGCGGCCCTGGACCACGTGTCGCGGCGGCTCGCCGAGCGTGCCGACGAGATCGCGGCGCTGATCACCGCCGAGAACGGCAAGCCGGTGAAGTGGGCGCGCGCCGAGGTTGGGCGGGCGGTGTCCACCTTCCGGTGGGCCGCCGAGGAGGCCCGGCGCTTCTCCGGGGAGCTGCAACGCCTCGACACCGACCCGGCGGCCTCCGGGCGGATCGCCCTGGTCCGGCGGGTGCCGAGGGGGCCGGTGCTCGGCATCGCACCGTTCAACTTCCCGCTCAACCTGGTCGCCCACAAGGTCGCGCCCGCCATCGCGGTCGGTGCGCCGATCATCGTCAAGCCGGCCCCGGCCACGCCGCTGTCCGCGCTGCTGCTCGGCGAACTGCTGGCCGAGACCGACCTCCCCGCCGGCATGTTCTCCGTGCTGCCGCTGCCCAACGACCGCGCCGCCGAACTGGTCGCCGACCCCCGGCTGCCGGTCGTGTCGTTCACCGGGTCGGGGCCGGTCGGCGCGGCCATCCGCCGCCAGGTGCCGGACAAGCACGTGACGTTGGAGCTGGGTGGCAACGCGGCGGCGGTGCTCTGCGCGGATTGGACCGCCGACGAGGACCTGGACTTCGCCGCGCAGCGCATCGCCACGTTCGCCAACTACCAGGCCGGCCAGTCGTGCATCGCCGTGCAACGCGTGTACGTGCACCACGCGCTGCACGCCGACTTCCTGCCCCGGCTGGTCGCGGCGGTACGCGCCCTGCGCACCGGAGATCCCGCCTCGGAGTTGACCGACGTCGGGCCGATGGTGTCGAAGGAGGCGGCCCGCCGGGTCGAGACGTGGGTGGCGGAGGCGGTCGCGGCCGGCGCCACAGTCGAGGTGGGCGGCGTGCGCGACGGCGCCACGTACCCCCCGACCGTCCTCAGCGGCGTGCCGGCCGACGCCAAGGTCGTCGCCGAGGAGGTGTTCGGGCCGGTGCTCGTGGTCACCCCGGTCGCCGACGACCAGGCCGCGTTCGCCGCGGTCAACGACTCGGCGTACGGGTTGCAGGCCGGCGTGTTCACCCGGCGCCTGGACGTGGCCTTCGCCGCCGCGCGGACGCTGGAGGTGGGCGGCGTGATCGTCGGCGACGTGCCGTCGTACCGGGCCGACCAGATGCCGTACGGCGGGGTGAAGGGCAGCGGCGTCGGCCGGGAGGGGCTGCGCAGCGCGATGGACGACTACACCGAGGCGCGGGTCATGGTGCTGACCGGGCTGGCGCTCTAGGGCCAGTTCTTACGAAACAGGCCCTAGCTCGGGTCGGCCGGCCAGGTGCCGTCGTCGCCGACCCGGGCGGGCGCGCGGCCGAGCAGCAACGTGGTGAGCGCGGCGTCGATGGTGTCGCCGAGGAACCACTCGCCGGCCTGGTCGAGGGCGAAGACCCGGCCGCGCTCGTCGACGGCGAGGATGCTGTCCTGCTGCTCGGTGCCGATCGGAAAGAGTCGTACGCCGAGCACCGCGCCGAAGTCCGCGAGGGTGTCGGCGGTGTGCGCGATGGCGTGCGGGCGGATGTCGAAGCGCGAGATCCACACCTGCGCGCCCGGGCCCCGCCGCGCGCCGACCAGGCTGGGGAACGCGGTCAGCGCCTCCACTGCGGCGGGAAAGACCTCGTGCCGGTGGACGGCCCCCGGCACGGCGGTGACATCCCGCACGCCGGCGGCGGCCATGATCTGGTCACCGATGTGCGGTCGCCAGCCCGCCGCCACCAGCGCGTTGGCCACCTCGGGTGGAAAGCGGCCCGGGTCCGGGTCCGGCTCCGCCGGTGCGAGCCACGTCTCGGTGTAGGCCCGCGCCGACTCCGGCAGCATGTTGGCGCTGACGAGAAACGAGACGCACGAGTCGCAGGGTCGCTCGGCGGCGCCACCGGCCGGGTCACCCGGCTCGCGGATCCGGAAGATCTCGAAGCGCGCCGCCCCCAGCAGGGCACCCGCCTCGGCCCGCCCCATCGGCGCGATGCCGTCGGCGGCCCGACGGTGGTCGTACTCGTGCAGCACGTCGGAGACCACGATCAACTCGGCGTGACACTCGACGCCGCGGACCAGCTCGCCCGGGGGTTGCTCGTCCAGGTAGCCACGGACGAGCGGGTGGTGGTTCAGCGCGACCGCGCCCTTCGTCCCCTGGGCCGTCCAGATGCGACCGTCGAGGGTCAGGTGCGCCACCGTGTTCGGCGTCGGGGCTCGACGGATTTCCCGGATCAGCAGGCTCGACGCGTCGACGGTGCGGGGGGCGGTCGGCCCGCTGGGCTGACTGCGCCGGTACAGATCCGCCACGACCTCGCTGGGCACACGCGGCCAGGTGGTGACCTTCCCGGTCCGCCTGTCGATGACTGTCGTCGGCAGATCGCCGGGAATCGCCCGCACCCCGTTCGACACGATCGAGGTGACGACGAAACCGAGGTCGAACTCGTCGACCACCGGAGTGCACTCGTGGCCGAGGCGCTGCGAATCCCGCCTCGCCCACGCGGAAGCGAGCTGCTCGGCCTGCTGACGGTCGATCACACATCGAAACTACCGGACTACACGAATCGATGGCGGCCGGTATGGTCTCGGATACCGACGGTGACGGGAGGAGCGGCGGTGAGCGAACGCGTGGACCGGGACGCCAATCGCGAGCTACGAGCCCGATTCGACGACGTGTACGGCCAGTATCAGCAGCTCAGGTCCGGTCTGGACACTCTGCAGGCGCGACTCGCGCAACTGCGGGTGACCCGCCGCTCGCCGGACGGCCACGTCACGGCGACCGTCGGCGCGCAGGGTCAGTTGGTCGAGGTCGTCCTGGCTCCGGCGATCTACCGGGACCGCGACGCGGAGGCGCTGAGCCGGAAAGTTACCGAAACGGTCCACGCTGCCGTGGCCGCCGCCACGCAGGCCACCCAGGACCTGGTCGCCGACACCATGCCGGCCGGCGCCGGCTCGGCGGACTTCCTGCGTACCGGCGATTTCGGCGCGTTGCTCGGCCGCGCCGACGCCATGCTCCGCCGCGGCGAGGGGCCGGCATGACCGACGGTCAGCTGTGGCTCGACGCGTCCCGGGCCCGGCGCGGTGGCGCCGACCTGGCCCTGTCCGGCGAGGCGGTGACGGCCAGCCGGGCAGCCGAGGGCGGTGAGATCGAGGCCGCCAGCGGCGCCCGCCCGTGGGGGCGGGACGACATCGGCGCCGCGTTCGAGCGGAACTACCGGGGCATCGAGCAGACCGTGCTGCGCGCCTGGGCGGGTGTCGGGCAGCGGCTCACCGAGCTGGGCGCCGACGTGGTCAGCGCCGTCGACGCGAGCGTGCAGACCGACCAGAGCAGCGCCGCCCGGCTCGACCGGGCCGCCGACCAGCGCTGACGGCGGGTCGATCCGGATGAGCGTGCTGCCCAGCCCGATCCCGCACCCGCTGGACTACGCGCCCTGGGACGTCCCCGGCTGGATCTACGAGGCCCTCGACTGGGCGGTAGGCGTGCAGTGGCCCGAGGGGAACGAACGGGCCGTCTGGGACGTCGCCGACCGGTGGTACGCGGTAGCCGGCGTCCTCGCCGGTCCGCACGCCGACGCCGCCGCGGCCGCCACCGAGGTACGCAGCGGATACGGCGGTGTCGGAGCCGTCGACGCCGCGTTCGAGGCGGCCTGGCGTGGGATCGCCGAGGGCGATGACGCGCCCCTGCCGGTGCTCCTCGCGGTCACCGCCGACCTCGGCCGACTGGTCGAGGAGTGCGGCTGCGACATCGAGGGCGCCAAGCTCGAAGTCTGGATCGAGCTGGGCATCCTCGTCATCGAGCTGCTCTCGGTGGCGGTGGCGGCGCTGCTCACCGCGGGTGCCGCATCCCCGGCCGCCGGTGCGGCCATCACCGCCACCCGGCTGCTGATCCAGCAGATCTTCAAGCGTCTCATGGGCCAGCTGGCGAGCAAGGCGCTGCGGCGCGGGCTCAAGGAGGCCGGCGAGCGCGCCGCCAAGGAGATCGCCAAGGGTGGCGTGCGCGGCCTCGCCAAGCGAGCCACCCGGGAAGGTCTGGAGGAGGCGGCCGAGGAGTCCGGGATCAGCCTGGCCACCCAGGCGTACCAGAACTCCACGGGCCGGGTGCGCGGCGTGGACCTGACCGACCTGGGCGCGTCGGCGGTCGGCGGGCTCGCCGGGGGAGCGGTCGCGCCGCTGGCCGGCCTGGGCCGCCACGCGACCGGCCGCGCCGCGCGCATCGGCGAGCACCTGGGTCGGGAGATGACCGGCGAGATGTTCGCCGAGAGCGCCGCCAGCGTCGCCACCGGGCAGGGCCTGACCTCGGTGGAGGACGCGGTACGCGCCGCCGCGTCCGGTGCCACCGGATCGGCGACCGGGCAGACCGACCACGCCCTGCAGGCCCGGCTGCACGCGCAGGCCAACGCCCTCGCCGGAGCGGCCTTCACCGGACAGTCCCTTCCGATCCCCGCCGCGCCTTCGATGGATGCCCCGCCCCCGGAACTCACGGCGTCCTCGCCGGTGCCTCCGGCGTCGCCGGCCGCGTCCGCCCCGGGGCCTGGGGCGGCGGATGGCGTCCACCACGCGGGGGTGGACGTTGTCGGGTCGCCGGTGCCGGCAGCACCCGACGCGACGTCGTCAGGCGTCGGGCACGGCACGAGTCCGGCGCTCTCCGCTGTCGCGGCGGACCCCACGCTCTCCGCTGTCGCGGCCGATCCCATGCTCTCGGCAGTCGCGGCCGATCCCATGCTCTCGGCAGTCGCGGCCGATCCCGTGCTGTCGGCGGTCACCGCGCCCGTGGCCGGTGCCGTTGATCCGACCGGCGGGCCGGTGGCGGGTGCCGGGCCGACGGAGGGTGGCGGGCCGGCGCTCGGCGCGTCGCAGGGGATCGCCTCGGGTGCGGTCACCCCGGGCACCAACGGGACGGTTGCCGTGTCTCCGTCGACCGGCCCGTCGTCGGCGTCCGTCCCTCTGACGACCGGCCCGTCGTCGGCGTCCGTGCCTCTGACGACCGGCCCGTCCTCGGCTTTCGGACCTCTGTCGACCGGCCCGTCGGCGGGGGGCGTTTCCTCGTCGGCGGCCGCGAGCACGGTGGGGCTGGCGCCGCCTGTCGCGTCCGCTGGTTCCGCCTCGACAGTCGCCCCCGGTACGGCTTTTCCACCCACCTCCACCGGTACGACGCCCGATGCCGGCGGCCGGCCCGGTGGGGTCGTGACCGGGACGGGCGGTGGCACGGTCCCCGGTGCCGCGGTGGGCCGGCACGCCGCGCCCATGCGATTGCCGACGCGGGAAGCGCCCGCGCCGGCCCGCGTACCCCGTCAACGGGCCCGCGGCCGGGCCTCAGTTCCCGTCGACGTGCTGGCGTTCGGCGATCCGTCGGTGTCCGTGGCCGAGAACGACGGGTACGCCGCCCGGTGGGTGGCCGAGGCGGAGGCTGCCGAGCGGCGGCGCTACCAGGGCCACTACGAGTCGCAGCGCACCGGCTTCGAGAACAATCGCCGGCAGGCCGAGGCCGCCCGTATGCGGACCCGCGCGGCGGAGCACGACCGCAGGGCTGTCGAGTACGCGAGCTACGCCCGACAGTTGCACCAGGCGGGGCACCGGCAGTGGGCCGACGGCTGGCAGCGGGCCGCGAACGCCGAGACACGCGCGTACGCCCAATGGCGTGACCTGGCCGACGACGTGCTGGCGGGCATCAGGGCGCCGGCAGTAGTGGACATCGCCGAGGGCGCGTTCGCGTACGCCAACAACGATGTGGGCGCGCTCGCGCTGGGTGCGGTGGAGACCGCCGGCCCGTCCCGGCTCACCGGCGACGACGTACCCCCGCCGATCGACGACTCCCGGCCGTACGGGCAGCCGGGCGGGCTCCGGCCTCCGCTCGCCCTGCACCAGGTCGACGTCGAACGGCAGATGCCCCGCGACCTCGACGGCGCTGTCAGGCGTACCGCAGACCCCCGCCGGGGCGGCTGGTTCCGCCTCCTGAACGACGGCGGCCCCCAGGCGGACGCCACCCGGGGCATCAACTGCCTCGACTGCACCCTGTCGCTCTTCGAAACCTGGGTGCACGGGCGGCCGCGGGTGTCCGCGCCGCGCACCTTCGACGGCTACCTGAACGGCGACACCCGACGTCCGATCCGCGGTGAGGCGGGTGGTCCGGGCCGGGTGGAGGACGTGACCGGCGGCCGTTTCCAGCGCGTCCTCGCCCCGCCGTCGGGCCAATGGGCACACCCGGCGCAGGCGCGGCAGGCCGCCGACCGGGGGTACGCCAACCTGCACGACCAACTGCTGCTGGGCGGCCACGGCAGCTATGCGTTCCTGATCACCGAGTGGGCGGGCGGCGGCTCGCACGCCTGGGTGGCGCTCAACCAGAACGGCACGGTGCTCTACGTCGACCCGCAGACCGGCCTCGTCCGAGACCGACCGCTCTACCCGGACGTGGTCGGCATCGACGCACTCGTGCTGGGCGGAGACGGCCGGCCGATGCCGCTCGGCGGGCTGCCCCGAGGCCGGTTCAGTGAACGTCCCGACCTGCCGACCCACCCACCGGCGTACGACGACGGCGGCCACGGCGACCCGTACATCAACCGCATGCACCTGCTGCTGGACGGGCCGGGCTCGGTGCCCGATGCCCCGAGTGGGTCGCCCGATCCGGGTCAGGACATGGGGGATCCACGTCGGTCGACGTCCGATCTCGCGCAGCTCACGCCCGGCGAGTTGGCCTCGCTGACGGGGCTGCGCGACCGAGCTCTGGCTGCCGCCGACAGTGTCGAGGATGCGTTGGCTCAGGTCGGACGGAGCGTGACCGGCGCGCTCGACCTCACTGATCCGATCCGGCTCCGGGACCGAGAGTTTCGGGTCAAAGGGCTGGAATCCCTGGCGCGGAAGTACGTCGAGGAGGGGCGCATAGCCCCGACCGATGTCACTGACTTCGTGCAGAGCGTCAATGACGCACTAAGATTCTGCCTCGAGATGCCGTCGGGCGAGCACTACAGCAAGGCCGTTGACTTGGTCCTCGCCGGCCTGGTCGACGCAGGCTTCTCGGTTCCGACTTCAGACTGCAAGAACTTCTGGCGGCGGGGCAATCGATTTTACGGATTGAATTGCACCCTTCGTGCTCCGGACGGGATGCTGATCGAGTTGCAGATGCACACGCCCGTCTCGCGGGAAGCCTGGCTGGCGACCCATGACGAGTATGAAGTTCTGCGGCGTTCGTCGAATGGTCCGGAACACCGAGTTGGTGCGCTTCTGCGGATGCTCGCCGCGAATCGAGCGCGCAGTCTGCCGGATTCCCTCCCCGACGGGCTCGATTTGCGTTTCCCCGCCAAGGACGCCAGCTTCGCAAAGTGGATCAGTAAAAACGTTGACGTCTGGCACGAGTACCAGGCCTGGCTGGTTCGGCAGGAGACGAGTTTTGCGCAGGTTGTGCAAGAGCTGAGACTAGGACCTGGCGACTTTCCCGTAGCCCCCCGAGTGGCCGAAGAGTTGGAGCATGAGGTTGTTGAGCTACTACGTGATCTACCGGATTGATGGGCAGGGGCCGCCGGCAGGTCTCTTCGTCATGGATGCGGGTCTCGGCCAAGCTGTTCTCTGGGACCATCGCGCTCGGACGTGGGCCTACGATCCCGGACTCGTAGTGCGTTTCCTTGATGACTATCGCAACGTGGACCGCTACAAGAACGTGAGCCGGGCTGTCGCTGAGGAAGTGGCGGCGACAGTCACCGACGGCGAGAGCTTGCCGGACGAAGATTCAATCCGCGCCATGTTCGGGGACGGCGGCGGTGAGCGCTGAGGCCGACACGTTTTCCAGGCCCCAAAGGCCCCTACGTCCTCCGGCCACCGGCGCTGCTGATCAGGGCAGGCTGCTGGCCAGGACAGGCTGGTGGGCGCGGACGGTTGCCGAGGTGGACGGGTATCGACAAGAGTCGCCGTATGGCTGACGCACGCGCCGACGCGGCGACCTCCGACGGCGAACCCACGCGGACCTTCGGTTGGTCGTACCTGTTCGTTCATCCGGACGATGACCCGCGCTCGGATGGCAACTTCGCCGACGAGCGGACGGTGCTCGTCGAGTATCTGCGCGACCAGCGCCTGACGTTCGAGCTCAAGTGTGACGGCCTGGACGCCGAGCAGTTGGCCCGGCGGGCGGTGCCGCCGTCGACGATGTCACTGCTCGGTCTGATCCGGCATCTGGCCGAAGTGGAGCGTGGCTGGTTCCGCAGGACGATGGCGGGGCAGGTCGCGCCCAAGTTGTACTGCTCGGACGACGATCCCGACGGCGACTTCGACGGCGCGGTGGCCGACCCGGTCGTGGTGGACGAGGCGTACCGGGCGTGGCGTACGGAGGTCGAGTTCTCCGAGCGGTTCGTCGCCGAGGCGGCGGATCTGGACGTGCAGGGGCGGCAGCGGGAGGGCAACGTCATCGTGCTCCGCAGGCTGCTGGTGCACATGATCGAGGAGTATGCGCGGCACAATGGCCACGCCGATCTCCTGCGCGAGCGTATCGATGGAAGGGTGGGTCAGTGATGGCTGAAGGGTTCGACATCCGATTGACGCGGGCGCAGGAGCGCTACGAGCAGGCAGTCTTCGGCGGCGACGCGAAGTCGTTGGACGAGGCGGAGCGTGATCTGGTGGCGTTGGAGGCGGACACGGCGCTGGCCCGGGGTCGGCTCCTGCACGCGCGCTTCCTGGAGACCGGTGCGGAGGACGCCGCCGAGCTGTCGCTCTTCGAGCGGGCGGCGCAGCTCTACCGCGAGCTGGGTGACCCTCGCGGCGAGGGGGAGTCGCTGTTCTGGGTGGGCACGGTCCACCAGGTGATCCGCGGGGACCAGGCGGCGGCCGACCCGGCCTTCGCATGGGCGCGTGAGCTGGCGACCGAGGCGGGCGACGAGCTGACCCTGTCGTACGTGCTGCGGCACCTCTGCTTCGGTGAGCAGGCAGCCGGTCGGGTCGACGCGGCGCGGGGATTGCTGGAGGAGTCGACGCGGTTGCGCCGGAAGCTGTCGTTCACCCCGGGGGTCGCGGCGAATCTGATCGGGCTGGCGGACCTGGCGGCGACCGACGGTGACCGGGACGCCGCGCGTGGCCTGCTCGACGAGGCTGCCTCCCTGGCCACCGGCAGCGGTGCGCACGGTGTTGCCCGGTGGGTCGAGGAGGCCCGCGACGAGCTGAAACTCGCCTGACAGCGGTCGGGCGGGCACGTTCCGGGGTCTGGACGGTCGGTCCGGGCCGGAGATCCGGCGCCGGCGCGGCGAACCGTGCGACGGCGGTCCACGTGGTCGGTGGTGCGGATTGGCATCGCGACACACTCACCGACGGGGCTTCGCCGAGGATGATCGACTCGACATCGCCGATAGTGGGGTGTCCGAGGCCGTGGGATGCCCCGATATCGCCGAAACCGAGTGGATCAAGGGTGAGTGCTCATGACGCCGGGTCTGGGGCTCGCGCCGCGCACGGTGGCGGAGGCGGTGGCCGTACAGGAGGAGTTGCGGCCGCTCGTCGACCTGGTCGGGCCGGGTCCGGCCGCGCCCGCGACGGTGGCCGGCCTGGACGTCGCGTACGACGAGAGCGGTGACCTCCTCGCGGCGGCCGTGACCGTGCTGGACGCCCGGACGCTGGCCGTGGTGGATTCCGCGGTCAGCGTGGGCCGGCCGTCGTTCGGTTACGTGCCGGGGCTGTTCGCCTTCCGCGAGCTGCCGGCTCTGCTCGCCGCCCTGGACACGTTGACGACGATGCCGGACCTGCTCGTCTGCGACGGGCACGGTGTGGCTCATCCGCGCCGGTTCGGGCTCGCCTGTCACCTCGGGGTGGTCACCGGCCTGCCGGCGATCGGCGTGGGCAAGACGCCGCTGGTCGGCGAGTGGGATCCACCGGCCGCCGAGCGGGGTGCCTGGTCGGCGCTGCGCGACGGGGGTGAGGTCGTGGGTCGGGTGCTGCGGACCCGGGACGGCGTGAAGCCGGTCTTCGTGAGCGTCGGGCACCGGATGAGCCTGGACAACGCGACAGCGCAGGTGCTCGCGTTGGCGCCGCGCTACCGCCTGCCCGAGACGACCCGTACCGCCGACCGGCTCTGCCGTGCCGCCCTCGCCGGGAGCACACGTCCGGGTCGGTCGTAAACCGTAACGCCGCACACATGCGGGCCGCTCTATGACAGGTGGCGGGGGTGGCCCGGTAGTAGCCTGGCCGCGAACCCCACCCGGGGAGGAACGGTGAGGTGATCATGACGGTGCGTCGACGCGCGGCACGGCTCGCGACGGTCTGCGGTCTGCTGGTCGGCCTGGTGATGCTCGGTGCGTCACCCGCGCTGGCCGACGACGACTCGGTCCGTGTGGGGTCGGCCAGCAGCTTCGCCGCCGGGGGCTCGGCCCAGGGGGTGAACGTCGCGGTGCGCAAGCGCTCCGGCGGCTGCGTCCTGCTGCGTACCGCCCTGGGTCTGAGCCTTGAGGGTCTCCAGCCGAACCAGGTGGCGGTCCAGGTGAACGTGGGCGGGCGTTGGGTCCCGGTGGCTGTCGGTGGCGGTGGCGGCAACGTCGAGACCGGGCAGACCGCACCGGCGAAGCCGATCCTGTGCAAGGGCAAGGGCATCACCATGCGGTATCGGGTGGCGTTCGGCGCCGACGCGCCGGGCGGTCAGCTCCGCGTGACAGGTGTGGGTCTCACCGCGGCCGGCCAGCAGTTGGGGCACGGCATCGACGCGGCGAAGGTCACCGGGCGGCTCTCCGCGCCGCCCACGCCGACGCCGTCGAAGAAGCCGACCCCGACCCCCAGCCCCACCGAGGTCGCGGCGGCCAGCGAGGTGGTGAACCCGGCCGCGCAGGGCCCGACGTCCGCCGCTCCCAGCGTGACCGCGGTGGCCGCCGAGTCCGGCGGAGGGTCACTGATCATGTTCTTCGGCATCGCGATGGTGGCGGTCGGCCTGCTGCTCATCGTGCTGCTGGTGCGCCGGTCCCGGCAGGACCGCACGTCGTCCGACGATCCCGGCCCGCTGCCGGGCAACCCCGGTGGCACCACCTACCGCTCCGGCGGTGGGTCACCGGCCGTGCCCGTGCAACCCGGCTCGGTGTACGGCCAGCAGCCGCCGGCCGCCGGCCAGGTGCCCCCGCCGCGTCCCGCCGGCGGAGGGGTCTACGGGGCGCGACCCGTGATGCCGACCCCGGACGCCACGCAACCGATGCCGGGTGCCCCGGCTGCTCCGGGTGCCCGATCGCTGCCCGGTGACCCGCCCGAGCCGCCCGACGGGGGCGATCACACCGTGTTCATGCCCCGGCTCCCCGGCTGAGCGGGGCCGGGCCGGGCCGCTCCGATACGCTCAGGTTCGTTGGGAACCTGCGGCCAAGGAGCGGAACTAGTGTCTGATCTGTCCCAGATCGTGAAGGCGTACGACGTCCGAGGGACGGTGCCGGACCAGTGGGACGAACGGGTCGCCGAGGCGCTCGGGGCCGCATTCACCCAGCTGCTCAACACCACTGACGAGCCCGGCGACGCGGTCGTCGTCGGGTACGACATGCGGGCCACCTCGCCCGGCCTGGCCGCCGCCTTCGCCGCGGGCGTACGCGCAGAGGGGCGCTCGGTGATCGAGATCGGCCTCGCCTCCACCGACCTGCTCTACTTCGCCTCCGGTTCGCTCGACCTGCCCGGCGCGATGTTCACTGCCAGTCACAACCCGGCGCAGTACAACGGCATCAAGATGTGCCGCTCCGGGGCCCGGCCGATCGGCCAGGACAGCGGGCTGGCGGAGATCCGGGAACGGGGGCAGGCCCTGCTGGACTCGGGGGCGTCGCGCCCGGCGGGCGAGCCGACCCGGCCGGCCGAGCGTCGTGACCTGCTTCCCGACTACGCCGCGTACCTGCGCAAGCTGGTCGACCTCTCCGGCATCCGGCCGCTGAAGGTGGTTGTCGACGCCGGCAACGGGATGGGTGGCTTCACCGTCCCCACCGTGCTCGGCGACGCCGCCCTGTCGGCCCTGCCGTTGGAGATCGTGCCGCTCTACTTCGAGCTGGACGGCACCTTCCCCAACCACGAGGCGAACCCGCTGGACCCGGCGAACCTGGTCGACCTCCAGCGCGCGGTGGTCGAGCACGGGGCCGACATCGGCCTGGCCTTCGACGGGGACGCCGATCGGTGTTTCGTGGTGGACGAGCGCGGCGAGCCGGTCTCGCCGTCGGCGATCACCGCGCTGGTCGCGGCACGCGAGCTGGCCAAGCACCCGGGCTCCACGGTGATCCACGGCCTGATCACCTCCAGCGCCGTCGCGGAGATCATCCGTGAGCACGGCGGGGAGCCGGTGGTCGCCCGGGTGGGGCACTCCTTCATCAAGGCGGAGATGGCCCGCACCAACGCCGTCTTCGGCGGCGAGCACTCCGCGCACTACTACTTCCGGGACTTCTGGTTCGCCGACACCGGAATGCTCGCCGCGATGCACACCCTGGCCGCCCTGGGCGAGCAGTCGCTGCCGCTGTCCGTGCTGGCTGGCGAGTACGAGCGCTACGTCGCCTCCGGCGAGATCAACTCGACGGTCTCCGACCAGGGCGCGGCGGTGGCCGAGGTGCGTGCCGCGTACCCGGACGCGGCGGCCGACGAGATGGACGGGCTGACGCTGCGTTTTCCCGACGGCGCCTGGTTCAATCTGCGTGCCTCCAACACCGAGCCGCTGCTGCGGCTCAACGTCGAGGCGCCCACCCGCGAGCGGATGGTCTCGCTGCGGGACGAGGTGCTCGACCGCGTTCGCCGATAAGATCGCCTGCGCCGGTCGGCACCGCCGCCGGTGACCCCGCACTCGTGGAAGGAGCCGCGCCATGGCCCTGGATCCGCAGTTGCTCGAGATCCTCGCCTGCCCGGACACGCACCACGCCCCGCTGACCTACGACGCGGAGGCGCAGACGTTGACCTGCACGGAGTGCGGCCGGATCTTCGAGGTCCGCGACGACGTGCCGGTGCTGCTGCTCGACGAGGCGCGCGGCGGCCCCGGACAGCAGTCATGATCGACGGTACGGCTGGGGTCAGTGGGCGTCGCGACGCCGACGAGGCCCTGCTCGACAACCCGGACGCGCTGGCCGAGCACGACCCGGGCGGCATGCTGCGGCACACCGCGTCGGCCGGCGCCCAGGTGCGGGAGAGCGCGGCGTTGGCCGCCGAGGCGAACCTCGCGGTGCTCGCCGACGACGGGCGTCCCCGGGCTGTGGTGATCGCCGGCATCGGCACCGCCGGGCGTACCGGTGACGTGCTGGCCACTGTCGCCGGGCCGCGCTGCCCGGTGCCGATCATCGGGCACCGCAGCGCGGGCGTACCCGGTTGGGTGGGCGCTGCCGACGTGGTGATCGCGGTGAGCGCGTCCGGTCGGAGCCCGGAGGCGTTGGGCGCCGCCGAGGCCGCGCACCGTCGCGGCGCCCGGCTGGTCGCCGTGGGCGCACCGGACTCGCAGCTGCAGTCGGTGGCCGAGCGGGCCCGCGCGCCGTTCATCCCGGTGCCGCGACGCGCGCCGGCCCGGGCCAGTCTCTGGGCGCTCACCGTGCCGGTCCTGCTCGCCGCGCGTTCGCTCGGGTTGGTGAAGGTCAACGAGGCGGACCTGGCGGAGACGGCGGCCCGGCTCGACGCGGACGCCGACCGCTGCCGCTCCGCCGCCGAGTCGTTCGTCAACCCCGCCAAGTCGCTGGCGCTGGGCCTGGCCGGCTCGATCCCGATCGTGTGGGGCTCGTCCCCGCTGGCCACCGTGGCGGCCCGCCGCTTCGGCGACACCCTGTCCGCCAACGCCCGCTACCCGGTGGTCACCGGGGCGCTCGGCGAGGCCGGGCGGGGCCGGGTCGGGCTGCTGGACGGCGTCTTCGGCGGCCTGGCCGAGGGGGAGCGGGACATCTTCGCCGACCCGGCGGAGGACGACGGCGAAGGCACCCGGCTGCGGCTGGTCCTGCTGCGCGACGGCGGCCTCAACGCCGAGGACGACACGGATGAGCCGCTCGCCGTCGAGGAGCGCCGCGCGGACGCGGTGCAGACCCTCGCGGAGCGCCGTGGTGTGCGCTGCGACGTGGTGACCGCCGAGGGTGGTTCGGCTCTGGAGCGGCTGGCCTCGCTGATCGCCGTCCCGGATTTCGCCTCGATCTATCTTGCACTGGCACACGGATTGGACCCGATGGCCGTCCCGGCCATCACCGAGATGAAGGAGCTGTCGAACCAGTGAACGAACGTAGGCGGCGGCGCGTCACGTACGTCACCACGACGCGAAGCGGAGTGGCGGCGTGAGCGCGAACGGCGGGACGAAAGCGATCGTCGCCGCCCTGCTGGCCAACATCGGCATCGCCGTCACCAAGTTCATCGCGTTCCTGCTCTCCGGGTCCTCGTCGATGCTGGCCGAGGCGGTCCACTCGGTCGCCGACTCCGGCAACCAGGGTCTGCTGCTGCTCGGCGGGAAGCGGGCGAAGCGCGCGGCCACCCCGGAACACCCGTTCGGGTACGGCCGGGAGCGCTACATCTACGCGTTCATCGTGTCGATCGTGCTGTTCAGCATCGGCGGCCTGTTCGCCCTCTACGAGGCGTACCACAAGTGGTCGCACGCGGAGGGCATCACCGAGTGGCAGTGGCTCCCGGTGGTGGTGCTGCTGGCGGCGATCGCCATGGAGTCGGTCTCCTTCCGGACGGCAATCAAGGAGTCGAACCAGATCCGGGGCAACCAGTCCTGGGTGCGTTTCATCCGACGGGCAAAGGCGCCGGAACTGCCGGTGGTGCTCCTGGAGGACTTCGGCGCGCTTATCGGTCTGGTCTTCGCGCTCTTCGGCGTCGGCATGACGCTGATCACCGGCAACGGCAGGTGGGACGCCGCCGGCACCGCGATGATCGGCATCCTGCTGGTGCTCATCGCCATCGTGCTGGCCATCGAGACCAAAAGCCTGCTGCTCGGTGAGGGTGCAGAGCAGCAGGACCTGACCGCCATCGAACGGGCCATCACCGAAGGCCCCGAGGTGGAGCGGATCATCCACATGAAGACGCTCTACCTGGGCCCGGAAGAGCTGATGGTGGCCGCGAAGATCGGCGTGCCGGCCTACGAGAGCGCCCAGGAGCTGGCCCGGGGCATCAACGCCGTGGAGGCGCGGATCCGTACGGCCGTGCCGATCGCCCGGGTGATCTACCTGGAGCCGGACATCTACAGCGCCGCCGCCGCGGCAGCCGGCACGGGCGCCGCCGCCGACACCGCCGTACCGCAGCCCGAGGACGTGTCGGGCGAGGCGGTCGGGCGGTCCGGGGGCTGAGACGGTGGAACCGCTGTACGGACCGATCCGGGACTACGCCTGGGGGTCCCGCTCAGCCATCGCCATGCTGCAGGGTCGGCCGGTGCCCAGCGCCGGCCCGGAGGCGGAGCTGTGGCTGGGCGCCCACCCGGGCGCCCCGGCCAGCGTGGAGCGTGCCGGCCTGCGGGTGAGCCTCTGTGACCTGGTGCGCGACGAGCCGGGGCAGTGGCTGGGCCCGCGGGTGGCCGACCGGTTCGGCACCCGGTTGCCCTTCCTGCTCAAGGTGCTCGCCGCCGACGCGCCGCTGAGCCTGCAGGCCCACCCGGACGCCGAGCAGGCCCGGGCGGGTTTCGCGGCGGAGGCGGGCCGCCCCGCGGCCGAGCGCAACTACTCCGACCCGCACCACAAGCCGGAGTTGCTGGTCGCGCTCACGCCGTTCGAGGCGCTGTGCGGTTTCCGGGATCCGGCGGAGTCGGCCGAGGCGCTCGCCGCGTTCGGCGTACCGGCGTTGGGGCCGGTTGTCGACGCGCTGCGGGCCGGTCCGGCGGGGCTGCGCACGGCGGTGCGGACACTGCTCGGCTGGCCGGTCGCCGAGCGCGACGGGCTGCTGCGGGCCGCAGTGGCGTCGTCGGCCGACGGGCCCGACGCGGACCTGGCCCGCCGGCTGGCGGTCGCCTATCCGGCCGACCCGGGCGTGCTGGTGGCGCTGCTGCTGCACCACCTGTGGCTGGAGCCGGGGGAGGCGATCTGGATGCCCGCGGGCAACCTGCACGCGTACCTGAGCGGCTGCGGCGTGGAGATCATGGCGGCCAGCGACAACGTGCTGCGCGGCGGCTTCACCCCGAAGCGGGTGGACGTCGACGAGCTGCTGCGGGTGCTGCGTTTCGAGGTGCTCGACGATCCGGTACGCGCCGCGCAGTCGGTCGCCCCGGGCGTGGACTGCTGGCCGGTGCCTGTGGACGACTTCGCGCTGCACCGGGTGCGGGTCGGCGCGGCCGTGCCGGAGGTCATCCTGGCGTTGCCCGGCCCCCGGGTGGTGCTCTGCGGTGCGGGCTCGGTCACTGTCGACGACGGTGCGGGCGCGCTGACGCTGGCCTCCGGCCAGGCGGCGATCGGCACCGCGGCCGGCGGGCCGCTGCGGATCAGCGGTGACGGTGAGGCGTACGTGGCGACGTCGGGGCTGCGCTGAGCCCGACACAAGTCCGACTTTCCCGGAATAGCTTGACTCGCCCCTGGCTGAGTGTGACTCTATGAGTACGCAGCGTTATCGCGACGACGGTCCGGCAACGTGCGGGGAACCAAACCGGGGGGATGCACGGGGCGGGCGGAAGTGGGCAGCAGGTCTGTCCACCACCGACCGCCCCGTGCGCTGTCCGCAGCCCGTCCCCCGTCACCCGTCGCCGGCGCGCGTAAGGTGGAGGATCGGCGCAGACATCGTTCGACAGGAGCTTTCATGACCAGCACCCTCCCGGCGGCCGCCAGCGGTACGCCGTCCGAGGCCCGGCCGAGCACGCTCGCCGAGGGCGACTTCAAGGTGGCGGATCTGTCGCTCGCCGAGTTCGGGCGCAAGGAGATCCAGCTCGCCGAACACGAGATGCCCGGCCTGATGGCGATCCGGCGGGAGTTCGCCGAAGCGCAGCCGCTCGCCGGCGCGCGGATCACCGGGTCGCTGCACATGACCATCCAGACCGCCGTCCTGATCGAGACGCTGGTCGCCCTCGGCGCGCAGGTCCGCTGGGCGTCCTGCAACATCTTCTCCACCCAGGACCACGCCGCCGCCGCGATCGTCGTCGGCCCGAACGGCACCCCCGACGCTCCCGCCGGCGTCCCGGTGTACGCCTGGAAGGGCGAGACCCTTCCGGAGTACTGGTGGTGCACCGAGCAGGTGCTCGCCTGGCCGGACGGGCAGGGCCCGAACATGATCCTCGACGACGGCGGCGACGCCACCCTGCTGGTCCACAAGGGCGCCGAGTTCGAGAAGGCCGGCGTCGTGCCGCCGGTCGAGTCCGCCGACTCCGAGGAGTACGCGGTCATCCTCGAACTGCTGCACCGCTCGCTCGCCGAGGACGGCCAGCGCTGGACCCGGATCTCCGCCGGCATCAAGGGCGTCACCGAGGAGACCACCACCGGCGTGCACCGCCTCTACGAGATGCACCGCGCCGGCACGCTGCTCTTCCCGGCCATCAACGTCAACGACTCGGTGACCAAGAGCAAGTTCGACAACAAGTACGGCTGCCGCCACTCCCTGATCGACGGCATCAACCGGGCCACCGACGTGCTGATCGGCGGCAAGATGGCAGTCGTGATGGGCTACGGCGACGTGGGCAAGGGCTGCGCCGAGTCGCTGCGCGGCCAGGGCGCCCGGGTCGTGGTGACCGAGGTCGACCCGATCTGCGCGTTGCAGGCCGCGATGGACGGTTACCAGGTCGCCACCCTGGACGACGTGGTCGAGCAGGCCGACATCTTCATCACCGCCACGGGCTGCTTCGACGTCATCACCAACGAGCACATGGCCCGGATGAAGCACCAGGCCATCGTCGGCAACATCGGTCACTTCGACAACGAGATCGACATGGCCGGCCTGGCCAAGCGCTCCGACGTCGAGCGGATCAACATCAAGCCGCAGGTCGACCTGTGGCGCTTCGCCGACGGGCACGCCATCATCGTGCTGTCCGAGGGGCGTCTGCTGAACCTGGGCAACGCGACCGGGCACCCGAGCTTCGTCATGTCGAACTCGTTCGCCAACCAGACGATCGCCCAGATCGAGCTGTTCACCAAGACCGAGGAGTACCCGGTCGGCGTCTACGTGCTGCCCAAGCACCTGGACGAGAAGGTGGCCCGCCTGCACCTGGGCGCGCTCGGCGCCAAGCTGAGCACGCTCACCAAGGAGCAGGCCGCCTACCTGGGCGTCTCGCAGGAGGGTCCGTTCAAGCCGGACCACTACCGCTACTGATCGACATCTCTCCGAACCGGGTCGGCTGCTCGAAGCCGACCCGGTTCGTCGTTCCCGCCCCGCCCCACCCCGCCCCCGCCCTGTCCCGTCGCGTCCCGCCCCGCCCCGCGATCTTGCAGTTTCGGTCGGGGATTTGCGGCTCTCGCCCCGCTATGTCGCGACAGAAAGTGCAAGATCGCGGGGGACTGTGGGCGGGGAGACAGCAACTTCGGGGATGTTGCTGTCTCCCGCGCGTCTGACGCAGCGACATCCCTGAAACTGTGACGATCTTGGGCGCGGGGCGCGGGGCGCGGGGCGCGGGGCGCGGGGCGCGGGGCGCGGGGCGCGGGGTCAGCCGCGGCGGGTGGGGCGGAACCACGTCCAGGCGCACCAGGCCAGCCAGCCCAGGGACACGACGGTGGCCAGTGCCCGCAGGCGCAGTGCGCTGAGCAGCAGCACCACGGCGAGCACCGCCAACCACGGCAGGAAAGCCTTCACGGCAGGGATCCTCCCACGCTCGGACGGTTTCCGGTTCGTGGTGGGCCGTCGGAGACCAGGTCACAGCGAGAGTGAGCTTGTCATGAACGACTTGACGAGGTCCCGGAACTGGAGGAAGGTATGGCTGCCCTAAGTTAGCTGAGGCGTGCCTAACGAACACGGAGCCAGGATGTTCGCCACCTACCTGATCGGCCTGCGGGAGGGCCTGGAAGCGACCCTGGTGGTCAGCATCCTGGTCGCCTTCCTGGTGAAGTCGCAGCGCCGGGACCGGTTGCCGCAGGTGTGGGCGGGCGTTGGCCTCGCCGTGGCGCTGTCCGTGCTCTTCGGCTGGCTCATCGAGTACACCTCGACCTCGCTGCTGTCCCGCTCCGAGGACCGCGAGCTGTTCGAGGCGATCACCTCCGTCGCGGCCGTGGTGTTCGTCACCTGGATGATTTTCTGGATGCGCAAGGCGGCCCGCACCATCGCGGGCGAGCTGCGCGGCAGGCTCACCGAGGCGCTGGCCGTCGGGTCGCTCGCCGTCGCCGGCATGGCCTTCCTCGCGGTGATCCGCGAGGGCCTCGAAACCGCCCTGATCTTCTACTCCGCCGCCCAGGGCGCGGCCGGCGACAGTGGGCCGCTGCTCGCGCTGATCGGCGGCATCGTCACCGCCGTGGTGCTCGGCGTGCTGCTGTACGCCAGCGCCCTGCGGATCAACCTCAGCAAGTTCTTCACCTGGACCGGCGCCCTGTTGATCCTGGTCGCCGCCGGCATCCTCAAGTACGGCGTGCACGACTTCCAGGAGGCCGGTGTCCTGCCCGGCCTCAACGACCTGGCCTTCGACATCACCGGCGCGCTCGACCCGAGCACCTGGTACGCGGCGCTGCTGGCCGGGATGTTCAACGTGACCCCGGCGCCCACCGTGCTCGAGACGATCGCCTGGATCGGGTACGCCGTGCCCGTCCTGGTGCTCTTCCTGCGCCCGGCCCGGCGTACGCCAGCACCGGCCGCGGCCACCGCGGCGTCGGCTGCGCCCGCGGCGTCGGCACCCGCCGCGGCTTCGGCGCCCGCCGTCGCCACGTCGACGGCCGGGTCGACGTCTCCGGACGAAACGACCACCACCACCGTCACCGAGCGCGGGGCCGACACCGGCGCCGAGGCCGAGGCCGATGCGGCATCCGCGCCGCAGCGCGCCTGACCCCCACGAGGAGAGACAGCTCAGATGCGTACCACCCGATTCTTCGCGCTGGCCGCTGCCGGCGTGCTGGCGACGGCCGGCGTCGCCGCGTGCTCCGATTCCAAGAAGGATGACGCGGGCGCGGCAGGTGGCGCGATCGTGGTCAAGGCCACCGACACCGCCTGCGAGGTCGGCACTACCGACCTCGGCGCCGGGACCGCCACCTTCAAGATCACCAACTCGGGCGCGAAGGTCACCGAGTTCTACGTGTACGCCTCCGGCGACCGGGTGATGGGCGAGGTGGAGAACATCGCCCCGGGCCTGAGCCGCGAGCTGCACGTCGAGTTGCCGGCGGGCACGTACGAGACGGCCTGCAAGCCGGGGATGAGCGGCAAGGGCATCCGGGGCGCGCTCAAGGTCAGCGGGTCGGCGCAGCCGCTGACCGCCGACGCCGCCCTGGCCGGGGCCACCGACAACTACCAGCGCTACGTCAAGAGCCAGACCGCCGCGCTGCTGGAGAAGACCGAGGAGTTCGTCGCCGCTGTGAAGGCCGGCGACGTGGCGAAGGCCAAGTCGCTCTACCCGGTCGCGCGCACCTACTGGGAGCGGATCGAGCCGGTGGCCGAGATCTTCGGCGACCTCGACCCCAAGATCGACGGCCGCGAGGAGGTCATCGAGGAGGGCATGGAGTTCACCGGCTTCCACCGGATCGAGAAGGACCTCTGGCAGTCCGGCGACATCAGCAAGGACGGCCCGATCGCGGACCGGCTGCTGGTCGACGTCAAGGAGATCGTGGCCAAGGCCAACGCCGAGAAGCTCTCCCCGCTCCAGCTCGCGAACGGCGCGAAGGAGCTGCTCGACGAGGTCGCCAGCGGCAAGATCACCGGCGAGGAGGACCGCTACTCGCACACCGACCTGTGGGACTTTGCCGCCAACCTCGAAGGTTCCAAGGCGGCGCTGTCCGCCCTCCGGCCCGCGCTGGAGCAGCGCTCGCCGGAGCTGGTCAAGCAGCTCGACACCGAGTTCGCGAACGTCGAGGCGCAGCTCGGCAAGCACCGCGACGGCGACGGGTGGAAGCTGCACACCGCGTTGAGCAAGGCTGAGCTCAAGGAGCTCTCCGACGGCATCAACGCGCTCGCCGAGCCGATCAGCAAGGTTGCCGCAGTCGTCGCCAAGTGACCGGACAGCAGGGGGAGTCGAGTCGATGAGCGTACGCAGGTTGACCCGCCGGCGGGCTATCACGCTCGCCGGCGCCGGGGTGGCCGGAGTCGCCGGGGTGGCCGCCGGTGCGGGCGCGCTCGTCGGTGACTCCCGCGGCCCGGCCTCGGCCAGCGACCACCCGGCGGGTGCGGTGCCGTTCTTCGGCGAGCACCAGGCGGGCATCGTCACTCCGGCCCAGGACCGGCTGCACTTCGTCGCCTTCGACGTCATCACCAAGGACCGGGCCCGCCTGGTCTCGATGCTCGAGGAGTGGTCGGCCGCCGCCGCGAGGATGACGGCCGGCCGTGACGCCGGTGTGCTCGGCGCGGTCGGTGGCATGCCGGAGGCCCCGCCGGACGACACCGGCGAGGCGCTCGGCCTCCCGCCGTCGCAGCTCACCCTGACCATCGGCTTCGGCCCGACGCTGTTCCGCGACGCCGACGGACGGGACCGGTTCGGCATCGCCGACCGCCGTCCCGCCGCCCTGGCCGAGCTGCCCAAGTTCCCCGGCGACGCGTTGCAGGCCCCGATCTCCGGCGGTGACCTGTGCGTGCAGGCGTGCGCCAACGACCCCCAGGTGGCGGTGCACGCGATCCGCAACCTGGCGCGGATCGGCATGGGGGTGGTCAGCGTCCGCTGGTCGCAGCTCGGCTTCGGCCGTACGTCGTCGACGTCCCGCGACCAGGCGACCGCCCGCAACCTGTTCGGTTTCAAGGACGGCACGGCCAACCTCAAGGCCGAGGAGACCGACAGGCTCCGCGACCAGCTGTGGGTGCAGCCGGGGGACGGGCCGGACTGGATGACCGGCGGGTCGTACCTGGTGACCCGCAAGATCCGGATGCTCGTGGAGACCTGGGACCGGACTTCCCTGGCCGAGCAGGAGGAGATCGTCGGTCGCACCAAGGGCAGCGGCGCCCCGCTCGGGCGCAGCAAGGAGTTCGACGAGCCGGACTTCGCGGCACGCGGTGACGACGGCAAGCCGCTGATCCCCGAGCACGCCCACGTCGCCCTGGCCCACCCGAGCAGGAACAACGGCGCGCACCTGCTGCGGCGGGGCTACAACTTCGTCGACGGCTCGGACGGTCTCGGCCGGCTCGACGCCGGCCTCTTCTTCATCGCCTACCAGCGGGATCCACGCCGGCAGTTCGTGCCGATCCAGACCCAGTTGGCCCGCCACGACGTGATGAACGAATATCTGCGGCACGTCTCCAGCGGCCTGTTCGCCTGCCCGCCCGGAGTACGCGACGGTGGGGACCACTGGGGCCGCGCGCTCTTCGGCTGAGCGCCGGACGGCGACCCGTCGTCTCCGATCGTGACAGCGCGGCCGGCCGGGGCTACGGTGGCGCCGGACGGCGCCGAGGGGGGATCATGGTGGCAGCCGGCCCCGGGTCCGATCCCTGTGCTGGCCCCCGCACCACGTGGCGCCGCCGCCGCGGGTCGCGGGCGACTGGTTCTGCCGGCGGCACCATCCGTACCGGGTGACGCCGGTCCCACCGAACTGAACGGGGATGCAATATTAATCCCATGAGAGCCCGGGTACTGGTGGTCGACGACGACCCCGCACTCGCCGAGATGCTCGGCATCGTGCTGCGCAATGAGGGTTTCCTGCCCTCGTTCGTGGCCGATGGCGAGCGGGCGTTGGCAGCGTTCCGTGACAGTCGACCGGACATCGTCCTGCTCGACCTCATGTTGCCCGGTATGAGTGGTATCGACGTGGCACGGTCGATCCGTGCCGAGTCCGGCGTGCCGATCGTCATGCTGACCGCCAAGAGCGACACCGTGGACGTCGTCCTGGGCCTGGAGTCCGGCGCCGACGACTACGTGGTCAAGCCGTTCAAGCCCAAGGAGCTGGTGGCCCGGATGCGGGCCCGGTTGCGCCGTGGCGAGGACGTGGCCCCGGAGATGCTGACGATCGGGCCGCCCGGCAACCAGATCACCATCGACGTGCCGGCACACACCGTGAGCCGTAACGACGAGGAGGTGAAGCTGACGCCGTTGGAGTTCGACCTGCTGGTCGCGCTCGCCCGCAAGCCGCGTCAGGTCTTCACCCGTGAGGTGCTGCTGGAGCAGGTCTGGGGCTATCGGCACGCGGCCGACACCCGACTGGTCAACGTGCACGTGCAGCGGCTGCGCGCCAAGATCGAACCAGATCCGGAGCGGCCGGAAATCATCCTCACCGTGCGGGGCGTGGGCTACAAGGCGGGCACCGGATAGCCTGGTCACACTGTGTCAACCTCGCCGCCCCCGCACCCTCAGAGCACGCCTGCCCGCCGGCTCGACGCCGGCCGGGACCTGTGGCGTGCCCTCAGTGGCCGGGTCGCACGGCTGGTGGCCCGGGCGCACCAGACCTGGCGTCGCTCGCTCCAGGTCCGGGTGGTGACCATCACGCTGGTCGCCTCAAGCCTGCTGGTGGGCGGTTTCGCGTACCTGATCGCTGACAAGATCACGACGATCCTGCTCGACAACGCCCGCAGCGACGTCCAGTTGCGGGTCAAGGGCGGCGCGGGCTACGCGGCCAAGCAGGTCTCCCTCTACGGTCAGCCGCAGGAGGCGCAGCTTCAGGAGACCATCGAGGGCACGGTCAACTACCTGGCCGGCGGCGACCCGCAGCAGACCAGTGGTGTGGTGGTGGCGATCACCGCCGCCGACTACCCGACCATGATCCAGACCCGCACCGCGCCGGCGGCCAACGTCCAGCCCCTGATCAGCAAGGAGCTGCGGGCCGCGGTCGCCAGCGGCAAGGTGGCCAGCCAGATCCAGACCGGTCGACTCACCGGCGAAACGACGAAGTACCTGGTCTACGGCTCGCCGGTGCCGACCCGCTTCGGGCAGATCGAGCTCTACTACCTGGTGCCGCTGACCCGGCAGGACGCCACCGCGGCGGACGCCCGAGCCACGGTCGTCGCCACCGGGATCGCCCTGGTGGTCCTGCTGGGTCTGCTCGCCGCCCTGGTCACCCGCCTGGTGGTCAACCCGGTCCGCGTCGCCGCGCGTACCGCCCAGCGGCTCTCCGCCGGCCTGCTCGACCAGCGGATGGTGGTCAACGGCGAGGACGATCTCGCACTTTTGGCCGCCTCGTTCAACCAGATGGCGACCAACCTGCAACGGCAGATCCTGCGTCTGGAGGAGATGTCCCGGTTGCAGCGCCGGTTCACCTCCGACGTGTCGCACGAGCTGCGGACCCCGCTGACCACGGTCCGGATGGCCGCCGACCTGATCTTCGCCGAGCGCGACGAGTTTGACCCGGCGGTGGCTCGCAGCGCCGAACTGCTCCAGGCCGAGCTGGACCGTTTCGAGGAGCTGCTCACCGACCTGTTGGAGATCAGCCGGTTCGACGCGGGCTTCGCCATGCTGGACGCCGAGCCGACCGACCTGGTGCCGGTGGTGCACCGGGTCGTCGACCGGTTGGCCGGCCTGGCCGAGCGGGTGGGCGTGGAGATCGAGCTGGACCTGCCGACCACGCCGGTGATCGCCGAGGTCGACCCCCGCCGGGTCGAGCGGGTGCTGCGCAACCTGGTCGGCAACGCCGTCGAGCACGGCGAGGCCCGCCCGGTGCTGATCACCCTCGGCATCGACGACACCGCCGTGGCGATCACGGTTCGCGACCACGGCGTGGGGCTGAAGGTGGGTGAGGAGAAGCTGGTGTTCAACCGGTTCTGGCGGGCGGATCCGTCCCGGGCCCGGCAGACCGGCGGCACCGGGCTGGGTCTGTCGATCAGCCTTGAGGACGCCCGCCTGCACGGTGGTTGGCTGGAAGCCTGGGGAGCGCCCGGGCAGGGCGCCCAGTTCCGGCTCACCCTGCCGGCCCGCGCCGGTGACCGGCTCACCACGTCGCCGCTGCGGCTGGTGCCCGCCGACGCGGCGCTGCCGTTCGGCGGCCCCCGCGACGGCGGCCCGCTGGCCATCGGGCCGGGCGCCGGTGGAGCGCTGGCGATCGGCCCCGCGTCGACGGGGGACGGCCAGCGGGCGGAGGTGCGCTCGTGAGGGCTCGACCACTTTTGGGCGCCTTCGGCGCGGCGCTGCTGCTCAGCGCGGGCTGCGGCATCCCGGCGTCGTCCGACGTGCGGGTGGACGGCAAGGCCGGCACGGCGACCGAGGCCGGGTCGAGCAACGGCCGGAGCAGCGAACCACCATCGCGTACGGCCAGCGGCAGCGACAACGAGGCGTTCGTGCGTAACTTCCTGTCCGCCGCCGCCGGCGAACCGGACCGGGCGTACGAGCGGGTGAAGGCGTTCATCGCTCCGGAGCACAAGCCCCGCCTGCAGGACAAGAAGGGCAGCGAGGTCGCGCTGACCGTGGTGCGGCTGGGCGAGACCGTCTTCACCTTCAACAGCGACTCCACCACCACGGTCAAGATCACGGTGCAGCAGATCGGCGTGCTGCGGACCAACGGCACCCTGGCACCGCCGGTGGCGACCGAGACCGAGTACGAGTTCCGGCTGCGCAGCGCCTCCCTCGGCGGGGCCGACAACGACGAGCGCGCCGGTCAGTACGTCCTCGACCCGCCGAACGTGCTGCTGCTCAGTGACGTCGCCCTTCAGCAGTACTACCAGGACGAGTCGATCTACTTCTGGAGCTCCGACCGCACGCGGCTGGTGCCCGACCAGCGTTACCTGCCGTTCGCGGTGCCGGACGAGCGCCGGGTCAACGAGGTGGTGCGTTGGCTGGTCGGCGGCCCGTCCGACTGGCTGCGGCCGGGCGTCGTCGGCCTGCCCGACGGCACCGAGCTGATCAACAACGCCACCGGCGCGAACAACCGCTGGGAGGTCAACCTGGACATGTCCGGCGACGACCAGAGCCGGGTCGACCAGGTGATCACGCAGCTCGCCTGGTCACTGGGGGACCTGCCGGGCGAGTTGGAGCTGAAGATCCGCAACAACTCGCAGCCGGTCCAGGATCTCAACGAGCGCCGGCTGGCCCAGCCGCTCTACCCGGTTCGGGAGGGCCCGCAGCGGTTCGGGGTCTACGAGGGCGCGATCCGCCCGCTGGACTTCGTCAGTGAGCCCAGCGGCGTGGTGCCCCTGGCGGCCGAGGTCAACCGCAACATCGTGTCCGCCGGCCTCGCGCGGGGCACCAGCCGGATCCTCGCCGCGATGGTGGTGACCAGCGGCAAGGACCGGCAGCGACTCGCGGTGGGCGTCGGCGCGGACGCGGTGACCGCGCTCAACCGCAGCGGCACGGAGTACGCCTCGATCAGCCGCCCGGTGTGGCTGCGTACCGTCGACTCCCGGCCGGCGCAGGGGCTGGTGGTGGCAGATGGCCGCCTGTACCGCTTCGACGAGGCCGCCCGCATGTCGGAGGTGCCGCTGAACCTGCCTTCGCCGCAGGTCACCGCGGTCGCCGCCGCGCTGGACGGTCAGCGGGTCGCGTTGATCGCCGGCGGGCGGCTCTACGTCGCGGCGATCACCCTCGACGGCGCCGGGAGCGGGATGTCGGTCGGCCCGCCCCGGGCCCTGGTCACCTCGTTGACCGGCCTGACCGCGGTGGACTGGATCGGCGAGGATCGGCTGGTGGTGGCCGGGTCGGCCGGCCAGCCGGCGATCTACGAGATCAGCGTGGACGGCGCTCTGGAGACCCCGCTGCGCACCGACGTGGGCGCGAAGGTCAACCACCTGACGGCGTACCCCACCAACCGCAGCGTGCGCGTTCCCACCGGGTCGTACATGTACGAGGCGAACAAGGTGGCGTACCGCAGCAGCCCGTTCGAACGGATCGAGCCGGGAAGTGTGCGCGACGTCCCCGCGCCGCCGGCCGGGGTCCGGCCGAGCAACCCGTCCGCCCCGTTCTTCCTCTACTGACGCCGTGCGCGGCCTCTGGGCGGACCTCGCCGACCTGGTCCTGCCCGCGGACTGCGCCGGCTGCCGGGAGCGTCACGCCGTCCTGCGGCAGGGCTTCTGCCCCGCCTGCGTGACGGCGCTGGGCGTGCTGCGTCCCCGGACGGTCCGCCCCACGCCCGCCCCACCGGGGCTGCCGCCCTGCGTCGCCCTCGGCCCGTACGCCGGCCCGCTGCGGGAGGCCCTGCTGGCGTACAAGGAGCACGGCCGGCACGGTCTGGCCCGCCCGTTGGGCGCGCTGCTGGCCGAGGTGGTCGTCGCGGCGGTCGGCGGAGTCCGCCCGGTGGAGTTGGTGCCCGTGCCGGACACCGCCGCGGCGGCCCGGGCCCGCTACGGTGACCACCTGGACCGGTTGGCCCGGCACTGCGCGAGCCGGCTGCGCCGGGGCGGCTGGCCGGCGCGGGTGAGCCGTCCGCTGCGCGCGCTGCCCCGCCCGGACTCGGTGACGCTGGACAGCGCGGGCCGCGCCGCGGCGGCCGAGGCGGCGTTCCGACCCCGGTCCGGCGCCTCGGACGGGCCTCGCCGGGCGGTCGGCGCCCCGGTCGTCGTGCTGCTCGACGACATCGTCACCACGGGCGTGACCCTGGCCGCGGCGACCCGGGTGCTGACCGCGAGCGGACGGCCACCCGGTGTCGCCGCGGTGCTCGCCGCGACCGAGAAAAGACACCAGTTGTAACCGACAGTGTTTCCGTTTCACCCGTTGGTGTATGAGGTGCGAAAAATCCTGGGCGGTCTTGGCAACATGGGGTGACTGCCGAGCGAACAGGAGTTAGCGTTTCGCTGTCAGGGGTAGGAGGTCGTTCCATCCCGCCCCCGGCGGTGAGAGGAGGCGTAGCCGTACTGACCGGTCGACGCCAGCGGGTCTCCCCACGGCGCGCGACCGGGAAACCGGATCGAAGACGTCCGAACAAGGGAGGTCACGTGGACATCGTGGTCAAGGGCCGCAACGTCGAAGTGCCGGACCATTACCGGGTACACGTAGCCGAGAAACTCGCAAAGGTCGAACGCTACGACCACAAGATTATCCGTATCGATGTCGAGCTGTTTCACGAGCGCAATCCGCGCCAGGCCGACCACTGCCAGCGGGTGGAGATCACCTGCGTTTCCCGGGGCCCCGTGATTCGGGCCGAGGCCTGCACGAACGATTTCTACAGCGCGCTCGACGCCGCCATCGCGAAGCTCGACACCCGGCTACGTCGTGCGGCGGACCGCCGCCGCGTACACCGTGGTCGGCACGCGCCGATCTCCGTCGCCGCCGCCACCGCCGACCTGCCGGTCACGGATCTGGTGGCCGCCCCGCTGTCCGCGCCGGGCGCTGGCGCACGCGCCGGCACCGCCGTCGCCGAGCGGGTCGAGGAGGACCACGACCAGCCGTGGCACATCGCCCGGGAGAAGGTGCACCCGGCGGAGCCGATGACGATCGACGACGCCCTGTTCCAGATGGAGCTGGTCGGCCACGACTTCTACCTGTTCCAGGACAAGGAGACGGGCCGCCCCAGCGTCGTCTACCGACGCCACGCCTACGACTACGGCATCATCTCGCTCGACACCTGAGCCGGGCCTGACCCGCGTCGAGCACGGGGTTGTGGCGGGCGACCGCCGCAACCCCGTGTCTCGTCAGCGCCTGTCAGCCGGCAGCAGGGCGAACGTCAGGTCGTCGAGGCGGGCACCCGCCAGGCCGGGCAGGCGACCGCGTTGCAGGGCCTCGCGCTGGAAGCCGACCCGCTCCAGCACGCGATGCGAGGCGGTGTTCTCCGGCACGGTGCCGGCGGTCAGGCGGGCGATACCCGCCGGGCCGAACGCCCACTGCGCGAGCAGCCGTACCGCCCGGGTGGCGTAGCCGTGCCCCCGCCAGCGTGGGAGCAGCGCGTAGCCGATCGACGCCTCACCACTTGTCACTTCGGTGTACGACAGGCCGCAACTGCCCGCCGGCTCGCCGGTGGCCACGTCGACGATCAGCAGTCGGGCGATGTCGCCGGTCAGCCATGCGCTCTCCGCCAGCCGGCAGCGCCGCTCGATCGACTCGGGCGTCGGTGGCACCGGCGGGGCCTGGTTGGCGACGACCTCGGGCCGGCTGTGCAACCCGTACATCATCTCCGCGTCGTCCGGCGCGAGGCGGCGCAGCGCCACCACCTGATCGGTGAGCATCCCGTCGGGCAGGTCGGGCAGCAGCCGGGGGGTCGGGCCGGGCGGATCGTCGGCGAGGCGTACCCAGGTCAGCAGATCGTGCCGGCCGCCGTCCCGGCGCTGCCCGGCCGACCGACGCAGGCCCTCGTACCGGAAGCCGGCGGCCAGCGCGACCCGCTGGCTGGCCGCGTTCTCCAACTCGGTGAGCAGCTCCAGCCGGAGCGTCCCGGTGCCGAAGGCGTGTTCGCTCAACGCGCGGGTCGCGGCCGTGGCCACCCCGCGCCCCCGCGCCGCCGGCCGCAGCCAGTAGCCGATCTCCGCCTGACTCCGGCCCGGTACCGGGTTGCTCAGTCCGGCCCCGCCGAGCAGCCGGTCGGTGGCCGGGTCCGCGATGGCGTACGCGGCGCCGCCGCCGGCCCAGACCGCCGGTGCGCCGGCCTCGACCCACCAGTGGGCGTCGATTTCGGTGTACGGAGACGGCATGCTGGACACGAACCGTTGGCTGAGCGGGTCGGCGCACCCCTCGACCAGGTCCGCGATGTCGCCGGCCCGAAACGGCCGGAGCCGCACCCCGTGCGCCTCGACGACCGGCACCGCCCCGGTCATGCCAGATCTCCGGCGAGCAGCGCGGCCACCCAGGCGTCGACCCGCTCACCCCGGTGCTGGACGCCGCCCCGGGCGGTCCCCTCGAACGTGAACCCCGCCTTCTCGGCGGCCCGCCGGGAGGACGTGTTGCCCACGTTCGCCTTCCATTCGATCCGGGCCAGTCCCAGCGTGGTGAAACCCCAGGCGCTCAGCGCGATCAGGGCGGCCGGCAGGTGACCCCGCCCGCGGGCCGCCGGGGCGGTCATGAAGCCCACGTCCGCGAGCAGCGGGTCGGCGGGGGAGAGCCGCAGGTCCAGAGTGCCGACGTACCTGTCGTCCGGGTCGGCGACCACGAAGCAGGCGGAGTTCCCCCGGGCCCAGGCGTCCTGGGCGTAGCCCCGGTACCCCTGGGCGTCGGAGCGGTCGTACGGGTCCGGAACCGTTGTCCACCGGATCGTCTCCGGGTCGCGGCAGGTCTGCACGATGGCGTCCAGATCGCGCTCCTCCATCGGTCGCAGCCGCAGCTCACCGGTCGCCGAGGTGGCGAACAGGGTCGGCTGTGGGCGGCCGAAGACGGCGGCCCGGCGAGCGACCAGGGTGCCGGGGCCGGCCGGCCCGGTCGATCCGGGTTCGGGCACCTCGCCGGGCAGCAGCGAGCCGATCCAGGTGTCCGCGCCGTTGTGCGGTTCCGTCTCGGCCGACCGGACCCGGCCGTCGATGCGGAACCCGGCCCGCAGGGCGACCAGCCGCGAGGCGTGGTTGCCCACCTCGGCCTGCCAGAGCAGCCGGCGCAGCCCCAGCTTCTCGAAGGACCAGCGGGCGACCGCCCGGGCGGCCCGGACGGTCACGCCCCGACCGCGCGCCCACGGTGCCGTCCAGTAGCCGATCTCACCGGTGCCGGCACGGTCGACGGAGATCAGCCCGCACGAGCCGAGCAGCTCGCCGGTGGCCGCGTCGCAGACCGCGAACGGCGCCCCGGTGCCGTCCGCCCAGGCCCGACCGCTCAGCTCCGTGACGAAACTGTGGGCATGTTCGCGAAGGTATGGGCGCGGTACGGTGGTCCAACGCTGAATGTCCCGATCCTGGCAGGCGCGGTGTACGCCGTCGGCGTCCGCCTCCCGCCAGGGTCGCAGCAGCACGCCGTCCTCGACGATCTCCACAGGCTCCACCCGTGCATCGTGCCGGAACGTTCGCCGAAGGCGTAACCGGATAACGTCCCGGGCGCATCCCGTGCGCGAATTATGTCGGGTTCGGCGAGGTGGACCGCCGCCACCAGTGACCATCGCGCCGATGGAGCGCCTACGATGGTTCGAGACTGTCTAGGGGAGCGTTGATCCGTGTCGATTCTGGAAAAGGTCCTTAATGCGGGCGAGGGCCGCATGGTGCGCCGGCTCAAGGCCATCGCCGCCGCCGTCAGCTCGATCGAGGACGACTACGTCAACCTCACCGACGAGGAACTGCGCGGCATGACCGAGCAGTTCCGGGAGCGGCTCGCCGACGGTGAGACCCTCGACGACCTGCTGCCGGAGGCGTTCGCGGTGGCCCGCGAGGCGGCCGCCCGGGTGCTCGGCCAGCGGCCGTACGACGTCCAGGTGATGGGTGGCGCCGCGCTGCACTTCGGCAACATCGCCGAGATGAAGACCGGTGAGGGCAAGACGCTGACCTCGGTCATGGCCGTCTACCTCAACGCGCTCTCCGGCGACGGCGTGCACGTGGTCACCGTCAACGACTACCTCGCCCAGCGTGACGCGGCCTGGATGGGTCGCGTGCACGAGTTCCTCGGGTTGACCGTCGGCGTGGTGCTGCCCAACCGGCCGGCCAGTGAGCACAAGGCCGCCTACGAGTGCGACATCACGTACGGCACCAACAACGAGTTCGGCTTCGACTACCTGCGCGACAACATGGCCTGGTCCAAGGACGAGCTGGTGCAGCGCGGGCACAACTTCGCGGTGGTCGACGAGGTCGACTCCATCCTGATCGACGAGGCGCGCACCCCGCTGATCATCTCCGGCCCGGCCGAGCACTCCGCCCGCTGGTACGGCGAGTTCGCCGGCGTCGTGGCCCGGCTCCAGCCCGGCACGGACGGCGAGGGCGACTACGAGGTCGACCACTCCAAGCGCACCATCGCGGTCACCGAGCGCGGCGTCGCCAAGGTCGAGGACCGGCTCGGCATCGACAACCTGTACGAGTCGGTGAACACCCCGCTGGTCGGCTACCTCAACAACGCCATCAAGGCCAAGGAGCTCTACAAGCGCGACAAGGACTACATCGTCAGCGACGGTGAGGTCCTGATCGTCGACGAGTTCACCGGTCGCATCCTGCACGGCCGTCGCTACAACGAGGGCATGCACCAGGCGATCGAGGCCAAGGAGGGGGTGGAGATCAAGCAGGAGAACCAGACCCTGGCCACCATCACCCTCCAGAACTACTTCCGCCTCTACAACAAGCTGTCCGGGATGACCGGTACGGCGCAGACCGAGGCGAGCGAGTTCAACAAGGTCTACAAGGTCGGCGTCGTGAGCATTCCGACGCACCGCCCGATGGTCCGCGAGGACCGGCCGGACGTCATCTACAAGACCGAGAAGGCCAAGTTCAACGCCGTCATCGAGGACATCGCCGAGCGGCACCAGATGGGCCAGCCGGTGCTGGTCGGCACCGTCTCGGTGGAAAACTCGGAGATCCTCTCCCAGCTGCTGCGCCGCCGGGGCATCCCGCACAACGTGCTGAACGCCAAGTTCCACGCCCGGGAGGCCGAGATCGTCGCCCAGGCCGGGCGTAAGGGCGCGGTCACCGTGGCCACCAACATGGCCGGCCGCGGCACCGACATCCTGCTCGGCGGCAACCCCGAGTTCCTCGCGGCCAACGAGCTGCGCCAGCGCGGTCTCGACCCGCTGGAGAACGAGGAGGACTACGCCAAGGCGATGGAGGAGGTCCTGCCCACCTGGAAGCAGGCCTGCGACGCCGAGGCGGACGAGGTCGCCGCCGCCGGTGGCCTGTACGTGCTGGGCACCGAGCGGCACGAGTCCCGGCGGATCGACAACCAGCTGCGCGGTCGCGCCGGCCGGCAGGGCGACCCGGGCGAGTCCCGCTTCTACCTGTCGCTGCAGGACGAGCTGATGCGACGCTTCCGGGCCGGCGCGGTCGAGGCGGTGATGGAGCGCTTCAACATCCCGGAGGACGTGCCCATCGAGTCGAAGATGGTCACCCGCCAGATCAAGAGCGCCCAGGCCCAGATCGAGGGTCAGAACGCCGAGATCCGCAAGAACGTTCTGAAGTACGACGAGGTGCTCAACAAGCAGCGCCAGGTCGTCTACGCCGAGCGGCTGCGGGTGCTCAACGGCGAGGACCTCTCCGACCAGGTCCGCAACATGATCGACGACACCGTCGAGGCGTACGTGCGGGGTGCCACCTCCGAGGGTTACGGCGAGGACTGGGATCTTGAGCAGCTCTGGTCCAGCCTCAAGCAGCTCTACCCGGTCGGCGTGACGATCGAGGAGCTGGAGGAGGAGGCCGGTGGTTCCCGGGCCGGCATGGACGCCGACTTCCTGGTCGCCCGCCTCAAGGAGGACGCGAACGCCGCGTACGACCGCCGCGAGGAGCAGCTCGGCACCGAGGGGGTGCGCCAGCTCGAGCGGATGGTGCTGCTCCAGGTGATCGACCGCAAGTGGCGCGAGCACCTCTACGAGATGGACTACCTCCAGGAGGGCATCAACCTCCGGGCGTACGCCCAGCGCGACCCGGTGGTGGAGTACCAGCGCGAGGGCTTCGACATGTTCGCCACCATGATGGAGGGCATCAAGGAGGAGACCGTCGGCTTCCTCTACAACGTGGACGTCCAGGTCACCGAGCCCGAGCCGGCAGCCGACTCGGAAGAGGTCACGCTGCTCGACAAGCCGGTGGAGATCCGGGCCAAGGGCCTCAACCGCTCGCCGCAGCGGCAGGGCCTGCAGTATTCGGCTCCGACCATCGACGGTGAAGCCAGCCCCGGCGCCGTCAGCGTCGAGCAGGAGCAGCAGCAGGCGCCGGCGCTCGGTGTGGGCCGGCCGGCCCAGGGCATGCCCGCAGCCCCCGGGCAGAGCGCACCGTCCGCCCCGCAGCGGCCGGCCTCCGGGCTGCGTGGCCCGACGCTGCCGTCCGCCGGCTCCCGACGTCCGGTCCCCAACCAGGCCGATGCCGGCAACGGCCCGTCCCGCAACGCGCCGTGCCCGTGTGGCTCGGGCCGCAAGTACAAGCGCTGCCACGGCGCCCCCAACGGCGGCAACTGACCCACAGCGCGTCCCGATGGGCCCTGGCCGACGAGGCCGGGGCCCATCGGCGTCTCCACCCGGCGCATCCCCGGGCCACGTCCCCTCCGACGCCCACGGCCGGGTGACGGCCGATCATCTCGGGTTCCTGGAAGTCGGGGCGTCGGCGCCAGGTTGATACGGCGCTTTCCTGGAAGTCGAGTCGATCAACGCAGAGCCTGGGCCTGCGGCACGCCGCGTGGCCCCCCCGGGGGGCGGCGGTGGCGGCGTGGGCGGGCCCCTGGCGGGTTGTCAGAGGACGTGCAGGGCCGTGCACAACCAGCGGCCTCGGCGGTGTTCCAGGCGTACCGCCATGGCCCAGCTCCGGCCACCGGCACCGCTCACCACGGCAGCCGCTTCCACAGCGGCTTCCCGGGGCTCACACACCCGCAGTCGGAGCAGCCGCAGGGCCGGCCGCGTTGCGCGACGGCGAACCGGCCCGGCCCGGCCGGTCGCGCGGGCGAGTTCGGTGAGCAGTTCGACGGCCCGGCCCGGGTCGAGCAGGGGGCGCACCTGGGCCGGCGAGCGGTAGCCGTTGACCACCTCCAGGCACGTGCCGACGAAGCGGTGTGCGGCGCGGGTCGCCTCGGGGGCGCTCGCCGGTGGGAGCGGCGCACCCGGGTGGCTGGCCGGCCGGGACGGCGTCCGGCGTGGGGCCGCGCGGCGCTCCGCCGGCCGGACCGGATCCGGTCGTGTCGAGGCGAACAGGTCGAGGGCGAGTTGGCCGTGGGTCGGCCCCGGCCAGTACGTCTCGTCGGGGTACGGCGGATCGATGGGCGGGACGGGGCGCAGGCGCACAGGTGGCCGGGAGGGACCGGGTCGCCGCTCACTCATCGCTGCTCCCTTTGATCTTGCGTTTGCCTTCGTTTGCCTCCGACTGACTCGATTGTGCGCGACACAACGGCCTCGGTCAATGCCCGCGACGGTGGGCGTGCCGGCCCCTGGGAATGATCGACCCGGTGTCGCCGACGTCGCGGTGTCCCGGCAGGCCGGACAGCCCCATCCCGGCGATACGGAGTCGATCACGCGGGCCGTGAGCAGGGCGGGAGCGGGCCGGGAGCGGGGGCGGAACGTGGCGCGCGGCCACCCGGGCCTACTCCGGGTCGCGGTCGATCAGGGGGTTACCGCGTACCCAGTCGGCGGTTTCGGCGTACTTCTGCGCGATGTACTCCTCCAGCCGGGCGCGCTCGACCCGCCACTGACCGCGTCCGCCGATCTTGATCGCCGGCAGCTCCCCGCTGCGGACCATGTGGTAGACCTGCGAGTCCGACACGTTCAGCTCGGTGGCCACGTCGGAGAGCAGCAGGAACCTCGGCTCCACGGAAACTCCCGGGGTTGACGTCGTTTGCCTCAGTTTGCCATCGGCAGGGCTCACCGCCCAGCATCCACCCGGCCCGGCGGCGGACCAACCAGAGCCCGGACACACCGGCGGGAAACTTCCACCGGCCGGAGGCGGGGTGTATGACGGTCACGGCGTGCGGCATGATCTGCGCCCGTGCCGGCTGCCGCCGGCACAGGACCGAGCGGGGAGACGACCGGTGACCGACGAGCTTGTCCGGGTGTACGTGCCGGCGACCGTACCCATGCTGGCCCGCCTGCGCGAGCAGGGGCTGACCGCCGACCGGGCGCACGCGGTGACACCCGCGCTGCGCGAGTGGTACGCCGAGGGCGACGAGGAGGAGTTGGAGTACGTCGCGTTCACCCGGGCTGCCCAGGACGCGCTGCACCTGCTCAGGGCCGATCCCGCAGCGCCCCGCCGCCGCGTGGTCGTCTCGGTCGACGTGCCGCCCGCCGCGCTCGGCCGTGGCGATGGTGAGCTGGGGTCCAGCATGGTGACGTTGGCCGACACCGTGCCGGTGGGAGCCGTCGCGGCGATCCACGTGGACGGCGCGGACGCCGTCGAGGAGGTCGCCGCCGCGGCCGACGTGGTGGCCGAGGCCGCTGCCGGCGACCCCGACGCCCAGTTCACCGTCGACGGGGCCGAGGATCACGAGCTGGAGTGGTACGACGTGACTGAGCTGGACCTGCTGCTGCGCGCCACCGACTGAGCCGGCAGCGGTCAGCGGGCCGGGTCGGCCCTGGCCGGGTCGACGTCGACGGCGTCGTGAGCGGTCGTGTCCGCCTCGTCGTCGTCGGTGTCGGCGTCGGCGTTGGTCTCGTTCGCGACTGCCGGCTGCGTGGCACCGGGACCGTCGGCCACGGCGGGACCGTCGGCCACCACGGGGTCGTCGTCGCTGTGCGAAGGGCCGAGCGTGCGGCCGAACGCGATGAGCGCGGTCAGCGCCCCCACGAAGACCATCCAGATGCCGTTGTCCACCCGCGAGGTGCCCAGCGAGGTCTGCGCCACCGCGTCCGCCTCGCTGAGCGCGCTGGCCAGGTCCAGCAGCGACCGGCCGCCGACCCGGATGATCACCTCGGCGAGCAGCAGGAGCAGGCCCGGCCCGGCGCCGGCGAGCAGGTAGGCCGGCCAGCGCAGCGCGGGCGTCAGCGGATCGCGCCGCAGGGCTCGCCGCCGTGCCCAGGTGAGGTAGCCGAAGGCGAGCAGCCCGGCCAGGAGGCCGGCGATGAGCGACTCGGTGCGCGACACCCACTTGGCGGCGTCGACAAGCGACTGCTGGGTGTCGCCCGCGCCGAACAGGTCGAACAGCGGGTCCCGGGCACGACTGAACGCCACCACGAAGACCAGCGCGCCCAGCGCGGCGGTCACCACCGCGCCGACCGCCGGGGCGGTTCGCGCGCCGGCGATCGCCCCACCGATGATCGCGGCGGCCGCCGTCGTCCCGGCGATCACGTTCGTGGTCGAGGTGTCGAAGTAGGTCAGGTTGATCGCCAGCGCGGCGGCCAGCCCGACGAGCATCCCCGCGCCGATCGCACCGACGAAACGCAGGGTCGCTCCGTCGCCGTACCGGCGCGACAGCAGGTTGCCGAAGGCCAGCGCGGTCGCCGCGCCGGCCACCAGCGCCGCCGAGATCACACCGGGCAGAGCGAACGCGGAGAGGCTGATCGCGGTGATGCCCGCCGCCGCCGAGGTGATGGCCTCCCGGGTCGACCAGAGCATGGCGGCCAGCCAGCCGAGCGCCAGCAGCGCGAGCACTGCCGCGCCGGGCGCGGACACCGGTCGGCCGCCGGGGGTGGCCGCGTCGACCGCCGGCTGGTCCGACTCCGCGGCTGGGACGCGGCCGGGCTGCTTGGTCATCGTCTCCCCTTCGAGGCGCCAGGTCACCGACCATTCAGGGTACGCGGGCCGCCGCGACCCCCTCTGAACGAGCCACACCTCATGGGTACGCGCCAGCGACGTACCCCCGAAGGAACCGCAACGGGCCCACGGTCCGCGACCAACGTCGGGGCTGGGGCGAGCGTCCCCGGCGCAGGGATCAAGCCTGACCGCCCGGAGCCGGGGACGCTCGCCCCAGCCCCACCACGACGCCCGATATGGCACGACGCCCAGTAAGGAGAGAAAGGGCAGCCGGTCCTGAGCAACCGGGAGGTGGTGGAGGCGAGTCGAGCACCCCCGCATGAAACAATCGTGGGAGGTCCCGCCGCTGCTCGGCCCTCCCGCGCGGCGTCCGGTGTCCGGCCGTCCGGTCGGTGCCCGCGGGTCCGGTTTCGCCACCGCTGTCGAGATCGCCAGGAGCCTTGATGGATGCCGTGTTCTCCGTTCCCGAGCCGCGCAACGAGCCGGTTCGCAACTACGAGCCGGGCAGCGGAGACCGGGACCGGCTCCAGCGGCGGCTGACCGAGCTGGCCGCCGAGCGCATCGACCTGCCGATGACCATCGGCGGGGAGCAGCGGATGGCGGCCGGCGACCCGATCAACGTGGTGCAGCCGCACAAGCACGCCCACGTGCTCGGCGTGACCGCGCACGCCACCCACGACGACGCCCGCGCCGCGATCAAGGCGGCCAAGGACGCCGCGCCGATGTGGCGGGCGCTGCCGTTCGAGGAGCGCGCCGCGATCTTCCTGCGCGCCGCCGAGCTGCTCGCCGGCCCGTGGCGCGACACTCTCAACGCCGCGACCATGCTCGGCCAGTCGAAGACCGCGATCCAGGCGGAGATCGACGCGGCGTGCGAGTTCATCGACTTCCTGCGGTTCAACGTGCACTTCGCCCGCCGCCTGCTCGAGGAGCAGCCGGCGTCCTCGCCGGGCGTCTGGAACCGCTTCGACCACCGCCCGCTGGAGGGCTTCGTCTACGCGGTCACCCCGTTCAACTTCACTGCCATCGCCGGCAACCTGCCGTCCGCGCCGGCGCTGCTGGGCAACACGGTGATCTGGAAGCCGGGCCCCACGCAGCAGTTCGCGGCGCACTTCACCATGCGGCTGTTCGAGGCCGCCGGCCTGCCGCCCGGCGTGATCAACATGGTCACCGGCCGGGGCGAGGAGGTCTCCGACGTCGTGCTCGCCGACCCGGATCTGGCGGGTATCCACTTCACCGGTTCGACAAAGGTCTTCCAGCAGTTGTGGCGGACCGTCGGCGACAACATCTCCCGCTACCGGGGCTACCCGCGGCTGGTCGGCGAGACCGGTGGCAAGGACTTCGTGGTCGCGCACACCAGCGCCGACGTGGACGCGCTGCACACCGCGCTGATCCGTGGCGCGTACGAGTACCAGGGCCAGAAGTGCTCGGCGGCCTCCCGGGCGTACGTGCCGCGCTCGCTCTGGGAGGGGGGCCTGCGGGACCGCCTGGCCGCCACCGCCGACTCGTTGACCTACGGCGACGTGGCCGACTTCGGCAACTTCGGTGGCGCGGTGATCGACGACAAGGCGTTCGCCCGGCACACCGCGGCGCTGGAGCTGATCGGCGGTGACGACAGCTGCCGGGTGCTCGCCGGCGGCACGGCCGACGACTCGGTCGGATACTTCGTCCGGCCGACGCTCTTCGAGTGCTCCGACGCCGCGCACGAGACGTTCACCACCGAGTACTTCGGGCCGATCCTGGGCGTGCACGTGTTCGACGACGCGCGCTTCGACGAGGTGGTCACGCAGGCCGAGTCGATCGCCCCGTACGCGCTGACGGGGTCGGTGTTCGCCACCGACCGCCGGGTGATCGACGCGGTCGGCGAGCGCATGCGGTACGCGGCCGGCAACTTCTACATCAACGACAAGCCGACCGGCGCGGTGGTCGGGCAGCAGCCGTTCGGCGGCGCCCGGGCCAGCGGCACCAACGACAAGGCGGGCTCCTGGCTCAACCTGGTTCGCTGGGTGTCGCCGCGGACGATCAAGGAGACCTTCGTGCCGCCGACCGACCACACGTACCCCCACATGGGCTGACCTGCGGCGACCCGCCGGCGGCGTGCGCAGCGCCGCCGGCGGTCGGCCGAGGGGCCGCAACCCATCGATAGTCCTCAACGGACAGTCTGCCGCCGACAGTGCACTTAGGAAGTCCTGTTGGGTGGCAAACTGCCAAATCCTGGACGCCGGCAGCGCAAAGTGGCAGCGTAACGGGCATGGCGGAATCCGGAGTCAACCCCACGGCGGCGGCCCTGCTCGGGCTGCTCCACGAGGGTCCCATGACAGGCGGCCAGTTGATGGCCGCCGCAGAGCGCCGGCTGGCGCCGTACTGGTCGATGACCCGCAGTCAGGTCTACCGCGAGTTGCCGGTACTGGCCGAGCGGGGTTACGTGCGGCTCGGCAAGCCGGGCCCACGAATGAGTCAGCCGTACGCGCTCACCGCCAGCGGGAAACGGACGTTTTCCCGCTGGCTGGCGGAGAACCCGGGGCGGGACACCATCCGCAACCCGATCGCGCTCCGGATGGCCTTCGGCAACCTGCACTCGTCCAGCCAGCTCAAGAGCCTGTACGCCTCGGCCAACGAATACCACACCGAGGCCCTCGCCCAGGTACGCGAACAGGTCAAGAACGCCAAACGGGACGGCGAGACGTACGACGCCAGCGCGCTGGAGTTCGCCGTCGCCTACCACCGGGCGGCCCTGTCGTGGCTGAAGTCCGCCCCCGTCGGGTGATCTCCTGCGGCTTCGCCCACCGGGAACGAGCTGAGCGGCCAGCGGCACAGTACGCTTGCTTGTCGTGACCGCTGCCGATTACGCCGAACAGCTCAAGGAACTCGACGCGACCCTGCGCAACATCGAGGCCGTCCTCAATCTGGACCGGCTGCACGAGGACAAGGCCCGCCTGGAGCAGGAGGCGTCCGCCCCCGACCTGTGGGACGACCAGGCCAAGGCGCAGCAGGTGACCTCTCAGCTGTCGTACGTCAACGGCGAGATCAGCAAGCTGGGCAGTCTGCGCTCCCAGCTCGACGACGCCCGGGTGCTGCTGGAGTTGGCCGAGGCCGAGTCCGACCCCGGCGTGCTGACCGAGGTCGAGGCGGAGATCACCGGCCTGACCAAATCCATCCAGGAGATGGAGGTCCGCACCCTGCTCTCCGGCGAGTACGACTCCCGGGAGGCGCTGGTCGCCATCCGGGCCGGCGCCGGTGGCGTGGACGCGGCGGACTTCGCCGAGATGCTGCTGCGGATGTACCTGCGCTGGGCCGAGCGGCACGGCTACCCGACCGAGGTCTACGAGACCTCGTACGCCGAGGAGGCGGGCCTGAAGTCGGCCACCTTCGCGGTCAAGGTGCCCTACGCGTACGGCACCCTCAGTGTCGAGTCGGGCACCCATCGGCTGGTCCGGATCAGTCCGTTCGACAACCAGGGCCGCCGGCAGACCAGCTTCGCGGGCGTGGAGGTGCTGCCGGTGACCGAGCAGACCGACCACATCGACATCCCGGAGAACGAGGTACGCGTCGACGTCTACCGTTCCTCCGGCCCCGGTGGGCAGAGCGTCAACACCACCGACTCGGCGGTCCGGCTCACCCACATCCCGACCGGCATCGTGGTGACCTGCCAGAACGAGAAGTCCCAGCTGCAGAACAAGGCCTCCGCGCTGCGGGTGCTCCAGGCCCGGCTGCTGGAGCGCAAGCGCCAGGAGGAGCAGGCCAAGCTGGAGGGCCTGAAGGAGAACGCGGCCGGGTCGTGGGGCGACCAGATGCGCTCCTACGTCCTGCACCCGTATCAGATGGTGAAGGATCTCCGAACCGAGCAGGAGACCGGCAATCCGAGCGCTGTCTTCGACGGCGAGTTGGACGGTTTCATCGAAGCTGGTATCCGTTGGCGTAAGCAGCGGCAGCTCGCCGGCGACGGTGCGTGACGGCTCGCGGGCGGAGCGCTTCGTCGATCTCCAGGTGAGGGCCTGATTCGACGACGCGCGCCGCTTCTGCGGGGCGTGGGGCTTGGCTCAGTTGTTACACCGCGTAGACTCACCACCCGTGATTCAGCTTGAGCAAGTGACGAAGACGTACCCGAAGGCGTCCCGGCCTTCGCTCGACAACGTGTCCGTCTCGATCGAGAAGGGCGAGTTCGTCTTCTTCATCGGTCCATCCGGCTCCGGCAAGTCCACAATCATCAAGATGCTGCTGCACGAGGTCACCCCCAACAAGGGGCGGGTCGTCGTCAACAGCAAGGACGTCACGTCGATGCGCTCCTGGAAGCGACCCCACTTCCGGCGTTCGATCGGCTGCGTCTTCCAGGACTTCCGGCTGCTGCCGAACCGCACCGCGTACGAGAACGTGGCGTTCGCCCTTGAGGTGATCGGCAAGACCAAGGCGGTTGCCCGCCGGGTCGTGCCGGAGGTGCTGGAGCTGGTCGGGCTCGGTGGCAAGGAGCATCGCTACCCGCACGAGCTCTCCGGTGGTGAGCAGCAGCGGGTCGCCGTCGCCCGGGCGTTCGTGAACCGTCCGCTGATCCTGCTGGCGGACGAGCCCACCGGAAACCTGGACCCGGACACCTCGATCGAGATCATGCGCCTCCTGGACCGGATCAACCGCACCGGCACGACCGTCGTGATGGTCACCCACGACTCCAACATCGTGAACCAGATGCGTCGCCGCGTCATCGAGATCGAGAGCGGTCGCATCGTGCGTGACCAGGCCCGCGGCGTCTACGGGTGAGCCGGCGCTCCACCCCTCTCGCAGCCTGACGACGAACACCTCATGCCGGAGACCCGGAGGAAATCCCGATGCGCGTGAAATACGTCCTGTCCGAGGTACTGGTCGGACTGTGGCGCAACGTGACCATGACCATCGCGATGATCATCACGATGGCGGTCTCGCTGACCATGCTTGGCGCCAGCGGTCTCATGTACCGCCAGGTTGACGACATGAAGGACCTCTACTACAAGAACATCGAGGTCTCGATCTTCCTGAGTCAGGAGGTGAGCGAGCAACAGCGCACCGACCTGGACGGCAAGCTGAAGAACGACCCCCTGGTCAAGGAGGTCATCTACGTCAACAAGGACGAGGCGTACAAGAAGTTCCAGGAGATGTACCAGGACGCGCCGGACCTGGTCAACGCGGTCAAGCCGGACCAGCTGCCGGAGTCGTTCCGGCTCAAGCTGAAGAACCCGGAGCAGTACAAGAACATCTACGACCAGTACAAGGACACCGAGGGTGTCGACGAGATCGTCGACCAGAGTCGACTGCTGGACAAGATCTTCGACGTCCTCACCGCGATCCAGAACATCGCCCTGGCCGCCGCGATCGTGATGGCCATCGCCGCACTGCTCCTGGTGGCCAACACCATCCAGGTCGCCGCGTACAGCAAGCGGCGTGAGGTGGCGGTCATGAAGCTGGTCGGCGCATCCAACTGGTTCATCCAGGCGCCGTTCGTGCTGGAGGCCGTGGTGGCCGGCCTGATCGGCTCACTGCTCGGCCTGGTGGCCCTCGTCGCGGCGAAGTATCTGCTCTTCGACGGGTCACTCAAGGCGTTGCAGGGCCTGCTGTCGCCGATCAGCTGGGGCGACATCCTGTTCATCTTCCCGCTGATGGCCGGCGTCGGTGGCCTCGTCAGCGCCGCCACCGCCTGGATCACCCTGCGCTTCTACCTGCGGGTCTAGGCAGCGTACGGGTCGTCCCGTCGTCACTCGGGGACCCTCCCGCAGCCGGAAATAAACGGCGCGGGAGGGTCCTTGTCATTCGGGTAGCATGATCGGTTGTCCGGCCGGGGGGAGCTCGGTGACGGACGTTTCCGGGAGAGGGGGTGGCGCCGATGCCACGGGAAAAGGGGCGCAAGGTGGTCGCCTCCAACAAGAAGGCACGCCACGACTACTCGATCCTCGACACGTACGAGGCGGGCATGGCGCTGACCGGCACCGAGGTCAAATCGCTGCGGGCCGGGCGGGCGTCGCTCGTCGACGCGTTCGCGCAGGAACGTGACGGCGAGTTGTATCTGCACTCGATGCACATTCCGGAGTACACCCAGGGCACGTGGACCAATCACGAGCCCCGGCGTACGCGCAAGCTGCTGCTCAACCGGGGCGAGATCGACAAGCTGCTCGGCAAGACCCGCGAGGGCGGTTACACGATCGTCCCGTTGCAGGTCTACTTCTCGGACGGCTGGGCCAAGGTCGAGATCGCCCTGGCCAAGGGCAAGAAGTCGTACGACAAGCGTCAGGACCTCGCCAAGCGCGACGCGGACCGGGAGATCGCCCGGGTGTCCGGTCGACGCGGCAAGGGGATGGACGACTGATTCATCCTGTTTGTCCGGGTCGGTGGGTCGGCCCGGGGCTCGGGATGAAAGCTGTTGCGCCAGGCGTTAGTCTTGTCAGTGCCGCCACATCGGCGGCCTGTCGAGGGGGTGACTGGTTTCGACTTCGTACGCAGCGACAGGGGAAGCGAGCCGAGGAAGCCGACGTCGTCTCGAGAATCGGTCGTCGGAACTTTATAAGCGCCAATAACAATCGCGCTGACTTCGCTCTCGCCGCCTGAGGCGAGTAGCTAAGTCTGTCGGTCTGGGAACGCCTTCGTCCCAGTAGCCGGCATCAGCTAGGAGGCTGGCCAATCGGACCCGGTCGCGGGGTCCGTGCGGCGAGATCAATCAGCGACTGGGCCCGTCACACCAACTTGCTCGCGTGAGCGGTGGGGCCGAGTAGAGGCACAGCGAGCTGCGCTCGGAGAAGCCCTGACAAACCGGCGAAGGACCCGGGTTCGATTCCCGGCACCTCCACCACCTCGAAGCGATGCGCCCCGGCCCACCGGCCGGGGCGCATCGTCGTATCCGCCGACGCCACCGAGCGAGGCAGGGTGAATGATCCACTCCACCTCGCCGATGTGGCGGTATCCGACCGTCCTGACACGCCCACATCCGCGACCTGGAGTGGATCACCGGGGGCGGCGGACCGCATCGACACCGACGCCCGGGCACCGCGGGCGGGGCGCCGCCGCCTACGCTGCCGCTGTGACGAACCAGCAGCTGCGCCTGTCGGTCGGCGCGTCGGCCGGCCAGCGCACCGTCGCGGTGGTGACCGGGGTCCTCGTCGCGGCGATCGGCGCGGCGTTCGTGCTGGTGCCCCTGCTCGCCGGCGGGCTGCTGCGCCGCCTCACCGGCCCGGGAGACGGGTTCGCTTCCTACGAGGAGGCCCGCGACCTGCCGCCCGGAATGCTGCCGCCCGCGCTGCGCGAGTCCACGAGCGGCTCGGGAGGGGCCGGACCGTTCCTCGGGCTGTGCGGGCTGCCGTTCGTCCTGCTCGGCGTCTACCTGGTGCTGCGGGTGCTGCGTACGGCCGCATGGCTGGACGGCAGCCGGGTGCGGGTGCGGGGCGCCATCCGCAGTCGTACCGTCGATCTCGCCATCGCCCACGTCGACTCCCGTCCCGCCGGGCAGTTGGGGGCCGACCCGTCGGCTCCTGCGGGTCGATCGCCGGGGATCGTCGTCACCGATCGGGCCAGTGGGCACCGCGTCACCATCCCGCTGCAGGGGATGGGCCTGCCCGTCCTGCCGCCGTCCGAGCTGCGCGCGCTCGCCGACGCGTTCGCGGCGGGCCGACCCGGCGCGGAGCCCAGCGACGAGGCCCGCGCCGTCGCCGCCGACCTGCGTCGTCTGGCGAGCGCCTGAGCGGCCCGCTGACGGCGGTGCCCGGCGTGCGGGTGAGGCGCAGGCCAACAGCTGTTACCAGTGGGACGGATGAGCAGCAGACGCCTCTGGACAGGGCGAACGGGCGGGTTCACCATCACGGTATGGGATAGCAGCCCGCGCGGGAGGTGCCATGGTCACCGGTGGAATCCAGCAGCCGTCAGTCACCGCGCGGCCGTCCGCCGCCCGCACGTATCCGACCGGGCTCCCCGGCGAGCCGGGGCCCGCCGGGCTCGCCGGCGACCTGCACGCCCTGGCCCGTGCCGTGGCGGTCGCCACGACCGAGCCGAGCTGGCGCGAGACCGTGCTGCTTCGCCTGCGCCCGGTCGGGCAGGGCTTCGCCGAGCACGTCCGGGTCACCGAAGGGCCGGCCGGGCTCTATCGGGAGCTGCTCACCCACTCGCCCCGCCTCGATCACGGCATCCGGCTGCTGACCCGGGAGCACGGCGCGATAGTCGCCGCGATCCTGGCCGTGCAGCGGGTCGCCGAGCGGTCCGAGGCCGGCCCGGACGAACTGCGCCGCCGGACGGGGCACCTGCTGCGGACGCTCGCGCGGCATCGGCGCCGAGGTGCCAATCTGCTCTGGCAGGCGTACCAGACGGATCTGGGCGGCGAGACCTGAGCCGAGGCGGGAACCCACCTGGCGGCGGTCCCGTCGAACCTGGCATGCGTCGACCGGTTCTGCTGCTCGTACTTCCGCTGCTGTCCATGGTGGGCTGCGCCGCGACCGGCGCGACGCCCGCCGCCGGGCCCACCACGACGGCGCACAGCGCCTTCGACCAGCGGGCCAGCGCGGTCGCCGCGGCGTGGCGGCCCGGCCCCGGCTGGCGTGACGGCTACGTCCCCCTGCAGGGGCCGACGGTGCTCACCGGCGACCCGCGCTTCACGCCCGACACCGAGACGGCCTTCCGGGCCGGCTGGTACCGCGCCCAGGTCGCCATCCCACCCACCCGCGTCGGTGCCGAGATCCGGTTCCCGGACGGGCGGTTGACCCTGCCGCTGGTCAGCGCGGCCGAGGCGTACCGGCAGCTCGACCGGGGCGACCCGCTGCCCTGCCCCGGACGGCCGAAGCGGCCCGGCCTGCCGACTCCCGGCGGTCCCACAGTCGAACCCGGACCGGACGGCTGGGCGACCAGCACGACGGAGACGGCCTGCCTTCCGCTGACCGTCACCGGGGTGACCCTCGGTGCCGTCCCGGTCCGCACGAGTCGCGGGGAGGCGCAGGTGCCGGCCTGGCTGTTCACGGTGGAGGAGCTGGCCACCCCGGTCGCCCAGCTCGCCGTCGCGCCGACGGCCGTCACGCCCGTCCCCTCGGCGCCCACGCCGACCCAGCCCCTGCCGGAGGGTCTGGTGGCCGCCCAGGACATGGTGGCGGTGGACGGCGCTCGGTTGACCGTCCGGCTCGGCGTCGGCGCCTGCGACACCGACATCACCCCGGTGGTGTCGGAACGGCCGGACGTGGTCGTGGTCGGCGGCGCCGTCACCCGGGCCACCGGCGTGTGCACCGACGTGCTCAAGCTGGAGCCGGTCACCGTCACCCTGACCGCCCCGCTGGGGGCGCGGCCGGTGCTGGACGTCTTCACCGGCGCCCCGCTGACGATCGCCGCCCGGTGACGGGCCGCTGACCGCCCGCGCGGGCTCGGTCAGAGGATCGTGGGCACGTCGGTGCTGATCGGCACCGGCAGCACCGTGGGTCCGTCGGCGCGCAGGCCGGCGGCGAGGGCGGCGCCGAGCTGGTCGGGGGTCCGCACCACCTCGGTGGCGCAGCCGTAGCCGGCCGAGATGGCGGTGACGTCCAGCCCCGGCAGGTCCAGGCCGGGCACCCCGGGAGTGTTCTTCAGCTCGGCGAACGCCTTGAGGATCGCGTACTGCTGATTCACCGGGACGACTACCACCACGGGCAGTGCCAGGCGCGCGGCGGTCCACAGCGCCTGCACCGAGTAGTGGAACGAGCCGTCGCCGATCACCGCCACCACCGGCCGGCGACGCCCGGTGTCCCGCTCGGCCAGCGCCACCCCGATCGCGGCCGGCAGGCCGTAGCCGAGTCCGCCGCTGGCCATCGTGAAGTACGACGCCGGCCGGGTGATGCGCAGGTGGCGGCGCAGTGCGGACAGGTTGGACGGTGACTCCTGGACCAGTACGCCGTCGGCCGGCCAGTGCGCGGCCAGCGCGGCGAACATCGCGTCGGCGCTCAGCGGCACGGTGACCTCCGGGGGCTGCGGAGCGGCGCGCGGCGTCGGCGGCTGCCGGTCGGCGGCCGGAAGCCTGTCGAGCAGCGCGGCGAGAGTCAGCCCGGGGTCGCCGAGCAGGCTGTCCCCGACCGGGGCGCGGGCGGCCTCGTCCGGGTCGTCCGTGACGTGCAGCAGGCGGGCGCCCTCGGGCAGGTGGTCGCCCGGGACGTGCGGGTAGTAGCGGAACACCGGGGCGCCGACGACCAGGACGGTGTCGTGCCCCTGCAACGCTTCGGCCAGCGGCCTGATGGCGAACGGCAGGACCCCGCGGAACTGCGGGTGATCCTCCGGGAACACGGCCCGTTCCGGTGCGGGGGCCGACCAGACCGGTGCGGCCAGCCGCTCGGCCAGGGCGACGGCCGCCGGCCAGCTGCCGGAGCGGTCCACGCCGGGCCCGAACACCAGCACCGGGTTGCGGCTCTCGGCCAGCACCCGCGCGAACATGTCCAAGCGCTGCGGATCCGGCCCGAAGCGGGTAGCCACCGAGCGCGACGCGGGAGGCGCCTCGGCGGGCTGCGCCCAGTCGTCCATCGGCAGGGAGAGGAAGACCGGCCCGGCGGGCGGCTGCACGGCTGTCGCGTACGCCCGCAGCAGCGCCGCCGGGATGTCCTGCGCGCGGACCGGCTCGTAGCTCCACTTGACGTACGGTTCGGGCAGCTCTACCGCCCGTCGGTTGGTCAGCCGGGGCTCCAGCAGCAGCATCTCCCGGGTCTGCTGGCCGGCGGTGACGATCAGTGGCGTCTTGTTGTGCCAGGCGGTGACCAGGTTGCCCATACCGTTGCCCATTCCCGGGGCGGTGTGCAGGTTGACGTGCGCGGGCCTGCCCGCCGCCTGGGCGTACCCGTCGGCCATCGCCACCGCCGTGGCCTCCTGCAACGCGTGCACGTAGTGGAAGTCGGCCGGGAAGTCCTGCAGGAACGGTTCCTCGGTGGAGCCGGGGTTGCCGAAGACGGTGGTCATGCCGAGGGTGCGGAGCACGTCGTACGTCGCGTCCCGGACCGTTGCCATCGTCACCTGCCTCCGTGTCGCGCGCAGGGGCGACCGTGGCCGCCCTCCCGATCAGCCGAATCTATCGGGATGTGACGGACCTTTCGGGCGTTTCCCGGCCGTCAGCGGTCCGGCTCACCCACCGGGCCTCGTGCGGCGCAGGTCAGGGCAGCGCGAAGGGCAGTGTGATTCCGTCCAGCGCCCGGCCGCACGCGCAGTCCTGCTCGGCGGGCAGCGCCGCCACCGCGTCCAGCAGCACGTCCCGCAGGCGCTCGGTGTTGGCCGCGAAGACCCGGAACACCTCGTCCTGGGTCACCGACTCGCCCGCCTGCACCCCGGCGTCCAGGTCGGTGATCAACGCGATGGACGAGTAGCAGAGCGCCATCTCCCGGGCGAGCACCGCCTCCGGGTGACCAGTCATGTTCACGACAGTGCCGCCGATCGAAGCGAACCAGCGGGACTCGGCACGGGTGGAGAACCGTGGACCCTCGACCACCACCACCGTCCCGCCGTCCACCGCCGTGACGTCCCGGGACGCCGCCGCGGCGAGCAGCGCGTGCCGGCCCCGCGGGCAGTACGGGTCGGCGAACGGCACGTGCACCGCGCCCTCGTCGTAGTAGGTCTGCACGCGCCCGCTGGTGCGGTCGATGAGCTGGTCCGGCACCACGAACGTGCCCGGCCCCAGCTCCGGACGCAGCCCACCGACAGCGCACGGCGCCAACACCTGGCGTACGCCGAGGGACCGCAGTGCCCACATGTTGGCCCGGTACGGGATCCGGTGCGGCGGGTACCGGTGGTCGGAACCGTGCCGGGGCAGGAACGCGACCCGCCGCCCGGCCACCTCCGCAATGGTCACCGCGTCCGAGGGCGGACCGTAAGGGGTGCCCAGCTCATGCGGGGTGCCGTCGAGGAGGGCGTACAGGCCGGAGCCGCCGATCACCGCGAGGTCCGCCGTCGGTGCCATGGAACCTCCGTCGCAACTGTCCGATCACCCGCCGGTCAGACCTTAGCCAGCACCGGGGACGCAGGCTATGGTGCCAGGCATGGCGTTGACAGCGCGGCTGATCCCGATGCACCGTGCGGGTCCGGCGAATGACGGGTCCCCGGCGCGGGCTCACGGCTGACGGGTAGGTGAGATGCAGGGAGAGGGCCAGGCGATCGGCGGACGAGCGATGGAGTCGATGACCGGGCGGCTGCTGGTCGCGACTCCGGCGCTCAAAGACCCGAACTTCGACCGTACGGTGGTGCTGCTGGTCGCCCACGAGCCGGGTGGCGCGCTCGGCGTGGTCCTGAACCGGGCGACCGAGGTGCCGGTCGCCGAGGTGCTGGGTGACTGGAGTGACCTGGCCCGCCACCCCGCGGTGCTCTTCGAGGGCGGCCCGGTGCAGCCCGACTCGGCGATCTGCCTGGCCCGGATGCGGCAACCGCTGCGCCGGCTCAAGGGCTTTCACCAGGTCTCCGGCGCGGTCGGCACGATCGACCTCTCGGTCGACCCGGAGAAGCTGCGCGAGAGCATCGGCGGCATCCGGGTCTTCGCCGGCTACTCCGGCTGGGGCAGCGGGCAGTTGGAGCAGGAGATCGCCGACGGGTCCTGGTTCCTGCTGGACGCTCTGCCCGGCGACGCCTTCGTCGACCGCCCCGACGACCTGTGGCCGATGGTGCTGCGCCGGCAGGGCGGCATGATGGCCGCCGTCGCCCACTTCCCGCCGGACGTGGCCCTCAACTGACCCGGCCGGGCGGGACCCCGCGAGATGACCATGCCGGCCGGTCTGTGTATAGTTTCCCAGTGCCCGGGCGACCGGGACGACAGCAAGGGGCCGTGGCGCAGCTGGTAGCGCACCACACTGGCAGTGTGGGGGTCAGGGGTTCGAGTCCCCTCGGCTCCACCCTTGCGAAACGCCCTGGCGGGGATCATTCCCTGCCAGGGCGTTCTGCTGTGCCGACTCGTCTACTGGCTGAAGCGCATCCGGATGTCGTACTCGTAGGTGCTCTTCTGCCAGATCACCGAGAAGCGGCCCGTCGGGCTGGACGCGGGCTGCGCGAAGCGCCCGTCCGGGGAGAGGATCTCGGCCGCGCCGAACGCGCCGTCTGGCCCGATCGTCCTGGCCTGCACCCGTGTGGTCGAGAAGTCCGGGCTGGGCGAGTTCCACGTGACCAGGCCGTCACCGTCGTCGTCCAGGGCGACCTTCGGCCAGTCGCCGACACCGAGCCTGGTCACCGCGCCGAGGGCGCCGGTGCTGGAGATCGTGCGACCGAACACCTGGGTGCCCTCCGGGGTCCAGCGGCCCCAGGTCAGCACCGCGTCGCCGTCCAGGTCGGCGGCCAGTTCGTCGTGCAGGGTCAGCTCGTGGGTGGCCGGCGACACGCTGATGACGCTGCCCAGCGTGTCGGTGTGGCTGTAGTGGCGCACCCGCAGGCGAGGAGGCGCACCCGCCTTCGACCACCGGTAACTGATCACCGCGTCCCCGTCGCGGTCCAGGGCGACCGAGACGCTGCCGTACCGGATGTCGGTGGCCGCCCCGGCGATGGCGCGCAGGGCGGACACACCCTCCGGGCGGACCCGCCGCGCGACCACCCGCTCGTAGTTCTCGGTCCAGGCGACGAGGGCCGTTCCGGTGCGGTCCATGGCCACGACGGGCTGGTCGGCGCCCACGCCGAGGGTCAGCTCCGGCCCGAGGGAGCTGTCCGCGGCGAAGTACCGAGCCTTCGTGATGAACCCGCCGTCGCGGATCTCGGTCCAGGTGACCAGCGCCTGACCCGTGGGGTCCACCGCGACAGCCGGACTGGTCGCGCTCCAGGTGGCGATCGTCTGCAGCGGACCCGGTTCGCCCGTCGCGGACACCCGGCGGCCCACCACGAGGCTGTCCTGCGTCCACACCACTGCGGAGTCGCCGTCGTCGTCGGAGGCGATCTTGGGCCAGGACGCCACGGCGCCGCGCGGCGAGAGGGTCTGGATCGGGCCCCACACGCCGTCGGCGGAGACGGTCTGCGTCTTGACCTGGTCGTAGCAGCCGCTCGCGCTGCTGTCGCACCCCGCCCAGGCGAGCAGCGAGTCACCGTCGCGGTCGACCGCCACGAAGGGCTGGTCCTGCCCGCTCCAGCCGGCCTCGGACACCACCCGGACCGGGGTCCAACTGGCGGCCTGCGCGGGTGCCGGAACGGTGGCCAGCACCGCCAACGCGCCCGCCGCGCCGGCCACGAACCTGCGCGTACGCCGTCGGGTCGCTGACCTGTCTTCTCCGTGCACCGTCGCCCCCTGCAATCGATGAACATGCTCAGTCCAGGGCATGATCGCATCGACCGGGCCGTACCGCTCGCCGGTCGGGCCGCGGTGTGCGGGGCCTGCGGCCATCGCGACCACCGGGGCCCGTCGAGGGGTGCCGTGCAAATCTTTTTCCGGCTGCGGTAAATGAATCACCGTGCTCATGCGTGTGCCAGGTGTGGAGCAAGAACGGAAGGACTTCGCGGACTTCTACCAGCGCTGCCGGGACAACTGCCTGCGTGCCGTACTGGCCAGTACGGGTGATCGTGCGCTGGCGGAGGACCTGGTCGCCGAGGCGTTCGCGCGGGCCTGGGCCTCCTGGCGGAAGGTGAGTCGGCATCCGGCACCAACGGCGTGGGTGGTGCGCACCGCCCTCAACGTCCGGGTGTCCTGGTGGCGGCGTCGTCGGCGCGAGGTCGCCTTCGACGGCCACGACCTGCCCCGGCCGGATGACGACGTTCACGACGTCGACCAGGCGATGCTGAGCGCCATTCGCCAGCTACCGAAGCGGCAACGCGAGGTGATCGTTTTGCGGGTCTGGCTTGACCTGGACACCAACACCGTGGCCCACGAACTGGGCATCTCACCGCGGACCGTAGCGGTCCACCTGTCTCGCGCCACAGCGGCCCTGCGGGCGCAATTCGTGCCCGTGACCAGTTAGGACTCGAAATGAACGAGGATGAGGTGCTCAACGCGATGAGGAAAACTCTCTCCGGCGTGCGGATGGACCGTCCGGTCGAGGCGATCGAGGCGCGGGGCCACGCACGCCGGCGTAACCGTGGCGTGCTCGGTGTGGCCGCCGGCGGCGGGCTCGCCGCCCTGGCCGCCATCGCGCTGGCTGTGCCGCTGGGCTTCGGCAGTTCCGGCTCGTCGACGGCCGGCAGCACCGCTGCCGGCGGCACCGCGGCGCCGGCGGCCTCGGCGGGTGACGCCGTCACGGCGCCGGCCATGGAACCGGCGGCGTTCTCGGTGGTCAAGAAGGCGGACGGCTCGGTGCAGCTGCGCCTGCGGTCCAAGCAGGTGATCAATCCCGATGCGCTGGAGAAGGCGCTTGCCGACGCGGGCGTTCCGTCCGTCGTCAAGGCGGATCTCCTGTGCACGCCCAAGGGTGCGGAACTGCCCCAGATCAAGGAGGTCCTGACGTTCGACCGGATCCCCGGCGCCAACGAGGACGGCGTGTTCGGTGACTCGGAGTGGGTGATCGCGCCGTCGAAGATGCCGAAGGGCAGCATCCTGCACTTCAGCGTCTTCCCGGTGCACAAGGGCGCGGGCTACGAGAAGGTGGCCTGGGCTCTGGTGCCGAAGGACGCCCCGATGAACTGCCGCTCCCTCGTGGACTGAGTCCCGAACAGCGCCGGGGCGGATGCGGCATCGTGCCGCATCCGCCCCGGCGGAGGTATATCCGATAAGTGTGTTATCAGCCCTGACGGCTCTTCCACTGCGGGTTCGCGCGGTTCACCACGACCACCCGGCCGCGACGACGGACCACCACCGAACCCGGCTTCTGCTTCAGCGCACGCAACGAGCTACGTACCTTCATGTCTGCCTCCTCGGCCTGGGGGTCTGGCCTGAATCCGTACCGCCTATCGAAACGCCGAGGCCCGCCGGGCGATTCCCGGGCCCCGAGCGGTCGAACCTTTGGCGTCCCGCGTCCGTACCACTGCGCGGGAGGTCAATCCATGAGCGTGCGTCGAGTGCTCGCCGCCGTGCTGGTCGCCGTGGCGGCCGCACCGCTGGGCGCGGCGCCCGCCTGGGCGCACGGCGCCCCCACCGACCCGATCAGCCGGGCAGCGGCCTGCGGGCCGGAGGGCCGGCACGCCGCCAGTGCGGCCTGCCGGGCGGCGGTGGCGGCGGGCGCGGCCGTACGGGAATGGGACAACGTACGCGTCGCGGCCGTCAACGGTCGGGACCGGGAACGGATCCCGGACGGTGAGCTGTGCAGCGGTGGGCTGTCCGCGTACCGGGGACTGGACCTGCCCCGCACCGACTGGCCGAGCACCGAGGTGACCACGGGCGCGGCGTTCACCTTCCGCTACCGGACGACCATCGAGCACCGGGGCACCTTCCGGCTCTACGTCACCAAGTCCGACTACGACCCCCGTAAGCCGCTGACCTGGTCGGATCTGGAGTCACGGCCATTTCTGACCCGGACCGACCCGCCGGTGCGGGGCGGGGCGTACCAGTTGGCGGGCCGGCTGCCGGCGGACCGCAGCGGCCGACACCTGATCTACACGATCTGGCAGAACTCGAACACCCCGGACACCTACTACTCCTGCTCGGACGTCGTGTTCCGCACGGCGCGAAGCGGCGCGACGAAGAGCGCGACGAAGGCGGCCCCGGCTGCTGCGCGTACCGCCGCGAGTCAGCCGGCCGCCACCGACGCGGCGGCGGTGGCGGCGGCGGCCGACCCGGGCGTGCCGGTGGCGTCGGTGACCGACCTGGGTGCGCGGTGGCCGGTGCTGGCCGGCGCCGCAGTCGTGCTGGTCCTGGTGCTGGTCGGTGTGGGCCGCCGGCGACGCGGCGCGGCCGCGCCGGTGGGACGGCAGTGCGAGGTCCGCAACCACCGGGCCGGGCGGCGCCGGATCTGGTGACCCGGCCCGCCGCTCGACCCGGCGGCGCTCAGCCCAGCAGCCGGTCGATCTCGGCCAGCTCCTCGGCGGTGAAGTCGAGGTTGTCCACTGCGGCGATGTTGGTCTCCAACTGCTCGACGCTGCTCGCACCGATGATGAGGCTGGTCATCCGCGGGTCGCGCAGCGCCCAGGCCAGCGCGAGCTGCGCGAGGGACTGACCGCGTCGCTCGGCGACCGCGCCGAGCCCCCGGATGGTGGCCATCTTCTCGTCGCTGAGGTCGCTCTCGTTGAGAAAGACGCTGGTGCGCACCCGCGAGTCGGCCGGGATGCCACCCAGGTAGCGGTCGGTCAGCAGACCCTGAGCCAGCGGGCTGTACGCGATGCAGCCGGCCCCGACCTGCTCCAACGTGTCGAGCAGACCGTCGGACTCGGTCCAACGGTTGAGCATCGAGTACGACGGCTGGTTGATCAGCAGCGGCGTGCCCAGCTCGCGCAGGATCGCGGCGGCCCGCGTGGTCTGCTCCGAGTTGTAGTTCGAGATGCCCACGTACAGCGCCTTGCCGGAGCGGACGATGGCGTCCAACGCGCCCATCGTCTCCTCGAGCGGGGTGTCCGGGTCGAAGCGGTGCGAGTAGAAGATGTCGACGTAGTCCAGGCCCATCCGGCCCAGCGACTGGTCCAGCGACGAGATCAGGTTCTTGCGCGAGCCCCACTCGCCGTACGGGCCGGGCCACATCAGGTAGCCGGCCTTGCTGGAGATGACCAGCTCGTCCCGGTACGCCTTGAAGTCGGTGGCGAGCATCCGACCGAAGTTCTCCTCCGCCGAACCGGGCGGCGGACCGTAGTTGTTGGCCAGGTCGAAGTGGGTGACGCCCAGGTCGAAGGCACGGCGGACGATGTCGCGCTGCCTGTCGAACGGACGGTCCGGGCCGAAGTTGTGCCAGAGCCCGAGGGAGACGACGGGCAGCCGCAGGCCACTGCGTCCGCTGCGCCGGTAGGTCATGGTGTCGTAGCGGTCATCCGGGGCGAGGTAAGTCACGATCATGAGCCTAGCCGCGGGCCGTGGTGCACGGGATCGGGCGTGGAAACCGGGACAACGGGGTAGTTTCGAGGCCATGCGGTTCATCGCCCTCGACACCCCCAAACCGCTCTCCAAGATCGGCCTCGGCACCTGGCAGTTCGGCTCCCGCGAGTGGGGCTACGGCCCCGACTTCGAGCAGCGGGCCGCGCAGATCGTCCGGCGGGCCGTCGAGCTGGGCGTGACAGTCTTCGACACCGCGGAGATCTACGGCTTCGGGCGCAGCGAGCGGATCCTCGGCGCGGCGCTCGGCGACGACCGGCCCAAGGTCGTGGTCGCCAGCAAGATCTTCCCCGTGCTGCCGGTGGCCGCGGTGGTGCAGCAGCGGGCGGTCGCCTCGGCGGCCCGCCTCGGCGTCACCAGCATCGACCTTTACCAGGTGCACCAGCCCCACCCGCTGGTCGCCGACCACACCACGATGCGCGGCATGCGGGCCCTGCAGGACGTCGGGCTGGTCGGTGAGGTCGGGGTCAGCAACTACGGGCTGCGCCGCTGGCAGGTCGCCGAGGCCGCACTCGGCCGGCGGGTGCTCAGCAACCAGGTCCGCTACAGCATGCTGGACCGCGCACCCGAACAGGACCTGCTGCCGTACGCGCGCCAGACCGGCCGGGTCGTCATCGCGTACAGCCCGCTGGCGCAGGGCTTCCTGTCCGGCCGGTACGACGCGAAGAACCCGCCGACCGGCGCGGTCCGCCGCGCCAACCCGTACTTCCTGCCGGAGAACCTGGAGCGGGGCGCCGTCCTGATCGACACGCTGCGCCAGGTCGCCGAGGCACACGACGCCACACCCAGCCAGATCGCGCTGGCGTACCTGCTGCGCCACCCGAACGTGCTGGCCATTCCCGGCGCGTCAAGCGTGGAGCAGATGGAACGCAACGCCGCGGCGGCCGACCTCGACCTCGCCGACGACGAGTACGCGGCGCTGGCCGAGGCCGCCAAACGGTTCCGCCCGGTCACCGGGCTCGCCGCGCTGCCCCGGATGCTGCGTAACCGGATCGCCGGCCCGACGGAGAAATGAGCACAGTGGACGACATCACCGCACTGATCCTGGACGACCACGCCACCTTCCGGCGCGGCTTCGCCCGCCTGGACGACGCCCGCGACGAGCAGGAGCTGCTGGCCATCTGGGAGGCGCTCGCCCTGCACCTGGACATCCACGCCGAGGCGGAGGAGGCGATCCTCTACCCGCACCTGGTCAAGCACGGTGACGACGGCGAGGACGAGACCGCCGACGCGATCGGCGACCACAACAAGATCCGGGACGCCATCGCCGAGTCCAAGCTGCACCCGGTCGGCTCGAAAAAGTGGTGGGAGGCCGTCGGTACGGCCCGCCGGGAGAACAGCGAGCACCTCGCCGAGGAGGAGGACGAGGCGCTGCCCGACTTCCGCCGGCACGCCAGCTTCGAACTGCGCGCCGAGCTGGGCCAGCGCTGGCTGACCTTCTACGGCGAGCACAAGAACGGCCGCGACCTGCCGTTCCGCGACAAGGACCCGCAGGGGTACGTCGCCGACCACCGCTGAGATCTCCCCGGTGCGGGGGAGTCGCACCCCGGGGTGACGGCAGCAGAATGACCGCATGACCTTCCGCGCGGCACTGGCCCCGCTGGTGGCCGGCAGCACCTGGCGACGCGGCGTGTTCCTGCTGCTCGGTGGTGTGCTGGCGCTGCCGTACGGCGTCCTCGCGGTGACGTTCGCGCAACTGCTCACCGACTCGACGATCCCCCGCCCACTGGTGTACGCCCTCCTGCTGATCGCGGCGTTGATCGCCGTGGTGCCGCTGCTGCTGGACGGCAGCCGGGCGCTGGAGATCGCCGCCGTGCGGGCGCTGCTCGGCGTCGACCTGCCCGACCCCGCCCCGGGGCACCGCGGCGACCGGGAGAGCCGCCTGCGCAGCGCGCTCTGGATCGCCACGCACCTCATCATCGGCGCGCTGGTGATGATCGCCCTGTTCAGCGCCCTGCCGATGGCGCTGGCGTTCATCGCCCAGCAGTTCGGTGTGGGCGCCGAACTGACCAGCCAGGAGCGGTTCGGGCCGCTGGACGGACGGGACAGCGGCGCTCTGACGCTGACCGGGGTGGCCCTGCTGGTCGGCCTCGGCTACGCCGTCGCCGGACTCGGCGCGCTCGCCGTCTCGATGGCGCCGGTGCTGCTCGGCCCCGCGCAAGCCGAGCGGATCGCCGCGCTCGAGGCGCGCGCCACCCGACTGGCCGAGCGCAACCGGCTGGCCCGGGAACTGCACGACTCGGTAGGTCACGCGCTGACCGTGGCCACCCTCCAGGCCGGCGCGGCCCGCGAGGTGCTCGACAGCGATCCGGAGTTCGTCAGGCGGGCGCTCACCGCCATCGAGGAGGCCGGGCGGACCGCGATGGACGAGCTGGACCACGTGCTCGGGCTGCTCCGCGAGAACGGCGGCGACCGGCCCTCGGTGGCACCGCAACGTACCCTCGCCGACCTGGACCGGCTGGTCGCCGACACCCGCGCGGCCGGGCTGACCGTGCACGCGCAGCGCGTCGGCGACCCGGCGCGACTGCCCGCGATCGTCTCCCGGGAGGGCTACCGGATCGTCCAGGAGGGACTGACCAACGCCGTCCGCTACGGCCACGGGCCGGTGACACTGCGCCTGGACCTGCGGCCGGACGCGCTGGAGCTGGAACTGGTCAACACGATGAGCAGCCCCGACCGGGCCGACACGGGGCGGTCCGGTCGGGGCCTGGACGGCATGCGGGAACGGGTGCTGCTGCTCGGCGGTCGACTCACCGTGGGGCCGGACGGCGACCGCTGGCTGATCCGGGCCCGCCTGCCCTATGAGGACGTGCGATGACCACGGGTGTGCTGATCGTCGACGACGACGAGTTGATCCGGGTCGGGCTGCGGGCCATCATCGACGCTCAACCCGATCTGCGGGTGCTCGCCGAGGCCGCCGACGGCGCCGAGGTGCCGCCCCTGGTCGCCCGGCACCGCCCGGACGTGGTGCTGATGGACGTGCGGATGCCCGGCATCGACGGCATCCAGGCCACCCGGCACCTGCTGGCCACCTCCGCCGACCCGCCCCGGGTGCTGGTCGTCACCACGTTCGCCAACGACGAGTACGTCTACGAGGCGCTGCGCGCCGGCGCCTCCGGCTTCCTGCTCAAACGGGCCCGGCCGGCGGAGGTCATCGAGGCGGTCCGGGTCGTCGCGGCGGGCGAGTCGCTGCTCTTCCCGGCCGCGATCCGCCAGCTCGTCGGGGCGTACGGGCCGGCGGGTGGCGACCGGCTGCGGGCTGCCCGGCTCACCGAGCGGGAGGCCGAGGTGCTGCGGCTGATGACCACCGGCCGGTCCAACCCGGAGATCGCCGCGCACCTGGTGGTCGGGGTGGAGACGGTCAAGACGCACGTCGGCAACGTGCTGGCCAAGCTGGGCGTCCGGGACCGTACGCAGGCAGTGATCGCCGCCTACGAGTCCGGCTTCGTCACCCCGTCCGGCTGATCGGTCCCCCACCCGGGGGAGCGGGTTCACCGCCGGCCGGGAGGGTTTCGACCGGCTGCCGGCCGAGGCTGAGAGCATGACGACGATCACCGCATCCCGACCCCGTTCCGACTCCCGCTGGCCGGACCGGTTCGCCCCACTGGCCGCCGGTTGGCTCGGCCTGTGGGGCGTACTCGCCCTGGTCAGCATGCTCACCGGCGCCGGCTACCCGTTCGGCGCGAACGACAGGCACGGCGGCGACGTGAACCTGCTGCGCCTGGTGCCCGTGGACGTGGCCACCCCACTCTTCGCCGGCGTCCTGCTCACCGCCGCGGTGGCCGCCCTCGCCATGAGCCGCCCCGCGGTCCGCCCGCCCGGCCCGCTGCGGGTGTTGCTCGCCGGCTACGGCTGGGCGGTGGCGTTCGGACTCGCCGTGATCGTCCCGGACGCCCGCGTGCTGATCGTCCTCGGCTACCTGCCGATCCTGATCGTGGGAGCGCCGTTCGGCTGGCCGCCCGTCGACTACTCCGACATCTTCAACTGGGCGCTGTTCGGTCGGTTCGCCGCGCTCGCCGGCGGGCTGCTGCTGGCCGGGGCGGTCCTCACCTGGCAGCGCCGTACCGCCGGGGCCTGCGTCGGCTGCGGGCGCGGCGACACCGACCGGGGTTGGACCACCCCGGCCGCCGCCGCGCGCTGGGGTCGGTGGGCCGCCGGCATCGCGGCGGCGATTCCGCTGACGTACGCGTCGACCCGGTTCGCCTGGGCCGCCGGCATCCCGCTCGGCATCTCCCGCGAGTTCCTGACCGAGATGCAGGACACCGGGCTGGTCTGGGCGGGGTTCGGGCTGGGCGCGTTCGCCACCGTCGGCGCGATCCTCACCCTCGGGCTGGTCCAGCCTTGGGGCGAGCGGTTCCCGCGCTGGATGGTCGGGCTCGCCGGTCGCCGGGTGCCGGTGCTGCTGGCCGTGGTGCCGGCCACCCTGGTCGCCATCGCGGTGACCGCCGCCAGCCTGGGACTGCTCAGCAACCCCAGGTTCTGGGAGCTCACCGGCGGGGTCAGCCTGACCGGGGCGCCCATGCTGCTCTGGCCGCTGTGGGGCGTGGCGCTCGGCGCGGCGACGTACGCGTACCACAGGCGCCGCCTGGGGACCTGCGGACGCTGCGGCCGGGGCTGAGGGTGGGCGGTGGGGGTGCTCCCGATGCCCGGGGCGCCCCCGCGAATGTGAGCTAGCGTTACTCGGGTGACTGCGCCTACCCCGGTAATCCCGGTTCCACCGGCCGACCTGCCCGGCACGCTCGGCGCGCTGCGCGCGGCCGGTCACCAGTACCGCACCGTCAAGCAGGAACTCCGCGACAACCTCCTCGCCCGGATGCGTTCCGGCGAGACCCGTTTCCCGGGCATCGTCGGCTACGACGACAGCGTCCTTCCCGAGGTCGAGCGGGCTCTGCTCGCCGGGCACGACATGGTGCTGCTCGGCGAGCGCGGCCAGGGCAAGACCCGACTGATCCGCGCGCTGGGCGGGCTGCTCGACGAGTGGACCCCCGTCATTGCAGGTTCGGTCCTCAACGAGCACCCGATGCACCCGCTCACCCCCGCGTCGGTCGCCCAGGTCGCCGAGGCCGGCGACGAGCTGCCGATCGGCTGGCTGCACCGCTCGATGCGCTACGGCGAGAAGCTCGCCACCCCGGACACGAGCGTCGGCGACCTGATCGGTGACGTCGACCCGATCCGGATCGCCCAGGGACGCACCCTCGGTGACCCGGAGACCATCCACTTCGGGTTGGTGCCGCGCACCAACCGGGGCATCTTCGCCGTCAACGAACTGCCCGACCTGGCCGAGCGCATCCAGGTGGCGCTGCTCAACGTGCTGGAGGAGCGGGACATCCAGGTCCGCGGCTACCAGCTGCGCCTCCCGCTGGACCTGCTCCTGGTGGCCAGCGCCAACCCGGAGGACTACACCAACCGCGGCCGGATCATCACGCCGCTCAAGGACCGGTTCGGCGCCGAGATCCGCACCCACTACCCGGTAGACCTGGAGTTGGAGCTGGCGCTGATCCGCCAGGAGGCCGACCTGGTCGCCGAGGTGCCGGAGCACGTGCTGGAGGTGCTGGCCCGGTTCGCGCGCGCCGTGCGGGAGTCCCCGTCGGTGGACCCGCGCTCCGGTGTCTCCGCCCGGTTCGCGATCGCCGCCGCCGAGACGGTCGCCGGTGCCGCGTTGCGCCGTGCCGGCCTGCTCGCCGCCTCCGCCAACCCGGACGGTCGGTCCGAGGCCGCGGTGGCGCGGGTCGGCGACGCGGTGTCGGTGACCAGCACGCTGCGCGGCAAGGTGGAGTTCGAGAGCGGCGAGGAGGGGCGGGAGATCGAGGTCCTCGCCCACCTGCTGCGGACCGCCACCGCCGAGACGTTCCGCGCCCACCTCGCCGGGCTGGACCTGTCCGGGTTCACCGCCCTGGTCGAGGACGGGACGGCGATCGAGACCGGCGAGCTGGTCGGTTCGACCGAGCTGCTGCGCCAGGTGGGCACCGTTCCCGGCCTGGCCAAGGTGCTGGACCGGCTCGGCCTCGGCGACGCGCCCACCCCGGAGGAGGCCGCTGCCGCGGTCGAGTTCGTGCTGGAGGGGCTGCACCTGACCCGCCGGCTCGGCAAGGACGTGACCGACTCGGGGCGCACCGTCTACGGCGGCCGGGGCTGACCATGGCCGGCAACCGGTTCCGGTACGGGCAGTGGAACGGCGGGCCCGACCCGCTCGCACCCCCGTACGACGTGCGTGAGGCGGTGGACGCGGTCGGCGCCGAGGTGCTGGCCGGCGGCAGCCTGCGGGAGGCGCTGCGCGACCTGCTGCGCCGTGGCCCGCTGGGGCGTGGCGGGCTCGACGACCTGGCCGCCCGGGCGCGACGGCTGCGCCGCGAGGCGCTGCGCCGTGGCGATCTCGACGGTGCGGTGACCCGCGCACAGGCGCTGCTCGACCAGGCCCTCGCCGCCGAGCGCGACGAGCTGCGGGGCCGCGACGACGACGACGCGCGGTTCGCCGAGGCGGTGCTGGACAACCTGCCCCGCTCCACCGCGCGGGCGGTCGAGGAGCTGTCCGGCTACCAGTGGGCCAGCGAGGACGCCCGCCGCTCGTACCAGCAGATCCTCGACCAGCTCCGCGACGACGTCCTCGGTCAGCGGTTCGCCGGGCTGCGCGACGCGGTACGCGCGTCGGCCGATCCGGCGGCGCAGCAGCGGCTCGCCGAGATGATGCGGGACCTGAACGACCTGCTGGCCCGGCACGGCCGCGCGGAGGACACCACCGACGCGTTCGCCGAGTTCATGCGCCGGCACGGTGACTTCTTCCCGGAGCAGCCGGAGACTGTCGACGAGCTGATCGACGTGCTGGCCCGCCGCTCGGCGGCCGGTGAGCGGCTGATGAACTCGCTCTCCGAGCGGCAGCGCGCCGAGCTGGCCGGCCTGATGCGGCAGTCACTCGGCGACCGACTCGCCGGGGAGCTGTCCGCGCTCGACGCGAACCTGCGGGCGCTGCGACCGGATCTGCGGTGGGGGCGTGGCGAGCGGGTCCGGGGTGAGCAGCCGCTGGACTACGCCGACGCCGCCGGGGCGCTGGGTGAGATCGGCGAGCTGGACGACCTGCTGGACCAGCTCGACCAGGAACACCCCGGGGCCACGCTGGACGACGTGGACGTCGATGCGGTGGCCCGGACGCTGGGCCGGGACGCCGCCGACGACGTACGCCGCCTGCGTGATCTGGAGCGGGAGCTACGCCGGCAGGGTTGGGTGAGTCGGGACGCGGACGGGCTCACGCTGAGCCCGAAAGCGCTGCGCCGACTCGGTGGCACCGCGCTGCGGCGGGTCTTCGCCGAACTGACCGCCGGGCCGCGGGGCCAGCACGACCTGCGCTCGGCGGGCGCCGCGGGCGAGGTCAGCGGCGCGTCCCGCCCCTGGGAGTACGGCGACGAGCAGCCGTTGGACGTGGTCCGCACGCTGACCCGGGCGGTCCGCCGGGCCGGCCCGACAGTTCCGCTTCAGCTCGCGGTGGACGACTTCGAGGTGGTGGAGACCGAGAAGCGGGCCTCCGCGGCGGTGGTGCTCTGCGTCGACCTGTCGTACTCGATGATCTCGCAGGGTCGTTGGGGGCCGATGAAGCAGACGGCGCTGGCGTTGGCGCACCTGATGGAGACCCGTTTCCCGCAGGACGCGTTGCAGATCGTGGGCTTCGGTCGGGAGGCGATGACCCTCACCCAGCAGGAGCTGGCGGCGGTGGAGCCCGACATGGAGCAGGGCACGAACCTTCAGCACGCGTTGCGGCTGGCCGCTCGGCACCTGCGCCGCCATCCGGACGCCGAGCCGGTGGTGCTGGTGGTCACGGACGGGGAGCCGACCGCCCACCTGGACCCGGACGACGGCGAGGCGCTGTTCCACTGGCCGCCGCTGCCGGAGACGATCGAGGCGACCGTCCGTGAGGTGGACAAGCTGAGCCGCTACGGCGCCACTCTCAACCTGTTCATGCTCGGCGACGACCCGGGTCTGCGCCGCTTCGTCGACGCGGTGGCCCGGCGCAGCCGGGGTCGCATGTTCACTCCCGACACCGACGACCTGGGCGAGTACGTGGTGTCCGACTACCTCCGCTCCCGCCAGTCCCGCCGCTGAACCGACCCGTGTCGATCATGGAGTTGTCGTGGGTGGCAAATGCCGCTCATCCGGGTGAACCGGGCACCACAACGCCATGATCGACACGGTGGGGCGGGTGTGGTGGGGGTGTGGTGGAGACTGGTGGCTTGCGGCGCGCTTATGACGGGGTGTTCGCCGAGATCGACGGGGCGACGTTTGGTCCGGCTCCGGAGGGGCAGCTCAGCGCGGAGCAGATCGTCGCGCATCTGGTCGCCAACGACGAGCTGATGATCCAGGCCACCGAGGCGCTGCTGGCCGGGTCGCCGTTCGCCTACTACGAGCTGGAAGAGGACATCCACCGTCCGCAGCTCGACGCGCTCGCCGCCGAGCACGGTGGTCTGCGTGGCCTGACCGCGCTGCTGCACGACACCAGCGACCGGCTGTGCGGGCTGGTCGATCAGCTCGGCCTGGCCGCCGACACCCCGGTCGAAACGCACCTGCGCGAGGGCTTCGACCTCATCGTGGACGAGCCGCTGCCCTGGTCCCGCACCCTCGACCTGCACACCCGCGTGCACCTGCCCAAACACCAGTCCCAGCTGCACCTGCTCCGTACCTGAGCCGCAGCCCCAGGGCCCTCGCCGATCTTGCATATTCTGTCTCGACAAAGGTGTGCACAAAGGGCATCTCGGCGACCGAAAGCGCAAGATCGCGGTGGTGGGGGGTCAGGGGTTGATCAGCTCGGGGCGAGGGTGGAAGGTGCGGCGGTAGGTGGACGGGGCCACGCCGACGCGTTGGTGGAGCTGCTGGCGTAGGGCCGCCGTCGTGCCGAAACCGCAGCGGCTGGCGATCTGGTCGACGGTGAGGTCGGTCGTCTCCAACAGCAGTCGCGCGTGGTCGGTGCGCTGCTGCAGCAGCCACTGGGCCGGGCTCAGGCCGGTCTCCGAGCGGAAGCGGCGGGTGAAGGTCCGCACGCTCATCCGCGACTGCTCGGCCAGGTCGCGCAGCGCGATCGGCTCGTGCAGCCGCTGCCGTGCCCACTCCCGGGCGCCCGCCGTGCTGGTGTCGGTCGCCTTCGGCACCGGCTGCTCGATGTACTGCGCCTGCCCACCGTCGCGCCACGGCGGCATCACGCAGCGGCGGGCCGCCCGGTTGGCGACCTCGCTGCCGTGGTCGAGGCGGATGACGTGCAGGCAGAGGTCGATGCCGGCGGCCACTCCGGCCGAGGTGAACACCCGGTCGTCGACGATGAAGAGCACGTCCGGGTCGAGGGCCACCCGGTCGTACAGGCAGCGGAACCGCTCGGCGTACGCCCAGTGGGTGGTGGCCCGGCGTCCGTCGAGCAGACCGGCCGCGGCCAGCACGAACGCCCCCGTGCAGATCGACATGATCCGGGCGCCCCGCTCGTACGCCGACCGCAGCGCCGCGGCCACCTCCGGCTCGATGCCGCCGGAGGTCAGTGCGGCGCCGTCGTGGATGCCCGGGACGATCACCGTGTCGGCGGTGTCGAGCAGCTCCAGCCCGTGGTCGGCGAGCACCTGGAAGCCTGCGGTGCTGCGAACCGGCCGCCCACCCGGGGTGCACACCCGCACGTCGTAGTGGTGCTCGTCGTCGGCCCCCCGGGCGGTGCTGAAGACCTGGGACGGGGTGCCCAGATCGAGGCCGACGACCTGGTCGAGGGCGAGGACGGCGATCCGGTGCGGGCCACTGCTCATGGCCCGATTATTGCGCATGATGGCTTTCCGGCCACTCGTCGCCACGGAGGGCGCGACTCAGACTGAGCAGCGTGACCAAGAACCGTCGCCTGCACCCCGCCTGGCTCGTCGCCGCCGTGGCCTTCGTGGCGCTGGTCGGCGCGGCCGGCTTCCGCGCCACCCCGTCGGTGCTGCTGCACCCGTTGCACGAGGAGTTCGGCTGGCCGCTCGCCACCATCTCCGCGGCCGTCTCGGTCAACCTGCTCCTGTACGGGCTGACCGCGCCTTTCGCCGCCGCGCTGATGGACCGGTTCGGGATCCGCCGGGTGGTCTCGGTGGCGCTGCTGCTGGTCGCCGCCGGCAGCGGCCTGACGGTCTTCATGACCGCGAGCTGGCAGTTGCTGCTGTGCTGGGGCGTCCTCGTCGGCCTGGGCACCGGCTCGATGGCGCTGGCGTTCGTGGCGACGGTCACCGGGCGCTGGTTCGTCCGTCGACGGGGGCTCGTGACCGGCGTGCTGACCGCGGGCGGGGCTGCCGGCCAACTGATCTTCCTGCCGCTGGTCGCCGTGCTGGTGCGCGACCACGGATGGCGCACGGCGGCGCTCGTCGTGGCCGGAGCCGCCCTGGCGGTCGTACCCCTGGTGGTGTGGTTGCTGCGCGAACACCCGGCGGATCTCGACCTGCCCGCCTACGGCGCGACCGAGGTTGTCGCGGCGCCGCCGCCGACCGGCGGCGCGGCGACCCGGGCGCTGGGCGCGCTGGCCGCCGCGGCCCGGACCCGGCCGTTCTGGCTGCTGGCCGGCGGGTTCGCGATCTGCGGCGCCACCACCAACGGCCTCGTCGGTACGCACTTCGTGCCGGCCGCGCACGACCACGGCATGGCCGAGACCACGGCGGCCGGGCTGCTCGCGCTGGTGGGGCTCTTCGACATCGTCGGCACGATCGCCTCCGGCTGGCTCACCGACCGGGTGGACAGTCGGTTGCTGCTCGGCGCGTACTACGCCCTGCGCGGGTTGTCGCTGCTGGTGCTGCCGAGCCTGTTCAGTGGCGCCGCCCGGCCGAGCATGCTGGTGTTCATCGTCTTCTACGGCCTGGACTGGGTGGCCACCGTGCCGCCGACTGTCGCGCTGTGCCGGGAGTACTTCGGCGGCGCCGGCGCCGTCGTGTTCGGCTGGGTGTTCGCCGCCCACCAGTTCGGGGCGGCGCTCGCGGCGACGGGCGCCGGACTGGTCCGCGACCGGCTCGGCGACTACGCGCTGGCCTGGTACGTGGCGGGTGCCCTGTCGATCGGCGCCGCCGGGCTGTCGTTGCTGCTGCGTCGACGGCCGGGCCGACCGGTGCCGGAGGCCGTCCTTCTCGCCGCGACCGCACCCCGGGCGTGGAGCTTCCGGGGCTGAGTCAGCTCACCGTCCACTGCTGGGCGGGCCGGCCGTCGCAGGGCCGCTGCCGGATCTCGTCCCCGGCCTCGGCGCCGTCGTCGTCGGCCTGCGCGCACTTGCCGCTGTGCACGGCGACGACCAGCACCGGACCGGTGCCGGTCGGGCTCAGCCGCCACTGCTGGTTGGCCTTACCGTGGCAGGGGAACTGCTGCAACTTCGCGCCGTCGTCACCGCTGCCGCCCTCGACGTCGAGGCACTGCCCGTGGGCGGCGTTGGTCAGCGTCACCGCGTCCGTTCCGATCGGGCTGACGACCCACTGCTGCTCCGGGCCGCCGGTGCAGGCGGCCAACTCGGCCTGCGCCTTCTCGCCGTCGCCGTCGAGCCCGAGGCAGAGCCCGGAGGGCGAGCGCAGCACGCGGGGCCCGGTGGTCGGGACGGCCGGGATGGCCGACGGGGTCGGCGACGGCTCGACCGAGGGGGTCGGGCTGGGCTCGGCCGCCGCGGTGGTCGGCTCGGCCGCGTCGGACTGCGCGGCGACGGTGGCGGGCACCACCGGTTTGTCGTCGCCGTCGAGGAGGCCGGTGGCGAAGACCACCCCGAGGAGTACGCCCACCAGCCCGACCGCCAACGCCACCCGCAGCAGCGGGTCGGCGAGCGGCCCGGAACGCGCTCGCCGCCGACCGCCGTAGACGGTGCCGGCGGGATCGGGGCGCTCCTCGGGCGGGGACATACTGCACATCCTCGCCCACCGCGGCGGGTCGGGGCCAGCCGAGCCACGCCGGGCGGGGCAGCCGGCCGGGCGGGATCAGCGCGTCGGCTGCGGGTCGGTGACGTCGGCAACAGTCGCACCGAGGGCGGTGATCGCCGCGTCGGCGTCGACCGCGACGGCGAGACCGCGCTCGCCCGCGCCGAGGGTGATCTCCCGGCCGCGCAGTCGCTCGTCGGCGATCACCGGCCACGCGGTGCTCGCGCCGAACGGGGTGATCGTGCCGCGCTCGTAGCCGGTGGCGGCCAGGGCGCCCGCCGCGTCCGGCATGGAGATGCGCTGCACACCGAGCAGGGCGCGCAGCTTGGGCCAGGAGACGACCCGGTCGCCGGGGGTCAGCACGAACAGGTGATCGTCGGCACCCCGGCGGACGACAATGGTCTTGACCACATCCGGGACCGCCACGCCACGGGCTGCGGCGGCCTCCGCGAGGCTGCCTACCGCACCGTGGCTGACCAGGCGATACGGCAGTCCGGCGGAGTCCAGGGCGGCGATCGCGGGCGACGGCATGCCCGCCACGGTAACCGTCGAACCTGGCGTCGGACGGGAAACAGCGGGCGTCGACATCCCACCGTTTCCGGGGGCCGGGCGTAAGGTGATCACATGCGCGCTGAGCGTGTGGATCACCCCATTGACCATGATGAAGCGGTGGACACGCTGCGGCGGTCGTACGCCGCGGTGCCCACGGGCGAGCCTGTCCGGCTGGCCAAACGCACCTCCAACCTGTTCCGCCCCCGGTCCGCACCCCGGACCCCGGGCCTCGACGTGAGCGGCCTCAACCGGGTGCTCACGGTGGACGCGACCGCCCGGACCGCCGACGTGCAGGGCATGTGCACGTACGAGGACCTGGTCGACGCGACGCTGCCGCACGGGCTGATGCCCCTGGTGGTGCCGCAACTGCGCACCATCACCCTGGGCGGGGCGGTGACCGGCCTCGGGATCGAGTCGACCTCGTTCCGCAACGGCCTGCCCCACGAATCGGTACGCGAGATGGACATCCTCACCGGCTCCGGCGAGATCGTCACCGCCCGGCCGGACGGGGAGCACGCCGACCTGTTCACCGCGTTCCCCAACTCGCTGGGCAGCCTGGGGTACGCCACCCGGCTGCGCATCGAGCTGCAGCCGATCGGCCGGTACGTGGCGTTGCGCAACATCCGGTTCACCCAACTGGAGGCGCTCACCGACGCGATCGCCGAGGTGACCGCCACCCGGTCGTGGGCCGGCGAACCGGTCGACGTGATGGACGGCGTGATGTTCAGCCCCGGTGAGGCGTACCTGATCCTGGGCACGTTCACCGACGCCGCCGACCCGCCCAGCGACTACACCGGCCAGTCGATCTACTACCGGTCGCTGCGTCGGCGCACGCGGGACGTGCTGACCGCGTACGACTATCTGTGGCGCTGGGACACCGACTGGTTCTGGTGTTCGGCGGCGTTCGGCGCGCAGCACCCGGTCGTGCGCAGGCTCTGGCCGGCGCGATATCGGCGCAGCGACGTCTACCACCGACTGGTCCGCCTCGAGCACCGGCACCAGGTGGCGGCCCGGATCGACCGGCTGCGCGGCCAGCCGGCCCGCGAGCGGGTCGTGCAGGACGTGGAGATCCCGCTGGACCGCACTGCCGACTTCCTGCGCTGGTTCGCGGGCAGCGTGGGGATGACCCCGGTGTGGCTCTGCCCGTTGCGGTTGCGCGAGCCGGAGGGTCCCGGTTCCGCGCGGTCGTGGCCGCTGTATCCACTCCACGCGGGGCAGGACTACGTCAACATTGGTTTCTGGGGGAGCGTTCCGATCGCGCCCGGCGCCGCCGACGGCGACGTCAACCGCACGATCGAACGCAGGGTGTCGGAGTCGGGCGGGCACAAGTCGCTCTACTCGGACGCGTACTACGACCGGGACGCCTTCGATCGCCTCTACGGCGGCGAGACCTGGCGCGCGGTGAAGGACCGCTACGACCCGGACCACCGGCTGACGGGACTGTACGAGAAGGCGGTAGCACGAGCATGAGCCTGACCGATCGAGACCAGGGGGCGGCGAGCGTCCCCGCCACCCCGCCGGCGGGGGGCCGGCGCACCGGTCCGACTGTGGCGGACGTCGTCCGCGCGGTCACCGGGGGGCCGTTGCCGGTGCGGATCACCGGGTACGACGGCAGCGCCGTCGGCCCGGCCGACGCGGGCATCACCCTGTCGATCCGTTCCGAGCGGGGTCTGTCGTACCTGCTCACCGCACCCGGTGACCTGGGTATGGCCCGGGCGTACGTCAGCGGTGACCTGGCGTTGCAGGGGGTGCACCCGGGTGACCCGTACGAGGCGCTGCGGGTGCTCAAGGACGAGTTGCGGCTGCGCCCGCCGTCGGTGGCCGACGGGGTGGCGCTGGTGCGCGGGCTGGGCTGGGAGCGGCTGCTTCCGCCTCCGGCTCCGCCGCAGGAGGCGCTTCCGCGCTGGAAGCGGGTGATGAACGGGATGCGGCACTCGCGGGTGCGCGACAGCACCGCGATCTCGCACCACTACGACGTCTCGAACGCCTTCTACGAGAAGGTGCTCGGCCCGTCAATGACGTACACCTGCGCGGTCTACCGGTCCCCGGACGACACGCTGGAGCAGGCCCAGGCGGCGAAGTACGACCTGGTCGCCGGCAAGCTGGCGCTGAAGAAGGGCATGCGGCTGCTGGACGTGGGCTGCGGCTGGGGCGGGATGGTCCGCCACGCCGCCCGGGAGTACGGCGTGAAGGCGCTCGGGGTGACCCTGTCGAAGGCGCAGGCGCAGTGGGCGCAGGCGGCGATCGAGCGGGAGGGGTTGAGCGAGCTGGCCGAGGTGCGGCACCTGGACTACCGGGACGCCCCGGCGGAGCAGTTCGACGCCATCTCCTCGATCGGTCTGACCGAGCACATCGGTGTGCGCAACTACCCGTCCTACTTCGGCGCGCTGCGGTCGCGGCTGCGTACGGGTGGACGGCTGCTGAACCACACCATCACGCGGGCCGACAACCGGGCGCCCCACCGCTCGGGCGCGTTCATCGACAGGTACGTCTTCCCGGACGGCGAGTTGGCCGGCCCGGGTCGGTTGATCAGCGAGGTGCACGACGCCGGGCTGGAGGTGCACCACGAGGAGAACCTGCGCCAGCACTACGCGCTGACGCTTGCCGCGTGGTGTCGCAACCTGGTGGAGCACTGGGACTTCTGCGTCTCGGAGGTGGGCGCGGGGACCGCCCGGGTGTGGGGCCTCTACATGGCCGGCTCGCGGATGGCCTTCGAGCGCAACGGCATCCAGCTGCACCAGGTGCTGGCCACCCACAACGGCCCGGACGGTGTGAACGGCTACCCGCTGCGACCCGACTGGTTGCCCTGATCATCTACTGAACGTCGCCTGAAGCTGAGCATCGCCTGGAGCCGCGTCGAGAAAGTCGGCGCGGCTTCTCGCGAAGCGATTGACAAACAAATTTTGTACGTACAAACTGATTTTGCCATGAGAGACGTCCTGTACCTGGAGCAGATCGAGCAGGCCGAAGTCCTGCTCAAGCCGCAGCGCGTCGAGGTGCTGCGGCAACTCGCCGAACCGCGCACCTGCACGGAGGTCGCGGCCCGACTCGACCAGACGCCGCAGCGCGTCTACTACCACGTCAAGCAGCTCGTCTCGGCCGGCCTGGTCGAGCTCGTCAACGAGCGCAAGGTTCGCGGCATCACCGAAGGCATCTACCAGGCCGCCGCCCGGTCCTACTGGCTCTCCCCGCGGCTGGTCGGCCGGATCGGGCTGCGCCGGGCCCGCGACGAGCTGAGCCTGGGCTACCTGCTCGACCTGATGGAGGAGGTCCAGGCCGACATCGCCGACCTGGACCGCTCGGCGCCCGAACTGCCCTCGATCGGGGTCTCCGGCGAGATCCGGGTGCCCGCCGAGCAGCGCCAGCAGTTCCTGCACGACCTGCAAACCGCACTTCAGGACCTGTTCAGTCGCTACGGCGGGAGCGAAGGCGATGCCTTCAAGCTCGCCGTCGCCTGCTATCCGAAAGGGAATGACAATGAGTGAACAGCTGAAGGTCCAGGCCCGCCTCTCCGCGTCTGTCGGGCGCGTCCGTGAGGCCCTGACCGACCCGGCCGAGCTGCGACTCTGGCTGGCCGAGCACGCCGAGGTCGAGCTGCCCCAGCGGTACGAGTTCTGGGGTCGCTACACGCCCGAGGGTGACGCCCCGCACCAGCGTCTGCTGCACGCCGACGACGACACGCTGCGCTTCGGCTGGGTGCTCGACGGGGTGGAGACCACCACCGAGTTCCAGTTGACAGCCGAGGGCACGGACAGCACGGTGTTGACGCTGACCCAGAGCCACTTCGACTTCGCCGAGGCGATGAGCGGTTCCAGCATCCGGGGCGTGCTCCAGACGTTCTGGGCGCTGTCCATCGCCAACCTGGCCGCCCACCTGGAGGGTCGGCCGCTGCTGCCGCGTACCGACTTCACCTCCGCCGACCTGCGCGGCGAGCTGGTCATCGCCGCCCCGATGGACAAGGTGTGGGAGTCGCTCACCGACTCCGAGCAGGCCAGCGCCTGGTTCGGCTACCCGATCGGGATCGAGCCGTGGGTCGGCGGCCGATACGCGATGGGCGGCTTCGAGACCGGGTACGCGGCCAAGATCGTCGACCTGGAGCCGGGCCGGAAGATGTCCGTGGACTGGGGACCGACCGGCGTCACGAACTGGGAGCTGGCCGAGTCCAACGGCCGGACCACGCTGACCTTCGTGCAGAGCGGCTTCGACGAGGGCAATCCTCCGTACGCTGCCTGGAGTGGGTCGGTGGCCGGCCTGGCCGAGCTGCGCCGCTTCCACGAGGTGCCGGACTGGCAGCCGATCTGGCTCGCGACCGAGGTGCCCGGCCTGGAGCCCGAGCCCGCCAGCTGACCGTCGCGCCGGGAAGCCCGCCCGGGTGGTCACGCCCATCCGCTCAGCGAGCTGGGTTCAACATCCGAGCAACATCAGGGAAACTGCTGCCTCAAGCGGTGCGGAGGCAGCAGTTTCCCGGCACTTGTGCGGATCTTGTGTTGGTCGGGGCGGCTCCGGTCGGGCACGCCACCCGAGCGTCTCAGGCGATGGCGGCGATGTCTCCGTCATCGAAGTAGATCGCCTGGTGCAGCCGGCCGCCGAGTGCCGCGGCGTACCGGGCCACCACATCCTGGCCGGAGATCCGGCCCTGCTCGATCTGGGACACGCGGCCCTTGGTCACGCCCATCCGCTCAGCGATCTGTTGCTGAGTGAAACCGCGAGCACGTCGGACCTCTGCGAGACGGTGCCCGACGACCTGCGCGAGCAGCTCCTCCTTGCCCGCCTCGACGGCCGCCTCGCCGCCAGCGCGCTGCACATACTCCGCCCGAACGTCCGACCACCGCACATGACCGCTCACCGCCATCCCCCTTCCTGCTGTGTGCGTTCCTTCAAGTAGATCTCATACCGTTGTTCGGCGAGCGGGATGGCCTGTCGATACCAGCTGCTCCACTGACCCGCTTTGTCGCCGGCGACAAGGAGAATGCTGGCTCGCCAGGGGTCGAACACGAAGAGGATGCGGACAGTGCCTGGCCGCAACTCTTTCAGGTTGGCTATCGATGAGCCGGTGATGGTGTCGACGAGCGGCCGTCCCAGCCCGGGCCCGGCTTCGGCGAGAGCATCGATCGCCTGCACAACGCGGGCGAACGTCGCTTGATCAAGGCCGTCGATCCAGTCTCGAACCTCGTCGACGACGAAGACGTCCCAATCTTCCTGACGCACCAAAGAAGTATAGCGAACACTATACCCTGTGGCGAGTGTTCGGGTGGGTTTCACCGATCCGGCTGTCGGACCCGGTGACTTTTCGGGGCCGAGTGGGTAATGGCGGGCGATGTTCTTCATCTTCGGTCTGCGTACGAAGGTCGACAGGTCCGGCGTCGTGCAGCAGGTCTGCCGCCACTGCGGCAATCACGCCGCGCAGGTCATCACCCGCCGGTCGACCAGGTTCACCCTCTTCTTCATTCCGCTCATCCCGATCCGCACCCGCTACGCGCAGCAGTGCACGTTCTGCGGCGCGCAGTACGAGATTGCCAAGTCCGACGCCCAGCGCCTCCCGGTCGGCTGAACCGCAGATGGCCCGCTTCCTGTGCTGGCTGATCGGCAGGCAACCCCGGCCCGCCGGCCCTCTGGTGCACACCGTTCGCCGCCCGCCCTGCACCCCGGGCCGGCGCAAGCGCCGACGCGCGCGTCGACCGCTGGCCGGCACCACGCTGCCGCGCTCGCCGTGGAACCGCTCCGCCGGCCGCTGACGTACGCCCGTACCGGTGGTTGGCGGCGCACCGGTCAGGTGTCAGCCATCGGTGCCGGGGCGAACAGCGGGGGCATCGGATCCGCCGCCCGGATCGCGGCGACGAGCTGGGCCAGTTGCGGGTAGCCGCCGCCGGCCGCCCTGATGTGGGCGTCCGCGTCGGCGCGGTTGCCGAGGTGGCACTCGGCGATGGCCCGCAGGAGAGACGCGACGGCGCACAGGTCCGGCGGGTCCACCCCGGGCCGGACGTCGAGAAGTAGCGACCGCGCCTGCTCGGGCCGCTGGTTGAGCAGGTACGCCAGGCTCATCGCGACACGGGCGGCCAAGCTCTGTGGCCGCACCCGGGAGCCGAGCTCCGCCAGTTCCCAGATCTCCACCACCTCCCGGTGCGCGACAGGCGATCGGGCCACCACCGCGGCGTGCAGGTACCACAACCCGAACTGGATGCTGAGGACCTGCCCGATGGCGGCGGCCGTCGGGGGATCGGTGCTGTCGGCGCGAGCCATCGCCGCGAGTCGCTCGGCGTCGGCCACGAAGTTCGTCGGGGAGCGCCCGTGGCCGGTGCTCCAGCGCCGTTGGAAGGCGGCGAGCGCGAGCCGCGGCTCGTCACCGAAGCGATCCGGATCCGCGCGGTGACCGTCGGCCGCCTCCACGGGGCTGATCGTCCGCAGCGTCCGGGCTATCTCCTCCTCGTAGTAGGCAGCCCACAGCGCCGCGCCGGTGGCGGTCGGCGCCCGGAGCCAGTGGAGCAGGTTGCGGCCGTCGCTGTGGGGCGAGGGGACGAGGCTGACCAGTCCGCGAAGCGCCGCCAGAAGCGCCGTGCCGAACAGCGCGAGACGGGTCACTGCTGTGGTCGCCGACGCCGTCGCCGCACCGAGCGCCGCAGCGGTGCACAGGTTGACCACCGGGCCGGCGAGGTAGAACAGCACCAGGCGCAGCGGCAACGCGGTCGTCGACGGCGCCGGCCGGATCGCCACGTTGTTGCGCCACCCGGTGAACGGTGCGACACGGACCGCGACGACCTCCAGGCGCAGCAGCTTCGCCGCGACGAGGTGCCCGCACTCGTGCAGGACGGTGTGCACCCACAGCGACAGGCAGGTGATGCCGACGACGACGATGGCACCCACCAGGGACTCGGTGACGACGAGCGCGAACAGCAGCGCTTCGATCACCAGGAGGATGGACGCGGCCACCAGCCGTCGGCGGGGAGAGGTCACCGCGGAGATGGTACGGCGCACCGGGTGGCGGCGGGGGTACGTCCGCGCGTCGCGACGCCACCCGGAGGCGGACCGTTCCGGAAGGACCGTCCTACGTGGCCGGACCGGCTCGATGCGCGCGGCCGTCCGGACCTTGGCGGGCACCCGGGGCGCTGGCTAGGCTTTCGGGGTTTGCCGTGGACAGGTCCGCCGAGGGTGCACGTACGACGAAGAGCCGGAGCGACCGTGTCGCGACAGGACGTGAAGCAGGCCGCGCGGACCAGTGGCGTCGCGCCGGCCCGGCTCAGCCGCGTCGGGCTGGTCGGCGCGGGCTCGGTGGTCCTCCTGGAGGCGTTCTGGCTGGTCGCGGCGCTGCCCGGGGCCGCGCTGGTCAGCGACGTGGGCGCGCTGGTGGTGGCCGGCTGGGCGACCGTCGCCTGCGCCGGCGTGGCCCGTCGGCACCCGGCCCCGCTGCGCAGGTTCTGGAGGCTGCTCGCCGGCACCATGGCGCTCGCGGCGCTGGGCCGGGCGATCTGGACGGCGCAGCGGCTCGTCGGCGGCGACCTGCCGCACACTCCGCTGGTCGGGGTGGTCTTCACCGCCGGCATTCTCACCGGCACGGCCGCGCTGCTCAGCTCCCCGTCCGGGCCCCGGACGGGGGTGGGCCGGGCCCGGACGCTGCTGGACGGCGTGATCGTCGCGCTGGCCCTGGTGCCGATCGGCTGGGTGCTGGTGTTCCGCGGGGTCGCCGCCGCCGAGCTGGCCGACCCGGCGCGCACGCTGGGGCTGCTCTACCCGATGTTCGACCTGATGCAGCTCACCATCCTGGTGGCGGTGGCCGGGCCGGCGCGACCGCTGTGGCGGCCGATGAGCGTGCTCGCGGTGAGCCTCACCATCCGGGTGGTCGCCGACGTCGTCTACGTCTCGCTTGTCGCCCGCGCTGACTACGCCGCCGGTCACCCCATCGACCTGTGCTGGCCGCTGAGCTACCTGCTGATCGGCCTGGCCACGGGGAACCCGCCGCCGCCGGACTGCGACGGCACCGACGAGACCGCCGAGTCGCCGCTGCCGCCGTGGTGGCGGGTGGCGCTGCCGTACCTGCCGGTCGGTGGGGCGATCATCGCGGTGCTGCTGGCCCGCCGGCCCACCGGCCAGACCCCGCCGCTGGTCTTCGTGACCATGATGACGTTGCTCGCCGCTCTCGCCGTGCGCCAGGGGCTGGCCGCCAACGAGAACCTGCGCCTGGTGGCGCGACTGCGCCGTCTCGCGTACGGCGACCAGCTCACCGGCCTACCGAATCGGCTGTTGTTCAACAGGCTGCTGCGCCTGGCTCTGCGCGACGGCCGGCCGGTGGCCGTCCTGCTGCTCGACCTCGACGGGTTCAAGCAGGTCAACGACCGGTTCGGGCACGCCACCGGGGACACCCTGCTGACCGGCCTGGCGGCTCGGATGCGGACGGCGGTGGCCGGCGACGGCACCATCGCGCGGCTCGGCGGGGACGAGTTCGCGGTGCTTGTCGAGCGGGAGGGGCCGGTGTCGCCGGAGCGGCTGGCCGAACGTCTGCTGGACGCGCTGCGGCCGTCCGAGGGTGAGGAGGACGTGGGCGTGCACCCGTCGGCGAGCATCGGCATCGCCGAGTACGGGCCGCAGCACGCCTCGCACACCGACCTCCTGCGCGACGCCGACATCGCCATGTACGCGGCGAAGGCGGCCGGCAAGTCCGCGTACCGGACGTGCACGCCGGGCCTGCGCGAGTCGGCCGTGTCCCGGGCGGAGTTGATCGCCGACCTGCGCCGGGCCGTCGACGAGGAGCAGCTGCACCTGGAGTTCCAGCCCATCGTCGACCTGTCCAGCGGTGCGGTCCGCAGCGCCGAGGCGTTGGTGCGCTGGCGGCATCCCCGGCTCGGGATGCTGCCGCCGGCGAAGTTCCTGCCGCTGGCCGAGGAGACCGGGCTGATCCTCCCGATCGACCGCTGGGTGATCCACGAGGCGTGTCGGGCGGCGGCGACCTGGCGGGCCCGCGCGCCGGAGGCGACGGTCGCGGTGAACATCGCCGCGGCACACCTGCGCCGGCCCGACCTGATCGCCACGGTCACGGCGGCCACCGCCAGCGCCGGGTTGGCGCCGCGCGCGTTGACGCTGGAGCTGACCGAGTCGGCGTTGATCGAGGGGACCGACGCGGTGCTGGAACGGCTGCACCAGCTGCGGGAGCTGGGCATCCAGATCGCCATCGACGACTTCGGCACGGGCTACTCGTCGTTGAGCTACCTGCACCGCATCCCGGCCACCGAGCTGAAGATCGACAGGTCGTTCGTGGCACGGCTGGGCACGGACGACCGGGCGTACGCCACGGTGGAGATGGTCACCCGGCTGGCCGGAGCGTTCGACCTGGCGGTGATCGCCGAGGGCGTGGAGACCGAACGCCAGCACGACGCGGTCGCCGCGATCGGCTGCCCACGGGGCCAGGGCTATCTGTACGGGCGTCCGGACAGCCCCGCCACGGTGGGTCAGAATCGAGCTTGACCCCGACGTAACGGCAGGCGGGAGCCTGGTTCCCGGAAGGGAGGGGAACCATGGCGTACACGGTGGGTCAGGTGGCGAGGATCGCCGGCGTGACGGTACGGACGCTGCACCACTACGACGAGATCGGTCTGCTCTCGCCGAGCGGCCGGACGCCGACCGGCTACCGCCGCTACGACGACGCGGACCTGCAACGGCTGCAACTCGTCCTGTACTACCGCGAGCTGGGTTTCCCACTTGAGGAGATCACCGCGATCATCGACGACCCGGCGGCCGATCCGGCCGCGCATCTGCGCCGACAGCACGAGCTGCTGACGGTACGGATCAAGCGGTTGCAGGAGATGGTCACGGCTGTCGAGTTCGCGATGGAGGCGAGCAAGTTGAACATCCAACTCACGCCGGAGGAACGGTTCGAGGTCTTCGGCGACTTCAGGCCGGAGGAGCACGCGGCCGAGGCGGAGCAGCGCTGGGGCGACACCGACGCGTACCGGGAGTCGAACCGGCGGGTCGCCGGCTACCGCAAGGACGACTGGCTGCGTAACAAGGCCGAGAACGAGGACTGGGGCCGGCGGATCGTCGCGCTGCTGGCCGCGGGCGCACCGGCGGACGGCCCGGAGGCGATGGACCTGGCCGAGGAGCACCGGCAGCTCATCAGCCGCTGGTTCTACGAGTGCTCGTACGAGATGCACACCGGGTTGGCCGACATGTACCTGGCCGACGAGCGGTTCACCGCGTACTACGAGAACATCGCCGCCGGCCTGGCGGCGTACCTGCACGAGGCGATCCACGCCAACGCGATCAGCCGCGCCTGATCGACGGGGTGGTCGGCCGGGAACGGCTGTCGGTGCGGTCCGGCTACTCTGGCCGGACCGCACCGCGGTACGCGTCGATCGGCGACCGGCCGGCGGGCGCCCCGCCCAGGGGAGATGACAGTGAAGAAGCCCAAGCTGGTCGCCGTCGGCGCTGTCCTCGTCGTGGCCGTCGCGGTCGGCGTGTGGGCAGTGGTCGCAGCCGGTGACGAGCCGGAGGCGGGCCGCCCGTCAGCCGGTGCGTCGACCTCCCCGACCGGCGCGGCTCCGGCCCCGACCGACCCGGCCGGTGTGCTGGTGGCCGCCGCCGCGAAGGTCGACGAGCAGCCGTACCGGCTGACGGTGGGCAGCGGCGCGACGGCCGAGGGGGACACCACGGTCCTGACGTGGGACCCGAAGGCGCGGCGCGGCACGGAGACCACCTCGCTCAAGGTGCGCAACGGCGAGGTGCGGATCGAGCGGCTGACCACCGGTGCGGACGTCTACGTGCGGGTCAGCGCCCCGGACCGCCGGGTACCGGTCTGGGACGGCAGGACCTGGTGGCACGTCGGCAGGCCGGGCCGACCGGTCACCAACAAGGGCCTGGACAACACGCGGCTGGCCAGCACGCTGACCGCGCCGTCCGTCGTCCGCCAGACCGGCGCCCGGGAGTACGCGGGCACGCTGGATCTGCGCGACAGCGCCGCCGTGCTGGGCGGCGGGATCGGCGGGGTGCTCGGTGACCGGGCCGCGAAGGTGCCCTTCACCGCCAGCGTCGACGAGCAGGGCCGGTTGGTCCGTTACCGGATCGAGTTGGCCACCGAGCAGGAGAAGACGGCTCAACTCGACCTGACGTACTCGGATTTCGGGCTGTCGGTGGCGGCGGACCCGCCGGCGGCCGACCTGGTCGGGGAGGACCCGCCGGCGAACATCCCCGGCGCCTGACGCCGGTTCACTCCTCGACCGCTCCGTCGCTCGGAGTGACCAGGAAGTCGTAGACGGTCCGGGCCATCCGGCGGACCGTCTCGTCGCCGGTCGCCATCGGGCCGGCGGTGAGGAAGGCGACGGCGGTCTCGGTGCCGGGGATCAGGTAGTAGCCGACGTCGTGGGAGGCGTCCGGCAGGTCGCCGGTCTTGTGGGCCACCGGAACTCCGGGCGGCAGCGCCGCCGGGATCTTGGTGTTCAGGGTCTGTTCCCGCATGAAGCCGATCATCAGGTCGCGGGAGGCCGGGGTGAGGATCTCGCCGTCCCAGACCGCGCCGAGCAGCGACACCACGTCGTCCGGGCTTGTGTAGTTCTCCTCGCCGCGCTGGGCCGCCGCGCTGTCGAGCATCCGGCGGGCCAGGATGGTGGACCGCTGGTTCATCGAGTCGATCAGCGCGTTGACCGGGGCGAACCCGCCCAGGTAGGTGATCAGCACGTTGGCCGCGACGTTGTCGCTGTACTTGATCAGGTATCGGGCGAGCCGGTACAACGTGACCACCTGCGGAAACGTCTCGAACTGGAGCTGACCGGTGCCGCCGACCACGTCGGCAGGTGTCACCAGCACGCCGTCGTCCAGCGACACCTGTCCACAGTCGACCCGGCGGAGCAGCTCCACCAGGATCCACAGCTTGATGACGCTGGCGGCCTTGGGGCGCAGCGCGCCGTTGACCGAGATCTGCTGGTCCCCGTACCGGCCGGACAGGTCGCGGACTGTCGCTCCGGACGGGTTGAGGCTCGCGTCGGCGACCACCCGGGCGAGCTGCCCGCTGAGCGGGAACAGCCGGGCGCCCTCGACCGGATCGGTGGGCGGCTGCGGGCTGGTGACCACCACGCCGGGCAGCTCCACCGGCTGAGCCTGCGGCCCGGACACCACGAGCGTGCCCGCGCTGCGCCCGATCAGCGGCACCCGGTAGCGAAAGCTCCTGCCCTCGACGGTGACCTCGCCACTGGCCACCCCGGCGGCGACCCGCATGTCCGGATCGGCGACCCGGCCGGTGTCGCCGTCGCAGGCCCGGTATCGCACGGTGTGCCCGAGCGAGTCCACAGCGAACGCCCCGCCGGGGAACGACAGCCAGGACACCTCACTTGTCGGCGCCCGCTCCGGCGCGGGCTCCACGCCCGGCTCGTCGCTGCGCCCGTCCTCGTCGACCGGCCCGTCGTTTCCCGTCGGTCCGTCGTGGGCCGGCTCGGTCCCGTACCCCGGCGTGGTCCGGTGGTCCGGGCCGGTTGCCGGGTCGAGGCCGTCGGCGGTGGCCGGCCCGGTCGTCGCGACGACGACCAGCGCGACTGTCGTCGCCAGCCACCGCAGGGGTACGCGGGGGTACGGCACGAAGAGGGAAGATGAGCGCTTCTTGTCGCTTTTTCTCACGTTCGCACGATAAGAAGCGGGGCAGGCGGATGGGGCTGCCGGGACCGCCATCACCCGTCCGGGAGCCGATGTGCCCGGGAGCGACATACCTCAGAGGTATAAATATGACTCTGCGGTATCAAGGGCATCAGCGACACCCGGCCCGGGGAGGCACCCATGTTGATCATTGCCGGCAGTCTGCGCGTCGAGCCGGACGCCCGCGACGACTACCTCTCCGGTTGCCGCCAGGTCATCGAACAGGCCCGGGCGGCGGCCGGCTGCCTCGACTTCCTGCTCGCGGCGGATCCGCTCGACCCGGGCCGGATCCACGTCTTCGAGCGCTGGGAGTCCCCGGAGCAGTTGGCGGCGTTCCGCGGCGCCGGGCCGAGCGACGCCCAGACGGTGGCCATCCTCGACGCCGACGTGCACCGTTATCTGATCTCCGGCGTCGAGGCGGCCTGACCCCTCCGCGCGCTACACCAGCAGATCGAGCAGGAGTACGCCGGCGAAGCCGATCACCGAGATGAGCGTCTCCATCACCGACCAGCTCTTGATGGTCTGGCCGACGGTTAGGCCGAAGTACTCCTTGACCAGCCAGAACCCGGCGTCGTTGACGTGCGAGAAGAACAGCGACCCACAGCCGATGGCCAGCGCCAGCAGGGCCACCCCCGGCCGGTCCAGGGTCGCGGCGAGCGGTGCCACGATGCCCGCCGCCGTGATGGTGGCTACCGTCGCCGAGCCGGTGGCGACCCGGATGCCGACCGCGACCAGCCAGCCCAGCAGCAGCGGGGAGAGGTTCGCGTCCTTGGCGGCGTCGGCGACCAGGTTGCCGACCCCGGCGTCCACCAGCACCTGCTTGAACCCGCCGCCGGCCGCCACGATCAGCAGGATGCCGGCGATCGGGGGCAGCGAACCGCCGAGCACCGACGAGACCTGGGACCGGCTGAACCCGGCCTGGTAGCCGAGGGTGAACATCGCCAGGATCACCCCGGCGAGCAGCGCCACGATCGGCGTGCCGACGATGTCGAGCGTCTTGCGGCCCGCCGTGCCCTCGTCCAGCGCCAGTTCGCCGATCGCGCGGAGCAGCATCAGCACCACGGGCAGCAGCACGGTGATCACCGCGGGCCAGAACGCCGGGGTACGCCGGGCGGTCTCCGTGCCGCTGTCGTCCACCGGCTCGCCCGGTCGACCGCCGCCCGGGTTGACGAGATCGTCGTCGGTGAGCAGGTCGCCGTCCACATCGCGCCGAGCCGGCGTCCCGGCGGTGCCGGTCGGTCCGGCTTGGCCCGTCGTTCCGGTGATGCCAGTCGTTCCAGCTGGGCCCGTCGTTCCGGCTGCGCCAGCCGTTCCGACCGTGTCCGTCGTTACGTTGGTGCCCGGCGTTTCGGGGATGCCCGCGGGGGTGGCGGGCCGGCGGCGGGTGGGCAGCAGCGCGGCGGGTGCGGTCGCCGGCACGTACCGGGCGATGAGGTTGCCGAAGACCGGCCCCGAGATGATCACCGTGGGGATCGCCACCAGCAGGCCCAGTCCGAGCGTCAGGCCCAAATCGGCGTTGAGCGACGAGATCGCCACCAGCGGCCCCGGGTGCGGTGGCACCAGGCCGTGCAGCACCGACAGGCCGGCCAGCGCCGGGATGCCGAGTTTCATCAGCGGTACGTCGGTGCGCATCGAGACGAGCAGCACGATCGGCACCAGCAGCACCACGCCGACCTCGAAGAAGAGCGGCAAGCCGATGAGCGCCGCCACCCCGGCCATCGCCCAGGGCAGCGCGCGGCCGGACACCCGGCCGACGACCCGGCTGACGATGCCGTCCGCGCCACCGGACTCGGCGAGCAGACCGCCGATCATGGCTCCCAGCGCGATCAGCAGCCCGACGCCGCCGACAGTGGTGCCGACGCCACCGGTGAACGAGGTGATCATCTTGTCGGGCGCGACGCTCGCCACCACGCCGAGCACCGCCGCGCCGAGGATCAGCGACAGGAACGGGTGGACCTTGGCCCAGGCGATCAGCAGCACCACGGCGACGATGCCGAGCACCGCGGCGAGGACGAGCTGGCCGTCGCCGGCGGTGGTGACCGGCTCGGCCGGCGCGGCGAGCGAGGCGTGCGACGCCGGCGTGGCGAGGGAGGTCAGCGGTTCGGTGAGGGGTGGGAGCACGGCGATCACGACCTTCGGGACGGGGGTCGGCCCTGGACGGGGCCGGCCGAAGGGCCTACATCGGTGGTCCTGCGGGGTTGGCCGGCTCGGCGGGCAGGCCGGGTTCCAGCCGGCGCATCGACGTGAAGGTGGGCACCAGCGCGTCGTACAGCTCGGCGAAGAGCGGCAGCAGCGCCGCGTACGTGGCGGCGGCGGCCGGGTCGGGGCGGATGACCTCCTCGATGCGGACCAGGTCGGCCGCCACGTCGATGCTGGGGATCAGGCCCAGCGCCTGCATGCCGAGCAGGGCCGCGCCGAAGCTCGACCCCTCACGGCCGGCCGGGAAGCTCACCGGCATGCCGAGCACGTCGGCGAGCATCTGCCGCCACAGGCCACTGCGGGCGAAGCCGCCACCGGCCCGGATCTCGCGAACCTCGTTGCCGGCGGCACGTACGGAGGTGAGCACCAGCGCGAGCTGTTGGCAGACCCCCTCCATCGCGGCCCGGACGAGGTGTTCGCGGCGGTGCCCGTGGGTCAACCCGACGTACGCGCCGCGGGGCAGCGCGCTCCAGTGTGGAGCCCGTTCGCTGTGCAGGTACGGCAGCATGATGAGCCCGCCCGAGCCGACCGGGGCACGGGCCGCGAGGGCCACCAGATCCTCCTCGGGGTGCTCGCCCAAGTCCGGCGCCAACGCCGCGCCCGCCCACTTGAGGACGATGCCGCCGTTGTTGATCGCGCCGCCGACCACCCAGCGATCCTCGGTCAGCGCGTAGCAGAACACCCCGCCCAGCGGGTCCACGCCGGGGCGTTCGACCATGACCCGCATGGCGCCGCTGGTGCCGATCGAGCAGGCCACCATGCCGGGGTGCACCGCGCCCAGGCCCAGATTGGCCAGCGGTCCGTCACCGGCGCCGACCACCACCGGGGTGCGTGGCGGCAGGCCGAGGGCGCTGGCCGCCTGCGGGGTGAGGCCGGGCAGGACGGCGGTGGTGGCGACAAGTTGCGGCAACTGCTCCTCGGTGATGCCCGCGATCGTCAGCGCCTCGGTGTCCCATTCGAGGGTGTGAATGTTCATCAGGCCGGTGGCCGAGGCGATCGAGTGGTCGGTGACCAGCGCCTCGCAGAGTCGCAGCAGCACCCAGTCCTTGATGCCGACCCAGTGCGCGACGCGCTCGAAGAGCCTGGGCTCCTGCTCGGCGAACCAGAGCAGCTTGGGCAGGGGTGACATCGGGTGCATGGGCGTACCGGTACGCCGGTGCAGGGCCAGCCCGGACGGCACCGCCCGCAGCCGCTCGGCCTGGCGGGTGGCCCGGGAGTCGGCCCAGGTCACCGACGGCGTGAGCGGCTTGCCGGCCGCGTCGAGCCCGATGAGGCTGTGCATGGCGGAGCAGAAGGCCAGGCCGGAGACCGGAACGGTCAGCTCCGCCACCACGGTCCGGATCGACTCGACGACGGCGGCGAGGATCACCTCCGGGTCCTGCTCGGCGTACCCGGGGTGCGGATCGTCGAGGGGATAGGCGGCGGAGTGACTGGCCAGCAGCCGCCCGTCGGTGTCGTACGCCATGGTCTTGGTGCTCGTGGTGCCGATGTCGACCCCGATCACCACACCGGGCAGGGTGTCTGGCGGCATGACCCTCACCCCCTTTCGTGCAGGCGGTGCGGCGGCGTCGCCACCCGGCTGCGGCTGACGTTACCGAGACCGCGACCGCCCCGCACGACACGACGGAAGGTGAATCGACGCAGCAGTATCGCCCTATCGTCCGGGTTGCTCCGCCGTTCGGATAGTTCGTCCGTCGTGGCGTGTCCCGGTCGACCGTCAACGCTGTTAATCCGAGTGCACCCCGGATTGGTGGCCTGCGCGGCGAAGGAGTCGGCGTGGCAAAGACTGAATCGACGGGTTCCACGTGGCGGTACCGCTGGGCGCAGCGGCAGAACGTGCGGCGGGTCAGCACGTACCGCGGCGCCGAGAAGGCCTGGCGGCGACGCGACGACGAGTTACGGCGGCTGCGCGCCCTGGCCGCCGACTTCCAGGGCTCGGCGGCGGCCGGCGCGGGCCTCCCACTCGAGCTGGCCAACGACGAGGTGGTGCTGTGGGCACTGCCCGCCGCGCAACTGGTCGAGGTGCGACACACGACAGTGCTGCCCGCACCGGACCTGACGGTCGCCGCGCCGGCAGCGCCGCTGCGCCCACGCCGGCCCGACGGCGTACGCGTCGCCGACGCCGGCATGGCCGTCATCACCAGCCGTCGGCTGGTCCTGCTCGGCGGGCGCGGCCGGCGTGACTGGGCGTACGGCCGGATGACCGGCCTGGCGCACGACCCGGCGGCGCCGGTGACCCTGATCCAGGTGCTGGACCGGCGGCGTACCTCCGGACTGCTGCTGCCCACCGACGCGGCGGCGGACTTCCGGTTCAAGCTGACGTTGGCCTTCGCCGACGCGATCGAGCAGCGCGCCGCGGTGCTCGCCCAGCTCGACGAGCTGATCGCGGAGCACGGCCAGCTCAAGCCGTTCCGGCCGGCGGTGACCACACCGGCGCAGGCCCGGCTCTCCGCACTCGTTCCCGGCGGTCGTCGGACCATCGCGGTGGCCGCGGGGATCGCGTTGCTGGTGCCGGCGGCGCTCTTCGACTCGAACCCGTCGGACCCGACCGGGGGCGCGGAGCTCGCGGTGGCGGCCACGCCGGCGCCGACCCCCAGCGCGCTTCCCGCGCTGCTGCGCCCGGCCTCCCCGCCGCCGGCGCACACCACCGCGCCGAAGCGGTCGTCGTCGCCGCGCCCGCCGTCGCCGCGCCCGTCGTTTACCCCGACCGCCGGGCCGCGCTGCGGGGCGCCGGAGAATCCCCTCGGGTACGACTTCTGTGCCGGAACCCGGATCCGCCGGCCGGCCGCCGAGGTCTGCGACTGGTTCGACTGCGTGCCGCAGTTCTGGGCGGGCCGGGGCTATCTGGTCCAGTGCCGGGACGGCTCGGTCAGCCTGACCGGTGGCCGGGCGGGCGCGTGCGCGGACCATCGGGGCGTCCGGCGGACCATCTCTCAGTAACCTGATTTGGGGGTTGTTGTCCGCTTCGGTCGGCGAGAATGATCGGGTGGAGATCCGGTCCGATGATGGTGCCCGGGTGCGGATCCGCCCGGTCGGCTACCAGCCCGGCATCGACCCGCCCGACGATCCCGAGCGGGCCGCGCCGGGCTGGCAGGACTGGCTGCTCATCGAGGTGGACGCCCGCACCGCCGACGGCCAGACCTGGTCGCACCACTACCCGAGCCTCATGGTCGAGGAGGCCCGCGCGCTGGGCAGTTGGCTGCACGGGCAGGCGACGGCGGCCGGCGGGCCGACCCCGCCACCGGCGCTGGTCCGCTTCACCGAACCCAACCTGGCCCTGCGCACCCGGGCGATCCGCCGCCGCCGGCTGGAGTTGACTGTCGAGTTCTCCGCCGAGTCGCTGCCCCCGTGGATGCGCCGGCCGGCCACCGCCGTCTATCCGCTGGTCCTCACCGTCTCCGCGGACGCCCTCGCCGTCGCCGCCGACCAGTGGGCCGGGCACTGCGAGGCGTACCCGCCGCGTACCCGGTCGCGGTTTCCGGCCGACGGTCCACTGCTCGGCCCCCTGCCCCGTCGGCGGCGCGCGGGTTGAGCGGGGTACGGTGATCCACGTCAGCGACGAGAAGGAGGTGAGCCCCGTGAACACCAGTTGTCACGTCTGGGCGCCCTTCTCGTCCGTCCCCCTCAGCTGACGTCTTCGCGTCGGGGAGTGCGCCCTCCTTCATCGGAGGATCAATGTCTGTTTCCCCGTTCCGCATCGACGTGTCCGATGCGGTCCTCGACGACCTGCGGGCCCGACTGGCCCGCACCCGCTTCACCGACCGCAGCGGCCACCGACAGTGGCAGGGCGGCACCGATCCCGACTACCTGCGGGACCTGGTGTCCTACTGGCACGACGGGTTCGACTGGCGTGCCCGGGAGGCCGCGCTCAACGCGTACCCCCAGTACCTGGCACTCGTCGGCGGTCGGAAGCTGCACTTCGTGCATGTCCGCGCGGACCGCCCGGCCGGTACGCCCGCGCCGCCGCCGTTGCTCCTGAGCCACGGCTGGCCCAGCAGCTTCGTCGAGATGCTGCCCCTGGTCGACCGGCTGACCGGCCCGCTCGGGGGCGCGTTCGACGTGGTGGTGCCCTCACTGCCCGGCTTCGGCTACTCGGAGCTGCCCGACGTGCCGCTGACCCGGGCGGTCCTCGCCCGGACGCTGCACGAGTTGATGACCGACGTGCTCGGCTACGAGCGGTACGGCGCCTTCGGCGGCGACGTCGGCGGGGTCGTCACCGGTTGGCTCGGTGCCCTCTACCCGAAGCAGGTGGCGGGCATCCACATGATCCATCCACCGTTCCCGGCCAGCTTCGACGACCAACCGCTGTCGGCGGCCGAGCAGGCGTTTCTGGACGCCGAGGCCGCGTACGACGAGACCGACGGCGGCTACAGCGCCATCATGGGCACCCGGCCGGACACCCTCGCGGCGGCGCTCGCCGACTCCCCGGCCGGGCTGGCCGCCTGGCTCGTCGACAAGTACCGGGACTGGAGCGACAACCGCGGCGACCTGTCGAACAGCTTCGACACCGACACGCTGCTCACGATCATCACGCTCTACTGGGTGACCGGCACGATCGGCTCGTCGTTCCGGCAGTACGTCGACTTCGATCACAACACCCCACGACCCGCCATCACCGTGCCCGCCGCGTTCACGGTGAGCACCGAACCCTCGCAGGCCAACTTCCCGCGCGAGATCGCCGAGCGGGCCTGCACCGATATCCGGCACTGGAGCGAACCCGGCCGAGGTGGGCACTTCATGCCGCTGGAGGAACCGGACCTGCTTGCCGGTGAGCTGAGGGCCTTCTTCACCTCGTTGCGGCAGTAGCCCTGTCCCGGCGGCTGCTCCGGTTCTTTGCCGGAGCAGCCGTCGGCGTCCGTCAATTCTCTCCTTTCGGGCGCAACGGGAGACATCGATTCGACGAGCGTTGCCTGTCACGTACGTGAGCGGTTGTACCGCGTGTGACCGTGACCGCACTGCTGGCACCTCCCTCCTGGCGGCTCGCCTGGGCCGAGCGCGAGAACGAGCGCCGCCGGCGCGCGTACCGCGACGCCACCGCCGCCTGGCGCCGACGCGGGGACCACCTGGTCCGGCTACGGATCGAAGCCGCCGGGTTCCTCGGGTGTACGCGGCCACGAACCGGCCTCCCCGTCGACCTCGACGTCGACGAACTCGTCTTCCGGGTCGTACCCGTCGCAGAGCTCGTCGAGGCGGAGGCTCGGCACGTCGCCGGCCTGCCCACGCCCGGCGGCTGCGCCTTCACCGAGACCACCGACGCGGTCCTGCCTCCGGGCCTGCGGACCGTCGACAGTGGCCTGGCCGTCGTGACCAGCCATCGCGTGGCCTTCGCGGGCCAGAGGCACCGGCGCGAGTGGCGGTACGCGGACCTGCTCGGCGCCGCCCACCACCCCGGCGTGCCCGTCACCCTGCTGCACGACCACGGCCGACTCTCCGGGCTGCTGGTCCCGGCCAGCGCCGCCGTGAACTTCCGCTTCTATCTCACCCTCGCGGCCGCCTCGGCCGCCGGGGATCGTGCCGCCGTCACCGCTCAGCTCGACGCCCTGCTGGCCGCGCACCAGGCATCCCCGCCCGTGCCGCCGCCGACGGTCGGGCCGGCCGACGCGCCGCTGACTGCGGTACGCCCCGACCGCCGGGTGCTCGCCGTCGCCGCCGTCGCGACTGTGGTGTTCGCGGCACTGGGCCCCGGTGCCGTGGGACCACAGCAGGCCGGGCCGATGCGGCGGGCGGAAGCGGCGACAGTCGAACCGGCCGCGCGGAACACCGGTGTGCTCGCCCCGCTGCGGGTGCCCGCCGTCCTGGTGGCACCGCCGGCCCTGGTTCCGCCCGCCCGTCCGGCCGAGCCGGCACGGCCTCCGGCGGCCGAACCGCTGCGGCCCGCCGCGCCGGTCCCGTCCGCCGTCGCGGCTGCTGCGCCGGTGCCGGCGACCGCTCCGCAGTCGTCCACCGCTCCGCGGCCGTCCACCGAGCCGCCGCCGTCCATCGAACCGCCGCCATCCAGCGTGCCGACGCCCTCCAGCGCTCCCGAACCGTCGGCCAGCGCGATGACGCCTACCGACCCGCCCACCGCGGCCCGGCCCGGCCCGGCGTCGCCCTCGCCAACCACGACACCCGATCCCGCCCTGTTGACGGTGTGCCTGGACACCCTGCTGCCGCTTGTGGACCGGCTGCTCTGCCCGCCGACCGGGCCGTGATCCGCCGCCGCTGCCGCTGGGGGCGGGTCAGGCCGTGGTGCCGAAGTCGGGGAGGGTGAGCGAGCCGTCCGGGCCGAGCGTGAAGCCGGGGTTCCAGGCGATCTCCCAGACGTGACCGTCCGGGTCGGCGAAGTAGCCGGCGTAGCCGCCGTAGAACGTCTCGCGCGCCGGCTGGGTCACCTCGGCGCCGGCCTCGCCGGCGGTGGCCATCACCTCGTCCACCTCGGCCCGCGAGCGGACGTTCTGGGCCAGGGTCATTCCGCCGAAGCCACCGGTGTCCGGGTTGGGGACGTCCGCGTCGGCGGCCAGCTTGTCGCGACTCCACAGGACGAGGGCCAGGCCGCCGGCCTGAAAGAAGACAGTCCCCTCGACCTCCTGGCCGCGCCAGCCGAGGTGCTCGTAGAAGGCCTTGGCGCGTGGCAGGTCCGAGACGCCGAGGGTGATCAGGCTGATCCGCTGCTCCATCTTCGTAACCTAACGCGCGATCGCCCGGCAGCCGACGTTGCCCGTAGACCAGAGCAATCCAATGTATCTACAATCGTCGCTGTTAACGCTCACACTCGTCCCAGTGCTGAGGCAGTGACGCCGTGCCGATGTGACGATCGGCGCGCGCCGGGTGAACGCCCGGCAGCCGGCGGCTGCTCGGTCCGGCCGGCCCCGATCCCAGACGGTTGCCGGCCGCCCGTGGCGGCCCTACCGGTCGGCCCATGCCCTCGGCCAGCTCGACCAATCCAGGGGAGAAAGCTATGCGAACGAGGGCACGATGGCTCGCGACGCTCGCCGCGCTCGGTGTGGTGGTCGCTTCAGTGGTGACACCCACCGGACCGGCCAACGCGGAATCCAACGGTGGAGTGCGGGTGATGCCGCTCGGCGACTCCATCACCGAGGGCACCCAGGTGCCCGGCGGGTACCGCATCGGGCTCTGGCAGCGTCTCGCCGCGGGGCGGTACACGGTGGACTTCGTCGGATCGCAGTTCAACGGGCCGGCCAGCCTGGGCGACCACGACCACCAGGGGCACCCCGGCTGGCGCATCGACCAGATCGACGCCAACATCGTCGGCTGGCTGAACACCCAGCGACCGCAGACCGTCCTGCTGCACATCGGCACCAACGACATCCTGCAGAACTACAACGTGAGCACCGCGCCGAACCGGCTCTCCACCCTGATCGACAAGATCACCAGCACCGTGCCCACCGCCGAGGTGTTCGTGGCGCAGATCATCCCGATCTCGAACAGCGGCCAGAACGCGGCCGCCCGTACCTTCAACGCGGCGATCCCCGGCATCGTCCAGAGCAAGGTCAGCGCCGGTAAGCGGGTGCACCTGGTCGACATGTACAACGCGCTCAGCACCTCTGACCTGATCGACGGCGTCCACCCCACCGCCAGCGGCTACGACAAGATGGCCGCCCGCTGGTACAGCGCGTTGCAGTCGGTGCCCGGAAGCATCGGCAACCCGAGCAGCGGCGGCGGACAGACCACCACGATCGTCGGCACCCGGTCGGGCCGGTGCGTCGACGTCCCCGGCTCCTCCACCGCCAACAGCACCCAGCTGCAGTTGTGGGACTGCCACGGCGGCACCAACCAGCAGTGGACCTACACGTCCAACAAGGCGCTGACCGTCTACGGCAACAAGTGCCTCGACGCCGCCGGCAACGGCACCTCCCCGGGCACCCAGGTCACCATCTACGACTGCCACGGCGGGACGAACCAGCAGTGGAACGTCAACACGAACGGCACCATCACCGGCGTGCAGTCCGGCCTCTGCCTCGACCCGTACAACCAGGGCACCGCCAACGGCACGAAGCTCGTCCTCTGGACCTGCACCGGCCAGGCCAACCAGCAGTGGAGCCGTCGATGAAGCAGCCAACACGATGGCTGACGGCCACGCTCGCGCTGGTCCTCGGCCTGGCGATGACGACAGCGACACGGGACGCGGCCGCCGCGGACAGCCCGTACCAGCGGGGGCCGGATCCGACCCTGGCCAGCGTCGCCGCCACCCGGGGCCCGTTCGCCACGACCCAGGCGACGGTGCCCGCCGGCAACGGCTTCAACGGTGGGTACGTCTACTACCCGACCGACACCAGCCAGGGCACCTGGGGTGCGGTAGCGATAGTCCCCGGCTATTCCGCCCTGTTCGCCAACGAGGAAGCCTGGATGGGCCCCTGGCTGGCGTCCTTCGGCTTCGTGGTGATCGGCATCGAAACCAACAGCCGCACCGACGGCGCCGACGCCCGCGCCACCCAGCTGCTCGCGGCGCTGGACTACCTCACCCGCACCAGCCCGATCCGCAACCGGGTCGACCCCAACCGGCTGAGCGTCATGGGCCACTCGGCGGGCGGAGCGGGAACCCTCCTCGCCGCCCTCCGGCGGCCGACCCTGAAGGCGGCGGTCGGCCTCGCACCCGGTACGCCCGGCAACAACCTGAACATGTCCACCACCCAGGTCCCCACCATGCTTTTGTCGGGACAGAACGACGGCACTGTCACGCCCTCCTACGTGCAGGGCATCTACAACACCCTGCCCGCCGGTGTGGAACATGCCTGGGCGGAGCTGGCCGGCAACGACCACCTCTCGTTCACCAGGTCGAACCCCACCGAGATGCGACTTCTGATCCCCTGGCTCAAGACGTTCCTGGACAACGACACCCGCTACACGCAGTTCCTCTGCCCACTGGCCGACAGCACCGGCGTCTCGCGGTACAACGCCACCTGCCCCCTGGTGCCGCCGGACGGGCCGACGTCACCACCCACGACCACCCCGCCCACGACGACCCCGCCCACGTCCACGCCACCCACCACCAGTGCGCCGACCACGCCGCCGCCCTCCGGCGCCGCCTGCACCGCGACGTACCGCACGGTCAACTCGTGGTCCGGTGGCTTCCAGGGTGAGGTGACCGTGACGGCGGGCACCGCCGCCGTCAACGGCTGGACCGTCACGTGGAACCTCAGCAACGGCCAGAGCATCAGCCAGGTCTGGAACGGCACGCTGAGCACCAGCGGTTCGACCGCGACCGTCCGCAACGTCTCCTACAACGGGTCGCTCGCTCCCGGTGGCACGACGACCTTCGGCTTCCTCGGCTCCGGTACGCCAGCAAACGCGTCACCGACCTGCGCCAGCCCGTGAGCAGTCGTAGGACATAACCGCGGGTCGTACGGCTCCGATCGGAGCCGCCTGTGGATCGCCGCGCCCTCGGCGGCAAGCGTCGAGGTGCGCGGCGAGGCTCGCCGACCTAGCTGAAACTCCCGCGGTCCTTGAAGGCCATGCATCCGAAAAGGAGTGGCGGGCGACGGTAATCTGCACAGCGGGTAGTGAAGACCACCCACAAGAGTGATGGGGTGTCCGCCCTGGGCGCTCCAGGCCCAGACGACGGTGGTGTCGAACGTACGGGGGAAACCATGTTCGAGCGGCTGGGCAGATTCGTTGTGGGCAGAGCGTGGTGGGTGATTGCCGGCTGGGTGCTGGCGGCGGCCGCCATCATCCTCACCACACCCTCGCTGAGCGACATCACCTCAGCGGATCAGGAGAGCTTCCTGCCCCGCTCGTACGAGTCCGTACAGGCCACCGAGCTCGGGCAGAAGGCGTTTCCGCAGCAGGCAACCGCGACCGCCGTCATCGTGGTCAAGCGCGCCGACGGTCAGAAACTCACGCCGGCGGATGAGGCGAAGGTGGGCCAGCTCGCCCAGGAGCTCAAGGCCAGGAACATCCCGCACACGTCCGGCTACCTGACCGGTCCGCCAGCTGTGGCACCGGACAAGTCGGTGCAGATCATCAACGTCGGGCTGGACGCCCCCACCCCCGACGACCCGACGCTGCTCGACGCCGTCCGCGATCTGCGGGCGGACATCGGCCCCGAGCTGGCGAACAGTGGACTGTCCGCGGGCGTGGCCGGCGACGTGGCGAGCTTCGTCGACAACGAGGACACCTTCAACAACGCCTTCGCCGTGGTCGGCATCGCGACGATCATCCTGATCATCGGACTGATCCTGATCATCTTCCGGAGTCCCATCGCCGCACTGCTGCCCGTGGTGGTCGTCGGCGTCGTCCTGAGCATCACGACCGGTCTCGTCGCCGCCGCCGGCAAGGCATTCGATCTCAGTGTCAGCCAGGACCTGCAGACGATCCTGCTGATCGTGCTGTTCGGCATCGGTACCGACTACATCCTGTTTCTGCTCTTCCGCTACCGGGAGCGACTGCGGGCCGGCGACGACAAGCGCACCGCGATGATCGTCACCGTCCAGCGGGTGGGCGAGGTCATCACCTCGGCCGCCGGAGCGGTAATCGTCGCGTTCCTCGTGCTGCTCCTCGCCTCCCTGGGCTTCTTCGGCTCGCTCGGCCCGGCGCTCGCCATCGCGGTCGGCGTCATGCTTGTCACCTCGCTCACCCTCGTCCCCGCAGTCGTCTCCCTGCTCGGCCGGTACGTCTTCTGGCCGTCGAAGGCGTGGCAGCGTACGCCCAAGGCCACCCTGTCCCACCGGCTCGGCACCACAGTCGGGCGCCGGCCGGCACTCGTCGCGGCGATCTCCGGCGTCATCCTGGTCGCGCTCGCCGCAGGCGTGCTGAGCTACAAGGCCGACTACGACTTCAGCGCCGGCTTCCCACAGGACACCGAGTCGGCGAAGGCCGCCCAGGACCTCCAGCGCGGGTTCGCCGCCGGTGCGCTCGCCCCGACCGAGGTCTACCTGACCACCACCAACCGGTCGCCGCTGACCGAGCAACAGGTCAACGACTTTGCTGCAGCCGTAGCGAAAGCCCCGGGTGTGGGTCAGGCGCAGCCCCCGGAGCGCAGTACCGACCCGAGTGTGGCTCGGGTCAACCTGCTGCTCAACGAGAACCCGGTCTCCAACGAGGCGATCACCCTCGTCCGCGAGGACCTGCGCGGCGCCGTGCACGCGTCGGCGCCGCCTGGCACCCGGGCGCTGGTCGGCGGGACCACCGCGATCTTCGCGGACATCAACTCGGCGAACAACCGCGACCTGTCGGTGATCCTGCCGGTAGCGGCCGGCCTGATCGCGCTCATCCTCGCGCTGCTGCTGCGCAGCCTGGTCGCGCCGATCTACCTCGTGATTGCGGTGCTGCTCAACTTCGCCGCCACGCTGGGCGCCACCGTCTACCTCTTCCAAGGGCTGCAAGGCGAGCCCGGTGTCACCTTCCAGTTGCCGATCATCCTCTACCTCTTCGTCGTGGCCATCGGGACCGACTACAACATCCTGATGATCGCCCGACTACGCGAGGAAGCGCGGGAAGGCAGCGAGCCACATGAGGCAGCCGCCATCGGCGTGCAGCACGCCGGCCCGACGGTCGCGGCAGCAGGACTGATCCTGGCCGGGACGTTCGCGGTGCTGCTGCTCGCGCCGATCTCGTTCCTGCAGCAGATGGGCTTCGCGGTGGCGATCGGCATCGTACTGTCGGCGTTCGTCATGTCGATGTTCTTCGTTCCCGCGCTGACCGCGCTGATCGGGCACAAAGCGTGGTGGCCGGGCCACGGCGACGAGCGGCCGACCAGCGGGCGACACGCCCGTGCCGTCGACCAGCCGGGCTAGTGGCACTGCGACGGCAGGATTCGAGTCGAATTCGACACGACTATCCCCGACCCACCGCCTGGCGCCGGACAGGGTTCAAGAAGGGCGAATCGAGCGTATTGCCTCGACGACTGCGCTCCACGGAGTCGATCCCTGCCTCGGGCTGAGCACTCTACCGTCGGCGATGACAACACCCGCTGCGCGCAGCACCCGCACATGGCCCGCATGCGCCGGGTGACGGGCCAGCTCCGCCTTCACGTGTGGAAAGGCGAGGATCGGTAGGCCCGCGCCCAGCGATTCGTTGAGCACGCCGAGCGCCAGGGTGTCATTGATGCCCAGCGCCCACTTCGTCACCGTGTTGAACGTGACCGGCGCGGCCACCACCACGTCGGCCGGCGGGTGCGGCTCCGGGTCGCCGGGCATGCGCCACTCGACGCGTACGAGATAGCCGGTCTTTTCTTGCAACGCCGCCCGATCGAGCCACGGTGCCGCGGTGGGACTGACGATCATGCACACCTGCCACCCGTCGGCGATCAGCAGGTCGACCAACTCGTCGATGTGCTCAGCGGGACCGGCGGCGCACACCACCAGATACAGCACCGGGCGTTCCGTCATGACCGCAGTCTGCCCGAGCCGGACGACGTTCGATCGGCGGGAGACGACCCCGGTCCTCGCGGCACGCGTCCGTCAACGTGTGCGGTCCGCCCGCGATGCTGGCCGGTGTCCGGTCGCGTCTGCGGTCCCTCGGCTTCCCCGCCGCCCGCATTCACACGCCGGTCACCTTCACCCGCTGACCCGCGCCTGCGTCAGAACGTGTCGCCGAACTCGCGGACCCCGTCGACGTCCAGCGTGATCCGGTCGTTCTCGGTCCACTGCCCTGCGGGGGCGAGCCAGCTCGGGTCGTCGCGCTCATCGATGTCGCTCCAGCTGTGCCGGTGGTGGCGTAGCTGGATCGGCCCGGTCGACGCGCCCGGGGCGAGCGTTCCGCCGGTGAAGGTCAGCTCGATCCAGCCGGGGATCGTGGTGCCCGGGATCGGATATCCGGGCGGCGTCGGCGTGCCCGGCATGGTCGGCGGGACGAAGAACTGCACGGTCTGCCGGACGGTGTCGCAGCCCAGCGCGGCCCAGTCGCAGTTGGTCACCAGCGAGGTGTTGCCGCCCTCGAAGCGCAGGTGGTAGCGGACCCGGACGGTGCTCAGTTCGAGCGGCCCGCCGCCGGTGTTGGTGACCTGGAGGACGTACTGGATCTGGTTGTTCGTCGGTGACCAGTCCAGGTTGCGGTAGCTGACCGTGGCCCGGCCGGCGGCGGTGCGGACGGTCGTCGTGGGGGAGCTGTCGGAATAGCCGCCGGGCGCGCGGGCGGCGACCGCGATCCGGTACGCCGTGCCGGGCGCCAGGTCGGTGAGCGTGAGGGTGGTGGCGGTGGTGGTGCCGAGGAGGCGGTACGTGTAGGGGCCCAGCGGCACCTGCACCTCGTAGCTGATCGGACCGTCGCCGGTCGGCTCACCCGCCCAGGCGGCCGGCGCCCAGGTCAGGGTGAGCCGGTGTGGCTCGTTGGCCAGCACCGTCGGGCTGCCGGGGGTGCTCAGCGCCGGGGTGTCGTCGGCGCGGGCGGAGGCGACGGTGAGCAGGCTCGCCAGCACGGCGAGGGCGACGACGGCGGTGACGCGGCGGGCACGCATGGCCGAATCGTAACTGTGATTAACGAAGGTCTATCAGATTTTCCCACCTGGCGGCGTCAGCGCCCGGCGAGCTGACTGCCTCGGGTCTTTCGCACTTGGCGCTGCTTCAGGACTTGTGTCTATTTAGAATACGGCTGAGCCTCGGTGTAGGCATCTGCGGCTCTGGCGCCTAAATTCAGATACCAATGATGGCCTGACCGGCCAACGTTGCTGTACGAAGTGTAAAGCAGTGACTGGGATAGCAGCGAGAGCAGGTATTGCTTATGAAAAATCTGACGATGGAATGGGTCTAAGCAGCCAACAGCTGCGGCGCGTATCGCTTGAACCGTAAGAGTGGAGGTCGACTCATCTGCTGCTGAAGTCACCGTCGGGCTTTCTTTCAGCAGTGCATGGGTGAGGGCTTTGCTTTGCGAATCGGGCATTCCATCTCGAACCGCCGACAGGACGGAAGAGAGGAGGAGGGCGGCCAGATCTCGTGACAGGGGGGCAGACGGATTGTATCCGGAGAGATCGATAAGGCGGATATCGTGAGCCGTGACCTTCGGATCCATTGTCGGAGGTACAAGAATGTTGTCTAGGTGCAGGTCTCCGTGGCTGTGCCCTGATATGTACTCGACTGACCTGGCGCGGAGGTGGGATCTGCCGGCCAGACGCTGAAGCAGCCCCGATGGCAGCATGCCTACTTGAATCACCGGGTCGGCCGCGTCGCTTTGGGTGTACGAGGGGCCGGTTTGACCGATCCGCGTCCCGGCGGCATCATCTTCTTGCGGTGTGCAGCCCAATTCGAGGCGGATGAAGCTCCTGGCGGAGGTGGTTATCCGTCTGAGACTCCCAGGATTGTTCCATTCTCGGAAAACTAGTCGGATGGTTGCCGTGGCCGCTTCCCGCTGGAGAGTAGTCGGCAATTCTCCCAATGTCCTGGCGTCCAGAAAAGCCTTGGGCGATTCCAGGAACATGATGGTGCGTCCGTCCTTCATGGCAACCGGAGGAAAGAGTTGCATGAAGAGATGCTGACCTGCGAACGCTGGTGCGTTTAGCCAGGCTCGTTCATGATTCTCTGGCTCGTTCGCTGGGCTTCCCTGGGCGCAGACCTTCATCAACGTGTCAGTCGGCTTGGCGGCCCTCCGGCTGGAGGTGATCTGGAGCCGCACCAGCAGTGCTCCACTGCCGCCACGTCGGCGCCAAGGCACTCCGGGAACGTCTACGGCAAGCGATTGATCTTGTGCCCACGCTTCGAGAGCCCGCAGCACCTCTGAGTCGCCAACATGTCGGTCCAGGTCAGCGGCGTATTGACCGAGTTTCTGGTTCATCGGCACCGATGTTACTTAGGTCTTCGGGCAATCCTCAATCCTGCAGTCGCTCGGTATAGTGCCCGCATGCCTCCGCCTGAGCCCCTGTTCGTCAAAGCTCAGATCACGCCTTCGGCGCTGACGACGCTGAAGGCCATGTCGGTTTCACACGCGCGAGTTCGCGTTCTAGCGAGTGTTCGGCTCGCGTTGTCGGCGGTTATTGCCGTAGCTGGTGCGGTGGTCACCGTGACAGCACTTCCCGCAGCATGGATAACCGTGCTCGGTGCTGTGTGGGCGGGTGTGTATTCGATTGGTCTCGCATCATGGGTCGAGATGGAGTTAAATCGCGCTGCCAAGCTCCAGGAGATGTTCGAAGCGGAGCTGTTCGGGTTGGGTTGGAACACGGTCCTTGCGGGCCCCGTGGTTCGCTCGGAAGATGTCAGTCGGCTGAGCGGCAAGTTTGCGAGACGGAAAATCTCCGATGACTGGGATCACGTGCCGAACCTTCCGCGTCCCTTCAACGTCCTCGCTCGTCAGATCCAGAATCTCGGATGGGGTTCGAGGATTCGACGGCGGTACGCGAACGTGATTCAGGGAGTCTTGTTGGTGTGGACCCTCGCTGGCGCGGTAGTGGGATTTATCGGCGATTTTACTGTAGGTGAAATCGTGCTGCGATGGTACATTCCATCGCTGGGTGGGCTATTGCTGGGGATAGATGTTGTTCGTCAGCAACGAGCGATCGCGAAAGATCGCGAACGTGCGTGTGTATTTGCGGAGGAGGAGGTCCTGAAGGCTGCGACGAAGGCCGCTGGAGCGCTGCCGGACGCCGACTTGATATTGCTGTCGCGGCAGGTGCAAGATGTGCTCTTCAGGACACGTTGCCAGGCCCCGCGAGCGCCTAGTGGAATCTTCTACCGTGCCTTCTATGGCAATGACGAGATCGACTTCCGGGCTCCGGTTCAGCGGCTGGCGATGGCGCTCGCCCCTCCGGGCGGCACTGATGGCGTAACAGGTGATCCTGGCCTGATGTCCCCGCTCCCTGAGAGACGGAATCCATAACTCAGGTGAAGTCGAGTCCGAGTCGTGTACGCGTTTGAGCACCGCTTCTTTCACACTCGGCAAAGGCAGGCCCGCGTACCCGGCTGGTTCTTCCGACGGTTCCATGCCGCCGACCGGGTCGGCTTCCAGGCCGCGATGGTGAGCCTCGCCGAGTTGCTGGGCGCTCGCCCGCCGGCGGCTCGCACCGGCTGACGTCGCCTTCCGGGAGGCTATGGGACTCGGCTCACGAACCGCCTTGGCGCTGGATCCGTCCGTCGCCGGAGACCTTGGCCCGGCCCTGGTCGCGTTCGGTGCCGGCGGGGCCGGTCGCTGTACGGCGGTGCCGTTGGTCTGGCGAATGCTCAACTGTCGAACCCTGGCGGCCCGGAGCGCCGCTGCCCGGATGGCGCCGACCTCGCGCCGACTCGCCACCACTGTCGTGTTTGTTCTGCTTGTGGCTACCCATGCGGCACGCGTACCCGGTCGCCGGGCGGCTAGTCGTGAGCCCGCTCCCGGTTGATACCGCGATATGGCGTCAGCGGTCCGCAGGTGGGCGTCCCCGTCCGTAGCGTCCGACGGCAGGCGCAGGATCGAAAGGGGGCGGCCATGCAGGTGACCGGAGATGTGATGGTGTCGGATGAGGTCCCGGTGGCGGTTCGCGTCGACCGCTGGCGGCGTGGGCTGCCGCCGGATGCCTGGCCCGACAGCCTCCCGTCGACCGGCGTGATCTGGCGGCGGGACGCGTTTGCGGTCGCCGAGGCGTACCGGGCCGGGTCGGCGAGCGCGCGGCAACTGCTGGCCGCCGTGCTGGCCTGGGCCTACGGGCCGATCGGCTACGGGCCGTGGCGTGCCGCCAGGTCGCTCGCCGCCGACCCGCAGGGCACGCGCCTGGCGTACGCGCTCGAGGGCGTGTCGGGGCCGACGCCCGACGACGTTGCGCTGGGTAGGGCGTACCGGCGCTTGCGTGACCCCGACCAGGCTCGGCTGCCGTGGTTGGGGCCGGGCCTGGTCACCAAGGTTCTCTACTTCGTCGGCTACCGGCGTGGCGTCGGCGGGGTGCAGCCGTTGGTTCTCGACCGCGTCGTGGCCAGCCGTCTTCCCGCGAAAGCCGGTGTCCACCGGCCAAACGGCTGGTCGGCCGAGGAGTGGCTGGCCTATCTGCGCTGGGCGGCCGAGCAGGCCAACAGCCACGGTGTGGAAGCGGACGCGGTGGAGATGGCACTACGCCGTGGCGCGGAGGCGCTCGTCGAGGGCGTCGAGGTCGGGGACGAACCAGATGTGCCCGGCCTGGTTCGACTCGTGCACCAGTGCCCGTAGCGCCGAGCTGCCGTCCAGGTGCGTCGAGATGTCACCGACGATGGCCAGGCGCAGTCGGTAGTTGACGAACTTCTGCATTACGTCGCCGGCGAAGCGGGTGCCCAGCGAGAAGAAGCGTTCGTCGAGTCGGTTGGCGGGCACGGCGACCACCTGCGCGCCGGCGAAGGCCGCGCCGATCAGGTCCAGCGCGTCCTGTTCGGTGGCGACGATCGGGCCGGCCGGGTCGCAGACCAGCACCGGCACTCCGGCGCGTTCCTGGATCTCGTCAGGCATCGTGGACCTCCCGGTCGAGTAGGCCGTTGTCGGCGTTGAGGACGGCGTCGAGCAGGTGCAGCACCTCGGCGGTGCCTGCGGGGTCACCGAGGATGATGATCTTCAGGCGGCGACGGTCATCGTCGTGCACGGTCTGCACCCGCAGCGGCCGGGCCGGGTCGTGTCCGGTGTTGACGCTGGCCAGCACGAGCGTGCCGAGCCGGTCGGCGGCGGCCCGGTCGACACCGTCGATCTGCACGATGCTCGACACCTCCGCCTGGCCGGCCACGTTGGGGGCGGGCGGCCGTCCGGTGAGCGCGTCGAGATCGCTGGCGGCGATCCGGTACTGCTTGCCGATCCGCACTGCGCGCAGCCGGCCGGAGCGGATGTAGCCGCGCACCGTCCGCACGTGCAGGCCGAGCCGGTCGGCAACCTGTTCCACCGAGTACATTTCTTCCGTCATCGCCCCCTATCCTAATTCCATAGGGAAGTATAGGGATTCATGGGATAGCAGTTGCCTGTCGGCAGTCACAGCGAGACGCTCAGCGTCGGTGGGGTCCAGTACCGTCTGGGAACCATGGACGCGCGGGTCGGCGACGCCATCATCGGGCGGGATCACCCCGCGGGTCTGCTGCGCGCCGAGTTGGATCGGGCCGCCACGAGCCACGGCGGTTTCGTCCTGGTCACCGGCGAGCCGGGCATCGGCAAGACCACCCTCGTCACGTCGGTGGCGCGGGAGGCCCGCCAGCGTGGCGCGCTCGTGCTCGGCGCGGCCTGCTGGGATTCCGACAGCGCCCCCGGCTACTGGCCCTGGGTGCAGGTCCTGCGCGCCCTGCGCCGCTCCGCCGACGACTGGGCGCTCGCCCGACCGGACGCCGAGCCGGCCCTCGCCGCCCTGCTCGGCGAGACCGGCGGTGACGTGCCCGGCCTCGCCGCCACCTGGACCGCTCCGCCCGGCGGCAGCCACGTCGCCGAGCAGGAGGCGTTCGCCCTGTACGACGCGGTGACCGCCGCGCTGGTCGCGGTCTCGGCGCACCGGCCGGTGGTGGTCGTCCTCGACGACCTGCACTGGGCCGACCCGGCCTCGCTCCGGCTGCTGGCGTTCGCCGCGCAGCACACCTGGTTCGAGCGGCTGTTGCTGATCGGCACGTACCGCGACGCGGAGGTCGAGGCGGGCGAGCACCCGCTGCGTCCGCTGCTGATGCCGCTGGTCGCCAAGGCCACCACGATCACCCTCACCGGCCTCGCCCGCGACGAGGTGGCCGCGTTGATGGCGCGTACCGCCGGGCGGGAGCCCGACGCCGACCTGGCCGGCGAGGTGCATCGGCGTACCGGCGGCAACCCGTTCTTCGTCGAACAGACCGCCCGGTTGTGGCATGCCGACGGCACGACCGGCACCATCGCGCCGGGCGTACGGGAGGCGGTGCGCCAGCGGCTCGACCAGTTGCCCGCGACGGTGGTCGAGGCGTTGACCGTTGCCGCCGTGCTCGGCCGTGAGTTCCACCGGGAGGTCCTAGCGGCCAGCGCGGCGGCGCCGGCGGCCCAGGTCGACCGGCTGCTCGACCAGGCGGTGACCGCCCGGCTGGTGGTGGCCCGCAGCGGTGGCCGGTTCGCCTTCGCCCACGACCTGGTCCGGGAGACCCTCTACGACGGGCTCACCGCCGACGACCGGCAGGCCCGCCATGCCGCGGTGGTCCGTGCGGTGGACCCGCCGACGGCCCTGACCGACCGGCTGATCCCGGCCGACCTGGCTCGACACGCCTACCTGGCCGGCCCGTCGCTCGACCGGGCCCGGGTCGTCGAGCTGCTGGTCGCCGCCGGGCGGGACGCGTTCGCCCGGCTCGCGGCCGACGAGGCCGGGGTGCACTTCCGCCGGGCGTTGGAGATCGTCGAGGACCCGGCGCAGCGGGTCCGGCTGCTCGTCGACTTCGGTGAGGTGCAATATCACCACGCCGGTCGGGACGAGGCCGTACGCCTGCTCGCCGAGGCCGCGACGCTGGCCCGCACCCTCGACGACCCGCTGCTGCTGGCCCGCGTCGCGCTCACCGTGCACCGGTCGCGCCAGGTCGACACCATCCGCTCGGTAGACACCGCGAACCTGGTGCGCGAGGCGTACCAGCGGTTGATCGGCGAGCCGTCGGCCACCGCGTCGGTGGCCACGCTGGTGGCCGATCTGATCACCGCTACGGAGACCATCGCGCGTTCCGGCCGTGACGACGAGGCGCTCACCTTCAGCCTGTGGGCGCGTCACGACACCACCTGGGGTCTGGGCACCGCGGCGGCGCGAGCCGCGCTCACCGCCGAGATCAGGGAGGTGGCCCGTCGCTCGGGCGACCGGGAGACCGAGCTGTGGGCTACCTCGCTGCGCTGGGTGGCGTTGCTGGAGCTGGGCGACCCCGGGTTTGTCGAGGAGTTCACCGCCTTCGTCACCGTGGGTCAGCAGGGCGACCTGGCCCGTCCCCGCATGGCGGCTGCGGTCGACGGCGGGATCATCGCGGCGTTCCGGGGCGACTTCGCCGAGGCCGACGAGCGGTTCACCGTCATCACCGACCTGTCCGACCCAGGGCACGCCGAGTTCGCCTTCATGGGTCATCACCTGCGCTGGGCCCGGCTGCTGTTGCAGGGGCGGTTCGACGAGATCGACGCGTTGCTGCACGAATGGGCGCCGACCGACTACCCCTACCGGGAGCTGCTGTCCGCGATCACGGCGGCCGAGCGCGGCGACGACGAGACGGCGGTGCGGCTGACCGCCGTCATCGAGGCCGCCGACATCCACTACCCGCGCCCGGTGTCACCGCTGTGGCTGCGCCTGCGGGCGCAGGCCGCCGCCGCGTCCCGCGATCCGCAACGCTGCCGCGACGCGCGTGCCGCGCTGGCCCCGCACCGAGGGCAGTGGGCGGTCGGGCTCTTCGGCTGCGACATCAGTGGGCCCGTCGACCACTGGCTCGCCGTGGTCGACGCCGCCGAGGAACGCTGGGACGACGCCATCGCCGGATTCACCGCGGCCCGCGAGGCCGCCGACCGGATGGGCTCCCGCCCCTGGTCGCTCATCGCTCGCGCCGGGCTGGTGAACGCCCTGGCCGGCCGCGACCACCCGGGCGACGCCGCGACGCGTGCCGAGCTGCGCGCCACCACCGCACGGGAGGCCACCGCCCTCGGCATGCGACAGGTGCTCCTGCGGCTCGCCGTCCCGGGAACGGCCGACGCCGAGCCGGACCAGGTCGCCGACCGGGGCGACGACGCCGGGCCAAACCACGTCGGCCGTCCGGGCCGCAGCACCGAGCCGGGTCGCACCGCCGAGCCGGGTCGCACCGCCGAGCCGGGCCGGACCACCGAGCCGGGCCGGACCACCGGGCCGGGTCGCACCGCCGGGCCGGACCGCGTCGCCGGCCGGGGCGACGACGCGGGGCCGGACCGGGTCGGCCTTCCGGGCCGCACCTTCGAGGTGGGCCAGGTCGTCGGGCGGCGTGAGGTGACGCTGCCCGACTCGACGACCGAGGGGTACGCCTTTCGACGCGACGGTCCGGTCTGGCGGCTCGCGTACGCCGGAGTCGTGGCGCATCTGCCCGACGCCAAGGGCCTGCACGACCTGCAGCTGCTGCTGAGTCGGCCCGGCAGCGACGTGCCGGCGGTGGAGCTGCTCGATCCGGCCGCCGGGCCGGTGTTGGCGGCCGCCCGCCGGATGGGCGGCGATCCGGTCCTCGACGACGAGGCGAAGGCCCGCTACCGGCGGCACCTGACCCGCCTCGACGACGAGATCGACCGCGCCGCCGCACGCGGCGACGAGGCGAAGGTGGTCGCGCTGGACGCCGAGCGCGGCGCGCTGCTCGACGAGCTGCGCGCCGCGGCGGGGCTGGCCGGCCGCAGCCGACGCCTGGGCGACGAGGCCGAACGCGCCCGCAAGACGGTCACCGCGCGGATCCGCGACACGTTACGCAAGCTCGACGACCGTCATCCCGCGCTCGCCAACCACCTGCGCGATTCGGTCACCACCGGCGCCACCTGCCGCTACCTCCCGCAGACCCGCCCACCCTGGCGCCTCTAACCCACCCCACCGCCGCGATCTTGCACTTTCGGTCCCCGAAATAGGGGGTTTCGCCACTCTTGTCGGGGCAGCAAGTGCAAGATCGCGGCGGTAGGGGACGGGAGGGGTCAGCGGCGGTTGTACTTGTACATGGTCAGCGTGCCGAAGACGAGCACGAAGCCGACGCTCCACACCAGCAGCCACATCGTGGCGGACGGGTCCGACTCGCCGGCCATCACCGCGCGCACCGAGGCCACCAGCTGCGTCACCGGGTTGACCTTCACGAACGCCTGGAGCCAGCCGGGCATGGTGCTCGGCTCGACGAAGACGTTGCTGAGGAACGTCAGCGGGAACAGCACCATCATGCTGACCCCCATCACCGACTTCTCGCTGCGCAGGATCAGCCCGAAGAACGTCCACACCCACGAGAACGCGAACGAGAAGATCACCAGCAGCCCGATGCCGCTGGCCACCCCGACGACGCCGCCGGCGGGTCGGAAGCCGAGCGCCAACCCGACGCCGAGGATGACCAGGGCGGCGAGGACGTAGCGCAGCACGTCGCCAAAGATCATGCCGACCAGGGCGGCCGGCCGCCAGACGGGCAGCGTCCGGAAGCGGTCGAAGATGCCCTTCTCGATGTCGGTGTTCAGGCCGACGCCGGTGTACATGGTGATCATCACGACGCTTGTCACCATGATGCCGGGCAGGAAGAACTGCAGGTAGTCACGCGGGCTGTCGGCGAGGGCGCCGCCGAACAGGTACGTGAACATCAGCACCATGATGATCGGGAACGCGGTGACGTCGAAGAGCTGCTCCGGCACGTGCTTGATCTTCAGCAGGGCCCGCCAGCCGAAGGTGAGCGACGCCCCCAGTGCGCTGGGTCGGGCCGGCCGCGCGCCCGGCGCGAGGACTGTCGCCAGCGCCTCGGCGGACGGTACGTAGACCGACGGCGCCCGTTCGGTAGTGGTGGTGGTGTCGCTCATCGGGCTGCCTCCAGCTCGTCGTCGCGCTCGTCGGCCGACACGGCCGGATGATCGGTCAGGGCCAGGAAGACCTCGTCCAGGCTCGGCTGACCGAGGGAGAAGTTGTCGACGACGATGCCGGCGCGGGCCAGGTCACCGAGCGCGCGGGCGGCCTGCGCGCTGGCGTCGAGGTCGCTGCCCGCCTCGCCGACCCGGGCGGTCAACGCGACCGGATCCGCGGCGAGCTGCACGGGCACGTTGAGGGCCTCGCGGAGCACCTTTTCGGCCTGCGGCCGCTGACCGGGGTCGCGCAGTCGCAGGTGGACGGTGCCGGAGCCGACCGACGACTTCAGCTCGCCCGGGGTGCCCTCCGCGATCACCCGGCCGTGGTCGACGACGGCGATCCGCCCGGCGAGCTGGTCGGCCTCGTCGAGGTACTGCGTGGTGAGCAGCACGGTCGTGCCGTGCGACACCACGGCCCGGACGATCTCCCACACCTGGTTGCGGCTGCGCGGGTCGAGACCCGTCGTCGGCTCGTCGAGGAAGAGCAGGTCAGGCGTGTTGAGGATGCTCGCGGCGATGTCGATGCGCCGCCGCATCCCACCCGAGTACTTCTTCACCTGCCGGTCGCTCGCCTCGGTCAGCCCGAACGCGGCGAGCAGCGCCGCCGCGCGCTCGCGGGCGGCCGGCTTGCGCAGACCGAGCAGGCGGGCCAGGAGCACCAGGTTCTCCGTGCCGGTCAGGTCCTCGTCGACGGAGGCGTACTGGCCGGTGAGGCTGACCCGACTGCGGACCTTGTCCGCCTCGGTGACCACGTCGTGCCCGAACACCCGCGCGGTGCCGCCGTCGGGGCGCAGCAGCGTCGCCAACACCCGGACCGCTGTGGTCTTGCCCGCCCCGTTCGGGCCGAGCAGGCCGTAGACGGTGCCGGCGGGCACCCGCAGGTCCATGCCGGCCAGGGCCCGGGTCTCCCCGAAGGAGCGGCTGAGCCCCTCTGCCTCGATGGCCAGGCCGGTTGAGCGTCTGTTCATCATCCCTACCTCTCGTCCGATGGCCGGCGACGTCGTGGTCGGTGAGGTCAACGACGCCGCCCACCACAGGGCGCGAGGTGACGACCGCCCGCCCGCTAGATCGGAACTAGCGGGCGCTGTTTCGGGCCGGAATGTCGGTGGGATCGGCTTGACTGGGGTCGAGGAAGGGAACGGAATGACGCAGGTACGCATCGAGCCGTGGCACGAGGATGATCTCGACCTGCTGCGGCAGCTCAACTCACCTGACACGCGCCGGCACACCGGCGGCCCGGAGACCGACGAGCAGGTGCTCGCCCGCCACGACCGGTACGTGCACTTCGCCGAGGGCGGGCAGGGGTGCATGTTCACAGTGGTACTGCCGGACGGCGCGCGGGCGGGCAGCGTCGGCTACTGGGCCCGCGAGTGGCGCGACCGACAGGTGTACGAGCTGGGCTGGGCGGTGCTGCCCGCGTACCGGGGAATGGGGCTGGCCACCGTCGCGGTGCGCGCGGCTCTCGACGTGGTTCGCGCCCGACGGGACCGGCGCTACGCGCACGCGTACCCGTCCGTCGACAACCCCGCCTCGAACGCGGTCTGCCGCAAGGCGGGCTTCACTCTGCTCGGAGAGACGAATTTCGAGTACCCACCCGGGCACCTGATGCGTGCCAACGACTGGCAGCTCGACCTGACCGCCCCGCCGACCGACGACTGAGGTCGGCGGGGCGGTCGCCGCGGGTCACCAGGTGGTGTCGAGGCGGTGCCGCTGCTCGGCGGTCAACTCCAGCTCCACAGCGGCCAGGCTCTCCTCGAGCTGGGCCACCGAGGAGGCCCCCACCAGCGGAATCGTCGGCAGGTCACCGCCCAGCAACCAGGCGAGCACCACCTGGTTCACCGTCGCGCCGGTCTGCCCGGCCACCTCCCGCAGGGCGGCCAGCCGCCGGGGCGCGCTCGGCAGGTCGTACTCCGCGCCCAGCGGCCTGTCCGCCCGCGTGAACGCCCCCTTGAGCAGCGGCGAGTACGCCACCAGGGTCAGCTGCGGCTCGGCGCGCAGGTAGCTGAGCAGGTCACCGCCGGCGGCGCCCGGGTCGCCGTCCGGGTCCAGCTCACTGGCCAGGTCGGTGCGCCGGGGCAGGTAGCTGTGGTGGTACTGGAGCACCTCGTACCCCGGGAGGCCGGCGGCTGCGGCGAGCGCGCGGGCCCGCTCCACTCGCCAGGCCCGGTGGTTGCTCGCCCCGAGCAGGCCGACAGTGCCCTCGGCGACCAGCTCGGCGAAGCCCTCCACGGTCTCCGCGAGCGGCACCGTGCGGTCCTCGATGTGTGCGTAGAGCAGGTCCAGCCGTTCCACGCCGAGCCGGTCGCGGCTGCGCTCCGCCGACTCGCGGATCACCTTCGCCGACAGGCCCTCGGCGTTGTCCAGGTAGCTGGTGCCGGGTGCCAACGGACGGGCACCCAGCTTGGTGGCGATGACGATCTCGGCGCCGACGCCCCGGCTGCGCCGCCACCGCCCGAGCAGCTCCTCACTCTGGCCGCCCTGCGAGCCGTCGACCCAGAACGCGTAGTTGTCCGAGGTGTCGATGAAGGTGCCGCCCGCCTCGACGTACCGGTCGAGGATCGCGTACGAGGTGGCCTCGTCGGTGGCGCTGCCGAACAGCATGGCCCCGAGGCTGAGCACGCTGACCTCGCGCCGGGTCGCCGGGTCGGTGCCGATCGTGCGGTACCGCATGGGGATCTCCTTTCGTGCGCCCTGCCGGTGGGCGCCCGAGGACCACCCTGGCGGCTGGAGTGCGCTCCAGGTCAAGCGGTCGTCTCACCAGGGGAGTACGCCGTAGCCGCCGCCGGCGTCCATCTGGAAGCCCCACAGCAGCCCGCTCGGGCCGTCGGCCGGCAGCGTCGCCAGGTGCACGCTCACCTCGGCGCCCTGCTCGGGCGTGCGGAAGCCGTTGTTGCCGTTCAGGTCGGTGGCGCAGTAGCCGGGGTTCGCCGCGTTCACCTTGATCGGGGTGTCGCGCAGCTCCTTGGCGTACATGGCGGTGAGCATGTTCAGCGCCGCCTTCGACGACGGGTACGGCACGGAGGTCAACTCGAACAGCGCGCCGTCCGGGTCGGTCATCACCGCGATCGAGCCGACCTCGCTGGAGACGTTGACGATCCGCGCCGCCGGCGACCGGCGCAGCAGCGGCAGCAGCGCGTTGGTCACCGTCACCACCCCGAAGACGTTCGTCTCGTACAGCTGACGCAGTGTCGCCACTGTCGTCTCGCTGGGCAGCCCCCGCGCACCGTCGGCGCGCACGATGCCGGCGTTGTTGACCAGCACGTCCAGCCGGCCGTACTCCGCCTCCACCCGCTTCGCGGCGGCCGTCACCGACTCCGCGTCGGTGACGTCCAGTGGCACGTACACCGCGTCCGCGCCGCCGTCGCGCAGCTTCCGCTCGGCGGCCCGACCCCGCTCGGCGTCGCGCGCGCCCACCAGGACTGTCATCCCGAGGCCGCCGAGCTGTCGTGCGGTGGCGAAGCCGATTCCCTTGTTGGCCCCGGTGATCAGGGCGATCGTGTTCGTCATGCCGTCGAGCCTCACCCCGGCGACGGCCTGGGGACAGGGACGGGCCGAGCCTGGGACCGGCGGTACCACCCTGGCCGACGCCGTCCGGGGCATGCTGGGGGGATGACGAGCAGCGGCCTGCGACGTGACGAACTGGCGGCGTTCCTGCGCACCCGCCGCGCCCGCCTGAGCCCCGCCGAGGTCGGCCTTCCCGACGGGACACGTCGGCGCACCCCCGGGCTGCGTCGACAGGAGGTCGCCCAACTCGCCGGGATGTCGATCGACTACTACATCCGCCTGGAGCAGGGCCGTGGGCCGCACCCGTCCCGGCAGGTGCTCGCCGCGATGGCCCGGGCGCTGCTGCTGAGCCGCGACGAGCGCGAGTATCTGTTCCGGATCGCCGGTGAGCATCCGCCCGCGACAGTGGGCCCGAGCCGGGAGGTGAGCCCCGGGCTGCGGCACCTGCTCGACGCGATGACCGAAGCCCCCGCGTACCTCGTCGACGCCGCCTACCACGTGCTGGCCTGGAACCGTCTGGCCACGCACTTCGTGGGCGATCTCGCGACCGTGCCCGACGCCCGGCGCAACATGATCCGCTGGACGTTCCAGCAGCCGATGACCGACGCCCACTGGGCCGATGCCGACGTACGCCGGTTCGTGCACAGCACGGTGGCGGATCTGCGGGCCGCCTACGGCCGCTATCCGGCGGACCCGGCGATCCGGGAGCTGGTCATCGAACTGCTCGGCACCTCGCCGCACTTCGCTCGCCTGTGGGCCGAGCACGACGTCGAGGAACGTCGTCCCATCGTGAAGCGGGTGGCGCATCCCGAGCTGGGGCCGCTGGAGTTCGAGTGCCGGGTGCTGCTGGTGCCGGAGACCGAGCAGCGGTTGATCGTCTACGTCGCCGAGCCGGACTCGCCGACCCAGGCGGTGTTCCGCAGACTCGCCGAGCGCGTCGGCCCCTGAATCCGCGGGCGAGGTGCTGCCGCTCAGCCAGCGTGCGGACTGAGCGGCAGCACCGTCGATCGAGCGTCAGCGGGGCACGTAGGCGAAGGTGTCCGGGTTCGGGCCCTGCCGCCCGGCCTCGCCCTTGTCCAGGGCGGTGATCCGCTCCATCGCCGTGTCGTCCAGCTCGAAGTCGAAGATGCGGGTGTTCTCCTCGATCCGCTTCGGCGTGGTCGACTTCGGGAAGATGATGTCGCCGCGCTGCACGTGCCACCGCAGCACCACCTGCGCCGGGGTGCGGCCGAGCTGCTCGGCGATGTCGACGACCGTCGGGTCGTCGAGCACCTTGCCCTGCGCGATCGGCGACCACGCCTCGGTGAGGATGTTGTGCTCGCGGCCGTAGGCGCGCACCTCGTCGTTGCCGAAGTAGGGGTGCGCCTCGATCTGGTTGACCGCCGGCACCACGCCCGCCTCGTCGGCCAGTCGCCGCAGGTGCGCCACCTGGAAGTTCGACACGCCGATCGAGCGGGCCCGACCGTCGCGCTGGAACTCCTCCAGCACCTTCCAGGTCGAGACGTAGTCGCCGTCGTACAGCGTCGGCAGCGGCCAGTGGATCAGGAACAGGTCGATGTAGTCCATCTTCAACGCGGCAAGCGTCGAGTCGAACGCCTTGCGGGCGTCGTCCGGGCGGTGGAAGCCGTTGTTCAGCTTGCTGGTCACGTAGACGTCACCCCGGTCGAGGCCGGACACGCGGATCGCCTCGCCGACCTCGGCCTCGTTGCCGTACATCTCGGCGGTGTCGATGTGCCGGTAGCCCGTTTCCAGGGCCGTGGTCACCGCCGCAACGGTGTCCTTCGGCTCGATCTGGAACACCCCGAAGCCGAGCTGCGGGATGGTGGTGCCGTCGTTCAGGCTGATGTCAGGAATCGTGAATGCCACTGCGGCTCCTTCGCGTCTTCGTTATCCGTCATCCATACCCGGGCGGGTGGACGATCCACCGTCCAACGCGAGGTGACGAGCGCAACGTCGGGCCGGTTCACCCGGTCGTGTCGAACAACACCGGCCAGGGTCGCGCCGCCGGCACCGAGGGCGGCGTGGGCGGCGCCGGCTCGGCGACGGCCAGCACCTCGGCGGCGATCTGCCCGACCATCGGGGCCGCCGGATGCGCCGACCGTTGCGGCCAGACCGCCGAGGTGCGTTTCGTCAGCGAGGCGTCGGCGATCGGCCGCCACGCGATCCGGGGTTCCCGGCGTGCCAGCGCCGCCGGCTCCACGGCCACCCCACCGCCGGCCAGCACCAGCCCGAACAGGAACTCCGGATTGCGCGCCGGCCGCACCCGCGCCGGCCGCCACCCGTGCCGCCGGCACACCGCGAGCAGGTGGTCGTGCCAGCCCGGCGCGGTGGCCCGGGGCGCGGCCACCAGGTCGAGGCCGGCGAGCGCCGCGAGCGGCACCTCCCGGCCGCGGGCCAGCGGCGACGTCCGCGGCAGCAGCACCCCCAGTGGTACGTCCACCGGGGCGCCGAAGCGCAGCCCGTCCCCCTCGACCGGATGGTGCACGAGCCCCACGTCCAACCTCCGCTCGGTGAGCATCCGCACCTGCTCGGCGGTGGTCAGCTCGTGCAGCTCCACGTCCAGGCCGGGCGCTCGGCCGGTGAGCTGGTCGAGCAGCGCGCGCAGCGTCACCGCGGGGGTCTCCGGCGGCACCCCGGCCCGCAGGATGCCCAGCTCGCCCGCGCGGACCTGCCCCATGAGGTTGCGCAGCCGGCCCTCGCCGGCGAGGAGTTCCTCCGCCTCGGCGAGCAGCAGACCGCCGGCGGTGGTGAGCCGCACCTGGCGGCGGGAGCGGTCGAACAGCTCGACCTCCAGCTCCCGTTCGAGGCGCTGGATCGACTGGCTCAACGGCGGCTGGGCCATTCCGAGCAGTTCGGCCGCCCGCCCGAAGTGCAGCTCGTGGGCGACCACCACGAAGTGCCGCAGGTGCCGGAGCAGGTCCACGGCCGGACCCTACGCCAGCGGCGGACCACCGCCACTGGATACCGTGCCCGGGTGGATGTGGGGGAGCGGATCGAGGCCATCTTCGCGGGCGTCGGGGTGACGGCCAGCCTGCACGCCGTCGACCTGGACGCGGTGGACGTCGACGCCGTCGACCCGGCCGGAATGGACCGGCAGGTCGGGGTGCGTGCCGACGAGCAGGTGGTGATCGCGTCGATCTTCAAGATCCTGCTGGTGCTGGAGTTCGCCCGGCAGGTCGACGCCGGCCAGCTCGACCCCACCGAACGGGTCCTGGTCACCGCCGCCGACCGGCTCGGCGGGTGGGGGCTGGCCGGCTGCGTCGACGACGCCGAGGTGTCGCTGCGCGACCTCGCGTACTTCGCCATGTCGGTGAGCGACAACACGGCCGCCGACCTGCTGCTGCGCCGGGTCGGCCCGGACCTGCTGCCGATGCTCGCCGCCGAGCTGGGCCTCACCCGCACCCGCGTTCTCGGCGGTCCTCGGGAACTGGTCGAGATGATGCTCGCCGACGTGGGGGCGCGGACCGAGGCGGAGTTCGCGCGGATCTTCCCGACCCTGCCGGCGGAGCGGGTCCAGGCCATGCGGGTCTTCGACCCCGCACACACCACCAGCAGCACCGCCCGGGAGATCACCCGGCTGCTCACCCTGATCTGGCGCGACCAGGCCGGCCCGGCGGCGGCCTGCGCGATGGTCCGCACCTGGATGGCCCGGCAGCTCTTCTGGACCCGGCTGGCCGCCGGCTTCCCGCCCGGCGTCCGGGTCGCCGGCAAGACCGGCACCCTGCCCGGCCTGCACCTGGAGGCCGGTGTCGCCGAATACCCCGACGGCGGCCGGTACGCCATCGCCGTCTTCGCCCGCGCCGACGAGCTGACCCCGCGCCGGATCGACGTGGACCTGGCGATGGGAACTGCCGCCCGGACGGCCGTCGAGGCGCTGCGCGGCGAGTGAGTTTCCGGGCGTCCGAGCGCCGAAGGGGGACCGCTGAGCAGGCACGATATGCGGTGACGTATCGGAGCTGAAGGCGTTCGATCTTGGACCGGGGCGCGGTGGCGCTGGTTGGCTCGTGCTGACCGATCACCCGAGCACGGGGAGTAGATCCGCATGTCCAACCTCGACCGTCGACGCTTCCTGCGCGACGCCGCCGCCACCACCGCCCTGGTCTCGGCCGGCGGTCTCGCCGCCACCTCGGCCACCCCGGCCCAGGCCGCGCCGCCGGCCGCCGCGCCGACGCCCGCCAGAGGCCGCACCGGCGCGGTCAGCTTCCGCTGGTGGGGTACGGCCGGCTGGCGCATCGACATCGCCGACCGGACCGTCCTGGTCGACCCGTTCCTCAGCCGGATCGACACCGGGCTGTTCAACCCCCCGTTCCGGACCGACGCCCCGTTGACCGTGCGCACCGACGTGATCGATCCGCGCGTCGACCGGGCCACGACCATCCTGGTCACGCACACCCACTGGGACCACTTCATGGACGTCCCGTACATCGCCGGGCGTACCGGCGCGCGGGTGTTCGGCACGCTCACCGCGTACCACCTGGGGTTGGCCTACGGGGTGCCGTCGACGAAGCTCAGCGCCGTCAAGGGCGGGGAGGTGCTCGACTTCGGCGACCACAGCATCGAGGTGGTCGGCTCGCTGCACAGCCGCAACGCGTCGTACTCCGTGGCCTTCCCCGGGGTGCGGGTGAGCCAGCCGGCGCAGCCGACGACCATCGCCGACCTCCCGGAGGGCGACACGCTGGGCTACCTGCTGCGGGTCGAACGCGGCCCGTCGGTCTACTTCACCGGAGCCAGCGACGTCGCCGAGCGCAACCTCACCGGCCTGGCGCCGGACGTGGCGATGGTGGCCATGCAGAGCGCCACCACCACCGGCGACTACCTGCCCCGGCTGCTGGCCGGTCTGGACTACCCGAAGGTCGTCGTGCCGGTGCACTGGGACAACTTCGAGACGCCGTTGCAGAATCCGCCGGTCGTCGCGCCGGCCGACCGGGACCGGCTCGACGCCATGATCGCGGCGGTGCGGCGGATCTCGCCGCGCAGCCGGGTGCTGGTCCCCGAGTACGAGACCGCGTACCACTTCTGACCGGTTCCGGGCGGGCGTCCGCGCCCGCCCGGTCAGCCGGCGGCCATCTCCGCCAGGGCGCGCACCGACTTCCAGTTACGGGTGGTCGCCACCACGCCGAGCTTCTTCTCCAGGTAGGCGTTGGTGAACTTCGTCCGGCCGTAACCACCGTCGGGGAAGTGCAGGTAGACCTCCCGGCCGGTCACCGTGAACGACACGTTCTCACCGCCGGGCACGGCGAGCGCGTCCACCACTGCCTTCGCCGGAGGGGTCGCCAGGAACGCCACCAGCAGGAGCTTCGGATCGTCCTCGACCTCGGCGTACGGGTTGCCACCCGCCACCGCCGCCAACTCCCGGCCGCTGCGGACCAGCACCGGCACGGTCAGCCCCAGTTCGTCGGCGAGCGCCCGCTCGATGCCGGCGGCCAACTTCTCCGCGTCGCGCACGGTGCTGCCGAAGGCCACGTTGCCGCTCTGGAGGTACGTCTCGACCGCCTCGTGCCCGAGGTCGGTGACGATCCGGCGCAGGTCGGCCATCGCCAGGCGGGTGGTGCCGACGTTGACTCCGCGCAGCAGCGCGACGTACCGGGTCATGTCTCCTCCTGGGTGCACGGCCGACCGGCTCAGCGTAGGCCGCCCGGCCCCACCAGGCCCGTCTCGTACGCGACGATGACCAGTTGCGCCCGGTCACGGACCGCCAGCTTGGTCAGCAGCCGCCCGACGTGTGTCTTGACGGTGGCCTGGCTGAGGTTGAGGTGCGCGGCCAACTCCGCGTTGGACAGGCCCCGGGCGATCAGCGCCAGCACCTCCCGTTCCCGGTCGGTCACCCCGTCGAGCTGTCGGGGCAGCGGCCGGGTCGGCTCCGGCTGGCGGGCGAACTCGTCGATCAGTCGGCGGGTCACCGTCGGCGCGAGCAGCCCCTCCCCGGCGGCGACCACCCGGATCCCGGTCAGCAGGTCCGCCGGTGGGGTGTCCTTGAGCAGGAACCCGCTGGCTCCGGCGCGCAGCGCGCCGTAGACGTACTCGTCGAGGTCGAACGTGGTCAGGATGATGACCCGGGTGCCGGCCGTCGCCGGGTCGGCGCAGATCCGCCGGGTCGCCTCGATGCCGTCCATCTCCGGCATCCGGACGTCCATCAGCACCACGTCCGGCAGGTGCTGCCCGGTCAACGCGACGGCCTGCACGCCGGTGCCCGCCTCGCCGACAGTGGTGCAGTCCGGGCTGAGGTCGACAAGCAGCCGGAAACTGCCGCGCAGCAGCGCCTGGTCGTCGGCGATCAGGACGCGGATCACGCGGCCACCCGGTAGGGCAGGCTGGCCGTCACCGCGAAGCCACCGTCGGAGCGTGGGCCGGCACGGAACTCCCCGCCGTGCAACGCCACCCGTTCCCGCATCCCGATCAACCCGTGCCCCTCCCCGCCGAGCAGGACCGGACGCTGGCCGTCGTCGGTCACCTCCACCCGCACCTCGTCGGGCAGAACGGTAACCGTGGCCCGGCACGCCGCCGGCGCCGCGTGCTTCACCACGTTCGTGACCGCCTCCTGCACGATCCGGTACACCGCGAGGCCCACCGACTCCGGCACCGCGCCGACCGGCTCCTCCCGCCGCACGTCGAGCCGCACGTCGACGCCGCCGATCGCCGCCTGCCGGGCGAGGACCGGCAACTCGTCCAGCCCGGGCGTCGGCGCGTACGGGCTGTCCGCGCGCAGGACGCCGAGCACGCGACGCACATCGGTCAGCGCGGTGCGGCCGGTCTCCTCGATGACCCGGAGCGCGGCGCCCGCCTCGCGGGGGTCGGCCTCGGCGACGTGGTTGGCGACGGCAGCCTTTACCACGATGAGGCTCAGCGTGTGCGCGACCACGTCGTGCAGCTCGCGCGCCACCCGCAACCGCTCCTCGGTGGCGGCCTGACGGACCAGCTGGTCGCTCTGCCGGGTGGCGAGGGCGCGTCGCTCCCGGATCAGCCAACCGATCACCCAGGCCGGCGCGACCATGACCGTGGCGTAGACGACCGCCCCGGTCCGCGACCAGAGGTCACCCGCGGTCAGCACCAGGGCGACGCTCACCAGAGCGAGACAACCGGCGGCGCAGAGCAGCGACCGGCGCGTGGTGGTCGACACGGCCACCGTGTAGAAGGACAGGCTGATGGCCACTGCCGGCGCGGCCGCGGCGAAGTTGGGGATCACGCCAGTGATCAGGGCGACGGTGGTGACCGCGCTGATCGCCACGGCGACGGGGATCGGCCACCGTCGCCGGGCGGCCAGCGGCAGCCCGATGGCCATCCCGACGAGCACCGACACCCAGAGCGGTTCGTCCACGCCCCCGTGCAGCGGCGACTCCAGCGCCGCGTACGGGCAGAGCAGCCCACCGACCGCCACGGCGAGCACGGCGTCCACGATGTACAGGTCCACCGGCCGCAGCCGCCGGGTCAGCAGGAGAGCTGTCACCTGTCAGACCGTATCGGCGGGGCGGCCCGGCCGCGTCCACCCGTGGGTGGTCATCCCCGAGGACGACCCGGTGGGGTTCGCGCGCCGTCGACTCCGCCCAGGGGAGGGCCGGAAAGTGCCCGCCCCGGCACGACGCGCCGCACCCCCCGTGTTCGGCACCGTGACGGTCATGACCACAGACACGGTGACCCTGACGGGGCTGCGGACGGTGTACGGCACCGGAGACCGGCGGGTGACAGCGCTCGACGGCGTGACCACCAGCTTCGCGGGCGGCACGTTCACGGCGGTGATGGGCCCCTCGGGCTCGGGAAAGTCCACCCTGCTGCACTGCGCGGCGGGGCTGGACCGCCCGACCGAGGGGGTCGTCACGATCGACGGCGTCCGCCTCGACGACCTCGGCGAGGACGAGCTGACCCGGCTGCGGCGCGACCGGATCGGTTTCGTGTTCCAGGCGTTCAACCTGGTGTCCACGTTGACCGCCGCGCAGAACGTCGAGCTGCCGTCGCGCCTGGCCCGCCGCCGCCCGCCGGCCGCGGACGTCGCCGCCGCCCTCGACGCGGTCGGACTCGCCGACCGGGCCGGGCACCGGCCGAGTGAGCTGTCCGGCGGGGAGCAGCAGCGTGTCGCAGTGGCCCGCGCGTTGATCACCCGTCCGGCCGTGGTGTTCGCCGACGAGCCGACCGGGGCGCTGGACAGCTCGGCGTCCCGGCAGGTGCTCCGGCTGCTGCGGGCGCTCGTCGACGACCACGGGCAGACAGTGGTGATGGTGACCCACGATCCCGCCGCCGCCGCGTACGCCGATCGGGTCCTCCTGCTCGCCGACGGTCGCGTCGTCGACGAGCTGACCGGCCCGATCACCGCCGCTGCCGTCGCCGCCCGGATCGCCGAGCGGGAAACCGTTCCGGCGGAGTCGTCGTGCTGAGCGTCCGGCGGTCGGCCAGCGCGTTCGTGGCCGTCGCCATCGGGGTCGCGCTCGTCGCGGCGGCCACCCTCCTCCTCGCCTCCGGGCGTCCGCAGGTGCCGGACCGGTTGGCGCGGGCGGCGGTCGTGGTGCAGAGCCCCGAGGCGGGCGCGTCGGCCGACGCCTTCGTGCCGACCCGGCCCTGGTCCGCCACGGCGACCGCGGGACTCGTCGGCCGGCTGGCAGCGCTGCCCGGTGTCGCCACCGTGGTGCCGGACCGGACCTTCTACGCCCAGCCCCTCGTCGACGGTCGGCCCGTGGCCGCCGACACCCGACGGGAGGACGCCCACCAGGGGCACGGCTGGTCCAGCGCCCAGCTCGGTGGGCTGCGCCGCACGGCCGGCGAGCCGCCCCGCAGACCCGGCGAGGTCGTCGTCGACCGCGCGCTCGGGCTGCGGACCGGCGCACCGGTCACCCTGCTGACCGCCGCCGGTCCGGAGGCGTACACCGTCACCGGTCTGGTCGACGGGCCCGGCGTCCTTGTCGCGGACGAGGTCGCCGCCGCGCTCGCGCCCGGTGTCCGGGCCATCGGGCTGATGCTCGCGCCGGGAGCCGACCCCGAGCGGGTCGCCACGGCGGCGCGCGGAGTCGTCGGCGGCGACGGACAGGTGCTCACCGGTGCCGCCCGTGGTGCGCTGGAACCGCGCGGCGACGCCCGTACCCGGTGGATCGGCATGCAGGTGCTCACCGCCACGGCGGCCCTCGCCGGCTTCGTCACGGTGTTCGTGGTCGCCTCCACCTTCGCGTTCACCATCGCGCAGCGCCGCCGCGAGCTGGGCCTGCTGCGCGCCGTCGGCGCGACCGGACGTCAGGTCCGCCGCATGGTGTACGCGGAGGCGCTCGCCGTCGGCGCCGCAGCCGGGCTCGTCGGCCTGCTGGTCGGCGCGGCGCTCGCCCCGCTGCTGGGTCGGCTGCTCGTCGACGTCGGCTACGAACCGTCGACCTTCCGGGTCCGCTATGAACTCTGGCCGGTCGCGGTCTCGTTCGCCGCCGGGCCGGTGATCGCGCTGCTGGCCGTCTGGTCGGCGTCCCGCCGAGCGGCGCGGGTCCGCCCGCTGGAGGCGTTGCGCGAGGCCGCTGTGGAACAGCGCCCGATCGGGCGGGTTCGCGTCGCCGTCGGGGCGCTCCTCGTCGCGGCGGGGCTCGCCCTCAGTGTCGCAACGGCGACCGCCGACGAGGCCCGGATCGCCGCGCAGTACGCCCTGTACGCGGTGATGGCGCTGGTGGCCGGTGCCACAGTGCTCGCCCCGGCGGTGGTCGGGCCGGTCGTACGGCTGCTGCGGTCGCCGCTGCGTGGGCCCGGAGGCGCGATCGGAATGCTGGTCCGGGGCGGGGCGTTGACCGCGACCCGGCGGACCGCCGCCATCGCCGCGCCGGTGCTGCTCACCGTCGCGTTCGCGGTGCTGGTGTCCGGGATGGTGCGCACCACCACCGCCGCCTACGCGGCTGGTCGGGCCGACAACGTCAACGCCGGCTGGATCATGGTGCCCGACCGGGCACCCGGACTGTCGGACCGGGCCGTCGCCGCGACAGGTGGCACCGCCCTCCTGCCGACCACCGTCTACCGCACCGATACCGGGAAATTGCCTGCGGACCGGCCGCTGACCGCGCTCGGCGTGGAGCCGGCCGGCTTCGCCGCCGCGAACCGGGCGCTGACCGTCGTCGCCGGCTCGCTCGACGACCTGCGCGGTGACGACACGGTGGTGGTCACCGAAGCGGCGAACCTGCGGCCGTCCGAGGCGTACGCGGTGGTCTTCGCGGACGGGACGTCGGTGTCGCTGCGCGTCGTCGCCGTGGTCAGCGACACCTCGATCCCCGGCGACCTGCTCGTGCCCCGGGCCGTGGTGCGTACGCACGACCCGTCGGCGCTCACGTCCACTGTGTACGTCCCGGACCGGATCGACCCTCCGGCCGGCGCGCGGGTCGTCGACGTCGCCACCTGGGCGGCCGAGGCGGACGCCGCCGAGGACCGTCTCGTCTGGCTCTTCACGTTGCTGCTCATCGGGGTGTCCGCCGGCTACGGCGCCATCGCGGTGGCCAACACGCTGCTGCTGGCCGCTGCCGGCCGCGCCGCCGACCTGCGGCTGATCCGGTTGGCCGGGGCGACCCGACGGCAGGTCCTCTGGCTGGTCACGGCCGAGTCGGCAGTGGTGGTCCTGATCGGCGCGCTGCTGGGTGGGGCTGTCGCGTTCGTCGGTCTGCTGAGCATCCGCGCCGGTCTCGCCGACCAGGTGGGTGCCCCCGTCGACCTGGTGGTGCCGTGGTCGGTGGTCGCCGGTGTGGTGGGGCTGTGCCTGCTGCTCGCGGCGCTGGCGAGCGCGTTGCCGACGTGGCGGATGATGCGGCACCGTCCCGCGCGGTCGCCGGTCGGCCTCGTCGGATGACCGCGGCCCCCGTGACGGCGATCGGGCGGCTACCGTCGACGGATGCGATTCGCGCGCCCGGTCGGGCTGCTCCTGGCTGCCGCAGCCGTGCTGATCTGGGCGGTCGGCATGGCGGTGTGGCAGCCGTTGACCGAGCCGATCGGCCCGTGGTCGGAGCGGCTGCCGGGCAACAACGCCTACTGGGCACGGGATCTGCGGTTCGTGGCGATCGTCGCGATCGTGCTCGGGTTGCTGCTGGCGGGCCGGGGGCAGCTCCGGTGGGGCGCTCCGGCGGTCGTGCTCGGTGGGCTCTGGATCGCGGCCGACGTGGCGATCGACCGGGCGGACCCGGCCGGCACGGGGTCGACGGTCCTGCTCGCCGTCTACGGTGCGGCGGCGCTCGGCGTGCTGGCGGCCGTCCTGGTGTGGCGGGATCGGGGCCGGCCCCCCACCACCGACCGGCGGGTGTTGACCGGCGCGGCCTGCGTGGCCGGGGTGCTGGCGGTGGTGGCGGCCGGCATCGAGTCACCTACCGACCGGGAGCCGGAGCTGACGCCGGCGGCCTTCGCCACCGGCGTGCTCCTGGTCGCCCTGACCGTCGTCGTCGCCCTGGCGGCGGCACCGGCCCGCACCCGGGGCCGCCGCCTGCTGGCCGTCGGGCTCGGCGCGGTCGCCATCGGCGGTGTCGCGCTGGTCCGGGCGGTCCCGCCCGGCCCGCGCATCCTGCCGATGATCGCGCTCGGCGCGGTGCTGCTCACCGGCGTCACCCTGCTGGCGTGGGACTGGCCGGGCGGTCGACCGGTCTGGCGGCAGCACGCGCTCGCCGGTCTCGCCGCGCTGGTGGGCCCGGTGCCGATGCTGCTGGTCGCGGCCGTCGCCATGATGGTGCTGCTCCCGGTCGGCGCGACGTTCACCGCGCTGGCCGGCAACAGCCCGATCAACTCCGCCGACTCGGACCTGCTGCTCTCGCTGGCCGGGCTGCTCGCCGGGCTGGGAATGGGGCTGCTGCTGGCCTGGCCGACGGTCGACAACCGTCGCCGCTAGCTACTCCACGACGGGCAGCACGACCTCGTTGCGGCGCAGGAACCACGGCTTCCACGGCGGGTCGAAGCGCGCGTACCGGATCGCGCCGGTCGGTTGCAGCCCGGCCGCGGTCACCGACCGGCCGAGCATGGTGGCCCGCTGACTGAACGCCTGCTCGGTCCACCGCCCGGAGAACCGCATCGCCGCCGCCAGGCGTGCCGGGACCTCGTGGACGCGCACCCGGGTGTCCACCGGCTCGGGCAGGGTGGCGGTGGTGAAGGTGGCCGGCATGACGAACTGGATCAGGTAAGCCCCCGGCCGCTCGCCCTCGATCTGGACCACCGGCACGGTCATGGCGATCTTCTCCGAGTCGCCGGCCGCCGACATCGGCGGCCCGGCCGAGCCGATCGGGTGTCGGGCCCGGTTGGCGCCGCCGAGGTAGGCGGCCAGCGGCCGGAACGCCTCGATCGGGGCCCGGGTGAACGACGCCTGGATCTGCATCTCGGCCACCAGGTGAGCCGGGTAGCGGCGCAGCTCGAAGCCGGGGTGTCGGGACACCACCCGGTACGGCTGCTGCTCGGTCATCGCGCGCTCCCAGGATCTCCTGGGACAGACGCTACCGTCCCTTCGGCTCCTGCTCGGCCGAAGTCGGTTGTCCCGCACCGGGGACGGCGGTCCGCCAGTACTGGCGTTTGCCCTCGTCGCGCAGCACCACCCCGAGTCGTCCCAGCTCCCGTCGCAGCTCCCGGGCGTCGTCGCGGCGGTCCCGCTCGATCGCGCGCTCCCTCGCGCGCAGCAGCGCGTCCGCGCCGGCGGGCAGACCGGGCAGGTCGGGCACCCACAGCCGGTACGCCGACCGGTGGGGATCGTCGTCCGCCCAGGCCCAGCCGTGCGCCCGGAACGCGGCGGCGAGCCGGGCGGCGGGCAGGTCCGTCGACTCCCGCACCAGTTCCGCCCCGTCGGCGTCGAGCAGCACCAGGTGCTTGTCGGCGAGGAAGACGACCCGGGTGTCGGCCCGTGCGACGGTCCGGTTCTCATCGGCGCGGCGCAGCCGGACCTGCGCCGCGTCGACGCTGACGATCAGTCGTTCGGCGGTGCCGATCCCGGCGAGGACCAGGCCGGCGAGGGTGCCCACGGCGATCGTGCCGGCGGTGGCCTGCGGCTGGGGCAGCCGGTCCAGCCACTCGACGAGGTCGCTGAACGGCACCCAGGGCAGCCGGGCGAGCCAGCCTGTCGTCGCCGCGAGGAGCCATCCGGCGCCCGCGCCGAGCAGCGGGAAACCACCCCAGAGGACCGCCAGTTCCAGCGGGCCGCCGCTGACGGTGGTGCGCGGACGGTGACCGGCCAGGTCCATGGTCAGGACACCTCGCGGCGCAGCGTCCGGACCAGGCCGACGGCCAGCGGCAGGACCATCCAGACGAGCAGGGACACCGCCAGACGGCCCCACTGCCCACCGGTGAGCGCGTCGCCGCTGAACAGCGGTTCCATGGTCCGGTTGGTGTCCAGCCAGCCGGATGGGCCGCGCAGGGGTCGGACCATCTCGCCGAGCACCGCCCACAGGGTGGGCAGCAGCAGATAACCGACGATCGCCAACGGCGGATTGAGCAGCAACAGACCGAAGGCCGCACCCATCAGCACGCTGGCGACCTGGAGGATCGCCGCGTTCAGCAGCAGCGACCAGTCGAACTGCCAGGTGCCCGCGCCGCCGGTGGCGGACGCCACGAGCGTGCCGACGGCGGCGACGGCCAGGCTGGCCAGCACCGAGGCGAGCGCGGTGAGCACGACGGCGTTCAGCTTCGCGCTGATCACCCGCTCGCGGCGGGGCACCAGGGCGTACGTGGTGAGGGCGGTGCGTTGCGACCACTCGCTGGTGATCGACAGGATGCCCAGCACCGGCAGCAGCACCGACACCGGCAGCAGCGAGGGGCCGAAGAAGTCGAGGAAGGTCTGGTCGGCGTCCTTCGCGTAGATCAGCTGGAGGGTGACGATCGCGGCGGTGACCAGGCCGATGGTGATCAGCAGCCAACGGCCGGCCCGGGTGTCGACGAGCTTGCGCAGTTCCACGGCGGTGAGCCGGAGCAGCGACGGACGGCGTACCGCCGTGTGCTGCCGGGGCGCGACGGGCCCGGCGGCGGGCGCGGTGGTGGTGGTCATCGGACGGCCTCCTTGGTGGACTCGCCGGCGGTGAGGGTGAGGAAGAGTTGTTCGAGGCCACCGCTGCCGGCCGGGCGCAGCTCGGCCAGCGCGACGCCCGCGTCCGCGGCGGCCTGGCCGACCGTCTCGGCGTCGGCCTGCACGAGCAGACCGTCGGTGCCGTCGGTGGCGCTGAGACCCGCCGTGTCCAGTGCCCGGCGCAACGCCGCGCCGTCGCGGGCCCGCACGAGCGAGCCGCCCCCGGCGAGCAGGTCGTTCTTGTCGCCCTGGGCCACGATCCGGCCGCCCCCGATCACCACCAGCCGGTCCGCGACCGCCTCCACCTCGCGCAGCAGGTGGGAGGAGAGCAGCACGGTGCCGCCCCGGTCGGCGAAGTCGCGCAGCAGGCCGCGCATCCAGAAGATCCCCTCCGGGTCCAGGCCGTTGGCCGGCTCGTCGAGGATCAACACCCGGGGGTCACCGAGCAGCGCCTGCGCCAGGCCGAGCCGCTGGCGCATCCCCAGCGAGTACGCCCGGACCCGACGCTTCGCGGCCACCGCGTTCAACCCGACCAGGTCGAGCTTCGCGGCGACCTCGCGCTTGTCCAGACCCATGGTGTACGCGGACAGCGTCAACGCCTCGCGGCCGGTGCGCCCGGCGTGCTGGGCGGAGGCGTCCAGCAGCACCCCGACCTCCCGCCCCGGGTTGGGCAGGTCCCGGTAGGGGCGCCCCGAGACGGTGGCCCGGCCGGCCGTCGGCGCGGTGAGGCCGCAGATCATCCGCATGGTGGTCGACTTGCCGGCGCCGTTGGGGCCGAGGAAGCCGGTGACCGTGCCCGGTTCGCACTGGAACGACACGTCGTCCACCGCCGGGTGTGGCCCGTATCGCTTGGTGAGGTTCTCCACGGTGATCATGCCGACGAGCGTGCCCGCGCCACCCGGCCATCCGCTGCGGCCGCGGGTCGGTGTCGCACCGACCTTGGTCGACGCTCCGGTCGATACTTTGGTAGCTGGTTGCCGGTGCCCGTTGCTGCCTAGCATGGGCGCGTGACCAGCCTCGCCGTCCCGGAACATCCCTGGCTGCTGCCAGGGGAGCTGGTCGTGCCGGGCGAACGCGAACGTGACCGGGCACATCCGCGCCGCACCACCCGTGACTGGATCGTGGACAGCCTCGCGTTCCTGGCCGGGCTGCTCTGGGTGTTGTTCGCCACCGTGGACGCCCTGTCGCCCTCCCCGGAGACGGCGATTCCGCTGCCGCACGACTGGATGGTCGGTGTGGACGCGCTGCTCGGGCTGGCCTCCTGCGGGCTGCTGTGGGTGCGGCGGCGGTGGCCGCTCGGGTTGGCGGTGGCCACCCTGCCGTTGAGCGCGTTCTCGTTGGCCGCGGCCGTCCCGCTGCTGATTCTGTACTTCACCGTCGTGGTGCACCGCCGCACCGCCGTCGCGATCGCGTTCACCGGGGCCGGCCTCGTCACCAACCTGATCTTCAGTTGGGCGCGTCCGGACCCGAACTGGCCGTACTGGGCCACCGTGTCGTGGGGCGTGGTGATCACGGTCGCCGTGCTGGCCTGGGGGATGTTCGTTCGGGCCCGGCGACAGTTGATCGTGTCGCTGCGGGAGCGGGCCGAGCGGGCCGAGGCCGAGCAGCAGTTGCGGGTCGCCCAGGCCCGACACCTCGAACGCACCCGCATCGCCCGGGAGATGCACGACGTGCTGGCCCACCGGATCTCGCTGCTGAGCCTGCACGCGGGCGCGTTGGAGTTCCGCCCCGACGCGCCGGCCGACGAGGTCGCCCGGGCCGCCGGGGTGATCCGGGGCAGCGCACACGCCGCCCTGCAGGACCTGCGGGAGGTCATCGGTGTGCTCCGCGCCGACGGCGACAACACCGGCGACGCCCCCGAGCCGCCGCAGCCCACCCTCGCCGACCTGCCCGCCCTGATCGAGGAGTCGCGCGCGGCCGGGGTGCGGGTGAACCTCACCGACAGCGTCGTCGCGCCCGGGGCCGTGCCGGCGGCGCTGGGGCGGGCGGCGTACCGGATCGTGCAGGAGGGCCTGACCAACGCCCGCAAGCACGCGGCCGGTGCGGCCGTCACCGTGGACGTGGCCGGTGGCCCGGGCACCGGGCTGACCGTGGCGATCTCCAACCGGTGGCCGCTGGGCACGCCGGCCGGGGGCGAACTGCCGGGCGCCGGCACCGGGCTGGTCGGCATCACCGAGCGGGTCACCCTGGCCGGAGGCCGGTTGGCGCACGGGCGGGACGAGGCCGGCGACTTCCGGCTGGCCGCCTGGCTGCCGTGGCCGGCGTGACCGGGCCGTCCGGCGGGGCCGGGGAGGCCACCGCGCCGGTGCGGGTGCTGATCGTGGACGACGACGCGCTGGTCCGGGCGGGCCTCTCGATGATCCTCGGCGGTCTGGCGGACCTGCGGGTGGTGGGTGAGGCTGCCGACGGCGGCGAGGTTCCGGCGGCGGTCGCCGCGTACGCGCCGGACGTGGTCCTGATGGACATCCGGATGCCCCGGGTGGACGGGCTCACCGCCACCGAGGCGCTGCGCGCGCGACCGAACCCGCCGGAGGTGCTGGTGCTGACCACCTTCGACGCCGACGAGCAGGTGCTGCGGGCGCTGCGCGCCGGCGCGGCCGGTTTCCTGCTCAAGGACACCCCTCCGGCGGACATCGTGCACGCGGTACGCCGGGTGGCCGCGGGGGAGGCGACGCTCTCCCCGACGGTGACCCGCACGCTGATCGACCACGTGACCGCCGCCGTCCCGGGTCTGGCCGGCCCGGATCCGCGTCGCGAGCGGGCGCTGCGGCTGCTCGACGGGCTCAGCGAGCGGGAGCGTCAGGTGGCGGTGGCGCTGGGGCGGGGCCGCACCAACGCGGAGATCGCGGGGGAGTTGTTCATGAGCGTGGCGACGGTGAAGGCGTACGTCTCCCGGCTGCTCACCCGGCTCGATCTCAACAACCGGGTCCAGGTGGCCCTGCTGGTGCACGACGCGGACCTCGTCTGAGCGCGCGTTAGGGGGACGGTTAGGGGGCGGGGGATTGAACTTTCGTCCGATGCCGGCCGTACCACTGCCCGAGGATGTCGGTGCGGTGGGTCCGCCGTACCGCTGCCGAACTGCGGGAGGCCTGCCGTGCGTGTTGGTGAGCAGTCGACGGATCCCATCGACCAGGTGCTGGGTGAGGTGCCGCTGCCGGCACAACTGACACCCGAGGATGTCCGGCTCGCGGTCCGGGCGGTGGTCGTGCACACCGCCGAGGAGTGGCCGACCGGGCCGTTGTGTCGCAACGACGGCGCCTCCTACCCGTGCCGACTGCACCGGTGGGGGCGTCGGGTTCTTGAGACACACGGGCTCAACGAGCGCCAGATCGAGGCGTTGATCCAGCACGGCAACCCCTTCGTGCACGTGCCCTTCCCGTTCACCGCGACCGGGCCGTCGTCCGCGCGTCCCACCGGCGCCCGGCCGGCGGCGACCGCCGGCTATCCGGCGCCGGCTCCCGGCCGCGCCGGGCTCCCGGCGCGACACCAGGCCGCGCGCGTCACCCCTGCGGGGGTACGACAGGCCTCTGCCGGCCGGCCGGTGACTCCCCCCGTCACCGCGCCGCGCTGGCCCCGGGCCAGCTGAGCGGCGCCACCCCCGCCCGCCCTGTCCGGGGCGACACGACGTCGGCCCGACGCGGAGATTCCCCACCCGCGCCGGGCCGACGTCACACCGGCCGGTTCGTTCAGTCGTTACCGGCGCCGACGCCGCAGTCCGGCGCGGACCAGCTCGTCGTGTTCGAGCTGTGGTCGCTGTTGTTCTCGCGCCGCGAGTCGACGTGCACGTGGTCGTCGTGGTCGGGGTAGCCCGGCCCGTAGATCCCGCTGAAGCCGTTGTCACGGGCGTCCTTGGCCACCCGGCACAGCGAGGACGTCCGCGAGGTGACGTCGGCGGCGTTGCCGTACAGGTGCTGGCTGTCCGAGGCGCCACCGACCTGGTTGTTGCAGGCGCGACTGCGGAAGCCACTCGACACGTTCAGCGGCTTGTCGCCGAGGCTCTTGCGCAGCGCCTCCAATTTCCACATGGTGCGCAGCGCGTTCTGCTTCGTCTGGTTCGCCGACAGGGGGCCGCCGCTCCAGCCGCTGCCGCCGCAGCCGTTGTCCAACTCGCTGTAGGTGAAGTGCGCGGGCGTGCAGTCGTTGTCCTGGAGCTGGTACAGCTTCGCGTAGGTCTGCGGTCCCGCGACGCCGTCGGCGCGCAGTCCGTACGCCTGCTGGAACCGCTTGACCGCGGCGGCGGTCTTCGGTCCGTAGCGACCGTCGTTCTCGACGATGTCCCGGTAGCCGGCCCAGCCGGCGACCCGGATCTGCAGCTGACGGACGTCGTCGCCGGAGCGCCCCTGGTAGAGGTTGCGGTTCCAGGTGTAGCAGCCGTCCGCGTACGCTGCCGGCGCGGCGACCACCGACGCGATCGCTGCCCCGGGCAGTGCCAGGGCGAAAGCGACAGCAACTCGCTTCAAGGTGTTTACGCGCACAGAAGTCCTCCCGATAGGAGAGCGAATGGGGTTGCTTCGGGACATCGACCGGGACGTCCCGTGATTTCCACCCTCGCACTGATCGGTGCGCTAGGCGGCAATTAACGAGAATTGTCCTCACGATTCGTTGTTCCTGGGCATCGGCTGTGAATTCGACTGATTTGCGAAACAGCCATTTCCCCCGGATCGGCCCGGTGGCGCAAGAACTGCACCGAACGTCGCATTCGGCCACACCCAGGGTGATGTTCCTCGCCCGGCGGGGGCCGGTAACGTCAGCCCCGGGCGGCGGACTGGCGGAGGTGCACGTGGCACGCGGTGGCGTCTTCTGTGTCGAGGGTCAGTGGCACCGCGACCTCAACGAACGCGGTTCCGTGCTGCCCACCCTCGAACTGCTGGAGCGGCTGGGCAAGATCCGCTTCATCCACAAGGACGCGGCCACCCGCGACGAGCTGTTCTACTTCCTGGACCGCTGGCTGCTCAAGCAGTACGCCGACCACCGTGTCGGCTTCTTCGCCATGCACGGCGAGCCCAGCCGGCTCTGCCTCACCGACTGGCAGTCGGTGGAGCTGAACGAGGTGGCCGAGCTGATGGCCGGCCGCTGCGAGGGGCGCCGGCTCTATTTCGGCAGCTGTTCGGTCCTGCGCGCGTCGGACGCGGTGCTGCGCGAGTTCCTGGAGGTCACCGGGGCCGCCCTGATCTGCGGTTTCACCCGGGACGTCGACTGGGTCGAATCGGCGGCCTTCGAAACCGTCCTGCTCGACGTGCTGGCCAACGGGCAGCGGCACAACGCCGCCGAACTGCGGATGGGCTCCGCGCACTGGGCACCGCTGGCCTCGTACCTCGGCTTTCGGGTGATCTATGCCAACGGCCGGGCCTGGCGCCCGGCCGGCCGGCCCCGCGTACCCACCCAGGCGGTGCCCCGCGCCGCCACCGGCCCCCGCTGACCCGCCGACCCGCTGACCCGCCGACCCGCCCTGCTGACCCGCCGCCCTGCCGCCGCTGGTTCGTGGCCGCCCTGGTAGGACTGAGTGATGGCGCCCAGCATCGCGAAGAACACCCGGGTCGACCGGGACGCCCTGCTCGACTTCCTCCGGCCTCGGCACCGTGTCGTGCTGATGACCACCCGGGCCGACGGCCGCCCGCAGTCCTCCCCGGTCTCCGCCGGCATCGACGGCCAGGGTCGGCTCGTCGTGTCCACCTACCCCGAGCGGGCGAAGGTCACCAACATCCGCCGTGACCCCCGGGTCTCGGCCTGCGTGCTGTCCGACGACTGGAACGGCCCCTGGGTGCAGCTCGACGGCACCGCCGAGGTGCTGGACCTGCCCGAGGCGCTGGAGCCGCTGGTCGAGTACTTCCGCAGCATCTCCGGCGAGCACCCGGACTGGGACGACTACCGGGCGGCCATGGTGCGCCAGGGCAAGTCGCTGATCCGGGTCACCATCGACGCCTGGGGCCCGATCGCCACCGGCGGCTTCCCGGCCCGCCTCGCCGACTGAGCGCGCCTTCCCGGTCGGCGGCGGCGACGGCCACCCCAGGTCCGCCGGCGTCCGAACCTCCGAGCGCGCCCGCACCCGCCGGGTGGGTTGGCGTCCTGTCGAGCTGCCCCAGATATGGGGCGGGCTGCGCGCTGTCCTCTGCGGTTGGTTGCCCCACAGCTGGGGCAGCTCGACAGGGCGCGAAGGGGAGGTAGGTTCCTCGGCCTCGACCGGCGGTCAGTACGCCGCGGTGAAGCGCGTGTTGACGTACCGGGGCTGCTCGATCTCGTCGACGATCGCGACCGCCAGGTCCTCGTAGGTGAGCACCGACCGGCCCTGGTCGTCGGTGACCGGTTCGTCGGTGCCGGTGCGGTAGTGCCCGGTGCGGTCGCCGGGGTGGAACTCCAACGGCGGCGGGGAGACGTAGGTCCAGCTCACCCCGTCGGCGGCGGTGCGGTAGTAGTCCAGGGCGTCGGCCTGGCCCAGCGCCGCGTCCCGATACTGCTCCGGGAAGTCCGGCTCGTCGAGGATGCGGGTGCCACGCGGCGTGAGCAGCGTCGACCCGCCGCCCAGGTGGATGATCCGGGGTGCGGCCGGCATCGACCGCAGCGTGGTCACCAGGTTCTCCGCGGCGCTGCGCCACAGCCCGCGCTCGCCGCCGCCGATCGCCACCACCAGCGCGTCCGCCTCCGGCGCCAGCTCCCGGACACTGCGCTCGCTGGTGGCGTCGCCGGTGACCGTCCGTACCCCGGCCGGCAGGTACGAGGTGGCCTCCGGGCGGCGGACGGCGGCGATCACCCGGTGCCCACGGTCGGCCGCCTCGGCGGTGACCCGCGACCCGGCGGTGCCGCCCGCGCCAAACACGACGATGGTGCTCACCAGCCCAGGCTAGGGACCGGGCCGCCCGCCCGTCGGCGGAACGCCGATCCCGGTCAGTCGACGAGAGCGGCGTACACGAGCTGGCGCAGCTGGGAGCGCAGCGGGTACGTGCTCGACGGCATGAGCTGGGTGAACAGCAGCGCGGTGATCTCCTCGGCCGGGTCGACCCAGAACGCCGTGCTGGCGACCCCACCCCAGTAGTACTCGCCGACGCTGCTCGGCACCCGACTCGGGACCGGGTCCTCGACCACCGCGAAGCCGAGGCCGAAGCCGATCCCGTCGAGGGTGGTCTCGGCGAAGCCGCCGGTGGACAGGGTGCCCAGATCCTGCCCGCCGGGCAGGTGGTTGCGGGTCATGAAACGCACCGTGCGCGGCCCGAGCAGGCGTACGCCGCCCAGCTCCCCGCCGCGCAGCAGCATCTGCGTGAACCGGTGGTAGTCGGCGGCACTGGAGATCAGGCCACCGCCCCCGGAGAGCAGGCCGGGCTTGTGGTGCGCGAGCGTGCCGAGCCGGTCGTAGCGGACCGCCCGCCCGCTCCGCGGATCCGGTGCGTAGAGCGCGGCCAGCCGCTCGGCCTCGTCGCCCTCGACCCACCAGCGGGTGTCGGTCATCCCCAGCGGGCCGAAGATCCGGTCGGCGAAGAAGGCGTCCAGGCTCTGCCCCGAGACGACCTCGACCAGCCGACCGAGCACGTCCGTGGCGACCGAGTAGCCCCAGGCCGTGCCGGGCTCAAAGAGCAGGGGCAGCTCGCCGAAGGCCGCGCAGGCGCCTGCCAGGTCGACGTCCGCCGGCGGGTACAGGTCGTAGCCGGCCGCCCGGTAGATCCCGTCGACCACCGAGGTCTGCATGAAGCCGTACGTCAGGCCGGCGGTGTGGGTGAGCAGGTGCCAGACCCGGATCGGCTCGGTCGCCGGCACGGTGTACGGCTTGAGGGCCGAGCCCTTCGAGTAGACCCGCACGTCGGCGAACTCGGGCAGCCAGCGGCTGATCTCGTCGGTCAGCTCGAAGCGGCCCTCCTCCCACAGCATCATGGCCGCGACCGAGGTGACGGGCTTGGTCATCGAATAGATCCGCCAGAGCGTGTCCGCTTCGACCGGGGCGCCCGACTCGCGATCCCGCAGGCCGTACGTCGAGGAGTGCGCCACCTCGCCGCGCCGGGTGACCACCACCTGCCAGCCCGCCAACCGGCCGTCGTCGACGTACGCGCCGAAGTGCTCGTCGATCCGCGACAGCCGCGCCGGGTCGAAGCCGATCTGATCGGGGTCCTTGCTCCGCGCCACACTCACGTCGCCGAACCTACTCGCCGGTACTCCGCCACCGGAAGGGGCTGCCCCCACCGGGCCGTCGGTGGGGCGTCGGTGGGCGGCACTAGCCTGGCCGGATGCCGGAGTTGACCGAGGACAAGACCTTCCGCCACGAGGACTGGTACGCCGAGGAGCTGACCGACCGCCAGTTCGTGGCGTGCGAGTTCTTCGACGTGGACCTGACCGAGGCGGTCACCCGGGGGGCGGTCTTCACCGGCTGCACGTTCGGCAACGTGCAGTTCAACGCTTCCCGACATCTCGACTCGGCGTTCACCCGCTGCGTCTTTCGGCGCTGCAACTTCTTCGAGGCCGAGTTCACCGGCTGCAAGCTGGTCGGGAGCAGCTTCGTCCAGTGCGAGCTTCGTCCGTTGCGGGTCGACGGCGGCGACTGGTCGTTCGTCGCGCTGCCCGGGGCGGACCTGCGCGCCGCCTGGCTGAGCGGCGTACGGATGCGCGAGGCCGACCTCACCGGGGCCAACCTGACCGGTGCCACGGTGACCGGGGTCGACCTCTCCGGGGCGCAGCTGCACAACTGCCGTCTCGGCGGCGCCGACCTGCGGCGCAGCGACCTCACGGCGCTGGATCCGACGTCCGTCGAACGGGCCGGTGCCATCGTGGACGCCGAGCAGGCCCTCGTCATCGCGCAGGCGCTCGGCTTCCGGATCGGCTGACCCGGGGTAGCTCCCGGTCGATCGACCGCGGGATCGCCGGCTGTCCCATACCGTCCCGATCCGGACTGGACACGCCAGCCTGTCCCGATTTAGCGTGTCGTCCACGCCTGTGCAAACGTGAAGCGACCCACAGTGGACGGTCGATCCCGTCGCGTGCGGTGGTGGCCGGGCGGCGGACTGGAGGGGTCGGTGGCGGACGAGGACCGTACGCGGGCGGATTCGCGGGCCGGGGACGAGTCGACCGGCCGACCGCCGTCGCACCGGCCGCGGAGCATCGCCCTCGGGCTGAGCCACCGGACGCTGCGCCGGCTCGCCCGTGCCCGACAGCGACGGCGCTGGGCGCTGGAAGGGCTCGGCGCGGTCGTCTGCCTCGCGATGCTCGTCGCGTACCTCGGCACCCGGTCCGGCCCGGAATCGGGCGATGGTCCGGTCGGCGGCTCGGGGGGCGTGCCCGCCGGAGCCACCCGACCGACAGCCCTTCCGGCCGCCGACGGGCACGCCACCGATGCCGGGCCGGCGCTGCCCGGGCTGCGCCCCCGGGAGCGTCCGCCCTCGCCCGACCCGCCGCCGCCGTCGACGAGCGCGCCCGCTCCGCCGCCGAAGAAGCCGGAGGAGTCGCTGCTGTCGGTGAGCCGCGCCGAGGTCCCCGCCGAGGTCGACCTCACCGCTGTGGGCACCCGCGACTGGATGCACTGGGGGCTGCGCGGCGGCAAGTCGACAGTGCGCAAGCGCTCCGGCTCCGGGGAGATCGTCGACGGTGGTGGGAAGGGCGCCCGGGTCGGCTGGGACGGCAACCAGGAGGTCGTCCGCTGGTCCGACGGCGCACCCGAGCGGTGGGACCGTGGCAGTTCCGACGGCGTCTACACCTGTGGCGTGGGTAACGGGTTCACCCTGACGGTCGCCGGCAGCGGGGCGCCGCGCACCGTGCAGCTCTACGCCGGGATCTGGATGGCACGGGGTCGGTTGGACGCCCGCCTGTCCACCGGTGGGCCGGTCCGCACCGTACGCCTGGAGGATCCGTACACCAGCCAGAGCGCCCAGTTCACCATCCGGTTCGAGCTGCCGAAGAACGCCCGGTTGGTGCTGACCTGGACCGTCGAGAAGGTCTTCACCGAGCATTGCGGCAACGTCGGCCTCCAGGCCGTCGCGCTGCGCTGAGCCTTCGAGGTGGCGGGACAGTTTGTCCGTCGCGCTCGGTCGACGGCGACGTAACTTTCTGCTGTCCCCGTCTCACCTTCCACTGTGGAGTAAGCGCAGATGAGCAGCAGTACCGCCCACCGCGTCCGTCCCGCCGTTTCCTCCGGCGCCGATGAGCTGCCCGGCGAGGTGCTCCGCGACATTCCCCTGCCGCCGTACGTGACGGGCGAGGACGCCCAGTTCGCGGTGCGCGCGGTGGTGGTGCACGCGCCCCGGCGCTGGTCCGGCGGGGTCGTCTGTCGCAACGACGCCAGCCCACACCCGTGCCGGCTGCACCGTTGGGGCACCCGGGTGCTGGCGCTGCGTGGCCTGCGGGCCGCCGAGATCGCCGCGCTCATCGAGCGCGGCGACCCCGCGGCGGTGCCCCCCACACCGAACCGTCCGGCCTGACCCCACCGCCGGGGCTGCGCCGGTTTCCGGCCCCCCGGTCAGCAGGTGATCGGCTTGACCCAGGAGCACTCCACGCCCTCGGGCGTACGCGGCGTCTCCGGCACCGCGGGCGGCGCGACCCGTGCCGCGCTCACGCCGTCATTCCGATGGCTGGCCAGCGCCACGGCGATCTGGTCCTCCAGTGGCTTGACCGACGCCGTCAGGTAGTTGTTCAGCAGGATGGAGAACGCCAGCAGGTGGCCGTCCGCGCTGGTGACGTAGCCGGACAGCCCGGAGACGCCGGTGAGGCTGCCGGTCTTGGCGTGTACGTTGCCCGCCGCCGGAGTGCCGGCCATGCGGCTGCGCAGCGTGCCGCCGACGAACCGTTCCGGCTGTCCGGCGATGGGCAGCGCCGCGTACCAGGTGGGGAACCAGGGCTCCGCCCGGACGGCGGCCAGCAGGTCGACGAACTCCGTGGCCGGCACCAGGTTGCGCCGGGACAGGCCGGAGCCGTCGCGCTGGCGCAGCGTTCCGGTGTCCATCCCGGTGTCGGCGACGTACTCGCTGATCGCGGTGAGGCCGGCGGACCAGGTGCCGGCGCCGGAGAGCACCCGGCCGATCTCCTTGGTCAGGACCTCGGCGTGCCCGTTGTTGGAGAGCTTGAGGAACGGCGTCATCAGCTCACCGAGGCTCATCGAGTCGTGTCGGGCCACCGGGTGGGCCGTCTCCGGGGTGGGCTGGCCGAGCACCGTCCGGCCGAGCACCCGTACGCCGTGCCGGTGCAGCGCCGCCCGGAAGACGTCCGCCGCGTAGCCGGTGGGCTCCCAGACGGTCACCCAGTCGCTGGCGGGCTCGTCGCCGACGGCGATCTGACCGGTCACCACTATCGTGTTGCCGCCGTGTTCGCGTTCGATGGAGATCGAGGTCTCGCCCTCGCTGACCGTCTCGGCGCGGTTGTCGATGTGGACGTAGCCGGTGGGCGGCGTGGTGGTGACCACCGGCCGGGCGCCGGCCCGGTCGGCGGGCGCGGCGTGCACGATCACGGTGCCCGCGTCGTAGTCGGTGTCCGGCGCGACGGTCAGCGCGGAGACCTGCGCGGCGTAGTAGTAGGGCTCGTCGTCCCAGGTCCAGTCGGGGCCCAGCCGGGTGCGGTCGTAGCGGGTGTCGTCGGCGATCAGGTTGCCGGTCACGACCCGGACGCCGTCGGCGGCGACCTGCGCGGCCAGGGCGTCGTAGTCGGCCGCGAGCATGGTCGGATCACCGCCGCCCCGCAGGTACAGATTGCCGGAGAGCAGCCCGGCGCGGCGCTTGCCGGTGGTGTGGACGTCGGTGCTGAAGTGGTGCCCGGGGCCGAGCAGTTCCAGGGCGGCGGTCGAGGTCAGCAACTTGGTGTTGGAGGCCGGGACCAGTCGCCGGTCGCCGTTGCGGTCGTAGAGCGTCTGCCCGGTGCTGGTGTCGACGACGACCACCGACGTCTGTGCGCCGGCCAGCCGGCTGTCGGCGAGGATCGTGTCGATGGTGGCGCGCAGTCGGGTCGTCGCGGGAGTGGGCGACTCGGCGGTGGCGCCGGACGCGCCGACGGTGGCCGTGGTGACGGCCAGCGCGAGCAGCGCGACAGCGCGCGGAAAGAGACGACGATGCATGCGCCGATGCTGTCACGAAGGTAATCGCCAGGAAAGGGCCTGGGTCGAAGGTTATTGCCGTTCGGGTTCCGGCGGTCCCCCCACGGACTTCGTGTGACCGCCCCAGTAGTGTCGCTGCGCGCCCATGGCCAGCGGTGCCACCAGCGCGGCGAGCGCCCCGCCGAGCAGCGGGAAGACGATGAAAACCCAGAGCTGGCGCAGCGCGGTGCCGCCCTCGAAGACGGCCGGACCGAAGGCGCGGGCCGGGTTGACCGCGGCCCCGGTCAGCGTCACGCCGACCAGTTGCGTCGCCGCCAGGGCCAGCCCGATCGCCACTCCGGCGGTGCCCGGATTCTCGCTGCGACTGGTCACTACCAGGACCACCAGCACGAAGAGGAAGGTCAGCACGATCTCCAGCACGGCCGCGCCGCCCCGGTTGATGTGCGCGCCGTACCCGTTCGAGCCGAGCGCTCCGGTCTGGTCCGCCACGTCACCCCAGCGGGTCAGCGCCCAGAGCAGGAAGCCGGCCACTGTCGCGCCGGCGAACTGGGCGATCCAGTAGGCCACCGCGCCGATCGCCGAGATCTTGCCGGACAGCAGCACGCCGAGGGTCACCGCCGGGTTGACGTGACTGCCGGAGAGCGGACCGATCGTGTAGACGAGGGCCAGCATGACGAACCCGAAGGCCAGCGCGACGACCACCACGCCACCCTGCACCCGGGCGGCGACGGCCGCACCCACGCCGAAGAACACCAGCAGCAGGGTGCCGAGGAACTCGGCAGCGGCACGACGGGCGTCATCCATTCACCCAGCGTAAGGACAATTCGGGTGAATCGGCGGGGAATCGGCGCTGTGAGCAGGGTGACGACCCGCGACGGGCACAGCGCAGCCGGACATCGCGTTGCACAACGCGTGAACACCCACTCCGTCGACGTCGTGGTCATCGGTGCCGGCCAGGCGGGCCTGAGCGCCGCGTACCACCTGCGCCGCACCGGGTTCGCTCCCGGCGACGGCTTCGTCGTCCTCGACGGTGACGACGGCCCGGGTGGGGCCTGGCGGCACCGCTGGCCCACCCTGCGCCTGGAGCGTGTGCACGGCTTCCACGACCTGCCCGGGATGCCCTTCCCGCCCGCCGACCCGCAGCGTCCGGCCGCCGAAGCGGTAAGCGCCTACTTCGCCGCGTACGAGCGCGCCTTCGACCTGCCGGTCCGCCGGCCGGTGCGGGTCCGTGCCGTACGCCCGCGCCCGGACGGCCGCCTCGACGTCGACGCCGACCACGGCAGGTGGACCGCGCGGGCCCTGATCAACGCGACCGGCACGTGGACCAGGCCCTTCTGGCCGTACTACCCGGGTCGTTCGTCGTTCCAGGGGCGACAGCTGCACACCGCCGACTACCAGGGGCCGGCCGAGTTCGCCGGCCGTCGGGTGGTGGTGGTCGGAGGCGGCACCTCCGCCGTGCAACTCCTCGCGGAGGTCTCGACCGTCGCGGCCAGCACCACCTGGGTGACCCGCCGGCCACCGGAGTTCAGCGACGGCGAGTTCGGCCCGGAGCTGGGCCGGGCAGCCGTGGCCCGGGTGGACGCGGCGGTACGGGCCGGACGCCCGCCGGGCAGCGTCGTGGGTGTGACCGGACTGCCTGTCACACCCGAGATCCGTCGGCTGCGCGAGCGTGGCGTGCTCGATCGGCTACCCGTCTTCGACCGCATCACACCCGACGGGGTGGCCTGGACCGACGGGCGGTTCGTCCCCGCCGACATCATCCTGTGGTGCACCGGTTTCCGCGCCGCGCTCGACCACCTGGCGCCGCTCGGTCTGCGCGCGGCGGGCGGCGGAATCGTCATGGACGGCACCCGCGTGGTCGCCGACGAACGGGTCCACCTGATCGGTTACGGCCCCTCGGCGAGCACCATCGGCGCCAACCGGGCGGGCCGCGCGGCGGTCACCGAGATTCGCTCGTTGCTCGCCCCCACCCCCGTGCTCGACTGATCCGGCTCTATTTGACGGATCGGTCGGCAGCGGGCACCGTGGGCAGGGAAGGGGCCCTCAGCTGCCCCGATTCGACGCGACGGCGATGACCGTCCCTCCCGTCGCCTCCCACGCGTGCTCGTACGCGGGCCACCTGTCCGGTCTGCGCGACAACCGACCGCGAGCCGAGAATCCACGAGGAGTTCCGCAAATGCTCACCATGACCGACAATGCCGTGCTCGTCATCCGTGACCTCGCCAACCAGCAGGACGTGGCCGAGGACGGCGGTGTGCGGATCGCCGCCGACGCCGACGCCGGATCGCTCACCGTGGAGCTGGTGCCCGAGCCGGAGCAGGGCGACCACGTCGTCGACAACCAGGGTGCCCGGATCTTCCTCGACCCGGACGCCGCCGAGCTGCTCGGCGACGCCTCGGTGGACGCCACAGTCGACGACGAGGGCATCATCCAGTTCGGTTTCACCGAGCAGCAGTAGCACCCGGACCAGGCAGTCCAGGCACGTTCCCGGCGGTACCTCACCGCAGCGGTCGCCCGCGCTGCGGCGGGCCCGGCCGGGGGTTCCACCCGGGATCGGTGCTGTCGTCCGGTCGCGCCAACGTGGCGAGCACGTGCGCCAGGTGGTGCGACGTGCTCCACGCCGTCCAGTTGGCGACCGACCCGGCGCCGGCGCCCCGACGGGCGCGGCGTAGCAACTCGTGGTCGCCCCAGGAGAACGCCGCTCCGGCGCTCGACCAGTGCGGTGCCGCCACCAGCGTGCGGCACAGGTCGGCGAAGCGGTCGTCCCCCCGGCCGCCGCGCCGCGACCAGCGGTAGACCCACCAGGCGTCGTCGGCGGTGTACCGCACGGTGGGCGTCCGGTCGCCCGGATCGCCGGAGTCGGACAGCGCCGGACCGACGCCGTAGTCGCCGTAGTCCACCCCGACGTCGGCCAGCCGCTGCCAGAGCTGCCAGTCCCACCGCTCCAGCCGGACCGGCTCGTCGGTGGGCAGCCGGGACAATGTCGGCGGCATACCGCCGGCCGCCACCGTCGCCGAACGCCAGGCGTGCCGCCGGGCCCAGTCCAGCAGCCGGCGTACCCGCGGCTCGGCCACCCGCACGTCCGCCGGGCAGCAGACGTCGCCCGCGTCCACCAGCAGGTCGCACTCCTCCGCAGCGAGGCCGGTGAGCCGCCAGATCCGCTCGACGGCGGTCGTGTCCGCGTCCGGGCCCGCCCGGTCGTGCGCGGCGCGCAGCCGGACCAGCGCCCGCCGCGCGTACGCCCGGGCCGCCGTGCCGTGCGCGACCAGCCGGCGGTCACTCTCCGCGAGCCCGATGACCGGCATCAGCGGTACGCCCCACCGGGCCAGCTCGGTGTCGGCCGAGTCGGGCAGGGCGGCGACGTCGACGGCCGGCAGCAGGCCGGACGGCAGGCGGCGCAGGGCGTCCCTGGTGGCGCGGTCGACGGTGCTGACCTCAAGGATCGGGGCGAGCAGCGGGGCGAGCGCGGGGTCGAGGTGGTTCAACGCTTCCAGCTCGCCGCGTCGGCGGCTGGCGAGGATGGGGCGGTAGACCGGTTCCGCCGCCCGGCCCCGCTCGGCGGGCACCATACTTCAATCTAGTCAGGCATTCACATGCCTCCACAGCTTCCGGGCCGAAAATTCGCTGTCTGGCTGTCGTGTCGGCGACTACGCTCGCCCGATGTCCGCGTCACCCCACCGTTACCGCTCCGTGGACGAGGACAGCGCCCGCTGGGTCGGGTTCCCGTTCCGCGACGGCGACATCGTGATCAGCACCCGGTCCAAGAGCGGCACCACCTGGATGCAGATGATCTGCGCGCTGCTCGTGCTGGGCACCGCCGAGCTGCCGGCGCCGCTGCCCGAGCTGTCGCCCTGGCTGGACTGGCTGGGCGAGCCGCGCGACGTGGTGTACCAGCGGCTGGCCGCCCAACCGCACCGCCGGTTCATCAAGACGCACACCCCGCTGGACGGGGTGCCGCTCGACCCTCGGGTGCACTACGTGGTGGTGGCGCGGCATCCGCTGGACATGGCGGTGTCCCTCTATCACCAGTCCGGCAACCTGAACCGGGTCCGGATGGCCGAGCTGACCGGCCAACCAGTGCCGGCGGGACCGCCGCGGGCCCGTCCGTCGGTGCGACAGTGGTTGTCGAGCTGGGTCGACCACGAGGTGGACCCGCGCGTGGAGCTGGACTCGCTGCCCGGGGTTCTCTGGCACCTGAGCGACGCCTGGGCCCGCCGACACGAGCCGAACGTTGAGCTGGTGCACTACGACGACCTCCAGGCGGACCTGGGCGGCCAGATGCGCCGCCTGGCCGACCGGTGGGATGTCCCGGTGTCCGTCGAGCGCTGGCCGGCGCTGGTCGAGGCGGCGACGTTCGGCCGGATGCGGGAACGTGCCGACCAGCTCGCCCCGGACATGCTGGGCGTGCTGCGGGACCGCCGGGCGTTCTTCCGCCGGGGTGGCTCGGGGCAGGGGCGCGGCATGCTGGACGCGGCCGCTCTGGCCCGCTACGAGCAACGGGTGCGTTCCCTGGCCCCGCCCGACCTGGTCGCCTGGCTGCACCGCGACGCCTGAGGGGTGCGCAGACGAGCGCGCGGCGCCGTTTCGACAGTTGTCGGAACGTCGCCGCGCTCTGGCCGTCTCCCACCACCGCAGCCGTTCGGCGGTACGCCAGCGGGGACCTGGCTCGACCGGCCGTTCGCGCCGGTCAGCGTTGTCGATCCCCGGTCCGGGCGGATCCAAACCTGCCGACCGTGGGGAATTCCACCATCTGCCAGTCCCGGCGTGACGCGCGGCCGAACGGGGTATGAGCGGGCCATGGAGCATTTCACGATCGCGACCGTCGCCGAGAAGAGCCCGGACTTCCGGCGGGTGCTGTGGACCGGCGAGCACACCCAGCTGGTGATCATGACCATTCCGCCCGGCGGGGAGATCGGCGAGGAGGTGCACGACGGGATCGACCAGATCCTGACCTTCGTCAGCGGCACCGGCGAGGCCCGGGTCGCCGGTGCGAAGCGGGAGGTCGTCGCGGGCGACCTGGTCGTCGTGCCGTCCGGGACGAAGCACAACTTCGTCAACACCGGCCCCAACCCGCTGGTGCTCTACACCGTCTACGGCCCTCCGGAGCACGCCGACCAGGCCGTGCACCACACCAAGGAGGAGGCCGACAAGGCCGAGGAGGCCGGTGAGGACGAGCCGCCCACGTCGTGACGGCTGCCTGAACCAGGCCGATCCGGGTACGCCCGGCGGGTGACGCAGCCGGCGATTTCCGACTACGGGTTCCTCTCGGATGCCCGTTCCGGCGCGCTGGTCGGGAAGGACGGCTCGATCGACTGGTGGTGCCCCCACCGGTTCGACGGCGCCTCGGTCTTCGGGCGGCTGCTCGACCCGAGCGGGGGGTACTTCCGGTTGGCGCCGGTCGGAGTGGGTGGCCCCGGGTACCGGGTCGAGCGCGCGTACCGGCCGGACACGCTCGTGCTGCGGACGGTGCACCACACGCCGCACGGCAGCGTGGCGGTGACGGACGCGCTCGCCGCCGAGATCGGCGCCCGCGCGCACGACCTGGGCAAGAACTCACCCGCTGTGCTCATCCGGGTGGTCGAGGGCCTGTCCGGGCGGGTGCGGATGGCGTTGGACTTCGCTCCCCGCCCGGAGTACGGGCTGCTCACGCCGTATCTGCACGAGCAGCCCGGAGGTGGGGTGCTGGCCGGGGCCGGCCCGGTGGTGCTGGTGCTGCGCGCCGATGACCTGCCGCTGCGGGCCGGCGGGGACCGGGTGACCCACGAGTTCGAGGTCTCCACCGGCCAGGTCGTCGCGATGGACGTGGCGTTCGGTCAGACGTACGGGACGCCGCCCGCCCGGCTGGACCCGCTGGCCGCCCTCGCCGAGACGACGCGGGCGTGGGAGGCGTTCCGGCAGACGCACGGGTACTCCGGCCGGTACGCCAAGCTGGTCCGGCACAGCGCGACAGTGCTGGGTGGTCTCACGTACGCCCGCAGTGGCGCGGTGGCCGCGGCGCTGACCAGCTCGTTGCCGGAGCAGATCGGCGGCGACCGCAACTACGACTACCGCTACTCCTGGCTGCGGGACTTCTCACTGACCATGCGCGCGCTCTGGGTGGCGGCCTGCCCGGACGAGGCGTCAAGGCTGTTCGCCTGGGCGACCCGGTCGATCGGCCGGTTCGGCGACGAGCCGGTGCCGGTGCTCTTCGGGTTGGAGGGCGAACGCGACATCTCCGAGCACCACTGCAATCACCTGCGCGGATACCGCGACAGCAGCCCGGTGCGGGTCGGCAACGACGCCTGGAAGCAGCGGCAGCTCGACGTGCCGGGTGAGGTGATCTCGGCGGTGTGGAGGCTGCGCGACTACCTCGGCACGCCGTTCGAGGGGGAGTTGCGGGAGATGGTGCTCGGGCTGACCGAGCAGGTGGCGGGGACCTGGCACCTGCCGGACCGGGGCATCTGGGAGACCCGGGACGAGGAGCGGCACTACGTCTCCTCGAAGGTGTCCTGCTGGCTGGCCATGGACCGGGCGGTGGGGCTGGCCGACCGGCTCGGTGAACGGGCCGACCCGCGTCGGTGGGCCGGCGTACGCGACGAGATCCGCGCGGCGGTGCTGCGCGACGGGTGGAACGACCGGATCGGGGCGTTCACCGGCTCGTTCGGTTCGGCGGAGCTGGACGCCTCGGTGCTCGCACTGCCGGTGGCGCATTTCCTGCCGGCGACCGATCCCCGCATGCGGTCGACCATCGCGATGGTGGAGCGGGAGTTGGGCACCGACGACGGGCTGGTCCGGCGGTGGACGACCGACCCGGCCGGGTTCCTGATGTGCTCGTTCTGGCTGGTGGAGTGCCTGGTGATGGCGGGTGAGCCGCGCCGGGCCGAGGAGCTGTTCGAACGCGTGGTGGGTCACGCCAACGACGTGGGCCTGTTCAGCGAGCAGATCGACCTGACCACCGGTGCGCAGCTGGGCAACACGCCGCAGGCGTTGTCCCACATCGGGCTGATCAACGCGGCCTGGCGGCTGACCGAGCCGGACAGCTTCTGACCCGGGCCGCCGAAATCCTGCAACAGACCTGCAAGCGTCAGGCATTGACGCTGATGCGTGCGCAGTCCTAGCCTCGAAGAGACGGGAAAGCCCTTTCCCACGGCTTTCATCCCGCTTCACCCCGCTGTCGGAGCCGGGCATCCGACGGGGCACACCGATCCCCGCTCTCACGGCAGCGCGCCGTGCCGGCACGTCCCCGCGCGGCCAGACCCAGGGATCGCCACCACACGCGTCAAGGAGGACAACCGTGCACAGGAGACGACACCACGGCCGACGACCACTGGTGCTGGCGGTGGGCGCCGGCGTGACGGCGGCGGCGCTCACCGTCGGCATGACCTCGGCCTTCGCGGCCACCATCTTCACCGACACCTTCAACGACGGCGACGCCTCCGGCTGGTCCAAGTCCGGCGGCACCTGGGCTGTCGACGGCTCGGGCGTGCTCAACCAGTCGAACGCCGGCAGCGAGCTGGCCCGGCAGTTCGCCGGTCAGACCAGCTGGACGAACTACTCCGTGCAGGCCCGTGTCCGGCCGGCGAGCTTCGGCTCGTCAAGCGCCCTGGTCGGCCTGGCCGCCCGGTCCACCAGCAGCACGAAGATGTACCGGCTGGCCCTGCTCGGCGCCGGCCGGGCCGAGTTGCAGGCCGTCAACGGCAGCAGCGTCACCGCGATCGGCTCCGCGTCGCTCGGCGTCGCCACCGGCACCTGGTACACCCTGCGCATCGAGGCGAGCGGCAGCACCATCCGCGGCTTCGTCAACGGCACCCAGATCGCCTCGGGCAGCAACAGCCTGGCCAGCGCGGGCCGGATCGGCCTGGTCACCGCGTACGCCAGCGGCGGGTTCGACGACGTGGTGGTCGACTCGTCCGCCGGCGGCACCCCGACCACGCCACCGGCGACCACCGCGGCGCCGACCACCCCGCCGCCCACCACGTCGGGCCCGACCACCCCACCGCCGTCGGGTTGGCCGACGCCCACCGGCAGCCAGAAGGTGGACGCCACCATCGGAGTGTCCGGCACCTTCGACGGCGGGCTCAAGCGCTACTACGGCATCGGCGACGGTGGGCAGAGCGAGAGCCAGGACCCGATGTTCGAGCTGGCCGCGGGCGCCACCCTGCGTAACGTGATCATCGGTGCGCCGGCCGGCGACGGCGTGCACTGCAACGGCAACTGCACCCTGATCAACGTCTGGTGGGAGGACGTCGGCGAGGACGCCGCCACCTTCCTCGGCGGCACCACGTACACCGTCGACGGTGGCGGTGCCCGATCCGCCAGCGACAAGGTCTTCCAGCACAACGGCCCGGGCACCGTCTACATCAGGAACTTCCGGGTGGAGAACGCCGGGAAGCTCTACCGGGCCTGCGGCAACTGTTCCTCGTCGTACCAGCGGCACGTGGTGATCGACAACGTGGTCGTCCGGGACACCGACGCGGTGGCCGGCATCAACACCAACTGGGGCGACACCGCCCGGTTCAGCCGGATCACCATCGTCGGCGACCCGGACCGGGAGACCTCGATCTGTGTCAAGTACAAGGGCGTGCCCAAGGGCAGCGAGCCGACCAAGATCGGCGAGGGCGCCGACGGCGTCAACTGCTTCTACACGCCGTCCGACATCACCTACCAGTAGGCCCGGCCGCCGGCACCCCACCGTCGGTGGGGTGCCGGCTCAGGCCATGACGGGTACGCCGGAGACGTCCACGGTCTCCGGATACTTCAGCCCCGCGCCGGTGTTGAGCACCACCACCCGTTCCCCGGCGCGGATCCAGCCACCGGCGCGCAGCTGCCGCGCCGCCGTCAGGCAGGCCGCGCCCTCCGGGCAGAGCAGCAACCCCTCGCGGGCGGCGAAGTCCCGCAGGTCGGTCAGGATCTCGGCGTCGTCGACGGCGACAGCGGTGCCGGCCGACGCCCGCAGCGCGGCCAGGATCAGCTCGTCACCCAGTGGGGACGGCACGGTGATGCCGAACGCCACAGTGTGCGCGTCCTCCCACGGCTGCGCCCGGTCCTCGCCGGCGGCGAAGGCCCGCACGATCGGCGCGCAGCCGGTCGACTGCACCGCCACCAGCCGGGGCAGCTTGTCGCCGACCCAGCCCAGCTCGCGCATCTCGTGCAGCGCCTTGTGGATGCCGATCAGGCCGACCCCGCCACCGGTCGGGTAAATGATCACGTCGGGCACCTGCCAGCCGAGCTGCTCGACGATCTCGTACCCCATCGTCTTCTTGCCCTCCAGGCGGTAGGGCTCGCGCAGTGTGCCGGCGTCGAAGATCGTCCCGTCCGACTCCGCGATCAGCTCGGCCACCTTGCGGCCCGCGTCGCTGATCAGCCCGTCCACCAGACGCAGATCGGCTCCCGCTGCCACACACTCCCGCCGGCAGATGGTCGGCGCCGCCAGCGGCATGACGATCGTGGCGCCCATCCCGGCGCGCGCCGCGTACGTCGCCCACGCCGAACCGGCGTTGCCGTTGGTGGGCATCGCGATCCGCTCGACGCCCAACTCGCGAGCCCGACTCACGCCCACCGCGGCGCCGCGTGCCTTGAACGAACCGGTCGGGATCAGCCCCTCGTCCTTGACCATCAGGTCCGCGATGCCGATCTCGGCACCGTACGACGGGGCGCGCAGCAGCGGCGTCCAGCCCTCACCGAGCGTGGTGACGTGCCGGGGATCGGCGACGGGCAGCAGCTCCCGGTAGCGCCACAGGTCGGCCGGGCGCAGCGGAAAACGCTCCGGGGTGACCGCCTTCGCCACCGCCGGCAGGTCGTAGCGGGCCAGCAGCGGCGAGCCGCACTCGCAGAGGTTCTGCGGCTTGTCGGCGGCGTACTCCAGGCCGCAGCGTGGGCAGTCCAGATGGGTCAGGTACACGTCGCTCCTCGCCGTCAGGCCGCGTCGATGCTCAGCCACCGTCGGCTGCGCCGGCCCGGCTCGTACACCGAGTCCAGCCGCTTGGCGACCACACCCGGCAGCCCCTGCTCCCGCCCGGTGCGCAGAGCCTCGTCGCCGGCACCGGGAAACCACGGCGGAGTCTGCCAGTGCGTACCGGCCAACGCCAGCCCATCGAGCAGTTCCCGGCGTTGCGCGTACGGGACGTCGACGCTGCTCACGCCCTCCAACCACAGCAGGTCGACGAGCAGGAACTGGGCGCCGGCCGGAACCCGGCCACCGCTGGCGGGACGGGCGGGACGCACCCGGCCCGCGCCGTCGATGCGGACGAGCACACCGTCGAGCACCGCCTCGGTGGGCGCCAGCGCCTCGGCCATGGAGCGCAGCCACGGGTAGCCGCCGGTGATCTCCTCGTCGGTCTCGGCGAGCAGCCGCAGCCGGCCGCCGGAGACGTACGCCATGGCGCGGACCCCGTCCCAGCGCAGCTCGTATCCCCAGTCGGCGCGGTCGCGGGGCAGCCCGGCGGCGGGCGTGGCGTGCATCGGGCGGACCAGCTCCGGCATGCTCGTCCAACCCGGCGGCGCGGGGTCGGTGCGCCGGATCATCCAATCCTTGCCGCCGGTGGCGAACAGCGCGTAGCGCCCGGCGGTGCGGTCACCGGAGAGGGTCACGATGACCTCGTCGTCGCGCCACTTCTCGCAGCGGTACGTGCCCCGGTCGTGGATGACCATCCGGCCGCCCCCGTACTCGCCGGCGGGGATCTCGCCGGAGAAGTCGAGGTACTCCATCGGGTGATCCTCGGTGTGCACGGCGAGGTGGTTGCGGCCCGGGTCGCGGGGCAGGCCGCGCGGCACCGCCCAGGACGCGAGCACGCCCTCGTGTTCCAGTCGCAGGTCCCAGTGCAGGCTGCGGGCGTGGTGCTGCTGGATGACGAAGCGATCCGCGCCCTCGTCGGGTCTGGTCGGCGTGGGGGCGCCTTCTGGCACCGGCTCGGGCGTACGGGCCGCGTCGCGGCGGCGTCGGTACTCCTGCAGCCGGTCCGTCACACCCGCATTCTCCGGCAAACCGGGCCATTGCGCTGGACGCCGGAGTGTCCGGTTCGCTCGGCGTCCGGGGGCGCGGCGGGGTAGAACGGACCTCATGGACCTCAGCGACCAGCCCACCGCCCTGCTCCCGGGTGACGTGCGGATGCCCCTGCTCGGCTTCGGCACCTGGCAGGCCACCGGCCGGGCGGGCTACGACGCCGTGCTGGCCGCGCTCGACACCGGCTACCGGCACCTCGACACCGCCACCATGTATGGCAACGAGCGGGAGGTCGGCCGGGCGGTGCGGGAGAGCGGGCTGCGTCGCGAGGACATCTTCATCACCACGAAGCTCCCGCCGGACCGGGTTGGCCGGGAGCGCGAGACGTTGGAGGCCAGTCTGGAGGCGCTCGGCGTCGACCAGCTGGACCTCTGGTTGATCCACTGGCCGCCGTCGTCCCCGGCGGACAGCATCCCGATGTGGCGGGAGTTGCTGGCCGCCCGGGACGAGAACCTGACCCGTGCCGTCGGGGTCAGCAACTACAGCACCGGCGAGATCGACGAGTTGATCCAGTCGACGGAGGAGAACCCGGCGGTCAACCAGATCCGGTGGAGCCCCACGCTGTACGACCGGCAGCGGCACGCCGAGCACCGGGACCGGGGCGTGGTGCTGGAGGGGTACAGCCCCTTCAAGACCAGTGACCTCAGCGATCCGGTGCTGACCAGGATCGCCGCGGCGCACGGCGTCTCCCCGGCGCAGGTGGTGCTGCGCTGGCACATCGACCACGAGATCGTGGTGATCCCGAAGTCGGTGACCCCGGAGCGGATCACCGCCAACTTCGACGTCTTCCACTTCTCGTTGACGGCGGAGGAGATGCGCGACATCGACGCGCTCGGTGACGCCTGAGTCGGCGGATTCCTTCAAGATGCGGCCCGGCCGTGAAGGGTATCGACATCGACGCTCATGACGGTATAGCGTGCCGTCATCACGCTCGTCGATGCGTGTGAATCCGTCGCCGCTGGAGGACCGCCATGGCCCGATCCCCGTCCGTCCGTCTGCGCCGTCGTGGGGTGCTCGGCATCCCCGCCCTGGTGGCCGCCGCGCTGACCACCCTCGCCGTCCGACCCGCACCGGCGAGCGCCGCGCCGAAGGCCGAGTGCCTTGCCGACCTGCTCAAGGACTCCTGATGGCGACGATTCCGTGGCTCGTCGACGTGCTGCGCGGCGCCGGGGTCCAGGTCGTCGTCGAGGGTGACTGGCTCAACCGGATGCGGCCCGGCTCCTTCGACCCGATCGGGGTGCTCTGGCACCACACCGCCTCGACCTCCAGTGCCAGCAACCCGCACCCCGCGCTCGGCATCTGCATCAACGGCCGCTCCGACCTGGCCGGCCCGCTCTGTCAGGCGCTCGTCGACTACAACGGCGTCTTCCACGTCATCTCCGCCGGCCGCTGCAACCACGCCGGCGTCAGCGGGGGCAGCGGGCCCATCCCCGCCGGGGACGGCAACACGCTGATGATCGGGTGGGAGATCGACTACAACGGCGTCGACCAGGAGATGACCGCCGCGCAGTACAGCGCGTCGATCGCCGCGACCGCCGCCGTGCTCACCCGCCTCGGCCGGGACAGCAGCTATGCCCGCGGCCACCGGGAGACCAGCACCACCGGCAAGATCGACCCGTCCTTCATCGATCTGAACGTGATGCGCGCCGACGTCGCCGCGAAGATGGCCGGCGGCGGAACCGCGTGGTCGTCCACTGTGGACAACACGACCTCCGGCCGGTTCACCGCCAGCGCCAACTGGGGTGTGTCGACGTTCTCCAGCCAGCGGTACGGCGCCGACTACCGCTACGCCGACCCGGTCGCGGCCAGCGATCCGGCCTGGTACAGGTTCAACGTGCCGGCGACCGGCTCCTACCGGGTCGAGGCGTGGTGGCCGACCAACAGCGGCTACAACAGCGCCACCCCGTACATCGTCGCCACCACCACCGGCAACCGGACGGTGTACGTGGACCAGCGCGCGACCGGCGGGCAGTGGCGGGTCCTCGGCACGTTCACCCTGCCGGCGGGCGACGCCAACCGGGTGGCGGTGAGCCGTTGGAGCAGCGCGGCGGGCCTGGTCATCGCCGACGCCGTACGCCTCACCCGGGTCTGATCTGTCCCGCCGCCCGGGACAGTCCGGCGGCGATAGCGTGATCCACTCGGATTCCGCGAAGTCGGGGTGTCCCAGCAGCAAGGACGCCCCGACTCCACGGATCCGAGTGGATCACGAGGGTGGCTTCGACCGCGGCAGCTACCTCACACGATGGAGATCGACCGCACCTGGGTGTTGCCCTTGGTGTCGACGTACACCTGGTAATCGCCGACGGTGTAAGTGCCGGCGGCGTTGTTGTTGATGGTGAACGTGCCCGTCACGGCCGACTCGCTGCCGTCGATACGGGTCTGCTTCACCGTGATGGTCAACTCGTTCGTGTTGCCCTTCAGCTTCTTCACCACCGCCGACGGCTTCGCATCGGTGACCGCATTGGCCACAGTCACGTAGACCGCGTCGGGTGAGGAGAACTCCGCGTTCTTCTGCCCGTCACCGAACTGGAAGAAGCCCCGCTGTTCGGTGGCCCCGCGCCCCGGGAACGGATCCGGGTTCGAGGCCAGGTACGTCGGGTTGACCTTGTACAGGTCCGTCTTGGAGTCCGCGAGCTTGGCCTGCACCCCGGTGTACGGAGCGTCGGTGATCGCGAGGTTGACCGACAGGTAGATCGCGTTGGGGTTGTTGGCCGAGATGCGCGAGGAGAAGTACTTGTCCGCGCTCTGCCCCGCAGGCACGGCCAGCGGCACAACCTTGTCGCCGACGAGAATGTTGAACCGGAAGTCCCCGTAACCGCCGGCGACGAACTTCGCCCACGCCGCGTCCGACATGTGGCCGGGGCGCTCCACCTTGAACTCCAGACGCATCGGCGCCACGTACGTGCTGCTCTGGAACTCGGGGTCGGTCAGGGGCAGGTAGACCCCTCCCGGTTCGTGGCCCAGCGCGAAGGCCGCCGCCGTCGGGGCCGAGTTGCCGCGTCCGTTCCACATCGGGATGGTGAACGAGGTGGCGCCGAGCAGGGCCTGGTTGCCCAACTGGTTCGCGCCGACAGCGCCCGACGCGTCCTGGTAGGTGCCGATCGTGACGTCGAGCAGGTCCAGGTCCGCCCGGTCGGCGTTCAGCCCCGGCATGTCCGCCCACATGAACTTGGCGCCAGCGGGCCCGGAGTACCGGGCCATCTCCAGCATGCCGTCGGCCATCATCTTGGTCATCTGCACCGCCGAGTCGACCTTCATCCGCTCGTTGGCCGTGTGCCACCAGCGCTCGTTGCCCGGGATGACGGCGCCGAAGGCGGTCATCTTGTTGCGGAAGCTGCTGGCCAGAGTGCCGCCGGTCGTGCCCTGCGGATACACCACGTCCCGGAGGGCATAGGGGTCCGGGAAGTCCCGCGGGCTGTTGTTGATCGTGGCCTGGTAGCTCTTGAACTGCAGGGCCGTCAGCGGGTTGTCGTGGGTGACGTACAACCCGGCGCCGGTGGGCGACCCGAGGGTGCCGATGGTGAACCCCTTGCCCTCGAAGGCGGCAGTGACCGCCGCCGTCGCCTGGCCGGAGTCAGCCGCGGTGACGTGCATGCTGCGCACGTACATCGGCATGCTGAGGTTGCCGGTGGCCTCCGTGTAGAAGCTCGTCGGGGTCTCCGAGTTGATGTTCCCCATGAGGGCGAAGGTCAGGTTCGGCGTGCCGTTGCTCGGGTTGCGCAACAGGTTCGCCGGGATGCCCATGTACCTGCCGATATAGGCCTCGCCTTCGACCCCGTCGCGGAAGAACAGGTCGGCGATGCCGTCGGCTGCCTTCTTCACCTGCAGGTCGGCGGTCGTGCCTCCCAAGGCGCCAAGTCCCTGGGAGAGGAGGAACATGCCCCACACGACGGCGTTCTTGCCGTACTGCGGGGTCGGCATCTCCATCGCCACATCAGTGTTGATCTCCAGCGTGAGCGAGTCGCCGGTGATCGTGGTCTGCACCTTGGGCGTGGTCCGGGGAGCAGCCGGGAGCCAACCCTTCGTGGTCGCGGCAGCGGTGATCGCCGCCACGAACCTGTCGCGCTCGGCGGAGCCCGCCCCCGCCACATCGAGGGTGAAAGTGGCCCGCGAGGCGATCTGGGTGGTGCTGCCGTAGGCGATGTCCTTGAGCGTCGGGTCGCCTTCGCGCCGGGTGACGCCTGCCGTCGCATCCGTCAGCCGGAAGGCCTTGGTGCTGTCTGCGGACAAGCGCATCGACACCGACGGGGTCACCGACCCGGAGTTGCCGACGATCACCGGGAACCGCGAGTCGGAGGTGTAGCCGGCGACCGGCGTCTCCTCCCGGTTGAGGTTCTTGTAGGCCCAGTTGTCGTAGAAGCTCGGGTTCGAGTTGTACGGGATGGACTGGAAGGTCGCGGTGTTCGCTGCCGTGGGCGTGCCGGGACCGCCGTCCTCGTAGATCCCCATGACGATGCGGATGCGTCGGTCCAGGGGCAGCCCCGCCTCGAGCAGCGCCTTGGCCGCGAGCAGCGTCGCCAGGGTCGGGCCGCTGTCGTCCTGGATGCCGGCCCCGTAGACCCAGCCGTCCTTGATGTAGGGCGAGTGGTAGGCACCAGGAGTGCCGAGGTTGCCGTCGGCGTCGCGCCAGCGCGCCAGCTGGGCGGGCGAAACGGAAGACGTCGGCGAGTCGAGGTGACTCAACGCCATGACCATCTCGGGGGCGTCCGGGTCACCGATCTCCGCGTAGACGTACTTGTCGGGCTGGCGCTGCACGACCACCGGGAAACCCAGGTCGGTGGCCAGCTTGACCACCCAGGCGAGCTTGGCGACCTTGCGGTCGTACTCGTTCTGGTTGGCTTCGGTGTTGCTGACCGGGAAGGGGTACGCCGTGGCGGCCGTGCCGCCTCGGGAGATGGAGTCGTAGCTCGACCCGTCCAGCATCGCCCCGACGAGAGTGAGCGGGTTGTAGGTGCCGTCTCCCGCTCGCGCGCTGCTGACGCGTCCCGCCAACGCCTCGACTTCGGCGTGGATCGCGTCGCGTTCGGCGTCGGTTACCGACAGGTCGTAGGTGACACCCGGCTGGAAGCGCTCAGCGCCGGAGCTGGTCGGGGACGCGTTAGCCGGGGGGGGCGACGCTCGCCACGAGTGCCGTGGCGAGCAGGGCGGATAAGACAGGCGTTCGTCTATCCATCATGAGGGCGGCTCCAGGACAAGGGGGATGATCAGTAGCGACAGCACACACCGGCCGCGCCGCCAGCGGCCGTGGAGGTGCCATTTCTTGAGGATCATCTGAGAATCGGCCGGAGCCGTCAGCTCCGCCGCAGCGGGCTGAACGCGAGGGGCGTGACCAGATGGTCACGCCCCTCCCGTCGGTGGTGATACCGCTCAGGCGCGGGAGCAGTTGGCGCCGTTGAGCGAGAAGCTGGTCGGGGACGAGTACGACCCGCTCAGCGTGCCCTGGTAGCCGAAGCTGGCCGTGCCGCCGGGTGCGATCGACCCGTTGTGGCTGACGTTGCGGGCGGTGACAGTGGACCCGCTCTGGCTCACGGTGGCGTTCCAGGCGTTGGTGACCTGCTGCCCGCCGGGCAGGCTGTAGGTGAGCGTCCAGCCGTTCAGCGCACTGGACCCGGTGTTGGTGATCTGCACGTCGGCGGTGAAGCCGTTGTTCCACGAGTTGGCCGTGTACTTCACCGCGCAGCTCGCGCCACCGCTCGGCGGCGGCGTGGTGGGCGGCGGGTTGGTGGGGTTGCCGCCACCGTTGACGTTCGCCGAGAACGAGGTCACCGCGAGACCGACGCCGCCCTGCCACGGCTCGAAGCCGGCCTGGATGCTGGTCAGGTACCAGGAGTTGGTGATCGCGCCCCGGTTGCGGGTGTCGTTGATGAAGTCCAGCACGCTGAAGTTCAGGCTGGAGATCGGCGACGGCGCGACATAGGAGATGACGTTGTTGGAGCCGTTGCTACCGCGCCACACCTCCCACGTCCGGCCGGCAAGGTTTGTCGTGCCGACCACCGAGCCGATGGGTTGGATCGGGCCCTGCCGGTTGAGCCAGATCATGATCTCCATCTGGTTCACCCCGTCCCGCTTGGGCGACGGGTCCAGCCAGATGTCGTACGCCGCGTCGTAGGTGGCACCGCTGACGTACCGGTAGGAGATGCTGCTGGTGGCGCTGCTGATCTGGCTCACCTGGATCGGCAGGTTCGTGCCGGGGGAGCAGTTGGTGTAGTGACAACCGAGGAAGATCGACGGGTACGCCGTGGGTGCCCCGTTGGTGGGGCTGCTGCCGTTCTGCGTGGTGATCTCGAAGCCGTTGCTGGTGACGTTGAGGCACTGCTGGGCGGAGGTGCCCCAACGGTTGTTCTGCACGACGTAGCGACCCTGGATCACTGTCGAGCCGTACTGCTCGCAGATCTGGGTGTCGGCGGAGGCGCTGCCGCTGACGGCGACGGCGACGAGTGAACTGGCGACCAGCAGCCCGGCGGCGGCCAGGGCTCGAAGTTGACGTTTCATGACGCTCCTTGACTCGGCGCGTGCCGGGCGCCGGATGTGGTGGGGTGGTGCGGGAGCGCTCCCACGCTCAACGACACATTTACATGCCTGAAACTGAGGCGCAACCGCCCGCGTCAAACTGGTGAATTGTGAGGATTGCCATCGTGGCGCCGAACGGGGGTCGACAGGCGGCCAGCTAAGCGGCGCGGACCGCCGACGAGCGGATCCGGCGGGCCGATCGGGCTCTGGTGTGCGCCGATCGCTCCGAGTAGCGTGTTGCCTCCGACGCGTGCCGCTCCCCCTCCGGAGGCGTACACCACCATGGGTGGCTCCCCCCTGCGCATTCTCATCGTTGGCGCGGGCATCGCCGGCCTGGCCGTGGCCCGGGCCCTGCGTCTGGCGGGCTTCCGGCCGGACGTCACCGACAAGCTGCCCCCGGGGGAGTCCACCGAGACCGGCCTGTACCTGCCCGGCAACGCCGCCCGCGCGCTGCGCCGGCTGGACCTGCATGATCCGGTCCGACCGCTCGGGCAGGTGATCCACCGGCAGCGCTTCTTCGACGCCGCCGGGCTGCCCCTCTGCGAGGTGGACCTCGACGCCCTCTGGGCCGACGTCGGCGAGTGCCGTGCGCTGCCCCGGGCGGACCTGCACCGGGTGCTGCTCAGTGGCGCCGGCGGCGCCGTCCGACACGGCGCCGAGGTCCGCACCCTCGATCTGCTCCCGCGCGCGGTAGGGGTCACCTTCACCGACGGCACCAGCACCGAGTACGACCTGGTCATCGGCGCCGACGGGCCGCGTTCCTCGGTTCGGGCACTGGCCGCGCTCGGCGGGCCGCCCCGCCCGGCCGGGCACGTCGTCTACCGGGCCGTCCTGCGTGACGGCCCGCCCGTCACCGACTGGACCGCCCTGCTCGGGCAGCGCTCCGGTCTGCTGCTGGTGCCGATCGGGGAGGGGCGGCTGCACTGCTACGCCGACGAGGCGGGCACCGAGCCGCCCGCCGACCCGCTGGCCCGGCTGCGCGAACTCTTCGCCGACTACCGGGGCCCCGTGCCCGAGGTGCTGGAGATGCTCGACCGGGTGCACGCCGGGATCACCGACGAGGTCGAGCTGGGCCGCTGGTACCGGGGGCGGGTCCTGCTGGTCGGTGACGCCGCGCACGCCACCGCGCCGACCCTGTCCCAGGGTGCCGCGATGGCCCTGGAGGACGCCGTGGTGCTGGCCGAGTCGCTGCGCGCCGCCGGCAGCGTCGAGGCGGCGCTGATGGCGTACGAGAGTCGTCGTCGCCCGCGTACGCGCTGGGTGGCTGACCGGACCCGCGACCGCAACCGGACCAGGGACGTGCCGCCGGCGCTGCGCGACCCGCTGCTGCGCGGACGTGGCGGACGGATCTTCGGGGAGCACTACCGGTTGCTCGTCGGCCCGCTGTAGGCCCGTAGTAGATCGTGTCACGCCACCCCACGCGGCGCTGCGACCTGCCGAGGACTATCCTCCCTACGGATGACGGCCCGCAGATAATCAGCGTGTGCCGAGCGGGACAACCGAGAACCGGAGGCCACTCGTGACCACCGTCGCACCCAAGCCGGTCGTGACCCGGCCCTGGCCGGTCCGGGAGCCGGTCAAGGGGTCGGCCATCGCGCGGCTGCTGCGTACCACGGACGCGAAGCAGATCGGGATCATGTACATGGTCACCGCGTTCGTGTTCTTCATGGTTGGCGGCCTGATGGCCCTGATCATGCGGGCTGAGCTGGCTCGCCCCGGGCTGCAGTTCCTGTCGCCGGAGCAGTACAACCAGCTCTTCACGATGCACGGCACGATCATGCTGCTGTTCTTCGCGACGCCTATCGTGTTCGCCTTCGCGAACTACATCGTGCCGATCCAGATCGGCGCACCTGACGTTTCCTTCCCCCGCCTGAACAGCTTCGCCTACTGGCTGTACCTGTTCGGCGGCACGATGGCGACGGCCGGCTTCCTCACCCCGGGCGGCGCCGCCGACTTCGGCTGGTTCGCGTACGCGCCGCTGAGCAGTGTCGAGCACTCGCCCGGCGTCGGCGCCAACATGTGGATCATGGGTCTGGCCATCTCCGGCCTGGGCACCATCCTCGGCGCAGTGAACATGATCACCACGGTGCTCACCCTGCGTGCGCCCGGCATGACGATGTTCCGGATGCCGATCTTCACGTGGAACATCCTGGTCACCAGCCTCCTGGTGATCCTGGTCTTCCCGCTGCTGGCCGCCGCGCTGTTCGCGCTCGCCGCGGACCGCATCCTCGGCGCCCATGTGTACGACCCGGCGACCGGTGGGCCAATGCTCTGGCAGCACCTGTTCTGGTTCTTCGGGCATCCCGAGGTCTACATCGTGGCGTTGCCGTTCTTCGGCATCATCAGCGAGATCATCCCGGTCTTCTCCCGCAAGCCGATCTTCGGCTACAAGGGTCTGGTCGCCGCGACGGTCGCGATCGCCGCGCTCTCGATGAGCGTCTGGGCGCACCACATGTTCGCCACCGGCCAGGTGCTGCTGCCGTTCTTCAGCTTCCTGAGCTACCTGATCGCGGTGCCGACCGGCATGAAGTTCTTCAACTGGATCGGCACCATGTGGCGGGGCCAGATCAGCTTCGAGACGCCCATGTTGTGGGCGGTCGGCTTCCTGGTCACCTTCCTCTTCGGTGGTCTCACCGGTGTGCTGCTGGCCAGCCCGCCGCTCGACTTCCACGTGTCGGACTCGTACTTCGTGGTGGCGCACTTCCACTACGTGCTCTTCGGCACCATCGTGTTCGCCGTCTTCGCCGGCATCTACTTCTGGTTCCCGAAGATGTTCGGCCGGATGCTCGACGAGCGCCTGGGCAAGGTGCACTTCTGGCTCACCATGATCGGTTTCCACACCACCTTCCTGGTGCAGCACTGGCTCGGCGCCGAGGGCATGCCCCGCCGGTACGCCGACTACCTGCCCGGCGACGGTTTCACCACGCTGAACACGATCTCCACGGTCGGCGCGTTCATCACCGGTATCTCCACGCTGCCGTTCATCTACAACTGCTGGAAGTCGTACAAGACCGGTCCGGTGGTCGAGGTGAACGACCCCTGGGGCCACGGCAACTCGCTGGAGTGGGCGACCAGCAGCCCGCCGCCGCTGCGCAACTTCGACCGGATGCCCCGCATCCGCTCCGAGCGGCCGGCCTTCGACGCGAAGTTCCCGGAGCTGGCCGCCGGCCAGAGCCTGGCCGGCCCGCCGGAGGGTGGCTCCAAGCCGCTCACCAGCGAGTCGGACGGCGGCGCTCGCTACAGCGAGGACACCGCCAGCAACATCGACAGGAACTGACGCTCCACCAGTTCGGCTGTACGACGGGCGCCGCCCCCCGGGACCATCGGGAGCGGCGCCCGTCGCTGTGCCCGCCCACTGCATGTCGGCGCACTGCATGTCCGGCGCACTGCATGTCCGGCGCACTGCATGTCGGCGTACTGCATGTCCGGCGCACTGCATGTCGCGCGTGGCCCGACCGCTCGCCGCGTTGACCGCGAGGCGTCGATGGCAGAGCAACGTCCCCGGCCGGCGACTCAGAGCGCGCGGCGACCTGCGGGATCGGCGGTGCCCCGCACATGCTTGCGACGGTGATGCCTGTGAGTCATTTTGATGACTCACAGGCATCATGCTCATCGGGGAACCTGGGCCGGGCAGGCGCGGGACCCGGCATGCGCGGGGCCGGGCATGCGCGGGGTCGGGCGGGCGCCGGACCGGGCAGGCGCGGGGTCGGGCAGGCACCGGGCCGGGCAGGCACGAGGCCGGGCAGGCACGAGGCCGGGCAGGCACGAGGCCGGGCAGGCACGAGGTCGGGCAGGCACGAGGCCGGGCAGGCACGAGGTCGGGCAGGCACGGGGCCGGGCGGAAACAGCGGGTCGGGCGGAAACAGCGGGTCGGGCCGGCGCCAGGCCAGGCGCGCGGGACGCCGGCGGACGCATGGGCCGGGCAGGTGCCCGGCCAGGTTGTCAGCGGGTGGCGGAGGCGAGGTCCGCTTCGACGGGAAGCGCGGCGAGCGCGTCGTCCTTGCGGCGGCGGCGCAGCTCGATCGGCAGCACCACGAGGGTGATCAGTGCGCCGAGCGCCCCGGTCACCACGAAGCCCCAGAGCGGCGCGCTGCCGTCGATCACCGCGCCGGCGAGCGGTGCGCCGACCGCGATGCCGACGGTGACCGCCGAACCGTGCAGGCCCATCGCCTCGCCGCGTACCTCGGCCGGTGCGAGGCGGCTGACGGCGTCGGAGGAGGCCGCGATGGTGGGCGCGCACAGCGCGCCGGCCGGGATCAGCGCCAGGCAGAGCAGCCACCAGTGCGCGCCGCCCAACCCGACCGGGATGGTGCAGAGCGCGAGCGCTGCGGTGAGGGCCAGCGGAGAGAGTGAGCGGTGCACCGCCCCGTAGGCGAAGCCGCCGGCCAGGGAGGCGATCGCCCAGCCGGCCAGCACGACGCCGGTCCAGCCGACGTCGCCGCTCTCGCGCAGGACGGCTACCACCGCGACGTCGGTGCCGCCGAGCACCAGGGTCGCGGCGGTGCTGAGCGCCAGGACGGCGAGCAGGCGGGGCGTCAGCCACTCCCGGCGAGGCACGTGGCGTCGTGGGCCGGTGGGTTCGGCGGCGCCGCGGATCGGCGGGTTCACCAGCCACAGGGCGATCCCGGCGGTGACGATGCCGCCACCGACGAGGTACATGGTGGTCTGCGCCGAGATGGCGGTGACCAGCGCCACCGCCAGCGCCGGGCCGATCATGAAGGACAGCTCGACGGACATGGAGTCCAGGGCGTACGCCGGCCGCCGTTGATCTTCCGGAACCAGCGCGGCGATCGACTGGCGGACCACCGAGAAGATCGGCAGGGCCAGCGAACCCGCCACGAAGGCGGTCGGCAGCAGCAGCGGGTACGGCAACGACGGCGCGGTGGTCCAGAACACCGCCTCGGCGACGCCGGTGAGCACCAACACCGGACGCAGACCACGCCGGTCGACCAGACGGCCGAGCAGCGGCCCACCGATCGCCGCTCCCACGGTGATGGCGGCGCCCACCAGGCCGGCTGCGCCGTAGCCCCGGTCGAGGTCGAGCACGACGTGGAAGGTCAGCGTGACCCCGGTCGCCGTGAGCGGGATGCGGGCGAGGACGGCGATCAGCAGCAGCGACCGCAGGCCGGGCAGAGCGAGGGCTGTGCGGTAAGGCTTCATGTTCACGTTGGTCCGTACCTCCGGCGACATCCTCGACGGATGGTGGACCATTGGCCAACCAATTAGCGCCTCATGCGGCCCTGATCACAGGCTCACCGTCCAGGATCACGCCGGCGCCGTCCATCGCCCGCAGCGCCACGTCGGTGGTCTCCGGAGCGACAGCGGCGGTCAGCTCCAGCAGGACGGTGGTGGCGAAGCCCTCCCGGGCGGCGCCGAGCGCGGTGGCGCGGACGCAGTGGTCGGTGGCGATGCCGACCACGTCGACCCGATCCACGTCGTGCCGACGCAGCCAGTCGGCCAGGCACTCGCCGTCGTCGGCGTGCCCCTCGAACCCGGAGTACGCCGCCGCGTGCTCGCCCTTGTGGAAGATCGCCTCGACCCGACCGGTCTCCAGGTCCGGGTGGAACTCCGAGCCACTGGTGCCGACCACGCAGTGCCGGGGCCACGACTCGACGAAGTCCGGCGGATCGCCGAAGTGCGCGCCCGGGTCGATGTGATAGTCCTTCGTGGCGACCACGTGCGCCCACCGGTCCGGCTCGGCGGCGAGCAGCCGGGAGATCCCGGCGGCCACTCCGGCGCCGCCCGCGACGGCCAGCGAGCCGCCCTCACAGAAGTCGTTCTGCACGTCGACGATGATCAGCGCGTTGGCCATCGGGGGTCCCTTCGAGATCGGATCAGCGGGCTCAGCCGGCGGGTACGACGGTGACCGGCACCGCGGGGTCGCCGGCCGAGAGCTTCAGCCCCTCCCACGGGATGGAGATGAGGCACTCGCGCAGGTGCTCCCGGGACTCGTCGAGGGTGGGCAGACCCACGGGCTCGCCGTCGATCACGTACGAGCGCTGGAGCATCCGGTCGTTGGCCTGCCGGTCCGGCACGCCCTGCGGGACGATGATCTCCTCCGTGGCGGTGCCGGTCGGCTTGTGCCGGCGAACCGCGACCTTGCGCCCACCGATGGTCGCCTTGTGCTCGGAGCGCTTCACCACCGGGCGGCCCTCGACCTCGACGAGCTTGTAGACCAGCCCCGCCGTGGGCGCCCCGGAACCGGTGACCACTGCCGTCCCCGCGCCGTACATGTCGACCGGCTCGGCGGCCAGCGCCGCGATCGAGTACTCGTCCAGGTCACCCGAGACGATGATCTTCGTCTCGGTGGCGCCCAGCGAGTCCAGCAGTTCCCGGGACTGCTGCGCGATCACCGCGAGGTCACCCGAGTCGATCCGGATCGCCCGCAGCTCCGGCCCGGCGACCGCGATCGCGTTGCGGATGCCCTGGCTGATGTCGTACGTGTCGACCAGCAGCGTGGTGTCCCTGCCCAGCGTGGCCACCTGCGAGGCGAACGCGGCCCGCTCGTCGTCGTGCAGCAGGGTGAACGCGTGTGCCGCGGTGCCCGCCGTCGGGATGCCGTAGCGCTCGCCGGCGGCGAGGTTGGACGTGAACCGGAAACCGGCCAGGTACGCGGCCCGCGCCGCCGCCACCGCGGCCTCCTCGTGTGCCCGGCGCGATCCCATCTCGATCAGCGCCCGGCCCCGGGCAGCGGTGACCATCCGCGCCGCGGCGGCCGCCACCGCGCAGTCGTGGTTGAGCACGGAGAGCGCCACCGTCTCCAGCACCACGCACTCGGCGAAGCCGCCGGAGACGGTCAGGATGGGCGAGCCGGGGAAGAACAGCTCACCCTCGGCGTACCCGTCGATGTCGCCGGTGAAGCGGTAGTCGGTGAGCCAGGCCGCCGCCGCCTCGTCGACCACTCCGGTGCGGCGCAGGAAATCGACCTCCGCCGGGTCGAACCGGAAGTCGCGGATCAGCTCGATCAGGCGCGCGGTGCCGGCGACGACGCCGTAACGCCGGCCGCTGGGCAGCCGACGGCTGAACACCTCGAAGACACAGCGGCGGTCGGCGGTGCCGTCCTTGAGTGCGGCGCTGACCATGGTCAGCTCGTAGTGGTCGGTCAGCAGCGCGGGGCCCAGGGTGCTCACCGCCCCAGCCTAAGGTTCAGCCCGCGCCGCCGCCTTCGTGGCCCGGGATCGACCGCAGCGCGGCCCACAGCTCGGACCGGCCGGTCACGCCGAGCTTGGTGTAGATCCGCTGCAGGTGGTTCTCCACGGTGCGGGCGGAGAGATAGAGCCGCTCGGCGATGGCCTTGCTGGTCGCACCGTGCGCGGCGAGGCGGGCCACCTGCCACTCGCGTTCGGTGAGCACCGGCGCCCCGGCCCGCAGCGCCGGCGTGCGGACCAGGTCGCACCGGCCGAGCAGCCCGGCCAGACGCTCGCGCGCCTCGCCGGCCGCCACCGACTGTTGCTGGCGTAGCCGCTGCAGCGCCTGGGCGGTGGCCTCAGCGGCGTACACCGTCAGCTCCAGCGCGGCGTAGTCGTCGGCGACCGCGAGCAGATCCGCGGCGGAATCGGTCACCGCGGCCCGGGCGTGCCGGGCCAGTAGCGGCGGGAGCACCCCGTCCACCTGCTCGGACAGCTCGGCGAGGCGCTGCGCCACCGTGCGCCGCCCGCCGTCGGAACAGGTGGGCCCGACCGCCGCGCCGGCCTGGTCCAACCGGACCAGGTCGTGCAGAACGTGCACCTCGTGCCCGGCGAAACCGTCCGCCCGCAGCCGGTCTGCCAGGTCGTTGAGCTGCTTCACCGCGCCCGGCAGGTCACCCGACGCGGCGAGCACCGCGCCCCGGGCCTGCTCCAGCCATGGGTAGAGCACCGCCATGCCCGGCGCGTGGGTGCGGTCGGCCTCGGCCATCGCCTCGGCCGCCTGCGCCGCGTCGCCACGCAGCGCCGCCGCCTGGGCCCGCTCGGCCTGGGCCAGACCGGCGTAGACCCGGCTGGTCGCCAGCACCGCGCAGGCGCCCAACGACGTCCGCATCGCCGAGTCGCTCTGCCCGCGCAGCCGCGCGGCGTACGCCTGGAGGATGGCCAGGTATCCGGTGCCGAGTCGGAAGTCACCGGCACCGGCCAGGTCGGCGAACTCGTCGGCCACGATCGCGTCGATCCCGACGAGGTCGCCGGTGAGCATGAGCCGGGTGCCGCGGGCCAGCTCCAGGGCCAGTTGCAGGTACGGCATGTCGGTGCGCCAGCTGGCCGCGGCGGAGTGCACCTGCGCGATGGCCGCACCGCTGCGCGTCAGCTGACCCTGGGCCGCCTGGACGTACGCGATGGTGCTGCGCGCCAGTTCACGGGCGGCGATGCTGGCCGCGGGCCGATCGAGCACCCGCTGACTGAGCCGTACGGCGGTGGTCGTGTCGAGCCGGTGCAGCCGCATGATCGCCTCGAAGGCGTGCACCCGGGCGCGGTCGGCCGAGTCGCCGAGCTGCTCGACCCGGCTCGCGATCTCCTCCACCGTGGACTCCCGACTGAGGCCCCAGTAGCTGACCATGCCGCGCACGGTCAGCCACCGGCAGAGCCGCCGCTCGTCCCCGGGCTCCAGGGTCACCGCGTCGAGAACGGTGATCGCCTCGTCCGGTCGGTCGGCGAACATCAGAATCGTGGCCAGCAGCTCCGCCGCGTCCGAGCCGCCGTCGGCGTTCAGCGCGGCCCGGGCCAGCCGGGTCGCCAGCGGTACGTCGTAGCGGGTGAACGCCTGCATCGCGGCGTCCACGAGCAGGGCGGCGTCCTGTGCGGTGCCCGAGTCGAGCCGCCAGACCGCCACCCGCAGCAGGTCGTCGCGGCGGCGCTTGCCGACCTGTTCCAGCAGCTCGGCGAGGTGCGCCTGGAGGCGTCGGGTGCGGCTGACCGGGCACCGGCGGCGCATCACCTCGCCGTAGAGCGGGTGGGCCAGGCGTACGTTGGTCCGCCGGTCGTGCTGGATGACGGTGATCAGGCCGCGCTCCTCGGCGCACTCCACATCGGACTGCTCGGCGGCCTGGTTGAGCAGGTGCAGGCCGAGTGGCTCACCGAAGGCGACCAGCTCGACGACCGTACGAACGCCGTCGGTGAGCTGCCCGACGCGGGTGTCGATCAGGTCGGTGAGGCTGGGCGCCAGCTCCAGCCGCCCGGTCCACTTCCAGATCCCGTAGGTGCGCTTCAGCTCCTCGCTGCCGCTGGCGGCGTGCACCAGCTCGCGCAGCAGCAGCGGGTTGCCTGCCGACAGCCGGCCGAGCCGGTCGGCGGAACCGGCGTCGACCGGGCCGCCCAGGATCGCCGCCAGCAGGCCGGCGGTCTCCGACGGTGGCATGGGGGTCAGCTCGACGTGCTCGACCAGGTCGTCGGTCCAGAGTGCCCGGATCGGCAGCGGGATCTGTTCGCCGTCGCGCAGGGTGCCCACGACTGTGGCGTTGTCGGCGCGGGCGACCAGATGCACCAGCGCCGCGGAGGGTGGGTCGAGCAGGTGCGCGTCGTCGATGGCGAGCACGATCCGGCGGCCGGCGGCCTGCTGTTGCAGAACGCCGAGCGCCCAGCGGAGTATGCCGGCGGGGGAGAGGCCCTGGGGCTGCTCCGCCGGGAGGACCTGCACCAGCCCACCGAACGGCAGCGCGGCAGTGGTGGCGCTGGCCGCGATGGACCAGATCGCGTACCTGTCGGTGGGCAGGGTGTTGACCCCCTCGCGCAGCAGCCGGCTCTTGCCGATGCCCGCGCTGCCGCTGAAGAAGAGCCCTCGGCCGGCCTCGCCGGTCACCGCCGCCAGCAGGCGGTTGAGCTCGTCGGTCCGGCCGACGAACTGCCATCGACTCATCCGGGCAGCATATCCATCGAATTCCGTCCGCGCCCGCATCGTCACGCACCGAAGTTGAGTAGCGGCACAATTACCGGTGAGTATCCGATGTGTTCCGCCTGGTCGGCCGGCCGAACGTACTCTTCCGGCATCCGGGTAGTGTCACCGGAATTTCCACGCGACCGGCGTGCCGGTCGCCTGCCCCGGGAGGCCACCCGATGCAGCAGGGCCCTCTCCCCTCGCTCGACTCGCCCGGCGACATGGCCAGCTCAGCCGACCCGCCGAGCTGCGCCCCGCTGCCCACCGATCTCGGCGTGCCGGTTGCCCGCGCGGACGAGCCGCTCGGCGTGGTCGCCGTCGGCCCGGCCGGCGCGGACCGGCGCGCGGTCCTCGCCAGCCTCGTCGGGCTCGACCCGGTGATGCTCACCGTGCCGGCGGGCAGTTGGCTGCTGGTCCGGCACGCCCAGGTGCCCACGCGGGCAGCCTTCGTCCCCGGCTACCGCCAGCCGCACTCGTACGGCGCGGACCGGGACGCCGCCGGCCCGGCGTTGGCCCGGCCACCGCGGCGGGTCGAGCTGAGCGTGCCCGAACCCCTGCTGCGCCACTTCACCCTGATCGACACACCGGACACGGGCGCGCTCGGCGTGGCCGGCGTCCGGGTGCTGCGCGAGGCGGTCGGCCGGGCCGGCGCGCTGCTCTTCGTGATCGCGGCCGACCAGGCGTTCACGGCCCAGGAGCTGAATCTGCTCGCCGAGGTGGCCGCCGCTGCAGTGGAGGTCGTCTTCGCGGTGACGCCGGGTGCGGCGGGTTGGGCGCCACCGGCCGACGGCGGGGCGCTGACGGAGGACGCGGGGGCGTCCGTCTCGCCGGCCGACGGCCGGCCGGGGGAGGTGGACCCGGTGGCGGTGATCGTCGAGGCACACCGGGCGGCGCTGCTGGCCGCGGTCCCCTCGCTGGCGGGCTCGCGGTGGTTCCCGGTCGACGGCGCCGATTCCGCAGCCGACCTGCGCCGGGCGCTGGTGGGCTGGTCGGCGAACGAGGGGTTGCAGCGGGCCAGCGCCGATCCGCCGGTGCTGCCGGGGCAGCACGACCGGGTGGCGGTGTCCGCCGAGCCGGGGGACTGGTCCGAGCGGCTCGACCGGCAGACCCGCTCCTGCTCCCAGCGGATCCGCCAGCACCTGGCGCTGGAGCTGGCGAACATCCACCTCCGGGCCGTCCAGGAGATCGTCTTCGGGGTCGGCTGCGCCGGCCTACCGGACCTGCTCGACCGGGAGATGGCGGCGCTGTCGCTGCTGGCCACCGCCCAGTGCGACCACGCGGTACGGGGCATCGTGGCCGACACCGCCGCCCAGGTGCTCGGCGGGACACCGGCGGAGGGCGTCCGCCGCCGGATCGCCACCGCCGTCCAGTACGGCCTGGCGGATCACCGCTCCGGGCGCGACCTCGACCGGGTGCTGCTGATCACGAGTACGGCGGGTGTGGCCGGACTGACCGGCACGGAGGCGATCGACGCGCTCGCCGGCTATCCGACGGTGACCCGTGACGAGGTGCTTCCGCCGGTCGCGGTGGCGCTCTCCGGCGGGTGCTGGCAGCAGTGGCGTACCCCGGGCAACGATGACCACAGCGCCGCGCGGGCCTGGTCCCAGCGGGCGTTGCGGGAGGTCGAGTTGGAGCTTTCCCGGGAGATCTCCCGACGGTTCGAGGTGATCCGTCTCTCGCTGGGCGTGGTGCTCTCCGATGCGGTCGACCACGGCATCCTGCTCGCCTGACGGCATGCCCATCTGCCGGCTCGGGCCCGCACCGCGCCTCGCGTCCGACGGGGTGCGGGCCGACTCCGGGGTGGCCACGGCGGGTGATCCTGGTTCGCCCGGCGTTCCGGTTCCTCGGTTCCGGGAAACCGGTGGCACGATGGGGGGCATGGCGGCTCCACAGGTTGCACCGGTCGAGACGCCGGCCACTGACGAGGTGCCGGCGCCCGACCGGCAATGGGTGACGATCGTGTGGGACGACCCGGTCAACCTGATGACGTACGTGACCTGGGTCTTCCAGAAGCTGTTCGGCTACAGCCGGGAGAGGGCGGAGCAGCTCATGCTGGACGTGCACCACAAGGGCCGCGCCGTGGTCTCCACGGGGGCCCGGGAGCGGATGGAGCACGACGCGTCGCAGTTGCACGCGTACGGGCTGTGGGCGACGGTGGACCGCTCGTGAGCATGTTCCGGCGCCAGGCCGGCCGCTATGTCGCCACCTTCGCCGTGGACGAGGTGCGGGTGCTGCGCAAGGTCGCCAGCGAGGTGGTCGGCCTACTCACCGACGGTTTCGACCACACGGACCCGGTCGTGGGCCGGCTGTTTCCGGCCGTCTACCCGGAGGATGCGAGCGGCACCGCCGAGTTCCGCCGCTACACCGAGGGTGATCTGAAGACTGCCAAGATCGACCAGGCGGGGGCCATCCTGGCCGCGCTGCCCGACGAGGCCGGCGGCGAGGTGCGGTTGGACGCCGAGGCCGCCGAGGCGTGGCTGCGGGCGCTCAACGACGCGCGGCTGGCGATGGGCGTCCGGCTGGAGATCAAGGACGGCACGGATCTGGGTGAGGAGCTGGACGACGCGGTGACCGAGGATCCCGGTTCCAGCCGGGTGTTCCAGCTGTCGGTCTACGCGTATCTCGGGTATCTACAGGAGTCGCTGCTCAACGCCTTGATCGACTAGGCGTGACCGGCACCACTTCAGGGCCCGCCCACTAGGCGTTAGGCTGGTGCACGTGCTGAGCATCGACCGGTCGATCATTGACGCGATCGTCGCCCACGCGCGCCGGGACCACCCCGACGAGGCGTGCGGCGTCGTCGCCGGTGCCGTCGGCAGCGACACCCCGACCCGGCACATCCCGATGGACAACGCCGCCCGGTCGATGACCTTCTACGAGTTCGACTCGATGGAGCATCTGCGGGTGTGGCGGGAGATGGACGACCGGGACGAGGAGCCCGTGGTCATCTACCACTCGCACACCGCCACCGAGGCATACCCGTCCCGGACGGATGTGTCCTTCGCCGGCGAGCCGGGCGCGCACTACCTGCTCGTCTCGACCCGTGAGCCCGACTCGGAGGAGATCCGGTCGTTCCGGATCGTCGACGGCGTGGTGACCGAGGAGCCGGTCCAGATCGTGGAGGCCGGAATCGACCCGCACGCCGTGCAGTCCTACATGTTCGGGCAGAGCCCGGCGACGGTCGACTACGAGTGTTCCGGCCGCTGACCCGTCAGCGTTCGCACCCGTTCTCCGTCCCGTCACCGTTGGCACACCCGTTTGAGGAGCACGACATCATGGCCATCGAGGTTCGCATCCCCACCATCCTGCGCAGCTACACCGGCGGCGCCAAGGTCGTCGAGGGTGCCGGCGACACGCTGGCAGACCTGCTCACCGACCTGGACTCCCGGCACGCCGGGCTGCGTGGCCGCCTGGTCACCGAGGCCGGCGCACTGCACCGTTTCGTGAACGTCTACGTCAACGACGAGGACGTCCGCTTCCTCGGCGCGCTCGACGCGAAGCTCTCCGACGGTGACAGCGTCACCATCCTGCCGGCCGTGGCCGGCGGCGCGTTCGGTTTCGCGGCGGCAGCGGCGATCAGCTCGCACAGCGCCGCGGCAGCGGCGATCAGCTCGCACAGCGCCGCGGCAGCGGCGATCAGCTCGCACAGCGCCGCGACCGCCGTCGCCGCGCGCTGAGGGCGGCCGCCATGGCGCGGTACGACAGCCTCCTCGACGCCTGTGGTGGCACGCCGCTCGTCGGTCTGCCCCGGCTCTCGCCGACGGTGCCCGACGGCGCACCGCCGGTGCGGCTCTGGGCGAAGCTGGAGGACCGGAACCCGACGGGCAGCATCAAGGACCGCGCGGCGCTGTTCATGGTCCGCGCGGCGGAGGAGGCCGGCCGGCTCCGGGCGGGTGACACCATCCTGGAGCCGACCAGCGGCAACACCGGCATCTCGTTGGCCATGGTGGCCAAGCTGCGCGGGTACCGGCTGGTCTGCGTGATGCCCGAGAACGTCTCCACCGAGCGGGTCCAGCTGCTCCGGATGTACGGGGCGGAGATCATCTTCTCGGCGGCGGCGGGCGGCTCCAACCAGGCCGTCGCGACGGCCAAGCAGATCGCCGCCGAGCACCCGGACTGGGTGATGCTCTACCAGTACGGCAACGAGGCCAACGCGCGGGCGCACTACGAGACGACAGGTCCGGAACTGCTGCACGACCTGCCCACCATCACGCACTTCGTGGCCGGGTTGGGCACCACCGGCACCCTGATGGGCACCGGGCGCTACCTGCGCGAGAAGGTCGAGGGCATCCAGGTCGTGGCGGCCGAGCCGCGCTACGGCGAGCTGGTCTACGGCCTGCGCAACATCGACGAGGGGTACGTGCCGGAGCTGTACGACGCCTCGGTGCTGTCCCGGCGCTTCTCGGTCGGCACCCGGGACGCGGTGCTGCGTACCCGTCAGCTCGTCGAGGTGGAGGGCATCTTCGCCGGCTTCTCCACCGGGGCGATCCTGCACGCCGCGCTCGCGGTGGCGCACGAGGCGGTCCGCGACGGCCGGCGGGCCGATGTGGCGTTCGTGGTCTGCGACGGCGGCTGGAAGTACCTGTCCACCGGCGCGTACGGCGGCACCCTCGCGGATGCCGAGGACGCGCTGGAGGGTCAGCTCTGGGCCTGATCGCAGGGGTCTTGCGCGAACGGGCCGTCGGCGTACGCGTCGGTGGCCCGTTTGTCGCACCTGGGCTGTGAGCGGGTGTCACGTTCGTGACAACTTCCAACGGATGATTCTTGTCCTCGGGCACCCCAGCGTAGGCTGCGCAGCGTGGCGTACGCGTCGGTAGAGATCATTGCCGGGACGACCGCCGGCACGGCTGCTACTGACAGTGACAGCGAGACGACCCGATGCGACTGACTGTCCTGGGGTGTGCCGGTAGCTTCCCCGGCCCCGAGTCGCCGTGCTCCGCCTATCTCGTCGAGGCGGACGGCTTCCGCCTCCTGGTCGACTTCGGCCCGGGGTCGCTGTCCAGCCTCCAGCGCTACGTGGGGCTGCACGCGCCCGACGCGATCCTGCTGACCCACCTGCACTGTGACCACATCCTCGACGCCGCGTCGTACGTGGTGGTCCGCCGGTACGCCCCGGACGGCCCCTACCCGCCGTTGCCGGTGTACGCGCCCTCCGGCGCACCGGACCGGCTCAGCGCCGCCTACGGCGACGACGGCACGGTGGAGGACGTCTACCAGTTCTACGCGTTGCAGCCGGGCACGTTCCCGATCGGGCCGTTCACCGTCACCGTCGACCGGGTCAACCATCCCGTCGAGACGTACGGCGTGCGGTTGGAGCACGGCGGTCGGTCGCTGTGCTACTCGTCGGACACCGCGCCCTGCGACGCGTTGCTGCGCCTGGCCCAGAACGCCGACGTGTTCCTGTGCGAGGCCAGCTACCTCGACGGCGTGGACAATCCTCCGGACCTGCACCTGACCGGCCGCGAGGCGGGCGAGACGGCGACCAAGGCGGTGGTGGGGCGGCTGCTGCTCACCCACCTGGTCGCGGCGTGGGGCAGCGAGGCGCACACGTTGGAGTCGGCTGCCGCCGCGTACACCGGCCCACTCGAGGTGGTCCGGGCCGGCGCCAGCTACGACATCTGACCGCCTCGCGGCGGTGTTGTGCCGTACTGTTCGCCGGCCGGTCAGCGGCTGGTCGCCTGGGGCACCCGTGGCACCAGCACGGTGTGGGCATGCGGATCGCCATCGTGACCGAGTCGTTCCCGCCGGACGTGAACGGCGTCGCGCACTCCGTGGTGCGCACGGCGGAGCACCTGCTGGCCCGGGGCCACGAACCGGTGGTCATCGCACCCGCACCGCCCGGGGCGGCAGGGCGGGACATCGAGGGGTCGCCGTACCCGGTGGTGCGCATCCCGAGCGTGCCGTTGCCCCGTTACCAGGGTTTCCGGCTGGGCGTGCCGACCACCACCCGGCTGGCGGGGGCGTTGCTGTCGGCGGCGCCCGACGTGGTGCACCTGGCCAGTCCGTTCATCCTCGGCGCCCGCGCGGCAACCCTCGCCAGCCGGTACGGGCTGCCCATGGTGGCGGTGTACCAGACCGACGTGGCGGCCTATGCCAGGGCGTACCGGGTGAGCTGGGGTGAGGCCGCAGCGTGGCGACGGCTTCGGGAGATCCACAATCTGGCGCAGCGGACCCTCGCGCCGTCGACCCGGGCGGCCGCCGACCTGATCGCCAACGGGGTGCAGCGGATCTGGCTGTGGGGCCGGGGCGTGGACGCCGTCCGGTTCGATCCGACCAAGCGGTGCGACGACCTGCGGCGTCGGCTGGCCCCCGGCGGGGAGCTGCTGGTCGGCTACGTCGGCCGGCTGGCCCCGGAGAAGCGGGTGGAGCTGCTGGCGGCGACGTCCCGCCTGCCGGGCGTGCGGGTCGTGGTGGCCGGCGACGGCCCCGCCCGCCGCCAGCTGACCCGGGCGCTGCCGGGGGTGGACTTCCTGGGGGTGCAGCACGGCGAGGACCTGGCCCGGCTCTACGCCAGCCTGGACGTGTTCGTGCACACCGGGCCGCACGAGACCTTCGGCCAGACCCTGCAGGAGGCGCTGGCCTCCGGGGTGCCGGTGGTCGCGCCGGCCAGTGGCGGGCCGGTCGATCTGGTCGACTCGGGAACGACCGGGCTGCTGGTCCCGCCGGCCGACGGCGACGCCCTCGCCGCCGCGGTGGCCGAGTTGGCCGGGGACGCCGACCGGCGGCGGGCGTACGGGGTGGCCGCCAGGGCCGCGGTCCGCCGACGCAGTTGGGCGGCCGTCGGCGACGAACTGGTCGGGCACTACCGGGCGGTACGCGCCCAGGGTGCCACCGTGGGCCTGCCGGCCGCGTCGTGACGGGGACGGCCGGCGGGCTGCGGATCGTCCGGCTCGCGAACTTCGTGACCGCGCGCTCCGGTGGCCTGCGCACCGCGCTGCGCCACCTCGGCGAGGGCTACCGCGCGGCGGGGCACGATCCGGTGCTGGTGGTGCCCGGTCGACGCGACGCACACGAGTGGCACCCGTGGGGTCGGGTGGTGACCCTGCCCGGCGTGGAGCTGCCCGGCACCGGCGGTTACCGGCTGCTGGTTGGTCGGCGGCGGCTGGCCCGGGTGCTCGACGAGCTGGCACCGGACCGGCTGGAGGTGTCCGACAGGTCGTCGCTGCGCTGGACGGGGAACTGGGCGAAGGCGCACGGGGTGCCGTCGGTGATGGTCTCGCACGAGTCGCTGACCGGGCTGCTCGGCCAGTGGGGTGTGCCGGACGTGCTGCGGCGGCCGGTCGCGGACCGGCTCAACCGGGCCACCAGCCGGGCGTACGACCGGATCGTGTGCACGACCCGGTGGGCGGCCGAGGAGTTCGACCGCATCGGCGCCGACAACGTGGATCTCGTGCCGCTCGGGGTGGACCTGGACACCTTCCACCCCGACCGGGTCGACCCGGCGATGCGGGAGCGCTACGCCGACCCGACCGAACTGCTGCTCGTACACTGCGCCAGGTTGTCTCCGGAGAAGCGGCCGGAGCTGGCGGTCGAAGCCCTCGCCGAGCTGCGCCGCTCGGGCGTGCCGGCGGTGCTGGTGCTGGCCGGGGACGGGCCGTTCCGGGCGTCGCTGGCCCGCCGGGCCGCCGGCCTGCCGGTCACGTTCACCGGTCACCTCCCCGACCGGGCGACGGTGGCCGCGCTGCTCGCCAGCGCGGACGTGGTGCTCGCGCCCGGCCCGGTGGAGACCTTCGGCCTCGCCGGGCTGGAGGCGTTGGCCTGCGGCACCCCGGTGGTGGTGAACGCCGCGAGCGCGTTGCCCGAGGTGGTCGGCTCGGCCGGGATCGCCGCATACGGTTCCGGAAAGTCGATGGCCGAGGCCGTGACCCGCCTCGTGGCCCGGCCGGAGGCCGCGCGACGGCGGGCCGCCCGGGCCCGGGCACAGGAGTTCGACTGGCCGGCGGCGGTCGCCGGATTCCTGCGGGTGCACGACGCGGACACTGCTCGGGACACCCAGGGGGAAGCGGATCGCCGCACCGCATAGGGTGCAGGGCATGGCGCGACCTGACGGGCGAGGGCCCTCTCAACTCCGACCGGTGACCCTGACCCGGGGCTGGAGCACCCATCCGGAGGGCTCGGTGCTCGTCGAGTTCGGCGGCACCCGGGTGCTCTGCACGGCGAGCGTCACCGAGGGCGTGCCCCGCTGGCGCAAGGGCTCCGGGCTCGGCTGGGTGACCGCCGAGTACGCGATGCTGCCCCGGGCCACCAACACCCGCTCGGACCGGGAGAGCATCAAGGGTCGGGTCGGTGGGCGCACCCACGAGATCTCCCGGCTGATCGGCCGCAGCCTGCGGGCCAGCATCGACCTCAAGGCGCTCGGCGAGAACTCGGTAGTGCTCGACTGCGACGTGCTCCAGGCCGACGGCGGCACGCGCACGGCCGCGATCACCGGCGCGTACGTGGCGCTGCACGACGCGGTGGGCTGGCTGGCCGCCCGCAAGGCCCTCGCGGGCAAGCCGGAGAAGGTGATGCACCGGTCGGTGGCGGCGGTCAGCGTGGGGATCATCGCGGGGGAGGCCCGGCTCGACCTCTGCTACGAGGAGGACGTGGCCGCCGAGGTGGACATGAACGTGGTGTGCACCGGTGCGGGCGACTTCGTCGAGGTGCAGGGCACCGGTGAGGCGGGCGTGTTCGCCCGCGACCAGCTCGACAGCCTGCTCGACCTGGCCGTCGCCGGCTGCGCCGAGCTGGCCGAAGCCCAGCGGAAGGCACTCGCGTGAGCGCGAGGAGTGAGTTTGCGAGCCCCGCAGTCGCGAACGAAGGTGTTTCAGCATGAACAAGGTCCTGCTCGCCACCCGTAACCGCAAGAAGCTGGTCGAGCTACAGCGGATCCTGGACGGCGCGCTCGGCGCGCACCGGATCGCCCTGCTCGGGCTGGACGACGTCGAGCAGTACGCGGAGCTGCCGGAGACTGGCCTCACCTTCGGCGAGAACGCGCTGATCAAGGCGCGGGAGGGCTGCCGGCAGAGCGGGCTGCCGACCATTGCCGATGACTCCGGGCTCGCGGTCGACGCGCTCAACGGCATGCCGGGGGTGTTCAGCGCCCGCTGGTCCGGTCAGCACGGCGACGACCGGGCCAACCTTCAGCTGGTGCTGGACCAGATCGCCGACGTCCCGGACGAGCAGCGCGCCGCCTCGTTCGTCTGCACCGTGGCGTTGGTGCTGCCCGGCGGCAAGGAGCACCTGGTCGACGGCCGGCAGTCCGGGCGGGTGCTGCGTGCGCCGCGCGGTGACGGCGGGTTCGGCTACGACCCGATCTTCCTGGGCGACGGACAGGACCGGACCAACGCGGAGCTGACCCCGGCGGAGAAGGACGCCATCAGTCACCGGGGCAAGGCGCTGCGCGAGCTGGCCAAGCTCGTCGCGAAGGTGCTGCCGCCCGCCGCCTGACGATCGTTGAGGTGCTGCCGCCCGCCGCCTGACCCGCGGCGGGCGACAGCGACCCGCGGAGGTCAGCCCAGCGGGCCGACCTCCCGTTCGATGGCGGCGCGCAGCTCCGGCCCGGCCAGCACCGCGCGGGCGGCCTCCAGCACCGGGGCGAGGAACACGTCCGGGCCGGGTTCACCGGCGGCCGTGCCCAGGGCGGCGACGGCGGCCCGGCCGGCCGGCGACGGCACCAGCGGTGCGCGCAGTTGCAGGCCGCGTACGCCGGCCAGCAGCTCGACGGCGAGCAGGCTGGTCAGGTTGTCCAGCACCGTGCGCAACTTCTTGGCCGCCGCCCAGCCCATCGAGACGTGGTCCTCCTGCATGCCGCTGGTGGGCAGCGAGTCCACCGAGGCGGGGGCGGCGAGCCGGCGGTTCTCCGCGACGATCCCGGCCGCCGTGTACTGGGCGATCATCAGGCCGGAGTTGACCCCGGCGTCGGGGGAGAGGAACGCGGGCAGTTCCCGGTTGCGGGCCACGTCCAGCAGGCGGTCCACCCGCCGCTCGGCGATCGCGCCCACCTCGGCGGCGGCGATGGCGAGGAAGTCGGCGGCGAAGCCCAGCGGCGCACCGTGGAAGTTTCCGGTGGACTCGACCCGGCCGTCGGGCAGCACCACCGGGTTGTCCACCACCGACACCAGCTCCCGTGCCGCGACCGTGCGGACGAAGTCCAGGGTGTCCCGGGCCGCGCCGGCCACCTGCGGCGCACAGCGCATCGAGTACGCGTCCTGCACGGCGTGCGCCAGGTCGTCGCGGTGCGAGTCCATGACCCGGGAGTCCTGCAACAGCCGGTGGATGTTCGCCGCCGACGCCGCCTGGCCGGGGTGCGGACGGATGGCGTGCAGCTCGGGCAGGAACGGCCGCTCCGAGCCGAGCATCGCCTCGATGGCCAGCGCTGCCGTTACGTCCGCCATGGCGAACAGGTGCGCCGCGTCGTGGATGGCCAGCAACAGCATGCCGAGCATGCCGTCGGTGCCGTTGATCAGCGCCAGCCCCTCCTTGGCGGCCAGGTCGATCGGCTTGAGCCCGGCGGCGGTCAGCGCGTCGGCGGCGTCGCGCCGCTCGCCGTCCGGGCCGAGCACCCAGCCCTCACCGAGCAGCGCGAGCGCGCAGTGCGCCAGCGGCGCCAGGTCGCCGGACGCGCCCAGCGAACCGTGCTCCGGCACCCACGGGGTGATGTCGTGGTTGAGCAGGTCGACGAGCGCCTCGGCGACCAGCGGGCGGACCCCGGAGCGGCCCAGGGCGAGCGAGCGGACCCGCAGCAGCATCATGGCCCGGACCACCTCGCGCGGCATCGGGGCGCCCACCCCGGCGGCGTGCGAGCGGATCAGCGCGTGTTGCAGTTCGGCCCGTCGCTCCGGCGCGACGAACGTGTTGGCGAGCGCGCCGAACCCGGTCGACACGCCGTACACGGGCCGCCCGGCGGCCTCGATCCCGTCGACGATCGCGCGGCTGGTCGCCATCGCGTCCCGGGTGGCCGGGTCGAGGGACACCGTGGCGGTGCCGCGCGCGACCGCGAGGACGTCGTCGGCGGTGATACCGGTGGGTTGAATGATCACGGTCGTCACTGGGGAACTCCGTTGCGTATTACCTGGTGGATCAGGGGGACACCGGGCCGGTAGGCCAGGTGCAGGTAGGACGGCGCGTCCAGGACGACCAGGTCGGCCCGCGCGCCGGGGATGAGCACGCCGACGTCGTCCCGGCGCAGGGCCCGTGCGCCGCCGGCGGTCGCCGCCCACAGCGCCTCCGCCGG
>NZ_JBEZFG010000004.1:426136-511720 GCF_040649315.1 Micromonospora sp. NPDC049004
GCCAGGTCGGCCCGCGCGCCGGGGATGAGCACGCCGACGTCGTCCCGGCGCAGGGCCCGTGCGCCGCCGGCGGTCGCCGCCCACAGCGCCTCCGCCGGGGTCATCCGCATCTCTCGGACGGCGAGGGCGATGCAGAACGGCATCGACGAGGTGTACGACGAGCCGGGGTTGCAGTCGGTAGCCAGCGCCACGGTGACTCCGGCGTCGAGCAGCCGGCGCGCGTCCGGGTAGGGCGAGCGGGTGGAGAACTCGGCGCCGGGCAGCAGGGTGGCCACGGTGCTGGTGCCCGACCCGTCGCTGTGGGCAGTGCCGGCGAGCGCGTCGATGTCGGCGTCGGACAGGTGGGTGCAGTGGTCCACGCTCGCCGCGCCCAGCTCCACACCGAGCTGGACGCCCGGGCCGGGGCCGAGCTGGTTGGCGTGCAGCCGTACGCCCAGCCCGGCGGCCTGCCCGCAGGCCAGGATGGCGCGGGCGTGGTCCACGTCGAAGGCGCCCCGCTCGCAGAACACGTCGATCCACTTCGCGTACGGTGCGGCGGCGGCAAGCATCGGTCCGCAGACGAGTCCGACGTAGTCGTCGGGGCGGTCGGCGTACTCGGGGGGCACCACGTGGGCGCCGAGGAACGTGGTCTCGCTGCTGGTCTCGGTGGCGATCCGCAGCGAGCGGGCCTCATCGGCGACGTTCAGGCCGTACCCACTCTTGATCTCGATGGTCGTGGTGCCCTGGCGCAGCGCCTCGCCGCGCAGCCGGCGCACGGTGGCCCGCAGCTCGTCGTCGGTGGCGGCCCGGGTCGCGCCGACAGTGGTGCGGATGCCACCGCCGGTATAGCGCTCGCCGGCCATCCGGGCGGCGAACTCGGCGGCCCGGTCCCCGGCGAAGACCAGGTGCGCGTGGCTGTCCACGAAGCCAGGCAGCACGGCGGCGCCACCGGCGTCGATCCGCCGGTCGGCGGCCGGCGCGTACGCGGCCGGCCCGACCCAGGCCACCCGGCCCTCCTCGATCAGCACGGCCGCCTTGCGGCGGATGCCCAGCGGGCCCTCGCCGACGCCGTTGGTGACCAGTTCGCCGATGTTGTCGACCAGCAGACTGCTCATGAGGGGATCACCGCCTCGATGGCCGCCGACAACTCGGCAGGCACGTCGACGCTCAGGTGCCGGCCCTCGGCCACCACCACGCGGCCGTCCACCACCACCTGGTCGACGTCGGCCGCCCCGGCGGCGAAGAACGTCCCCACCGGCGGCACACCGGCGGTGCGGGCGCTGTCCAGTCGTACCGTGACCAGGTCGGCGCGGGCGCCCACGGCGATCCGCCCGGCGTCGGCCCAACCCAGCGCGGCGTGCCCGGCGGCGGTCGCCATGGTCAGCAGGCCCGCCGGCGTGAAGTGGCCACGGCGGCGGGTGCGCAGCCGCTCGTCCAGCTCCACCGCCCGGGCCTCCTCGAACAGGTCGATCACGGCGTGGCTGTCGCTGCCCAGGCTCAGCCGGATCCCCGCGTCCGCCATCCGCCGGGCGGGGCCGATGCCGTCGGCGAGGTCGCGTTCGGTGGTCGGGCAGAGGCACACCCCGGTCCGGCTGTCGCCGAGCAGCGTCAGGTCGCCGCTGGTCGGATGGGTGGCGTGCACGGCTGTGGTGTCCGGCCCGAGCACCCCGTGCTCGGCGAGCAGCGCGGTGGGCGTACGCCCGTGCACGGCCCGGCACTCGTCGTTCTCGGCGGGCTGCTCGGAGAGGTGGACGTGCAGCGGCGCGTTCCGCTCCCGGGCCCAGTCGGCGACCGCGCGCAACTGTTCGGCGGGGACCGCCCGCACCGAGTGCACGGCCGCGCCCACCCGGACGTGCGGGTCCGCCGGTGCGAACGCCGACACCCGCTGCGCCCAGCGGGCCGCGTCGCCGTCGCCGAAACGCCGCTGCGGCCCGGCGAGCGGCCGGCCGTCCACTCCGGCGCTCAGGTAGCAGGTGTCCAGCAGGGTGAGCCGGATGCCGGCGTGCGCGGCGGCCTCGACAAGCGCCGCCCCCATCGCGTTCGGGTCGTCGTACGCGCCGCCGTCGGGCCGGTGGTGCAGGTAGTGGAACTCGCCGACGCCTGTGACCCCCGCGAGGGCCATCTCGGCGTACACGGCGCGGGCCAGCGCCAGGTAGGTGTCCGGGTCCAGCCGGTCCGCCACCGCGTACATCCGGTCCCGCCAGCTGAAGAAGTCGCCCCGGCCGCCGTGGGTACGCCCGCGCAGCGCCCGGTGGAAGGCGTGCGAGTGCACGTTCGCGAGGCCCGGCAGGGTCAGGCCGGGCAGCGGCACGGCGTCGGCGTACACGTCCACACCTGCGCTCGGCCGGCCGGGCGCGGCCAACGCGGTCACCGCGGTGATCACCCCGGCGTCGGTCTCGATGAGCACGTCGGGCGTGGGCTGGGCGAGATCGGGCAGCCAGGCGTACTCGGCGAGCCAGCGCGTCGGGGTCACCGGCATGTCAGCTCCTTGAGCACGCGGGCCAGCGCGCGCACCCCGGCGGCGCAGTCGTCGTCGGTCGCGGCCTCGGCGGGGGAGTGCGACACCCCGGTGGGATTGCGGACGAAGAGCATCGCGGTGGGCAGGTGCGCGGCGAGCACCCCGGCGTCGTGCCCCGCACCGGTCGGCAGCACCGGCGCGTCGAGCAGCGTGGCCAGGCGTCTGGCCAACCCACCGTCGAAGGCGACAAGCGGGGTCACCGACTCCTCGGTGACTGTCACCTCCGTACCGTCGCGGCGGGCCCGCTCGGCGAGCTTGCCGCGCACCGCGTCGACAAGCCCGGTCAGCGTCTCCGGGTCGGCGGCGCGGGCATCCAGCCAACCGGTCACCTTCGACGGGATCGCGTTGGTGGCGTTGGGTTCGACCGCGACCCGGCCCACTGTGGCGTGCGCCCCGCGCAGCCGGGCCTCCTTGTTGGCCGCCAGCACCGTGAACGCGTAGGTCAGCATCGGGTCGCGGCGGTCGGCCATCCGGGTCGTACCCGCGTGGTTGCCCTCGCCGACCACGTCGAAGCGCCAGCGGCCGTGCGGCCAGATCGCGCTGGCCACCCCGACCGGCGCGTCCGTGTCGACGAGCGCGCGGCCCTGCTCGACGTGCAGCTCCACGAAGGCGCCGAACCGGCCCAGCAGATCCGGCCGGGCGCCCGCCGGCGCCGCGCCGAGCGCGTCGGCGAAGCTCACCCCGGCCGCGTCGCGCAGGCCGGCCGCGCGGTCGGCCGCCAGCGCGCCGGTGAGCAGCCGCGAGCCCAGACAGGGTACGCCGAAACGGGCACCCTCCTCCTCGACGAACGCGCCCAGCACCAGCGGCCGGACGGGGGTGACGCCGGCGGCGCGCAGCTCGTCCACGGCCAGGAACGCGCTGACGATGCCGAGCGGCCCGTCGTACGCCCCGCCGTGCGGCACCGAGTCGAAGTGGCTGCCGGTCAACACCGCGTCGGCGCCCTCCGGGTCACCCCAGTGGGCGAACAGGTTGCCGTTGCCGTCCTCGGTGACCGGCAGGCCCCGCCGCTGCGCCTGCGTACGGAACCAGGCCCGTAGCTCCTGCTCCGGCTCGGTCAACGCGTAGCGCAGGTAGCCGCCGCTGCCGGCGTCCCGTCCGACCGACGCGATCTCGTCCCACAGGGCCCGGAAACGGGCGGAAAGGTCGTCGCTCACGCGGGTCCCCCTTCCGTCATGGGCACCCGGACCCCGGTGCGCTCGGCCACCTCGCGGGCGCTGTCGTAGCCGGCGTCGACGTGTCGGATGACGCCCATCGCCGGGTCGTTGGTGAGAACCCGCTCGATCTTCTGCCCCGCCAGGGCGGTGCCGTCGGCCACGCAGACCTGCCCGGCGTGGATCGACCGCCCGATGCCCACGCCACCGCCGTGGTGGATCGACACCCAGGACGCCCCGCTGGCCGTGTTTACCAGGGCGTTGAGCAGCGGCCAGTCGGCGATGGCGTCGGAGCCGTCGGCCATGCCCTCGGTCTCCCGGTACGGGCTGGCGACGCTGCCGGTGTCCAGGTGGTCACGACCGATCACCACCGGGGCGGAGAGCTCACCGGACGCGACCATGTCGTTGAACCGCACACCCGCCCGGTCCCGTTCGCCCTGACCGAGCCAGCAGATCCGGGCCGGCAGGCCCTGGAAGGCGACCCGCTCGCCGGCCAGCTTGATCCATCGGGCCAGTGACTCGTTCTCCGGGAACAGGTCCAGGATGGCCCGGTCCGTGGCCGCGATGTCGGCCGGGTCGCCGGAGAGCGCCGCCCACCGGAACGGGCCCCGGCCCTCGCAGAACAGCGGCCGGATGTACGCGGGCACGAAACCGGGGAAGTCGAAGGCCCGCTGGTAGCCGCCGAGCTGCGCCTCGCCCCGGATCGAGTTGCCGTAGTCGAACACCTCGGCGCCGGCGTCGAGGAAGCCGACCATCGCCTCGACGTGCTTCGCCATCGACGCACGGGCCCGGTCGGTGAACTCGGCCGGCTTCGCGGCGGCGTAGTCGCGGGCGTCGGCCAGCTCGACCCCCACCGGCAGGTACGCCAGCGGGTCGTGCGCGCTGGTCTGGTCGGTCACGATGTCGATAGCGACGCCCCGGTTGAGCAGCTCGGGAAAGACCTCGGCGGCGTTGCCGACGACGCCGACGCTCAACGCCCGCCGCTCCCGCTTCGCCGCGAGGACCCGCTCGACGGCGTCGTTGAGGGAGTCGGCCACCTCGTCGAGGTAGCGGTCGTGCACGCGACGGTCGAGCCGGGTGCGGTCCACGTCCACGATCAGGCAGACGCCGCCGTTCATGGTGACCGCGAGGGGCTGCGCGCCACCCATACCGCCGCAGCCGGCGGTCAGCGTCAGCGTGCCGGCGAGGGTGCTTCCGAACCTCTTCGCGGCCACCGCCGCGAACGTCTCGTAGGTGCCCTGGAGGATGCCCTGAGTGCCGATGTAGATCCACGAGCCGGCGGTCATCTGCCCGTACATGGTCAGGCCGAGCTGTTCGAGGCGGCGGAACTCCGGCCAGGTGGCCCAGTCACCGACCAGGTTCGAGTTGGCCAGCAGCACCCGGGGCGCCCACTCGTGGGTGCGCATGACGCCCACCGGTCGGCCCGACTGCACCAGCATCGTCTCGTCCTCGCGCAGGTCGGTGAGCGTACGGACCAACGCGTGGTACGACGGCCAGTCCCGCGCCGCCTTGCCGGTGCCGCCGTAGACGACCAGATCGTCGGGGCGTTCGGCCACCTCCGGGTCGAGGTTGTTCATCAGCATCCGCAGGGCGGCCTCCTGCTGCCACCCGCGGGTGGTGAGCTGGCTGCCCCGTGCGGCACGGATGGGCTGGGTCATCTGCGGTCTCCTCCGGTCAACCGAGGAACAACTGTCGGCGGGCCGCGGAGGCTTCGAACGCCTCCAGACGGCGTTGGGTGTCGGCCGGCGCGGCGTCGCAGATCGCCTGCAACAGCACCATGGCCAGGGTCATCGGGGCGGTGTGCAGGTCGAAGACGAGCTGGGCGCCGACGGCGGCCGGCAGCAGCACGTCGGCGTGTTCGGCGGCCGGGCTGACCGGCGAGTCGGTGATCGCCACGACGGTCAGTCCGGCGGCACGCGCGTCGCGCAGCGCGTCCAGGGTCTCGCGGGGGTAGCGGGGCAGCACGAAGGCGAGGACGGCGGACGCCCCGGCCTCGGCGGCCTGCTCCAGGCGGTCGGTGAGCAGGCTGCCGCCGTCGTCGAGCACCCGTACGTCCGGGTGCACCTTGGCGGCGAAGTAGGCGAAGTACGCCGCCAGCGGCGCGGCGGCGCGCAGGCCGAGCACCGGCAGCGGCCGGCTGGTCGCGAGCAGCCGGCCGGTCTCGGCGATCCGATCGGTGTCGGCGAGCTGGCCGGCCAGCCGGTCGAGGTTGCCCATCTCGGCGCGTACCGCCTGCTGGAGCTCATTGCCGGCGTCCGTCGGCCCGCCGGGCGTCGTGCTGGTGAGGTCGCGCAGCCGGCGGCGCAGCGACGGATAGCCGTCATGGCCGAGCGCGACGGCGAACCGGGTGACCGACGGCTGGCTGACCCCGGCCAGTTCGGCGACCTCCGCCGCGGAGAGGTACGCCACGGCCGGCGCGTGTTGCACGAGACAGTGCGCGATCCGGCGTTGGGTCGGGGTGAGCCGTACGCCGTCGAACAGGTGGAACACCTGTTCGGCCGACGCCTGGACAGCTCCTTCATTCACTCCGTGACTCTATGCATGAAAACTTTCAGAGGGCAAGCGGCTACGCGGACAGGCTGGATGCCACAGCCGGGGCGGCCATCGATTCGGCAGCGTCGGCGAGCGACATACCCGTGTGGATGGCCAGCCTGGGTGCCGAGCGGATCCCGACGAAAACAGGTGCCCAAGAACCCGGTCCCTGCTGGTTTGCTGGGGAGAGCGAACGTCGTCGGTGTGGGCGAGAGTGCCGTCGGCGAGGGGTCCGGACGAGTGTCGGGCCGACGACCGCCGGGCCGGTGGGCGAGCGCGCTCTCTGTAGTATCCGCACGGCGGTTGAGCAGAGGAGTGCGCATGCAGCCGGTTGGCCCTTACAGGTTCACCCACATGCTGGGCGTCTGCCCTGCCGGGAAGGCATGGGCGGCTATCGACGGGCAGGGCCGATTGGTGACGATCGCCGTGCTGGACGCCGCCGTAGCCGGCACGCCGGGCTGGCGCGAGTCCTTCGCCGCAACGTCCAATGCGTTGGCACAGGCTTCCGGTGGCCAGGCGTTCGCGTACGCCGATTTCTCCGCCACCGAACCGTGGGTGGCGTACCCCGCGGAGGTCGGTCCGGGCGCGGAGCGGTTGTTCCGAGCGCTCGGTCAGGAATACCAGCCGATTCCGGCGGAGGGTGGTGCCACGGCCCCGGTTTCCGGGATACCGCAACAGGTGTCGGGCATTCCCCAGCAGGTCTCGGGGATACCGCAGCAGGTCTCGGGCATTCCCCAGCAGGTGTCTGGTGTCCCGCAGCAGGTATCGGGGCCGCCGCAGCAGGTTTCCGGCGTTCCGCAGTTGACTTCGGGACCGCCGCCGGCGCCGTGGGCGCTGCACGCCGGTCCGTCCGCTGCAGTCCCCGCCCCGACACCCGTGCAACCCGACGCTGACGCGCCGCAATCGCCCGCCGCTGCGCCGGTGGATGCGCCGTCCCATGATCCGTTCTCCGGCTCGATCCGCAGGATCCGGCCGTCGGAGCCGCCGAAGCGGCAGGCCGGGCTCTGGGGCGGACTGGTCGCGCTCGTGCTGGTGGTGGCCGTGGCCAGCGGCGGCCTCGTCTGGATACTCTCCGACGACGAGCCGGCTGGGCCCGGTACGCGACCGACGAGCGGCGTTACCGCGTTTCCGACGGCCGCCGCCGTGGATCCGCCGCTGAAGCCGTGGGCGCAAGCCGCGCCGTACAGCCCGGAGGAGCGCGCCCTGGCGGTCGCCGCGCCGTCGTTGGTCTTCGTCGAGGCGGTGTTCACCGGCTACGTCCGCGACGCCAGCACCAATGCACCGGTCCGGGCCACGCCGATCAGCTTCAGCCGCCGGTGCAGCGCATTCGTGGTCACGCCGGACGGGCATGCCCTCACCAGTAGCGCCTGCGTCAAGCCAACGCAGGACAATGCCCGCCAGATCGCCCTCGACGCCGTGGCCCGGATGCTCGTGCGCGAGAACCAACTGGACGCCGCGCAGGTCGAGACCTATGTGCGTACCAACCTGAGCAAGACCAGGTTCACCGGCATCGACCCCGGGACCGAGCCGGTCACCGAGATTCGTGGTCAGCTCAACACTGCCAAGGGCAATCTGACCACCGACACGGCGATCCCGGCGCAGGTAATCCGGACCCTGCCCAACGAGACCGGGAACACCGCGCTCATCAAGCTTGCGGGGGAAAACCTGCCCGTGGCGGAACTCAATCAGTCGGCGAGCCTCGCGGAAGGCAGTTCGCTGCTGATCCTGGGCTTCACGACCGCTGACACCGACTTCCGCACAGCCTCCTACGGCCCGCAGTCGAAGCTGGTGGACATCACGAGCACCGGCCGGCGGGGCCCGGTGTCCATCTACCGGATCAACCAGGATCTCGGTGCCAGCTCCCATGGCGGCATCGCGCTCGACCCGACCGGCCGGGTCGCTGGCATGATCGACCAGGACCAAGCCCGCCCCGACCGGGCGAATCGGGTGGTGGTGCCGTCGTCGGCCCTGGGCACGCTGCTGGGCGAGGCCGGCGTCGCCAACAGGCTCGGTGATTCCGACAAGCTCTACCGCAGTGCCCTTGACGCCTATTTCGCCGGCGAACACTCGACCGCTATCGCTCAGTTCAGCACCGTCGCGCAGACCTCCCCGGCCAACCTCCTCGCCAAGGCGTACCGGCAGAACGCCGTGGAACGGCAGCAGAACGAAATCGAATCGGGCAACCGGACGACGTGGCCCATGGTGCTGCTCGCCGCCGCCGGCGGTGCGCTGTTTGTCGGTCTGGTCGTCCTCGTGGTGATGCTGGTCCGGCGCCGTAGGAACGTGTGATGACCGGTTCGCTCGACCGAGAAGTGGCGCCGGGGGCCGGCCCGACAGAGCCGTCCTTCCGGCCCATCTCGGCGTTCCTCTCCACCGTCATCGTGGTGGTCGTCGGCGCACTGCTGGTGCACGTGCTTCTCGAGACGTGGGCCCAGGTGCTCACCGGGCCAACGAGCGAGGATCCGCGGGTCAACCTGGATAGCGCCGCGCAGTGGCCCAAGCAGTTGAAGACCGCCCTCTACCTGGGGCTCGCGGCATTGACCGTGGCCAAGGTCGCCACCGACCGCCTGTGGCACCGGTTTCGTACCGGTGCCGACCTCGCCCTGGTGGCGCTGGGGCTGGTGATGGTGCTCACCGGAGTGGTCAACGACTCCTCCACGTCGCTGATGGGCGAGGCGCTGTTCGTCTACTTCCGCGGCGTCATCGTCTTCTACGCCTTACGCGCTGCCGAGCTGAATCAGACGATGATTCGCCGTCTGTTGCTCGTGGTGGCTGCTGTGGTGGGCGTCAACGTACTGCTCGCACTGGTCCAGATGGTCGTCGGTCGCCCGGCCTACCGTGCCCTAGGCTGGGTGGATCTGACCTGGGCGGATCAGAGCCGCGCGCAGGGTCTGCTGTCCCATCCGAATCACCTCGGTCACGTCCTGGGGCTGACTCTGCTCGGCGTCGTCGCGTGGGTGGCGACCACGACCGAAGTCCGACGGCGTTGGTGGGTGGCGGGTGCCGTCATCGCCGTCGCCATGTCAGCTACCCAGTCCCGGGAAACCCTGCTGGGTGTGTTGATCGGCGCGGCGGTCGTCGCGGTGGTGGTCCGGAGCAACCTCCGACGGATCCTCGCCGTCTGCCTGCTCGTGGTTCTGTGTACGGTCACACAGATCGCCGTCCGCCCGGACAACCGGGCCGAGTGGGAACGCCGCATCGGCAACGCGTTCTCGAGCTTTAACCACCCCGCCGGAAGCGAACCGTCCCGGCCTGCGGCGGCACCCGGTACGACGCCGGGGCCTCCCACCGTCAGGCCCTCGGCCCCTGTCACAGCGAAGCCGTCCACACCGGCCACGGGTAAGGCCAGTGGCCTCAAGGCCTCGGTGAAGCCGTCGTCATCTCCCCGGCCGGGCGGTTCCGCATCTCCCCGGCCGGGCGGTTCCGCGCAGCAGGCCACGTCGCCGAGGGCGGTCACGCCGACGGCCACTCGCTCGCCGGCTCCGGTCCGCGAGATCCGGGTGCTCTACCTCCAGCAGGCAGCGAACATTCTGCCGCGTCAACCCGTTCTCGGCTTCGGTATCGGTCAGTTCGGTGGTGTGGTTGCCGAGAAGAACAATCCCAACTGGCACAAGAACCCGAAACTTGGTCCAGGCGGCTTCAATCGCTACGGCTTCCAGGCCGTTCAGGTCGACTCGTTCTGGCTGCATCTGATCATGGAGGTCGGCGTCCTGGGGTTCGCCACCTACCTGGTGTGGCTGTTCCTCGTTGCCAGACCGCTCCTGTCCCGGCCGCGGCATTTGCATCAAGTGGACCGACGCATACCGCCCACCGTCCTATGGGGAATCGCCGCCCTCGTATTCGCCTGTATCGTCGGCTTCTTCTCGCCCTCGATGGAGGATCCGTTGCTCCCGCCGCTGCTCTGGACGGTCGTCGGGCTCGCGTGGTGGGCCGAGCGCCAGCCTGCGGCTGTCGATCAGGAGCCAGACAGAGAAGGTGTTGCGGCCGCGGGTAGCGGTCGCCCCGCAGGGGCGCAGGAGGCCGAGACTCTCGTCCTCGCCACTGACGAGATCCTGGCTACCGCACGTCAGATGCGTCCTCCGACCGAATCCACCTGAGTCGGTCCGACACGGCCCGCGTGACCCTCCGTCCACTTTCGGTAGTGGTGCGGTGGTGTGAGCATCGTTAGAATCCATCTGCCGCGCACGGCGTCCACATCGGCGTCCATCGGTGTGACGGTCCTCCGGAGCGTCGCCAGGACGGCCAGCAGTGACCATCACGGGGGTTTTGGGCATGGGCGATAGCAGCAGAGTCGACGGCTCGTTCGACGGGCGGGTTCCGACCTGTGTGGACGCCATCCCGGACGGCGGTCGGCGCTCGCCGTGAGCGACAGCGTTTCCGTTCTGAGGGCCGCGCAGGTGACCAACCAGGACGGCCATGCGCCGCCGCGATGCCCGGGGGTGTCCGGCCACGACATTGACGCGCCGACTGTTGGTCCCAACGAGCCCGTGCGCACGGCGGTCGACGCGCCGACGGTCGGCCTCATCGAGCCAGTACGACGGATCACCCCGGCAATCTCTGTGTGCATCGCCGTGCGCGACCGCCCGGAGCTGCTGGTCACGTCGATCCGCAGTGTCCTCGGTGGCACCTTCGACGACTTCGAGGTCGTCGTGGTCGATGACGGCTCCACCGTCCCTTCCCAGGAGTGCCTGGCAGCCGCCGGTCTTCTGGCCGACCAACGCATTCGGCTCGTCCGTCAGAAACCCTCGGGCATCAGTGCGGCCCGCAACACGGCGCTGCGCGTCGCCCGCGGTCGGTACATCACCGTCCTCGACTCCGACGACGAGCTCACCGAAGACGGTCTGAGCCACATCCAGGACTTCCTGATAGCGACCGGCGCCGTATGGATCTACACCGACTATCGGGAACTGGCCGGCGGTTCCGTCCGGCAGATCCGCCTTCCGTCCTATCCGACGGCACGCCGCATGCTCTGGTCGGTCCTGGCTCGCCCCCGGCTGCCGTTCAAGCACTCCGGCATGTCCATCGATCGGGAGCTGCTGATCCGGTTGGGCGGATACGACGAGAAACTGCCCATCAAGGTGGATGTCGAACTCGTCCTGCGGGCACTCGCCAGCGGCGTTCATCTGACTCATCTCGGGCATCCGGTCGTCCGGTTCCATCGGCACGTCGGGAGTATCAGCCGGCATCGGCTCGCCGGGCTCGCCGTCTGGTTCCAGCTGATCAGCCGGTACACCCGACCCCGCGTGCCGGGTCTGGCGCTGGGCATCAAGATGCTCCGCGCAGCCAGCGAGATCGGCAAGTTGCTGGTCGCCGCGCTCGGGCGGTGAGCCGCCGTCAGCAGCCCGGCCGCCCCTGCGGTGGCCGGGCTGACTCGGCAACGTCAGCTGGGAGGCAGAAACACCGCGGGGTTCTCGGTGAACATCTTGTTCGCCAGGTTGTAGTCGTCCAACCGGCCGATGTCCAGCCAGAACCCGTCATGCCGCCAGCTGGCGACCCGGCCGGTCCTGGCCAGCAGGTCGAGAACGAGTTGCGGCATGTCGTACGCGCCCACGGGAATCTGTTCGAGCGCCTTCGGTGACATCGCGTAGGCACCCATGGAGACGTCCAGGTTCAGCGTCGGCTTCTCGTCGTAGCCGACCACGTCACCAGACTCGTCGATCTTCAGGATGCCCAGCTCGATCTTCTCTGACCGGGTGTACACGCTGACCGTCACGGGGGCGCCGCTGCCGCGGTGATGCGCCATCAGGGCGTCGAAGTTCAGGTCGGTGAGCAGGTCGCCGTTCATCACGAGAAAATCGTCGAGCAGGGACCCCGCGAGCTGGCGCAGCGGCCCTGCCGTGCCCAGTGGCCGCTCCTCACGGAGGTAGTCGATACGCAGGCCGAGCTTGCTGCCGTCCTCGAAGTACCCCTCAAGCAGGTAGGCCAGGTGACCGGTCAGCAGCGTCACGTCCGTGACGCCGTGTGCCTTGAGCTGGCGGAGCAGAATCTCCAGGATCGGGATGTCGCCGACCGGCATCAGGGGCTTGGGGAAGCTGGTGGTGAAGGGACGCAACCGGGTGCCGCGCCCACCAGCGAGAATGATCGCCCTCATACCGCGTACCGGTCCACGTCGAATCGGTCCAGGTGCGTGCGTACATAGTCGACGACTTGGGCGAGACCGTCACGCAGCGACACCGTGGGTTCCCAGCCGCAGCGTTCCCGCACCCGGTCGATGCCGGCGATCAGCTCGAACACCTCGCTCTGGGCAGGTCGGAGCCGCTGGCTGTCCTCGACGATGTCGACGTTCGGCCGCCCGGCCACCTCCGCGATGAGGCGGGCGAGATCACCGATCGTGATACCCCGGCCGTTGCCGATGTTGGTGACCCGTCCCACGCAGTCGTCCGCACCCGCCACGGCCAGGAAGCCGTCCGCAGTGTCGGTGACGAATGTCAGATCTCGCACCGGCCTCAGATCGCCCAGGGCGATCTTCTCTCGACCAGCCACGACCTGCGCGGCCACGGTGGGAATCACCGCGCGTGCGCTCTGGCGGGGGCCATACGTGTTGAACGGGCGGATTACGGCCACTGGCAGACCGAACGACCGGTGGAACGACTCTGCCACCGCGTCGGCGCCGATCTTCGACGCCGAGTACGGCGACTGGGGCTGGAGGGGGTGCTCCTCGTCGATCGGTGTGTAACGAGCCGTTCCATACGTCTCGGAGGTGGATGTGTGCACCAGCCGCCGTACCCCGAGATCCCGTGCCGCCTCCAGCACGTTCAACGTGCCGCCGACGTTGGTCGCCAGGTACGACGCCGGGGCGACGTAGCTGTAGGGAATCGCAATCAGCGCGGCCAGGTGGAAGACCGTGTCGCAGCCGGCGATCGCGCGACGGACCGCGAAGGGATCGGTGATGTCGGAGTGCACCACCTCCATCGACCCGCGTACCTCCGGATCGACGTCACCGAGCATGCCGAGATCCGACCTGCCGGTGTACCGGACCATGGCGCGTACGTCTGCGCCGGCCCGGACCAACCTCTCGGTCAGGTGGGAGCCGATGAACCCGCCGGCACCGGTGACCAGGACACGGCGCCCCGTCCAAGCCCGATCGGTCGACAACGCGGTCATCCCGTGCCTCTCCTTGTCAGTCATCGGCCGACTCCGGCCGGGTGGCCAGTTCTGTCAGTAGGTCACGAAGGCTCTCCCGCAACGGCGTCTCAATCTTCCAGTGGGTCTCGACCGCGAGCCTGTCCGCGGAGCCCACCTGACAACGGATGTCGCTCTGCCCGGCGGTCACGTCGACGACCGACCAGTCCAGCCCGGCCACGTCCAGCAGAATCTCCAGGACCCGTCGCACCGTGACACCGGAACCCGAGCAGACATTGTAGATTCCGCCCGGTGTTCCCAGCTCCGCCAACTCGACGTAGGCCCGCGCGACATCCCGGACGTCCGTAAAGTCACGCACCGCGTCTAGGTCGGAGACCCGGACCCGCTCGGCGCGACCGGCTGCCACCTCGACCACCCTTCGAGCGAGCGCACCGGTCACGGTGAAGCTGTCCTCGCCGGGACCGACATGGTTGAAGGAGCGGGCAGCGAGCACCGCTATCCGCCCGTCAGCGCCGAGCGCGAGGGCCAGGGACTCGGCGGCAGCCTTGGCGTGGCCGTATGCGCCAACGGGGCGGGGCAACGTCTGCTCGGTCACCGGATTCAGCTCCGGCGGCACGGCCCCGTACTGTGCGGAGGACCCGGCGAGGACGAGACGTACCGGGGCGCCCGACCGGGTGTCGACGCGTCGCAGTTCCTGGCAGAGGTTGTAGGTGGTCTGCACGGCATCGGCCACCACGTCGGCCCCGTCGGCGCCGCGCTGGGGGAGGGTGGCGGCCAGGTGGAACACGACGTCGGGCCGCACCGCCTGAAGTGCCGCCTGCACCTTCCTCGGGTCGCGCAGGTCCACTTGGTGGTAGGTCTCGCCCGGCCCCGCCGGCCGCGGCTGGCGACCCAGCCCGACGACCCGCTGGCCATCAGCGACGAGTAGGCGGCGCAGGTGGGTACCGACCCAACCGCAGGAACCGGTGACGAGCGCGGTGCTCACGAGTCGAGCACCGACCGGTAGATCTCGGCGATCCGCTGCGCGACGAGGCGCTCGTCCAGCCAGCTGCTGCGTTCCCGCCCATCAGCCCGTGCCCCGTGGTCCAACACCTGGCGCACCTGGTTGGCCAGCTCGGTCACCAGATGGTCGCGAGCAGGACCGGTCACCGGGCCTGCCGGGAAGGGCACGACCGCTCCCGGTCGGACGTCGGCCAGCACCTCGACGACATCTCCGACGTCAACGGAGACGACCGGCAGGCCCATCGCCGTGGCCTCCTTGACCACCGTGGGGGAGCCCTCGCTGCCGGGCCGTGAGGTGAACAGAAGGACGTCGGCCGCGTCGTACTTACGGACCAACTCCGCCTCGGGCTGGCCCGGCGCGGACAGGATCAGCTCCTGCACGGAGGGATCCGCACGTCGCAGTTCGGCCAGCGCGTCACGGAAGACGTCGTACCCCTTCACGGGCCGGCCTGGGTCGGCGCCGAAGAGCATCACCCTGGCGGTGGGTGAGATGCCCAGCGCGCGCCGGGCGGCGAGCCGGTCACCCGGTCGGAAAAGCTGGAAGTCGACCCCGTTCGCCACCACGTGACCGGCGGGATCGCCGGCCGTCTCGGCGAGCCGGCGGGACACGTAGATCCGAGCCCGAGTGCCACCCCAGCCGAACTTCGTGACGAGCCGCTGGCGTGGCGCGTTGACGTCACTGCCGTAGAGAGAGAGCACCCGCGCGGGGTGACCGGCGAGCCGGGCGGCGGGAGCCGTCATTCCGTAGTGCACGTGGACGATGTCGTAGCCGCCCGTTCTCGCACGCCGACGAATCCGCGGCGCCGCAGTGAGATAGTCCCGTTTGCCGCGGGACTGCGCGACCACCTCGACGTCGACGTGATGGCCCAACGCCCGCAGCGCAGACACCTGCCGCTGCACGAAGATTCCCCGGTAGCTGCCCTGCTCCGGCCACAGATTGGTCACCGCCAGGATCCGCAGGCTACGTATCTTGGCGGGGGACGGGGACAACTGCTTGTGAGTCTCGTTCACGTTGTTCTCTCTCGTGGTCCGCACGGGTTGTCTCAGGCAGGAGTTTCGGCTGACGGGTACCCGGATCCGCGGTGGGCCCGGACGAGGCCGAGGAGCTTGCGGAAGTCCCCGTTCAGCACCAGCACGGTCACCGCGAGCCCGGCGAGGGTCACGGCGGCGGCGGTCCACGACCAGGTCTGCAGGACGTCCAGGCGGGCCACCAACGCGGCAAGCGTGACCACACCGATGCTGCGTGCCAGAGTCGCCGCCCAGGCTAGTCGGTGCAGCCACCAGACCGTGACGACTGGGATGGTCGCGGTGATGGCCGTGCCCACCAGGTAGCCGATGCCGACTCCCGTGGCACCCATCGATCCGGCCGTGGAGACCGCCACACCCAGCCCGACCAGGCAGCCCACCACAGCGGAGATCACCGGAACCCGGGCCTGCGTCAGCGGTCCGCTGGCCAAAGCGTTCACTGACGGCACCTGGAGGGTGCCCAGGAAGGCGGCGCACAGCATGATCCGCAGCACGGGGGCGCCTGCGGTGTATTCGTCACCGCCGAAGACTCCCAGCACGAGCGGGGTAGCCAGCAGGCCGACCACGAAGACCGGGGCCATCGTCACCGCCAGGGCCCGGGTGGACGCGTCCACCTGCCGGCGTACCGCGGTGGTGTCACCCGCTCCCTGCGCCCCGGCCATAGCGGGGAACAACGCCAGCGCAAGGGCGCGGGGCAGGAACCACAGCGGCGCGATCAGCGCGACGGCCGCGACCAGGTAGGCCACCTCGGACGGGTCGGCGAAGTGTCCGGCGAGAAGCTGCGTCGCCTGGAGGAATCCGGCGCTGGCCAGAGTGCCGATGCTGCCCAGGACGGCGAACATGACGACCTGCCGCCGGTCGAAGCGTCCGCCCTCCGGCGCACCCTCGCGTCGACGCTGGGCGCGCAACCGATGCCGGCACAGTCCGACGAAGATGCCGTACCCCAGGCAGAGCGGCAAAAGATAGGCGGTCTCGCCGGTCGCGATGACCACGACGGTGCTCACCACGGCCAGTGCGGAGGTGGCCAGCTCGATGCGGGCGTACTGCGGGACGAGTCCGTGCCCGTACATGGCCGCCTTGTCCACCGTGTAGAGCGAGTAGGTGGCCGTCAGCACCGCGAGCGTCAGTGTGTCCAGCACGCCCAGGTTGTATATCCGCTGGATCACCAGCCCGGTCGCCGCGCCGAGCACCAGGCAGGCCATCAGGCCGAGTCGGGAGAGGAATCGGTGGACCGCCCAAGCCCCGGGCAGGTCGCCTGCGCCGCGATGAAAGGCGACGAACTTGGACAGCCCGCTGGAAACACCGCCCGGCAGCAGCAGGCTGGCGACCATGCTCGCGGCAAGCATGATGCCGACCAGTCCGTAGGTTGCGCGGTCGGTGGCGTGGCTGGTGAGCGAGCCGTGCACGAGCCGGGTCGCGCCCACCGCAACCAGGGCGAGCATCGAGAGCGCCCCGGTCCGGATGATGGCAGAGCCACCGAGGACCGGGGGTGTCGCCAAGGACGCCATGGTGGCGCCGGTCGTGGTGGCGTCGCCAGGGGTCCGGCCGAGCGGTGGGAGCCCGGGGTCCCGCAGCCGGGCCGCGCTGCCGTCGGAGGGGTTGCCGTATGGCACTGTCGGACCGCCGATGTCTCTATGGGTCGCGACGCGACCGAGGTCGAGCGCTGGCTCCGGTCGGCCAGCGCCGTAACGTCAGCGCTGAGGAGTTCCGCCGACAGTAGGGCGGACCCGGTGTACCGAGGGCCGTAGGATCTGTCAGGCGCACCAGTTGGACCTCGTCATGCTGGCGTCGCTACGTCTGTCTGTCGGGGGATGGTAATGGCCGAAGAGGTCCGCACCGGTGCCGCAACCGGCACCACCACCCCGCCTGACCAGGGCTGGCCGGCGAGGGCGCGCGTTCCCGTGCTGTCAGTTGTAGTGCTGGTCCTCGTTGCCTGCGCAGCATACGTGGGCTGGGGTCGTGGCGTGGGGCAAGCCGAGTCGGCAGCCATGCCCTCCTGGGAGGCGTCCCCTACGCCGGGCTTCCCGGCGTTGCGCGACCTGATGCCGGACAACGTCCGGATCGGATCGGCCGTCGACGGGCGCCTGTTGGCCGTCGACCCCCGGTACCGCGCGACGCTCACGAGCCAGTTCAACGCTGTGACCTCGGAGAACGCGATGAAGTGGGGCAACCTCGAACCATCACCGGACGTGTACGACTGGACGATCAGCGACCAGTTGGTCGACTTCGCCCAGGCCAACGGGCAGGCCGTGTACGGTCACACGCTCTTGTGGCACAGCAGTGTCCCGGCCTGGGTGTCCGAGGAGTGGTCGCCCGAGCAGCTGCGGGCGGTGCTCAAGGAGCACATCAGCACCGTGGTAGGCCGGTACCGGGGCAAGATCTGGGCCTGGGACGTCGTGAACGAGGTGCTCGCCGAGGACGGGTCCCTGAGGAACTCGCTGTGGCTTCGCAAGCTGGGCCCCGGTTACATCGCCGACGCGTTCCGCTGGGCGCACGAAGCCGACCCGGATGCCCGACTGTTCATCAACGACTATGGCACCGAGGGCCGCACCCGCAAGGCTAATGGGCTGCTGCGGTTGGTCAGAGAGTTGCGTGCGGGTGGCGCACCGGTGAACGGCGTCGGCTTCCAGAGCCATCTCCGGGTGGGGTCCGCGCCGAACGACCCGACGGGCAACCTGCGCCGCTTCGCCGCCCTGGGCGTCTCCGTGGCCATCACCGAGCTGGACGTGCGGATCCAGTTGCCGGTGTCCACTGAGAAGCTGCTCGATCAGGCTCTGCTTTACCAACACATGCTGAGGGCGTGTCTTGCCGTGTCCACGTGCGAGTCGATCACGTTGTGGGGCTTCACGGACGCCAGTAGCTGGATTGGTTCGCACTATCCCGGGTACGGCGCCGCCTGCGTCTTCGACACGAAGGTCGAACCGAAGCCGGCGCACGACGCCCTCGCGCAGGAACTGCGCTCCCGCAAGTCGGCACAGCCGAGCTGATCTGGCGCGAAACGCACCCGAACGCCACTAGTCAGGACACCTTACCGCCGCATAGGGTGCTCGTCGCGATCCTCCGTCGGGGAAATTGGGAAAGGAAGGTCGTGTCCGCGCACACTCAGTTCCTCACGCCTGTCACGCCACAGCAGGCGCCAAGGTTCGACCCCGACCTGGGGGTGATCACACCCCCCTCCAACGGCATGGCCCGGACCGTGTTCGCGCGTCCGGCGCCGCGGGCCAACTGGCGTCGACGGTACGTGGCCTGGCTGGTGCTGCTCGACGTGCTCGCCGCCCTGGCCGCCAGCCGGACCGTGGTCGCCCTGCTCGACGAGGCCGATGCCGGCTTCTGGGACCAGCGGGTCCTGGGCAACATCAGTTCGTTCACGCTGGTGGCGAACGTCGGGGTGCCGGTGGGGTGGCTGGTCATGCTCGTCGCGGCCGGCGCGTACGACAGGCGGGCGCTCGGGCTGGGCACCGAGGAGCTGAAGAGGGTGGCGCGGGCCAACCTCGCGATGGCCGCCATGGTGTCCTTCCTGGCGCTCGGTTTCAAGAAGGACCTGTCCCGGGCGACGGTCGCCGCCATCATCATCTGCCTGCTGGTGTACACGCTGGTGGCGCGGTTCGCCGCCCGGGTGGTGCTGCGCCGGGTCCGGCGTACCGGGCGGGCGGCACAGAAGGTGCTGCTGGTCGGTCGGCTCTCCGACGCGCTCGCCCTGCACGAGGTGGTGACCCGCAACTACGGTGCCGGGCTGCATCCGATCGCGATCCACCTGCCCCGTCACCCGAGCCCGGGCGCGCGGGTGACGGCCCCGGTGCCGGTGTACGTGGGCTGGGACCTGGTTCCCTTGGTCCAGCAGATCGGCGCGGACACGATAGCGGTCTGCGGCCCCGCCAGCCTGGAGTCGTACGAGCTGCGCAAGCTGGCCTGGCAGTTGGAGGGCACCGGCCTCAACCTCGTAGTGGTTCCGCAGGTCACCGATGTCACCGGTCCCCGCATCCACGTCCGGCCGATCGAGGGTCTGCCACTGCTCAACGTGGACGAGCCGACGATCTCGGGCCTGTCGCTGCTGGCCAAGAACGTGCTCGACCGGGTCACCGCGCTGGTGGGACTTGTCGTCCTGAGCCCGGTGCTGATCGCCATCGCGGTGGCCATCAAGGCCAGCGGTCCGGGGCCGGTGATGTTCCGCCAGACTCGCATCGGCCACGAGGGCCGGGCGTTCAAGGTCTGGAAGTTCCGGACCATGTACATCGACGCCGAGGAGCGGCTGGCGGCCCTGCGCGACCGGAACGAGAGCGACGGGCTGCTCTTCAAGATCAAGGATGATCCTCGGGTCACCCCGATCGGCCGGCACCTGCGGGCGCTCTCACTGGACGAGCTGCCCCAGCTGATCAATGTGCTGCGGGGGCAGATGTCGCTGGTGGGCCCGCGCCCGCTGCCCACCGAGGACGACGACTACCGCGGTGACGTACGACGGCGGCTGCTGGTGCGACCGGGCATCACCGGCCTCTGGCAGATCTCCGGTCGCTCCGACCTGACCTGGGACGACGCGGTCCGGCTGGACCTGCACTACGTGGACAACTGGTCGCTGCTGTACGACCTGGCCATCCTCTGGAAGACCGTCAGCGTCGTGCTGGCGCGCAGGGGCGCGTACTGATCCGTCGCTGGCACCTGCCCCTACGGCGACGGGCGGCGGCCTCGCGGCCACCGCCCGTCGTCCAGACCAGTCCTACTTCTTGCTGCCGAGGCTGACGATCTCGCCCACCGAGTCCCGCCGGACCGCGTCGTAGAACGTCTTCACCCGCGGCTTGTCGGCGAACACGACGCTCTCCGAACCGACCTGACCGGTGCCCTTGGTGGGGCTGGTCAGGAACGTCATGTTGCCGCCCCGGACCCCGCGCAGCTGCGTGGCCATGTCCAACAGGGACAGGTCCCGGTCCACCGAGACGGAGTTCGAGGTGGCCTTGAGGAAGTCGTTGAGCTTGACGGGGTTGGTGATGATGCCACCGGACGACGCCTTGTCGATGATCGCGCGGATCACCTGCTGCTGGTGACGGATCCGGGCGAAGTCGCCGTCGGCGAACTGCTTGCGCTGACGTGAGTAGTCCAGGGCGGTCTCCCCGTCCATCCGCTGCACACCCTGCTTGAACGTGCGGAACGGCTCGTGGATCGAGGTGAAGCTCTTCTCGGAGTCGATCTCGATGCCGCCCAGCGCGTCGATGATCTCCTTGAAACCGGCGAAGTCGATCACGGCCACATGGTCCACCCGGACCCCGGTGAACGACTCCACGGTCTGCACCATGAGCGGAATCCCACCCCAGGCGTAGGCCGCGTTGACCTTCGCGTCCCGCCCGCCGTGGTTGCCGTCCTTCGACTTGGGCACCGGCACCCAGGTGTCCCGGGGAATCGAGATCAGTTGCGCGCTCGACCGGTCCTTGGGCAGGTGGGCCAGGATGATCGTGTCGGTGCGCGACCCGCTCGTCCGCTCCGGGTCACGGGAATCGCTGCCCAGGATCATGATGTTCGTGGCCCCGGTGACGGCCGGCTGGGGGCGGGACTCCTCCGGCACCCCGTCGAAGGCGTCGACCCGTTCGATGTCCGACTCGACCGACCGGAGGTAGAGCCCGCCGGCCACCGCACCACCGGCACCGAGCACCACCAGCACCAGCAGGCTGATCAGGAGGATCCGCCGCCACCGGCGACGCGGCCGCGGACCGCCCGGCGTTGATCCCTCGGCGGGCTCCAAGGACCCGGCGGCACCGGTGCTCGGTTCCGTCCCGGGCTCCGAGGTCTGTTCACGATGTGGCATGGGCGCGATGCTACTGAAGGCCGTTGCGCGCCGCGTACCCTCGTACAGCCGGCGGATGCTGTCATGTGGACGGTTCCTCGCCCGCCGCCGGTGCGACGTCGACCACCGGTACCCCGGCGACGGCATCGGCATGGCATGGTGGCCGGGTGCGGCTGACCTCGATCCACACGTACCCCGTCAAGGGTTGTCACCGCCTCGACCACGATGGCGCGTTCGTGCAGCCGTGGGGCCTGGCCGGCGACCGACGCTGGATGGTGGTGGACGCCGACGGCGTCGGCGTCACCCAGCGGGAGACCACGCTGCTGGTCGGCCTACGCGCCATGGTGCGCCCGGGCGGCCTGGTGCTGCGCGCGGACGGGCGGCCCGACCTCGACGTGCCGGAGCCGGCCGGCGGCGACCCCGTGGCGGTACGCACCTTCCGCAGCCGGACGATCCGGGTCGAGGCGCTGCCCGCGGGCGCGGCGGCCGACGCCTGGCTCGGCGAGCTGCTCGGCCGGCCCGTCCGGCTGGTCTGGTTGGCCAACCCGGCCCGGCACGTGGCCGCCGGCACGCGCGAACACGACACCGGCGACCAGGTCAGCTTCGCCGACGCCTACCCGCTGCTGCTGACCAACGCCGCCTCCCTCGACGCCCTCAACGGCTGGCTCGCCGACGCGGGAGAGGAGCCGGTGCCGATGACCCGGTTCCGGCCCAACCTGGTCGTCGACGGTGCCCCGGCCTGGGCCGAGGACGGCTGGGCCGGCCGGTCGCTGCGCATCGGTGACCTGCGGCTGCGCGCCGCCGGGCCGTGCGACCGCTGCGTGGTCACCACGACCGACCAGGAGACCGGGGTACGCGCGAAGGAACCGCTGCGCACACTCGGCCGCTACCGAAACGTCGGCCAGAAGCTCCTCTTCGGACTGAACGTGGTCCCCGTCGACAGTGGTGAGGTGCGCATCGGCGACCCGGTCGTCGTCGAAGCCTGACGCGGCGGCAGTTCCGGTTCGTGGATCCGCTGCGGGAGCGCACCCGTCACCGTGCGTCGATGCTGTCTTAGCTTTGGCTTAGCCGGCTTGTCCGCTCCCGCGCCGGTCCGGCAGCATCGCCGACGTGACCGACGGAAGCGCTCCCGGCGGCGTCGACAGCAGAGGCGCCGACGTCCGAGGTGTGGACGTCCGAGACGTCGACATCGAACTCGACCTGGACCCTGCTCCGGACGACCTGGCGGCGTCCCCGTCCGGCCCGGTGCCCTGGCTGGTCGCCACCGGCGTCGTCGTGCTCGCGGCGGTGCTCGGGCTCACCCTGGCCCTGCGCTCCGGCTCCGCCCCGGCCTGCGCGGCCGGCCGGACGCTCGCCGCCGCGCCACCCACCGGCACCGCCACCCACAGCGGCAAGGCGACCTTCTACGACTCGAAGGGCACCGGCGGCAACTGCTCGAACCCGGCGGCGCCAGCCAACCGGCTCTACGTCGCGCTCGGCCCCAGCGAGTACGCCGCAGGTGCCGCCTGCGGCGGTTTCCTCGACGTCACCGGCCCGAAGGGCACCGTGCGCGTCCTGATCATGGACCAGTGTCCGGAGTGCGAGCCGGGGCACCTCGACCTGTCCCGCGAAGCGTTCGCCCGGATCGCCGACCCGGTGCAGGGCCTCGTCCAGGTCACCTACCGCGCGGTGGTCAACCCGCCCCTGCCCGGCCCGCTGAGCTTCCGGATCAAGGAGGGCGCGTCGCAGTTCTGGTTCGCCGTCCGCGTCGGCAACCACGGCAATCCGCTGCGCTCCGTCGAGGTGCGCCAAGGCGCCGACGGCCCGTGGCGGGCAACCGCCCGGCAGGACTACAACTACTGGCTGCTGGCCTCCGGCGCGGGCCCCGGCCCGTACAGCGTGCGGGTCAGCGACGTGTACGGACACCGGGTCACCGTGTCCGGCATCCGGATGGCGCCCGGTCAGGTGCAGTCCACTGTGGTGCGGATGTACGAGCGCGGCGTCGTGGCCAGGACCTCGCGACCGTCCGCGACGGCCCGCCCACCGACCGGCCGACCCGGCGGTACGCCGACAGCGGCACGCCCACCGGCCGAGGTGGCGAAGGCGAACGCCCCGGCCACCCCGGTCGTCGACCGGCCCTCCACCCGCCCGGCCGGGGCAACCGCCCGCTGGTGCGGCTGACCGGCCTGGTGCGGTTGGCGGCTCAGCCGGTCGGTGTCAGGTCGAGCCACATGAGGATCTCGTCGCGGTCGTCACCCGGCGCCACCCGCAGCGCGCCCGGCAGCCGACCGATCTCCCGGTACCCGAGGCCGCGGTAGAACGCGTCCAGCCCCAACCCGTCGCGCACCGTCACGTGCAGCGCCTCGTGGCCCAACTCCCGGCCCAGTCGCGCGGCCTCGCGCATCAGCGCCGACCCGTGCCCCGCACCCTGGGTGTCCGGGTGGACCATCACCCGCTTCAGCACACACCAGTGCGCCTTGAGGCCGAACCGGTTGTCGGCGAAGATCAGCACCGCGACAAGCCGGTCGCCGTCGTACCCGACCAGCAGCCGGTCCGGCCCGTCCGCGATGCCCGCGAACGTCGGGTCGGCGATCGTACGGACATCGGTGGCGGTGACCGGCGGTACGAAACCCACCGCGCCACCGGCGTTGCTGACGTCCACCCACAGGGCGACGATGTCGGCGCGCAGCCGTGGGGTCAGCTCGGGATCAAGGACGAAGCGCAGACTCACGGCGCCCATCCTGACCCGGCGGCCAGGCTCCCGGCCCGTGATCGTGACGCGGCCGACAGCCAGCTCCCGCGGCACGCGGTGTCCGTTGATCGGTGCGGGAGAGGGGATTCGAACCCCCACATCCTTCCGGATACAGGTTCCTAAGACCTGCGCGTCTGCCGTTCCGCCACTCCCGCGTAATCGCAAAGTCTAGAGCGTCTGGCTTCGACGGTGTTGAGCCCGGCCTCCCTCAGGATGGTGAAGGTCGTGCCGTGACTCACCCCGCGCTTTGAGCGTGCGCCAGGTTCAGTCCAGGCCGAGGTCGCGGCGGAGCTTGGCGACGTGCCCGGTGGCCTTGACGTTGTAGAGCGCCCGTTCGATCTTGCCGTCGGCGTCGATGACGAAGGTCGAGCGGATCACGCCGGTGACGGTCTTGCCGTACAGCTGCTTCTCGCCGTACGCCCCGTACGCGGTGAGCACCGACCTGTCTACGTCCGACACCAGTGCGAAGGTGATGGCGTCGCGGTCGCGGAACTTCGCCAGCTTCTCCGGCTTGTCCGGGGAGATGCCGACCACCTCGTAGCCGGCCGCCTGGAGCGAGGCGAGCGAGTCGCGAAAGTCGCAGGCCTGCTTGGTGCAGCCGGGGGTCATCGCCGCCGGGTAGGCGTACAGGACCACCTTGCGGCCCCGCAGGTCGGCCAGGGAGAGCTGGTCGCCGGTGTCGGTGGGGAGGGTGAACTCGGGCGCGGGGTCACCGGGGGAGAGGCGGTCGGGCGCGGTCATGACCCGACCCTACCGCCGTGCGTACCGGTGCCGGCGTCGGCGGCACGCCCTCCTCCGGCAGGGGCATGAGCAGATCTTGGACAGTTTCCGTCAGCTGCTGACGGAAACTGTCCAAGATCTCGGAGCCGGCCAAAGCGAACGGGAAGCGGCCGGCGCGCGACGTCGGGGCCCGCCAAAGGTGATCAAGACCATCCGTTGTTGCCAGAGTCTGGCAACAACAACTCCTAGGAAATAGGCTGACCCGGCCGGTCCCGGTCGGGTCCGCTGACGCGTGGGAGGTCGCGTGGAAACACTGGCGATGCACATCTCGAACGGGATCATCGACGGCCCCGTCGCGGCGGTCTTCGCGGCCCTGGCGCTCGCCGCGCTCACCGGATGCGTCCTGCGCGGCCGGCGGGACCTGGACGACCGGCTCGCCCCGATGGCCGGCCTGGTCGCGGCGTTCATCTTCGCCGTCCAGATGCTCAACTTTCCGATCTTCACGGCCGGTGTGAGCGGTCACCTGCTCGGTGGCGCGCTCGCCGCGATGCTGGTCGGGCCGTGGGTCGGCGCGCTGTGCGTGGCAGTGGTGCTCGTCGTGCAGGCGCTGATCTTCGGCGACGGCGGTGTGGCGATGCTCGGCCTGAACATCACCAACATGGCGCTGCTCGGCACCGCCGCGGCGTACCTGCTGATCGCCGTGCTGTTGCGGGTGCTGCCCCGCACGCGGGCCGGCCTGGCCGTCACCGCGTTCGTCGCGGCGCTGGTCAGCGTGGTGGTCGCGTCCCAGGGCTTCGTCGTCGAGTACTGGCTGGGCGGCACCACCGACCTGGGCGGCAACCTCGCCGGCCTGGCCGGCACGATGGCCGGCGTACACCTACTGATCGGCATCGGCGAGGGCCTGATCACCGCGACCACAGTGCTCACCGTCGCGAAGGTGCGCCCCGACCTGGTGTACGCGCTGCGCGCGCTGCCCACCCCCGCCACCCCCGTCGTCCCGGTTTCCGGAGGTGTCCGATGAAGAACCGTTCCTGGGCGTTCCTGGCCGGCGGTCTGCTGGTCGCCCTGCTGCTCGCCGGTGTCGTGAGCAACTACGCCTCGTCGCACCCGGACGGCCTGGACTCCTCCCTGCTCAAGGGCTGCACCGTCGACGCCGACGACAACATCGTCGGTGGCAGCTGCCCGGCGCAGCAGGCCCGCGAGCACGAGCTGGGGGACAGCCCGCTCGCCGACTACGGCGTGCGGGGCATCGAGAACAGCTTCGTCTCGACAGGTCTCTCCGGGGTGTTCGGGGTGCTGGTGACCTTCGCGATCGGCGTCGGCGGCTTCTGGCTGCTGCGGCGGCGAGGCACCACGTCCACCACCGGCGACGGCCCGGCCACCCGCGACGCGTCGACCACTACCGACGCGACCGGCGACGCGGTCACCGCCAGTGATGCCGGGCACCGCACCGGCACGGCCGGCTGAGCAGGAGGTACGCGGATGGGTGCCGGTCACGGGCACGTGTTGTACCGCGAGTCGACCTCGCCGGTGCACCGGCTCCCGCCCGAGGTCAAGATCGTGGCGATGGTGGTCTTCACGATCGCCGTGGTGGCCACCCCGCGCGAGGCGTTCTGGGCCTTCGGCGCGTACGCCCTGCTGGTGGCCGGGGTGGCGGCGCTGGCCCGGGTGGGGCCGCGCTGGCTGCTCAGTCGCGCGCTGATCGAGCTGCCGTTCGTGCTGTTCGCGGTGGCGCTGCCGTTCCTCGGCGCCGGCGAGCGGGTCGAGGTGCTGGGGCTGCGGCTGTCCGAGGACGGCCTGCACGGGGCGTGGAACATCCTGGCCAAGGGCACTCTCGGTGTCCTCGCCTCGCTGTTGCTCGCGGCGACCACCACCACCCGGGACCTGATCGTCGGGTTGGACCGGCTGCACTGCCCGCAGGTGCTCACCCAGATCGCCACGTTCATGCTGCGCTATCTCGACGTGCTGGTCGGCGAGGCGCGGCGGATGCGGGTGGCGCGGATCTCGCGGGGTGACGACCCCCGCTTCCTGTGGCAGCTGCGCGGCTTCGCCGCCGGCATCGGGGCGCTGTTCCTGCGCGCCTTCGAGCGCGGCGAGCGGGTCTACCTGGCGATGCTGTCGCGGGGCTACACGGGGCGGATGCCCGCGGTGTGGCAGGGCGACGGCGCGGCGACCGCAGGTCAGTGGCTGGTCGCGGCGACCGTGCCGGTGGTGGCGGCCTCCATCGCCGCGACCGCCGTCGTGCTGACATGATCGGTGTCGTGCAGACCGCCCTCTCGCTGGACGTTCGTGGCGTCCGGTACGCGTACCCGGACGGTCACGTGGCCCTGCACGGGGTGGACCTGACGGTGCCGCGCGGTGACCGGGTGGCGCTGCTCGGGCCCAACGGCGCCGGTAAGACGACGCTGGTGCTGCACCTCAACGGCATCCTCACCCCGACCGAGGGCAGCGTGAGCGTCGGTGGGCTGACTGTCACGCCGGACCGGGCGACCCTGGCCGAGGTGCGTCGCCGGGTGGGCATCGTCTTCCAGGACCCGGACGACCAGCTCTTTCTGCCCACGGTGGCGGAGGATGTGGCGTTCGGGCCGGCCAACCTGGGCCTGCGTGGCGCGGAGCTGGCCGCCCGGGTGGACGAGGCGCTGGCCGCCGTCGGGATGAGCGAGCATCGGGCCCGGGCACCGCAGCACCTCTCGTTCGGGCAGCGCCGACGGGTGGCGGTGGCCACCGTGCTGGCCATGCACCCGGAGATCCTGGTGCTTGACGAGCCCTCGTCGAACTTGGACCCGGCGGCCCGGCGTGAGCTGGCCGAGATCCTGCGTGGCCTGCCGGTGACCCTGCTGATGGTCACGCACGACCTGCCGTACGCGGCGGAGCTGTGCGAACGCTCGGTGATCCTGGACGCCGGCCGGATCGTCGCCGACGCACCCACCCACGACCTCCTGAGCAACGAGCCCCTGCTGGCGAGCCACCGCCTGGAACTCCCCTACGGCTTCACCCCACGCCCGTAGCCCCCTGCCGCCGCTCTCGGCGATCTTGCACTTGCTGTCCCGGCCTTTGTCGCGAAAGCCGCAGAACTCCGACACAAAGTGCAAGATCGCGGGGAGGTCAGCGGGTCGGGACCGTGGCTCGGGAGGTGGCGTGCAGGCGTAGGACTCCGGCTGCTGTCGCGCCGACACCGGTGATCAGGACTGCGGCCACCATGGCGCGGGCGACCTCGGGTGACCACGGCACCGGGGCGACCGACCGGGCGAACACCGCGGCGTTCGCCGCGCCCGCGAAGAGGGCCAGGCAGGCGCCGGCCAGCGCCACCACGAAGTCGGCCGCCGGGCGGCGGGCCAGCGCGTAGGCACCGGCGGCGAGCGCGCCCAGACCGGTGAGCAGCGCCCAGACCTGACCGCCCAGCAGCCCGGCGAGGACCCCGCCGACGCCCTGGGCGCCAGCGTCCAGCTCCCGCCCCACGGGGTAGAGCACGGCGACCGCGCCGCCGACGACCAGCAGCGCGCCCACCGCGGACAGCGCCCGGGCGCCGGCCGTGGAGGCGGCGGCGAGCAGGCCGAGCGCGCCCACCGCGAGCAGGCCGACGATGGTCACCGCCCACCAGGTGTACGCGTCCGGCGGTGGCACCCAGTCCAGCGTGCCGGCTATCTGCGCGGGGTCGGCGCCGTCGCGCAGCGGGATCGTCCAGTCCCGGACCCGGTGCTCACGCTCGGGCGCGGCGCGTGCCACGTCCGGTGGTGCCGACTCCTGCCACAGGGCCCTCTGGTCGTGCCAGCGCACGCTGACCCCGTCGTCGACGCGTCGCCAGGACGGCGGAGCGGCCGGGTCGGCGTCGGCCGGCAGCGCCGTGTCCCCGGCGAGGGTGCGGTTGAGGTAGGTGGCGGGGGACCGGCTGTTCTCGTACACGCCGTCCGGACCGACCCGCAGGTACGGCTCGCCGGAGTAGCCGATCACCTCGATGGCCCGGCCCGTGCGGTTGGTCAGCTCCAGTCGGGCACCCGCCTCGATCACCCGTACCGTCAGGCCGGGCCGGGCCGGCGTGACGCCGGTGACGCGGGTGCGGTAGTCGGAGCCGTCCGGGGCGTCCGCGCCGTGCGCGGCGGCGGGCGCCGCGGTGAGCACTGTCGCCGCGCAGGCGGTGGCGGCGATCACTGTGGCGCGCGCCAGCAGGGTACGGATCACTTGCCGGCCGCCGCCACGGCAGCGGTGAGGCCCTGCGGGCTGCGGTCGGCGAGTGGCTGACCGTTGACCAGGACGGTGGGCGTGCCGGTGACGTCGCTGCGGCTGGCCTCCTCGGTGACGTGCTCGGTCCACGTCTTGTACGTGCCATCGGACACGCAGCCGCCGAATGAGCCACGGTCCAGTCCCACGCCGACGCCGATGTCGATCAGCTCGTCGTCGCTGAGCCCGGCGCTGCCCTCGGGCGGCTGCTTGGCGAAGAGCGCCTTGGCGTACTCGTGGAACTTGCCGCCGGCCGCCGCGCAGCCGGAGGCGGCCGAGGAGCGCGTGGAGTACTCGGTGGTGGAGAAGCGGTTGAGGAACGCGACCGGGTGGTAGACCACCTTCGCCTTGTTCTCGGACACGAGCTGCTCCAGCGTCGCTCCGGTGCTCTGCTCGAACTGCTTGCAGACCGGGCAGAGGAAGTCCTCGTAGACGTCGACGGTGACCGGCCCGCCGCCGACGACGATGCCGGTGCCGGGCTCGTTGGCGCCGGGCGGGGTGGTGAAGTCGTCCGAGCGCTGGCTGGACCAGACGCTCCAGCCGATCAGGCCGGCGATGACCAGCACCGCGACGGCGGCGGCGGAGACCCAGAGCGTGCGGCGGCGGCGTCGTTCGCGGGCCAGTTGCTCGCGGACGACCCGAGCCGCGTCCCGCTGCCCCTTGCGACTACTCATCCTCGTCCTCCACGGCCGGTTCGGCGGACAGCCACCCGTCCACCGAGACGGGCGTACGCGGCCAGATCACCAGAAATCCGGCCAGCACCAAGAATCCCAGGTCCCGCAGGATCTCCGGGAGGTAACTCGGGGCCTGTCCCTCGGCGAGCTGCCCGCCGCTGCCGAAGCAGCCGCAGTCGATGGCCAGGCCACGCGTCCAGGCCGAGGAGATCCCCGCGATGAAGACCAGCAGCAGCGCGACGGAGATACCCGCGCTGAGCCGGGTGGCCAGCCCGAGCAGCAGCAGCACGCCCAGGGCCAGCTCGACGAACGGCAGCGCGGCGCCGACCACTGTCGCCACGTCGTACGGCAGCACCTGGTAGGCGTTCACGGCCCTGCCGGAGGCGGCCAGGTCACCGACCTTCGACGCCCCGGCGACCAACCACACGGCGGCGAGGCCGAGGCGGGCGGCCGTGCTGAGCCAGGGGCGGACGGCCGCCCAACGGCCGGCCCGGATGGGGGGTGCGGTCACGTTCATTTGTCGTCCCGTCTGCGCCGGAAGTTCCGGACTCAACCGGTAAGGGCGTCGCCGACGGCCTCGACCAGCTCGTCGCGGGCCCGGGCGACCCGGGAGCGGATGGTGCCCACCGGCACCCCCTCGACGTCGGCGGCCTCGGCGTACGACAGGCCGAGCAGTTGGGTGAGCACGAACGCCGCACGTCGCTCGGGGCTCAGCCGGCGCACGAGGTCGGCGGCGCCGAGCTGCCCGGCCGGGTCGGGATGCGGCCGGTCGGTGTACGCGTTCGCGGCCAGCCGCTCGTCGAGACGGCGACGCCGGATCACCGTCCGCAGATGGTCGGCGCAGGCCCGCCGGGCGATGCCGAGCAGCCACGTGCGGACACTGGACCGGCCCTCGAACGCCGGCAGGGCCCGAAACGCCCGCAGGTAGGTCTCCTGGGTGAGGTCGTCGGCGCTGTCCGGGCCCACCAGAGCGGCCGCGAAGCGCCACACCTCGGCCTGGGTCAGCCGGACGAACACGGCCTGGGCTGCGGGGTCGCCGTCGCGCGCGCTCAGGGCCGACTCGGTCGCCGGGTCCCGGGCGACGTCACCTGTCGCACCGGCGGCACCGGAGTCACGCGGGACGGGGATCACGACAAACCAGGTTACGCGCCGCCGGGTGTGACGTCAGGGTCCTTCGGCCCTTGGATGGTCTGCGCCACGTCGGGAACTTTTCCCCGCCGCCAGCCGACTACCTGCTCATGACACGCGACCTCTCGTGCGCGGCGCTGGCGGCTGGCCACAGGTGAGCCGATCCCCCGCCTCGGGTCGCCGACATCCAGGTCCGTCGGCGACCATGGCCGGCATGACTGTCGCACCCCGCCGCTGGATCGCCCGGCTGGCCGCCGCCGCCGGCCTCCTGGTCACCGTCGTCGCCCTGTTGATCGCGCCCGCCACCCCGGCCAGCGCCCACGCGGTGCTGTCGAGCAGCAGCCCGGCCGCCTCGTCGGTGGTGTCGAGCGGGCCGGCCGAGGTGGTGCTCACGTTCAGCGAGTCGGTCCGCAAGGTGCCCGACAAGATCCGGGTCATCGCGCCGGACGGCGCCCGGGCCGACCGGGGCGAGCCGTCCTTCGAGGGCGGCGTCGTCACCATCCCGGTGGACCCGGCCGGTCAGCGCGGCACCTACCTGGTGACCTTCCGGGTGATCTCCGCCGACAGCCACCCGGTCTCCGGCGCGTTCACCTACTCGGTGGGCGCCCCGTCGGCGCCGCCTGTCGATTCCGGCAACGACAGCCGCGCCGACCCGGTGGTGGAGAACGCCGTGAAGGTGGCCCGCTTCCTCGGCTACGCCGGTCTGGTGCTGCTGGTCGGGCCGGCGCTGGTGCTCGCCGCGCTGTGGCCGCGCCGGCTCTCCCGCCGGGGTCCCACCCGGCTGGCCTGGGTCGGTCTCTCCCTGGTGGCCGTGGCCACCCTGGCCGACCTGTGGTTGCAGGTGCCCTACACCGCCGGTGGCGGCCTCTTCGAGGTGACCGGCGAGGGGTTCGGCAGCGTGTTCGGCAGTGCCTTCGGCGCCGCCCACCTGGTCCGGCTCGGCCTGCTGGCGGCCTCGGCGTTCCTGCTGCGGCCGCTGCTGGCCCGCCCGGCCGGCCGGGCCGACGCGATCATCCTGGCCGTGCTCGGCGGGGCGGCCCTGCTGACCTGGCCGCTGGCCGGGCACCCGGCGGCCTCCCCGGCGCCGGCGGTCTCCGTGGTGGTCGACGCGGTGCACCTGGGCAGCATGGCGGTCTGGCTGGGCGGCCTGCTGATGCTCGCCGTCTTCCTGCTGCGCCAGGCCGACGAGCGGGAGTTGGGCGCGATCCTGCCGATCTGGTCACGCTGGGCGGCGCTCGCCGTGTCGGCCCTGCTGCTGGCGGGCACCGTCCAGGCGCTGATCGAGGTGGCCACCCCGGACGCCCTGTTCACCACCACGTACGGGCGTCTGCTGCTCGCCAAGATCGGGCTGTTCGCGATCGTGATCGCCGTGGCCGCGTACTCCCGGCAGTTGGTCCGTCGACGCACGGCGGCCCAGCGACCGACGCCGGTGCGCCGGGCGGTCCTGGTGGAGTTGGCCGTCACCGTGGTGGTGCTGGGGCTGTCGGCGACGCTGGTGCAGACCACGCCCGCCCGCACCGCCGTGGCCGGGCCGTCCGGCACCCAGGCCGGGCTCTTCTCCACCACGCTGACCAGCTCGCTGTTCACCCTCCAGGTCGAGCTGGACCCGGCCGAGCGGGGCAACAACTCGGTGCACCTGTACGCGTACACCAAGGACAACCAGCCGCAGCCGGTGGCGGAGTGGCGGGCGACCGCCGCGCTGCCCTCGGCCGGGATCGAGCCGATCGAGCTGCCGCTGCTGCCGCTTACCGACAACCACTCCTACGGCGACATCAGCCTGCCGGCCGCCGGCGACTGGCAGTTGAAGATCACCGTTCGTACGTCCGACATCGACCAGGCCACGGTGACCGCCACCGTGCCGATCCGTTAGAGAGGTTTCCCAAGCCCATGATCCGTCTCCGGCGTACCGCAACCGCCGCTGCCGCCCTGGCGTTCACCGCCGTCGCCACCGCCGTGCTCGGCTTCGCCGGGCCGGCGTCCGCCCACGTCACGGTGAACCCGAAGGAGGCGACCCAGGGCGGCTACGCCCGGGTGGCGTTCCGGGTGCCCAACGAGAGTGACACCGCGTCGACCACCAAGCTGGAGGTCGTGCTGCCGGAGAACGCGCCGATCGGCTCGGTGTCGACCATCCCGGTGCCGGGTTGGACGGTGACGACGGAGAAGCGCAAGGTGGACCCGCCGATCGACGTGCACGGCAGCCAGCTCACCGAGGCGGTCTCCAAGATCACCTGGACGGCTACCGGTGACGCGGCGGTCAAGCCGGGCCAGTTCCAGGAGTTCGGCGTCTCCATGGGGCCGCTGCCGAAGGTCGAGTCGATGGTCTTCAAGACCCTCCAGACGTACTCCGACGGCAACATCTCGCGCTGGATCGACGAGCCGCAGCCGGGCGGCGAGGAGCCGGAGAAGCCCGCTCCGGTGCTCACCCTCACCGCCGCGGGGCCGTCGGCGTCGGCTGCCCCGGCCGCTACGGCGGTCGCCGCGGCCGACGACGACGATGACGAGAGCGACGGCACCGCGATCGGCCTCGGCATCGCCGGCCTCGTCGCCGGCCTGGCCGGCCTGGTGCTCGGCGGTCTCGCGTTCGCCCGGACCCGCCGGAGCCCGGTCGCGAAGTCCTGACCCGTCGCTCACCGCTGGCCCGCCGGATTCCGGCGGGCCAGCGTGCTTTCGCCGACCGAAGCCGGCCGTGCCGTCGATATCCCCTGATCAGCCGGTCTACGTCGGTAAGGTCGGCCGGGTATCTGGCTACGGAGGGGGACGCTGCGAATGCGGTTCGTGCGGGTGATCACCGGAATGCTGCTGTTGGTCATCGGGATTCCGGCGCTGTTCGCCGGCGGCGGGCTGTGGCTCGTCACCCGGCACGCCGACCCCGGTGGGACCTTCACCGCCCGGTTCGAGACGGTCCGCACCCCCGGCCACGCGGTAGTGGTCACCGACCTCGACCGGTTGCTGCGGCGGGAGGCGCCCTTCACGCGCGCCGCGCAGACCCGCCTCCGGCTCGACGCCCGTACCCCCGACGGCCCGGCCTTCGTGGGGCTGGCGCCCACCGCCGAGGTGCGTCGGTGGCTGGAGTCGGTGCCGTACGCCTCGGTCCGCCGGGTGGCGTTGGCCCGAGGTCCGCTGCCGGTCCGCACGGACCCGGCGGTCCCTGCGGCGGCTCCGCCCGCCGGTGCGGCAGTCACCCCGCTCGGTCGCCCGTTCTGGGTACGCGAGGGTGTCGGCACCCTCCAGTGGAGCGCCGACGAGCTGAGCGGCGAGTCGATGAGCCTGGTGGTGATGCGCCCGGACGGCCGCGCCGACCTGAGCCTGGATCTGCGCGCCGAACTGAGCGCGGGTTGGGTCGGTCCGGTCACCTGGGGTCTGCTGGCGGTGGGGGTGCTGCTGGTGGCGTGCGCGGTGCTGCTCCTGCTGCGTCCGCCGCGTCCGCGCGAGGTGGTCTTCGTTGTCGAACCGGACCAGGTGCCGGTGCTCGCCGGCCGGCTCGGGGTCACGTCGCTCAGCGGCCTGAGTTCCCGGAATTCCGGTGCGGCCCCGCCGTTGCCGGCGGTGCGACAGCTCGCCCCGGTCGGCTCCGGCGCGGCCGGGTGGCCCCGGTCGGCGTCCGGCGCCGAACCGACCCGGCCGGTCACCCTCGCCGACCTGGACGTGCCGGCCCGGCTGCCCCGCCCGCCGGAGGTGGCGTTGAGCCTGGCGTGGCCGCCCGCCGGCGCCGAACCCACGGCACGGCCGATGCCGACGGACTGAAGCGGCGAGTGGCCCTCCGCGCTGCCGACGCGGAGGGCCACTCTCACCGGGGGATCGGTGCTACCCGAGCGACGCTTGAGATAGGTGAGTCCAGATTAGCGCCGATGGTCGCTACTGGGGAGTTGTGTCCATTTGGTGCGACTTTTCCACGGTCCGGACCGGGCGGGCCACGCGGACCGGCAGGACCACCAGCAGCAGCAGGCTGAGCAGCACATAGCCGTTGCGCGCCACGAAGTCCACCGGGTCGTCGGTGCGGACCGGCGCCACCCCCCAGTCGTGGAACGACACCACGCCGTAAATGATCAACGCGGCGGTGCCCACGGCGAGCCCGGCGAGCCACCGCCGTCGACGGAACTCCTCCGGCCGGTTCGCGCTCAACGCCGCGTCGGCGAGCACCACCACCGCCGGCACGAACCAGTAGATGTGGTGGGTCCAGGTGATCGGGCTGACCAGAGCGCCGACCAGGCCGGTCAGGGTCAGGCCGGTCAGCGCGTCACCGGCACGCGCGGCGCGGGCCGCCCGCCACAGGCCATAACCGGCCACCACGGCGACCACCAGGAGCCACAGCAACCGGTCCGGCTTCTCCGGCGCGGTGAACCGGCTGAGCAGCCCGAAGAGCGACTGGTTGCCGGTGTAGTCGGTGCGACCCACCCGGTCGTTGTCCCACAGCTCCTGCGTCCAGAACCGCCACGAGTCCCCGGGCGCGACCGCCGCCGCGAGCAGCGTCGCCGCCGCCGCCGTCGCGCTCGCCACCGCAGCGGCCCGCCACCGTCGGGTGGCCAGCAGGTACACGATGAAGATGCCCGGGAAGAGCTTGAGCGCCGTCGCCAGCCCCACGCCGACCCCCGCCCAGCGCCGCGCCTGCGGTACGGCGAACAGCAGGTCGGCCAGGATCAGCACGACCAGCAGCATGTTGATCTGCCCGAACGTGATCGTCTCCCGGGTGCTCTCCACCGCCAGCACCAGCAGGACGGCCACGGTCAGGGTGAACGTTCGCGGCAGGTGGTGCCGGGCGATCACCGGCGTCACCAGCCACCGGGTGGTCACCACCACGGCCACCAGAGTGAGCACCGTGAAGATCACCACGGTGGCGCCGAGCCGGATCAGCCCGAACGGCCACAGCAGCAGCGCGCTGAACGGCGGGTACGTGAAGTACAGCTCACCCTGCACCCGGTCCGGCTGGACGTAGTCGTAGAGCGGGTGGCCGGCCGTCCACCAGTCCATCGCCGACATGTAGATCTTCAGGTCGAAGAAGTTGTGCACCAGGCCGGGCAGGTAGAGCGCCGGCAGCACGGCGATCAGCGCCACGATCGCGACCAGCCGACGGACCGTACGGCCGCCGGGATCGTCGTCGGTGACGGCGGGCGGTGCGACGGGTTTGACTGGCACTTGAGAAACCCTAGCGGTCCGTCCGGCCGAGAGCGCGCAGCCGTGGGGCGTGGGCTGCGCGTAGGCTGTCCCGGTGGCTGATCTCCTCGTCTGGATCGACTGTGAGATGACCGGGTTGGACCTTGGCAGTGACAAGCTGATCGAGGTCGCGGCACTGGTCACCGACCCCGACCTCAACGTGCTGGGTGATGGTGTCGACGTGGTGATCCACGCCGACGAGGCCGCGTTGGAGGCGATGCCGGAGATCGTCCAGACCATGCACGCCAAGTCCGGCCTCACCGAGGAGGTCCGCCGCTCGGCGGTCACCCTGGCCGAGGCCGAGGACCGGGTGCTGGAGTACGTCAGCACCTTCGTCAAGGACCCGCGCACCGCGCCACTGTGCGGCAACTCGATCGCCACCGACCGTGGCTTCATCGCCCGGGACATGCCCCGCCTCGACGCGCACCTGCACTACCGCATGATCGACGTGTCGTCGATCAAGGAACTCTGCCGCCGCTGGTACCCCCGGGTGTACTTCGGTCAGCCGCAGAAGGGCCTGGCGCACCGGGCGCTCGCCGACATCCGCGAGAGCATCCGGGAGCTGGAGTACTACCGGCGCACCATCTTCGTTCCGCTTCCCGGCCCGGACGTCGAGACCGCCAAGGGCATCGCCGCCGAGCTCTAGAGCGGGGCCGCGCGGTCGGCGGGGAACCCGCTGGACGCCGTGAGCGGTGGTGTGGCTATTATTGGTCCGCACCCCGCCCGGGGCGATCGACCGGGCGTCGGAGGCGTGGTGGCTGTAGCTCAGTTGGCAGAGCACCGGGTTGTGGTCCCGGTTGTCGTGGGTTCAATTCCCATCAGTCACCCCACTAGTGGATCTCTTCCACTGCGGCTCAGGCCCCCTCTTCGGAGGGGGCCTGAGCCGTCATAGGGGACTGGTAGGGAAAATCAGTCCACCGGTATCCGGTAGATCAGCTCGTATCGCCCGCGCGGCAGCACGATAGTCGCCGTCTCGACCGGCGTGCCCCCGGCGAAGTACGTCCGATCGATCTCGTACACGTCCGCCGGCCTACCAGGCAGACGCAGCGCGTCCGCCTCCGCGTCCAGCGCAGGCCGACTACTGATTCGCTCTTCGAACTCGTCGACGCGCACGCCGATCGCGTCCATTCGGGCGACCACGCCGACGGCCGTGCCGCCCTCGGGCCACTCGACCGGTGTTCCGCCCGTGATGCTCAGCGGCTCGTACGACGTCGAGAGTTGGACCGGCTCGCCGTCGGACAAGAACCGATATGCCGTCCGCATGACGGGAGTGCCCGGCTCGACGCCGAGGCGCACCGCGATCCGCTCATCGGCCTGCTCGTGGCGGCTCTCGTGCTCCCAGGTGGCCTGCTGGCCGGCGCGGGCCGCGTCCCGGGCGAACGGCGACGTCGATCCGGAACTGCTGCGGACGTCGCGGCCGGGTGCACGCCGCACCAGCCGTCGAGTGGCCTGGACGTAGACGCCGGAGCCTGCCCGGCCCTCGACGAGACCTTCACCCTTGAGCACGCTGATCGCCCACTTCGCGACGGTGCGGCTTACGCCGAACCGGGTCATGAGCTTGGTCTCGCTGGGCAACTTGGCACCCGCCGCCAACGCGCCGGACTGGATCTCGGCGCGTAACTCAGCGGCGATCGCCAGATAGGCAGGCGTCTTAGCCATGGGAATACAACCTCCGGTCAGCACGACCAGTCGATCACAGGCAACCTGGCGTGCCAAGTTTGCGCGGCGGGCTTGTTCGGGCGAACCTAGTGCACTAGGTTCCGAATAGCTCCCTGCTATCGGACGGCTCCGGTCAGCAACCATCGCTGCCGGTAGCGGGGAGTCCCAGACGACGTGTTGCCGCAGCACCTTGCCTATGCGGCCACCCACCGGGAAGGGATGTCGATGTGGCACATGATCAAACGAATCGCTCGGCAGTGGCCCCGCTGCGACCCCACGGCCGGCCGGGCCTGGCAAGCCGCGGACCGGCTGGCCGCGCATCAGCGCCTACTCGACCTGGCGGCCCGTCGGCGGGCCGAGCATTTGGCCGACGGGCCGACGCCATGATGGAAGAACCGACCACCGCCCGGGCTGGGGTGGAGGCGCACCACCAGCGGGCGATCCGTGAACTGACCGTGCTTGAGGCACGGCTCGCCGACGAGCACGTGCCGCGCCGCCCCGAGTGGGAGTGCCAGAGTTGTGCGCCGGGCACGTCCTGGCCTTGCCCGCCCGCACAGGTCCGCCTGTTCGAGCTGTACGGCCGCGACCGTATTGGGCTTTCCATGCACGTCGGTGCGCTGTACTACGTCGCCAGCCGGGAGCGGCCCGACGACGACCCGGGCGAGCTGTACGACCGGGTCGTCGGTTGGAATCGCTGATGACACCTGACGGTGGACTTACAGGAATCCGGGGTGTCCCGTCAGCGGGGACACCCCGGATTCCTGTAAGACGAGTCGATGGTGCGTGGGGCTCAGGCGGTCGGCGTGGCGGACGGGGTGCCGGCGCCGTCCGGGGTCGACGTGGCGTCCGGGTCGGCCGGCGGCTCGTACGGCAGGGCGCTGCCCTTGACGTACTCGTCCCAGCTCATGTTCCAGTCGGTCCAGCCGTTGCCGTTCTGGAGCTTGCGCTCGGTGCCCTTGACCGTGATCGGGTCGCCGATCTGGGTGTTCCTGAACAGCCAGTCACCGTTGGCCATCGACACGTTCACGCAGCCGTGCGAGACGTTGACGCTGCCCTGCTGCCCCTCGGACCAGGGGGCCGCGTGGATGAACTCGCCACCCCAGGTGAGTCGCTGCGCGAAGTCAATCTTGGTGCGGTAGCCCTCCTCGGGGCCCAGCTCCTCCATCGTGTCGAACACGGTCTTGCGCAGTTTCTCGATCACGACCATCGTCCCGCTGGACGAGGGGGTGCTCTTCTTGCCCAGGCTGACCGGGATGGTCTTGATCACCGAGCCGTTGCGGGTCACCGTCATCCGCTTGGTCTTGTTGTCCACGGTCATGATCAGCGATGAGCCGATCTTGACGTCCACGGAGAGGTCCGAGCGGCCGTAGTAGCCGTCACCCATCGGCAGGCCACCGGCCTGAACGCGGTAGGAGACCTTGGTGTTCGCCTTCCAGAACTCCTTCGGCCGGTACCGGATCTCGGTGGGACTGACCCAGTGCCAGATGCCCTCCTGGGCCGGCGTCGAGGTCACCGTCATCCGGCGCTGGACGTCGTCGCGGTAGTCCTCCGGCACGGCACGGCTGAACTTCACGATCAGCGGCATCCCGACGCCGACCACCTGGTTGTCGCCGAGGAAGCTGCTCACCCGTACCTGCTTGTCGGGCTTGGCCATCGTGGTGAAGCTGCTGGTCGCGGTGGCCGGCCGGCCGTCGTCGCCGGTGGCGGTGACCGTGGCGGTGTAGCTGGTGCCGTACTCGAGCGCCCCGTTCGGAAGCCACGTCTTGCCATCCTTGGCGAGGGTGCCCTCGACCGCCTTGCCGGCCGCGTCCTTGAGGTCGACAGTGGTCTCCTCGGCGTCCTTCGTGCTGAAGGTAATGCCGGTGGACGCCGGCACGTCCTTGGCATCCGCCGCCGGCTCGCTGATGGTGGCCGCGGCCTTGGGTGCCGGGCTCTCGTCGCCGCCCTGCCACGAGGACGGCTTGCCGCCGTCGCTGTCGGTGCAGGCGGAGGTGAAGGCCAGCGCCACGGCGAGCAGCCCCGCCGCGAGCACGCGGCGTCGCCCACGGGGCCGGATCAGCTGGTCCTGGCTAGCTCGCATGATGTCCTCACAGTCGTGGTCCCTGACCCATCGTCTCCTAATGACGCGCCAGAACCGGCCCCGGTTGCCGAGGGTGAACCGGAACACGCCGATCAGGATGCCGGATTTTTGTTACTATCCGGCGTTTCGTGATTCGGGCTCGTCTTTGCGCGGGACTGAGGGTCGCCGCCGCCGTCGTCGCGGCGCGGGCAGTGCAAGGGTACGCGCCGGCCCGTGCCAACGGCAGGGGCCGGCGCGCAGGAGTCGAACCCTCAGAGCATCGGGCCGGAGCCACCCTTGGGCACCGGCAGAGCGCTGCCCTTCACGAACTCCGACCAGCTCAGGCTCCACGCCGTCCAGCCGTTGCCGGCGACGACCTTGCGCTCGGTGCCCTTGATCGTGATCGGATCACCGATCCGCGTCTTGTCGAACAGCCACTTGGCGTTCGCCATCGACACGTTCACGCAGCCGTGCGAGACGTTGGACCGCCCCTGCACATGCTCCGACCAGGGCGCGGCGTGGATGTACTCGCCACCCCAGGTGAGCCGCTGCGCGAAGTCGATCTCGGTGACGTAGCGGTTGGCCGGGTCCGGATCGTCGCGGGTGTCGAAGACCGTGGACTCCTTCTTCTCCATCACGACCATCGTGCCGCTCGACGACGGGGTGCTCTTCTTGCCCAGGCTCACCGGGATGGTCCGCGACAGCGCACCGTTCTCGTACACCGACATCTTCTTCGTGGCGTTGTCGACCTTCATCACGAACGACCGGCCGATCTTGGCGGTGGCCTTGCGGTCGATGTCGCCGTACTTGCCGTTGCTCAGCGGCACGCCGGCCAGCGCGATCCGCACGGTGATCGTGGTGCCCGGCTGCCAGTACTCCGGTGCGCGGTAGTAGGCCTGGGTGCCGTTGTCGACCCAGTGCCAGGCGCCCGGCTGCGGCGGGTCGGTCTTGACGAACATCCGCTTCTGGACGGCGGCCCGGTCCTTCTTCGGGATGCCCGGGTGGAACTCGGTGACCACCGGCATGGCGACCCCGTAGCTCTTGTCGTCGAAGAGGTAGAGGCCGGACCCGATTGTCGACTTCGGCTTGGCCATCGTGGTGAAGGTGCTGGTGCCCTGGCTCGTCGTGCCGTCGGACCCGGTGGCCGTCACCGTCGCGGTGTAGTTGGTGCCGTACTTCAGGGGAGCCGACGGCACCCAGGCGGAGCCGTCGGTGCGCAGCTTGCCCTCCACCGAGCCCCCGCCGGCCGCGGTCAGGGTGACCGAGGCCACCTTGCCGCCGTCCGGGAGCTTGGCGCTGATCTCCGTGCTCACGGGCTTGTTCTTCGTGCCGTTGGCCGGGCTCAGCGTCAGTGCCGGCCCGCTGGGCGCGCTCGACGCGCCCGATGTCGACGGAGCGGCCGATTCGGGTACGGCACTTGCGTCTGTCGACGTACCGCCGACGAATTCCGGCTTCTTCTGCTCGTCGCCGCACCCGGTCAGTGCCAGCGACGCCGCCAGGGTCAGAGCGCCCACCACCGCCCCGGCTCGCGTGAACCGTGCCATCCCCACCTCTGTTCTCGCGTACCTGGCGGACATCGTGCCGTATCAGTGCCGCGACCCACGCCCCCGTCCCAGGGCTGACGGCCGGTTTGTGGCCATATGCCCAATAAGCTCGACCGAAGGGGGGAGCCGGGTAACCGGATTGGAGCCCGGGTTGGCGGGGTGCTAATGTTCTCTCCGTTGCCGATCGAGCGCCGCTAGCTCAACTGGCAGAGCAGCGGACTCTTAATCCGCGGGTTCGGGGTTCGAGTCCCTGGCGGCGCACCAACGAGCAAGACCCCGACGTGGCAGATCTCTGCCGGGCCGGGGTCTTTTTCGTCTCTCACGCACCCTCGACCATCCCGCGCGCCGCCGTCAGCCACCGCGAAAGCTACGCCGGTACGCCTGCGGGCTGGTGCCGGTGATTCGCTTGAAGCGGTCCCGAAAGGCGGTGGTGGAGCCGAACCCGACCTGCGTCGCCACCCGGTCGACGGGTTGGGCGGTGGTCTCCAGGAGGTGCTGCGCCCGGTGGACGCGGACCCGGTGCAGCCATCGCAGTGGCGTGGTCCCGGTCTGGTCGCGGAACCGCCGGTTCAACGTCCGGGTACTCATCCCGGCGTGGCGGGCGATGTCGGCGAGGGTCAGCTCACGCCGGGAGTTGTCGCGCATCCAGGCCAGCAGCGGTTCCAGGGTCGCCCCCTCGGGGGCCGGTGGTTCGTGCGTGATGAACTGCGCCTGTCCGCCCGCGCGTTCCAGCGGCATGACGGACAACCTCGCCGTCTCGGCGGCGACGGCTGCGCCGTGGTCGCGGCGGACCAGATGCAGGCACAGGTCGAGCCCTGCGGCGGCGCCGGCGGAGGTCAGGAACTGGCCGTTGTCCACGTAGAGCACGTTGGGGTCGACCCGGACCCGCGGATGCCGAGCGGCGAGCTGGTCGGTGGCGACCCAGTGCGTGGTGGCACGGTGTCCGTCGAGCAGGCCGGTGGCGGCGAGGGTGAACGCGCCGCCGCAGATCGAGGCGATCCGGGCGCCGTTCGCGGCGGCCGCGCGCAGCGAGTCGAGGACCGCGGGAGGCGTCGCGGCGCCGGGGTCGGAGACACCCGGCACGATCACGGTGTCGGCGTCGGCGAGGACGTCCAGGCCCCACGGCACCGCGATGCTGAACGCGCCCGCGGTGACCGTCGGCGTGGCGGCGCAGACGAGGACGCGGTAGCCGGCGCTGCCGTCGGGCAGGCGGGTGCGCTGAAAGACCTCCATCGGGGTGGACAGGTCGAACGGGACGACGCTGTCGAGGGCGAGCACGGCCACCGTGTGCATGGCGAAATTCAACCAGTCAGGGCTGTGCGGTGACCGGTGGGCGCGTGCCGGCCGGGCGCCGCGCGACCCGGTCGTACAGGTCTCGGACCGACAGGCCGCCGGTGAAGCACCAGAGCGCGATCACCGGGTCGCAGAGCGCGCAGCCGAACGACGAGTCGTGCAGCGACGCGATGATCGGGGTGCCGTGCCTGTGGTGCAGCACGTCCCAGACCGTGTGCAGGAGCCATCCGACGCCGATGAAGGTGTACGAGGTGAGCCCGGCGTATCCCACCACCAGCAGCAGCGCGCAGAAGGCCAGCTCCCACAGCCCGAACCCGCCACCGCTGATGTAGGCGGCCCCGGCGCCGGTGACGACGAGGGCGTTCAGGCGCCGCCGGTGCGGCTCCGGCACGAGGGAGTTGAGCCCGACGTAGACCAGCCCGATCACCACAGGCATGACATAACGAAGCACGATCCAGCCCGTTCCCGTTGGCGGAAAAGCCTTTCGGAAGGAGCGTAGGAAGGCCCACCGCCGAGGACGAGAGGCGAAAATGCCAGGGTCCGCCTGATTCTCGCCACCCGTCCCCGGCGGGGGTCCCTCCCGGGCCGGCGAGCCTCAGTAGTCGATGGTGATGGCGGCGATCTGGCGGGTGCCGTTGGAGACGATGGCGGGGCCGGCGAAGCGGGAGCTGGCGTAGGTCAGTGCCGTCTTGTGGCCGGGACTGTTGAACCAGGCCTCGATCATCTGCTCGGGCGAGGAGTTGCCCGACGACGCGAACAGGACCTCGTGCCCGCAGTGCGTGAAGGTGCCCGCGTCCAGGTTCTGCTTCACGCAGGCCTCCGCGGCGTCCTGCTCGTTGGTGCGCATCTTGACCTCGGGCAGCCCGAGCGCGCGGCGTCGCTCGTTGAGCAGCACCAGGAGGCGTTGTTCGGCGGCGGACACACCGGCCGGCAGGGCGGCGGTCGACTTCCTGGCCGGCCTGCTCGGCGTCGGTGACGAGGTACGCGTCGGCGTCGCCGATCTGCTGGGGGTGGGGCTCGGGCGTGCGGCGCTCGGGGAGGGTACGGGCGCTGTGGGGGAGGGCGACTCGACAGCAGGTTCGCTCGGCTCGGGGGCGGCGTCGGTGACCTGCGCCGAGGGCTCGGCGGCTGCGGCGCTCGCCGGCTGTTTCGTCGGCCCGTCGGCGTAGGTGGTGAGGACGAGCCCGCCCCCTGCTACCAGGGCGACGGCCGCGACGGCGCCGACCAGGGTCTTGGGGAGCGACAGTGCCGTGAGGCGGGCCTTGGGCACCATCCCGGCCTTCGCGTACGCGCCTGCCGATGTGGCGCCCTGCGAGGAGGCGACGAGCTGGACCTGGTGGGAGACGTCCGACGCGAGGCGGGCCGGGACCGGCGTGAGCGCGAGGCCGGCGAGCAGCCGCTCGGCGGGAACCAGGTCCGAGGTGGTGTTCGGGCAGTACGTGCAGTCGCGGATGTGGCGTGCGAGCCGCTTGCGCCACACCGGCGCCGGTTGACCGTCCCAGTCGGCGGCCGTGTCGAGGAGGCCGGCGCAGCCGGGCCGGGCGATGAGGGCCCGCACCACCAGCCGAGCGGTGTCCAACTGCGCCTTCATCCGGGCCACGCGGACGGTCACGTGGTGCGGGTCGATCTGCAGCGCGTCGACCAGGTCGGCGCGGGACAGGTGACCGGCCTCGACCAGCCACCACAGGGAGAGCAGGTGGCGGTGGTCGTCGTCCAGCCAGCGCGTGGCCAGGACGACCTCCCGGCGCTGATCGGACAGGCGCAGCTGGGTCAGGGTCAGATCCTCGAAGTCCGAACCCGGGGCGACCATGTTGTCGATGTCCTCCGGCGGCGTCGGTGTGGTGTGCCGGTGCTGCCGGTAGGCGCGGACCTCGTTCATGGTGACGGCGACCAGCCAGGATCGGAAGAGCCGCGGATCGCGTACGCCCGCCAGCCCTCGTACGACGCTCAACATCGTGTTCTGCACGACGTCGTCGACGTCCGCGGATCGATTCAGTGCCCGTCCCACGATGTTGTACACCAGTGGCAGGTAGTGCGAGACCAACTCGTCAGTCGCGGCGTGGTCACCGCGGCGGGCCGCGTCCACCACCGCCGACAGGTCGGTTCTGTTCGGGTACGCGTGATAGGTCACGCTCACAACCTCGCCTTCACGGGACATCGTCGTACACCGTGGAGATGGGTTGCGGCCCGCTCAGGTCACACAAACTGAGCTGTCACCTGGTGCTGTTGAGGCGGACGATGGCGCCGTTGAGCGCGGTGGCGAAGAGCGTCCACGCGGCGTACGGGGCCAGCGCGGCACCCGCGACCGGGTCGACGCGGGAGGCGCGGCGGACGAGCGCGAAGTTCGAGGCGTTGAGGGCGGCGATCTCGGCCAGCGCGACGGTGGGCCTGCGGGCCTTGAAGAACAACGCGCTCCAGCCGAAGTTGAGAGCCAGGTTGAGCGCGTAGGCGCGGGTGAAGGCGGCGCGATCGGCACCGTCGGTGCGGTCCAGTACGCGGGCGCCGGCCACCGCGATCAACGCGTACAGCGGCGTCCACGCCAACGGGAACGCCACCGGCGGTGGCTGCCAGCTCGGCTTGCGCAGCCGCCGGTACCAGCCGTTGGAGGTGTCGTTCACCGCTGTCCCGGCGGCGGCCGTGACGGTGACCGCCGCCGCGGTCTTGACGAGGGTCGGTAGTCGCATGGTGTTCAGCTACCCGGCCGGCGGCGGATCAACCACGGGTGGTCGCCGGGGCTGGGCGAAGGCGGGCGACCGCAGGCACCCGCGATGCCTCAAGTAATGCTCAAATTACGTTGATCCCGGCCGATGCCGATGAAGATCCGCATACGCTCACCGGACTCGCGCAGGGCCCCGGACCTTCTCGCCACGCCAACCATCACCCGTGCTCAGACCCAGGATGCGCGAGCGTCATCCGTCCGTCCTATGTGGATCAGTGTGAACACGAAGGAGGGGATAATGCGACGCAGACAACGGCGCATCGCGTTTGTGGTGCTGCCCGCCCTGATGGCGGGCGTCCTCGTGTCGACCGGGCCAGCGGGTGCGGATCCCGCGGGTCCGACCGCCACGGCCGGCTCCGCGCCATCCCAGCTTGAGACCGTGGACCAGGTACGCCGCGTACACGTCAAGCTGGCCGGCGCCGACATGCTGGACAAGGTCGTCGCTGCCGGCTTCGACCTCGAACACGGCCTCCGGCGCGTGCCGACCGGCATCGAGGGCGAGGCGGTGGTCACCGCCGAGCAGATCACCGAACTGACGGCGATGGGCGTCGAGGTCCTCCGCGATGGCGTCGGGTTCGGCTGGAGTGACGAGGCCGATGGCGGCATCGCGGGCGCTGCCGCGCGGGTGGCGCAACCGGCCAGCCACGAGGCGACGGTACGGATCGCCCGTGCCGACTGGTTCACCACCAAGGGCCAGGGCTTCCTCTACGTCGAGGCGCGCACCACCGAGGGGCAGCAGGCCGAACCGGTCGTCGAGATGCAGCTCGAGAACGACTCGGGCAGGCCACGCCGTTCGGCTTCGCCCGGACGATGAGCCGCTTCGTCGACTCGGGGCAGTACATGTTCCACCGCAACCTGTTCAAGCTCGACGCGCGCCCGAACCAGATCCGGGTCACGAGCTCAACCGGCGGCGTCGCCACCGGCACGGTCTCCGACTGGCTTGAGGACGCTCCGCCGCCGCTGACGGCGAACCCGTCCTACAAGTCCGACTTCGTGGACGGCTACCGGCACCCGCAGCAGCTCTACAGCCGCGCGAAGGAGATCGCCCGCCAGTACCCGGACATCGCCGAAATCGTCTACCTCCCGAACCAGACCAACGGCTACCAGCGCAAGGCGCAGGCCACGATCGGCGGTACGGGTCAGTCGGCAGTCGTGGTCAGCTCGGCGGCGTGGGGCCACGAGGGTGGCAACGACGTCACTGTCGAGTTCGTGGACCGGCCGGGGGCGGACCTCCCGCTCACCGTGGAGGTCGCGGGCAAGGCGGTCCGCGTCCTGCTCGGCACCGACGCCTCCGGCGCTCCGGCGAGTACGGCCACCCAGGTCGCGGACGCGCTGATGACCCGGTCCCAGGGCCTCATCGACCGGGCGCACCCGTACCGCACCAACGCGGGCACCGGCATCGTCGCGGCGACGGCCGGCCCGGTCGCGTTGACCGACTTCCTCGACCAGAAGCGCGTCGGCGCACCGGACGGTGAGGTGCCGCGGGGCCCGGTCACCATCCCCGTCCTGCGGATCGGCAAGCACCGTGACGGCAGCAAGCCCGGCGTTCTCATCCAGGCGCAGGACCACGCCCGCGAGTGGGTGCCGGCGACGACCAGCCTGGAGTCGGCCGAGCGCCTGGTGCACAACTACCGGTCCGACCGGGAGACGAAGAAGATCGTCGAGAACACCGACGTCTTCTTCATCCTCTCCAACAACCCCGACGGGGCGAACTACAGCTTTTACAACTTCGCCTCCCAGCGGAAGAACATGACGAACCACTGCCCGAACGCGACCGCCGACCCGGGGCAGCGGAACTCCTGGGGCGTCGACCTGAACCGGAACTACCGGGTCGGGTCGGGCCACGACGGCTACGCGGGAGGGTCGACCAACTGCGTCAGCGGCACCTACCAGGGGCCGGAGGAGCTGTCCGAGCCGGAGTCGAAGAACATCATCTGGCTGGTCGAGAAGTACTCGAACATCAAGTTCATGATGTCCGTGCACTCCAACGGCGGGCAGCTGTTCTGGCAGCCCGGTGCGTACATCGCGGACGGGCGGATCACCACGCCGCGTCCGCCGCTGGGCGACGAGGCGTTCTACTGGCAGTCGGCGTCCCGGATCCTGTCGCAGGTCAAGGCGCACCGGGAGACGGTCGTCACGCCGGAGAACGTCGGCGGCTCGTCCGACGTCCTCTACTCCTCCGCGGGCAACGTGCGCGAGGACCTGTACTACACCTACGGGATCTACGCGTTCGGCTGGGAGGTCGGTGGCTCCGTCTACAACCCGGCCACCGGCGACTGGCAGGGCGGCTCGTTCCAGCCGGAGTGGGTGGGGAACCCCGAGCTGGTCAGCGGCCACGCCGAGACGATGGAGTACGCCAACGGGATCATGGAGATGTTCCGGGTCGCGGCGGACTGGGGCCGGGATCGGAAGAACCCGACGTCCGAGCTCGTTCCCGGCGCCGGGACGTACCGCGGGCCGGTCGACGTGCGCTTCGAGACGAGCGAGCCGGCCACCATCTACTACACGACCGACGGCAGCCGACCGACGCTCCAGTCGCCGCGCTACGCGGCCACCGAGTTCCGGGAGCCGGGGCAGGTGTTCCACGTGACCGAGACGACGACGTTCCGCTGGTTCTCGGTGGACAGCGCCGGCAACATCGAGAAGAACTACGACCCCACGAAGAACGACAGGCGCAACAACTACCGTACGGCGACCATCAAGATCGCCAAGAGGTAATCCGCGTACCGTGATCGTCGCCCCGCCGGTCGGTGTCACCCGCACCGGCGGGGCGGCGGTCAACAGGGCCCGCGCGGGCGTCGGCGGCGCGGATAGGTGCGCGTCCGGTGGGTATGCGGCCCGCATGCCCGCGAGCGAGGATTCGGCAGCCGAACCGGGCCCACCACCGCACCGGCCTTCTCGCGCCGACCGGGCGTTCGCCGCACTGCGGGAGCGGGCGCGCGAGGCGTGGCGCGTACGAGCCTGGCGTTTCCGGCTCTACGGGCTGCTCGCCGTGCAGGCCGCCGTCGCGGCGGGGCTCGCGTGGTTCGTCGTGTACCGGTTCCTCGGCAATCCGTCGCCGGTCTTCGCGCCCACCACTGCGGTCGGCATCGCGGCCGCCGCGATGGGCTCCCGCCTGCGGCGCACCATCGAGTTGCTGGTCGGGGTGGTGCTCGGGCTCGCCGTGGGTGACACGCTCATGCCGCTGTTCGGCATCGGCCCGTGGCAGACCGGTGGGGTCGTCCTGCTGGCGATCATCGTGGCCATCCTGCTCAAGGGTGGCGGGTCGCTGCTCACCCAGGCCGGCGGTACGGCGGTGCTCATCGCCACCCTCGAACCACCGGTCCGTGACCTGTCCATCCCCCGGTTCGTGGACGCCACGGTCGGAGGGCTGATCGGGTTGGCGGTCAGCCTGCTGCTGGTGCCCATCCATCCGCGGCGGACACTGCACCGACTGGCCGAGCCCGTGGTCGGCCCCGCGGTGGTCGCCATGCACCATGTGGCGGCGGCGCTGCGCGTGCGTGATCTCGGGCAGGCGGAGCAGGCCCTGCGCGAGCTGCGGAACATCGGCCCGCAGATCATCGCGTTACGGGACGGGCTGCAGGCCGCCGGGGAGGTGGTTCGACTCGCGCCGCTGCGCTGGCATGAACGCGACTCGTTCGCCATTCACGCGGAGTCGGTCCGGCATCTGGAACGCAGCCTGCACAGTTGCCGATCTCTGGCGAGGCGGCTCACGACGGCGCTCAAGGACGACGAGCCGCTGCCGGAGGAGCTCTCGGCCGCCATCGACCTGCTGGCCGACAGCGCGCAGGACCTACGCGGCGCGATCATCGCCCGAGAGGAGCCACGGGAGCCGCGCGAGCGGATCCTGGAGGCGGTCGAGCTGGTCGGACGCGCGCAGGGCCTGTCCGCCCGCGACCCCACCCGCCTGCACAGTCACCGTCTGGGCTACTCCGGGATGATCGCCGTGGGCGAGTTCCGGACCATCGCCCATGACCTGCTCATCGCCAGCGGCCTGGACCCCGAGGAGGGTGCGGCGCTGGTGCGCCTGGCGATAGGCCGGGGCCAGCACGACTGACCGCAGGGTCGGCCGGTCAGCTGGACGTCCGCTTGGGCAGCAGCAGCTCCTCGTGATCGAGTTCGCGTTCCAGGACGCGCAGTTCCTCGTCGGGCAGCCGACCGCTGTCCCGCCAGCGCACGAGTTCCTCCCGCTGGGCGTCGATCGCCGTCCGGCGGACCTGGAGCGCCGTCTCGTACTCCGGTGAGGTCGGTATCTCGGACGACTCGCTCTGTTCGAGCAGGTCGAGCCGCCCGCGGTAGCGCGCCAGGCGGGCCAGCAACTGGGTGCGGGTGGTGTTGACGGCCACCGCGCTGTCCGGGTCCTCGACGGCGACCTCGTCCAGGCGGGCCAGGGCGGCCTCGACCGCCGCCGAGCGGGCCTCGTTGCGGACGCGGGCCTGGTCGGTCTCGTTGGCGCGTAGCCCGAGCCTGCGCACGAGCGGCGCGAACGTCAGGCCCTGCCCGACGAGTGTGACCAGGACGACCACGAAGGTGCAGAACAGCAGCAGGTCGCGGTCGGGGAAGGGGGCGCCGCTGTGGGTGGTCAACGGCAGGGTGAAGATCGCGGCCAGGCTGATGACACCACGGGTGCCCGACCAGCTCAGCGCGGTCACCTCGCGCGGGGACAGCCGTTGGGCGTTGCGGTCGGCGCGGGCGATCTGGCGGGCGCTGCTGCCGGGCTCGTCGGGGTCGTCCTGCTCGGAGACGCCGCCCAGCCGGGTGTGCAGCGACCGGGGGAGGGACTGGGTCAGCACCAGCCAGGCGGGGCGCAGCAGCAGCACCACGCCGACCGACACCGCGACGGCGATGACGATTGTCGACGTGTCGTACTGGCGCAGGCCCTTCACGACCTCGGGGAGCTGCTGGCCGATCAGCAGGAAGACGAAGCCTTCGAGGAGGAAGTCGACCAGCCGCCACACGGCGCTGGTCTGCAACCGGGCGGCCCCGGAGCCGAGCTGGGGCGTCTGGTGGCCGACGATCAGCCCGGCGATCACCACGGCGAGCACCCCGGAGACGTGCAGCTCCTCGCCCAGCAGGTAGGCCACGAACGGTGTCGCGAGCGAGATGGCGTTGGACATCAACGGGTCGGTGGTGAGCGGTCGGGCCAGCCGGACCAGCCAGGCGACGGCGGCGCCCACTGCGATTCCGCCGATCGCCGCCAGCAGGAACTTCGCCACGGCTCCCGGGAACGAGAACTCGCCACCCACGGCCGCGGCCACCGCGACGCTGAGCATCGTCAGGGCGGTGGCGTCGTTCAGCAGCCCCTCGCCCTGGATGATCGTGACCATCTTCGGCGGCAGGTTGACCCGGCGGCCCACCGCGAGGGCGGCCACCGGGTCGGGCGGCGCGATGGCGGCGCCGACCGCGATCCCGGCGGCGAGTGTCGCGCCGGCGACGAACAGGTGGAACCCGATGCCGACGAGGACTCCGGTGAGGAGCACCAGCAGCACGGACAGGCTGACCACGATGCGCAGGTTGCGGCGGATGTCCAGCAGCGAGGAGTCCAGTGCGGCGCTGTAGAGCAACGGCGGCAGCACGACCATGAGCACGAGGTCGGGATCCAGCTCGATGTTGGGGCCGGGGAGCAGCGCGTACGCGATGCCGATGAGCGGCAGCAGCGCGGCCGCCGGCAGGCCGGTGTGGGCCGCGACCCATCGCACGGCGACGATGACCGCGACGGCGGCGAGCACGAACAGCAACATCGAGTGCGTGCTCACCTGATGACGTCCCCTTCAGCGGCGCGGAGCGGATTTCGGCGGTCGACTGCGGGCTCGTGACCGAGCGACCGGTCGTATCTGTCCGGCCGCGCCCGTGGATGCCGTGCGGACAGCGCAGCACGCAGCGGTAACGAGTTTACCCGCTTGATCAACGGAACCGCCTGGTCGACGAATGGGTGGGGCCCCGCCCGGCCCGGAGCCGCCGCCACTGGTGCAGCCCATTGGCTCACATCTATAGTTGCCGAAATCACCAGATCATGGCCGTGGTCCCTGCGGCCGGATCGTCGAAGCGCTTCGACGATCCGTCGTTCAGGCCCGTCAGCCGGGTGTCGAGCCTGGCCACGCCGGTCTCGGCGTCCTTCGTGACGTCGCTCGTACGACATGAGGAGAAACCGCATGCGGAACAGGCGCCTTCGGCGCGGGATCACCGCGCTCGCGCTCGCACTGCTCGTCCTACCTGCCGTTCCCGGCACGGCGCACGCCGAACCCACCTACCCGTTCCGAGATCCACACCTGCCCGTGCAGGGCCGGGTCGACGACCTGCTCGGCCGGCTCACCCTGGACGAGAAGATCTCGTGGCTGCACCAGTACCAGCCGGCGGTTCCCCGGCTGGGCATCGGCCTGTTCAAGACCGGCACCGAGGCGCTGCACGGGGTCGCCTGGTCCACCGACATCGACAACAACGGCGCGGTCGTGAAGGCTCGCGGCACGTCCTTCCCGCAGCCGGTGGGCATGGCGAGCACCTGGGACACCGACCTGATCCAGCGGGTCGGCTCGGCCGTTGGCGACGAGGCGCGCGGCTACCACGCGCAGAACCCGCGGGTCTGGGGCCTGAACCTCTGGGCGCCGGTGGTCAACCTGCTCCGCGACCCTCGGTGGGGCCGGAACGAGGAGGGCTACTCCGAGGATCCGCTGCTCACGGCGAAGATCTCCACCGCGTACGGCTCGGGGATGACCGGCGGGGACCCGGACCACCTCAAGAGCGCACCGACCCTGAAGCACTACCTGGCCTACAACAACGAGGTCCGGCGCGACGTCACCTCGTCGAACGTGCCCCCACGGGTGCTCAACGAGTACGACCGCGCGGCCTTCCGGCCGGCCATCGCCGCCGACGCGGCGACCGGGGTGATGGCCTCGTACAACCTGGTCAACGGCCGTCCCGCCACGGTTGACCCGGATCTGGCGACTGTGGTGCGCGGCTGGACCGACCAGCCGCTGATGAATGTCACCGACGCCTGGGCGCCGAACAACCTGGTCGCCTCGCAGGGCTACTACGCCACCCAGCCCGAGGCGAACGCCGCGATCATCAAGGCCGGCGTCAACAGCTTCATCACCGACGACACGAACGCCCAGCCGACGGTCACCGCCATCAAGCAGGCCCTCGCCTCCGGCCTGCTCACCGAGGCGGACATCGACGCCCGGATCTCCGAGACCCTGAACGTCCGGTTCCGCCTCGGTGAGTTCGACCCGGGAGGCGGCCGGTACGGCGACATCACCCCGGACGTCATCAACAGCCCCGAGCACCAGCGGCTGGCGCGGCAGGCCGCCGGTGCGGCGATGGTGCTGCTGAAGAACTCCCGACAGGCCCTTCCGCTCAACCCGTCCCGGACCCGCAAGGTGGCAGTGCTCGGCCCGCTGGCCGACACCCTCTACTCCGACTGGTACGGCGCCGACCTGCCGTACGAGGTGACCGCGCTCGACGGCATCCGCGAGCGGCTGGGCGGCTCCGCCAGCGTCAGCGGGCTCGACGGCGCCGACCGGATCGCCCTGAAGGACCCGGCGACCGGCCGGTACGTCACGGCCACCGGCACCACCGACGCCGACCCGGTCGCCGCGACCGGCGCCACCGCCTCGCTCGCCGCCCAGTTCGACGCGGTGGACTGGGGCCAGGGTGTGGTGACGCTGCGCAACGCCGCCAACGGCCGCTACCTCGGCTACAACTGGGGGCCCTTCATCACCCGCGACGAACAGCCGAACGGCTGGTACGTCCAGCAGCAGTTCACGCTGGAGCCGCAGGCCGACGGTACCGTCGCGCTGCGCTACACCGGCTACGAGACGACCGAGAGCTGGTTCGGCGCCAACACGTACGTCACGGTCGGCGACGGCGGCGCCCTCACGCTCGGCGCGTCCACCGCGGCGGACGCGACGCACTTCGCCCGCGAGGTGGTCAGCAGCGGAGTCGACCGCGCCGTCGCGGCGGCCAAGGCGGCCGACACCGCCGTCCTGGTCGTCGGCAGCAACCCGTTCATCAACGGGCGCGAGGCGCACGACCGGACCTCGACGGCGTTGAGCGCCGGCCAGGAAGCGCTGGTCAAGGCGGTGACCAAGGCCAACCCGCACACCGTGCTGGTGCTCCAGACCAGCTACCCGGTCACCATCGGCTGGGAGCAGGAGCACGTTCCGGCCATCGTCTGGACCACCCACGCGGGCGCCGAGACCGGGCACGCCGTCGCCGACGTCCTGTTCGGCGACCGCAACCCGTCCGGCAAGCTCACCCAGACCTGGTACCGCTCCGACCGGCAACTACCGCCGGACCTGCTGGAGTACGACATCATCTCGTCCGGGCAGACCTACCTCTACAGCACCGCGAAGCCGCTCTACCCGTTCGGCCACGGGCTGTCGTACACCCGGTTCCGGTACGGCCAGCCCCGCACCGACGCCCGCTCGGTCGCGGCCGACGGCACGATCTCGGTAAGCGTCGACGTGACCAACACCGGCAGCCGAGCCGGGTCCGAGGTCGTCCAGCTCTACACCCACCAGCGCACCTCCCGGGTGAAGACCCCGATCCGGGCGCTCAAAGCCTTCCAGCGGGTGCAGCTCGCACCCGGGCAGACCCGGGCCGTGACGCTCCGGCTGCCCGTCGCCGACCTGGCGAACTGGGACGTCACCCGCAGCCGGTGGGTGGTCGAGTCGTCCACGTACGACCTGCTGGTCGGCACGAACGCGGACGACATCCGGGCCCGGACGGCGGTCGCGGTGCGCGGTGCGACGATCCCGGCCCGGGACCTCTCCCGGACCACCCGGGCCGAGAACTTCGACAGGCACGCGGGGGTCCGGCTCGTCGACGAGACGAAGGCGCGGGGTACGGCCGTCGGCGCCACCGCCGCCGGTCAGTGGATCGCCTTCGCCGGTTCCGCGCTGCGCCCCGGCGCCCACACCTTCACGGCGAGGGTCGCCAGGGCGGCGGTGGGCGCCGGCACGATCCAGGTCCGGCTGGGTTCGCCCACCGGCCGGCTGCTCGGCACGGCCACCGTGCCCAGCACCGGCGACGACTACCGGTACGTGAGCGTCAGCGCCGAGGTGGCCCGGACCGCCGGCACCCACGACGTGTACCTGGTGTTCGACTCCGCGCTGCGGCTGGCGGACTTCTCCCTCAGGTGACGCGTCGGCTCGGGCCGGGGTGCCGTTCGCCCCGGCCCGAGCCGTCCCGGACCGTGCTGCCTCGGTGGAAGCGCCAGGCCTACGAATTCATCGGATGATCCGTTATGGCGATGGGGGTCAGCCGGCCCCTTTGACCTATTTAGAAGGCATTTACGCATAGACGGGTTACAATCTCGTATTGCAGTCGTCACACGTGTGACTTACGCTCCCGGAGAGAGTTCGTAGCGATTGGCAAAAGAGTGCGGCCGGGCGGCAGGTGCCCCCGCCGGTCCTAAGTGGCGTCGCTGTTCCCTGCTCGTCGCTCGATACACGCCTCAGGCACCACGTCGACGACCAGGAAGGACAGCACGTGAGAACAGCCGCATCCACCACCCGAACGGCATTGATCGCGGCGGCGATGCTCATCGCCGCCACGGTGCCCGCCCTGATGTCACAGCAGCGCCCGGCCGCGGCCGCCGTTCAGGAGACCTACTACGTCGCCCCGGACGGGAACGACAGCAACGCGGGGACCCTCCAGTCGCCGTTCAAGACGGTGCAACGCGCACGCGACGCCGTCCGCAGTGTTAACGCGAACATGACCGGCGACATCACCGTGTACCTGCGCGGCGGCAGATACCCGGTCACCAGCACCATCGAGTTCGGCGCCAGCGACTCCGGCACCAACGGGTTCCGGATCAGTTACGCCGCCTATCCCGGCGAGACGCCGGTCCTCGACGGCGGCGTCCAGGTGACCGGGTGGACCCAGCACAGCGGCAACATCTGGAAGGCGCCGCTGGATCGCAGCACCAAGCTGCGCACGCTCTACGTCAACGACAAGCGGGCGTACATGGCGACCAAGACCGTCAGTTCGGCGGGGTGCTACGGGACGTACAACGTCACCGCCGGTCAGGCGTCCTGGGCGTGGGAGTCGGGCTCGCAGTGCGACGGCGCGAAGTACAGCCAGAGCGACTTCCCCGCCATCCCCCGCAACCAGGACGACATCGAGATCGAGACGGGCACGACCTGGACCACCGCCATCGTGGGGGTCCGCCAGGTGACCACGGACGGCGCGAACCGGGTCGCCCTGTTCCAGCAGCCGGGCGCGGCCATCGCGCAGGGCGCGTTCAACGGCAACGCCCAGGTCGGCGGCAGCCACAAACTCATGAACGCGTACGAGTTCCTCGACGCCCCCGGTGAGTTCTACTTCGACAAGGGCACGAAGACGGTCTACTACTACAAGGCCAGCGCCGACAACATGTCGACCGCCGCGGTCTACGCGCCGAACAACGTCACCACCCTGCTGCGGGTCGCCGGCACCTCGACGAGCAGCCACGCGCGCAACATCACGTTCTCCGGCCTGACCGTGCAGCACTCCGACTGGAACCTGTTCAACGTCGCCGGCTCGTCCTTCAAGCAGGCGCAGCAGGGCAACCTCGGCGCCCAGGTGTACGCCAAGGGCAACTTCCACGTCTACTACTACCGCAACGTGGACGTCACGCCCGGCATCGTCCAGGTGCAGAACGCCGACGGGATCCTCCTGCAACGCAACCGGGTCCAGCACACCGGCGCCGACGGCATCAGCATGGTCAACGACGTGCAGAACTCGCAGTTGGTCGGCAACTACACGAACGACATCGCCGGCTCCGCCATCGACGTCGGCCATCCGCAGCACGTCTACATCGGAGACGGCACGTCGAGCAACCGGGAGAAGTACCTCCCGCAGGTCGAGGGGCTGCCGAAGAACATCGAGATCAAGAACAACTATCTGTACGACAGCGCGGTCCTGTTCAACGGGCACAGCCCCATCTCGGCGTACTTCGTCGACACCCTCACGATCCAGCGCAACCGGATCGAGAAGGCCCCCTGGTCGGGCATCACGATGGGCTGGGGCTGGTGGAACTTCGACGGGTCGTCGGGCTCGATCGCGCCCAACCGGCCGACCACGACGGCGCGGAACAACACCATCAGCTACAACCACATCATCGACACGGTCCAGCGCCTCAGCGACACGGCGCCCATCTACACGCTGGGCAGCCAGCCCGGGACCACGATCACCAACAACTACCTCCAGGGCGTGCCCTCAGGCCACAAGTACGGACTCCACCCCGACGAGGGCTCGGCGTACATCACCTTCCGGGACAACGTCCTGAGCATCGACAAGAACGTCACCTGGATGATCAATTCCGACGACTTCGGTCGGAAGCACGATCTGAGCATCACGCAGATCTACGGTCCGATCAACAAGGTGTCGAACAAGAACCTGCCGAACAGCACGGTCGCCGACATCCTCGTCTCCTCCGACTACGTGTGGCCGGCGGCGGCGTACACCATCGCGGCCAACTCCGGCCTGGAGGACGCCTACCGGGACATCATCCCGGCGAGCAACTTCTCCGCACCGAACTATGTGCTGCCGGCCAGCACGTTCGTCACCAGCGCCACGGCGTCGATCCCGATCCGGAGCACCGGCGATGCCACCAAGTCGGTCTGGCTGGCTCCGTACGGCACGACCACCTTCACCGCCGGGCCGACGATGACCAGGGCTTCCGGCACCGCCACGTCGATCGCCGTGCCGACGAGTCAGGGCGAGTACCGGCTCTACGTCGTCGACGCACAGGGCAACCGGTCGGCCGAATCGACCTCGATCGTCCGGCAGCAGAGCGGCGGCGGCAGTCAGCAGGGCGGGCAGCTCGTGGGCGGCCAGTCCGGCCGTTGCGTCGAGGTCCCCAACTCGTCCACCACCAACGGCACCCAGGTGCAGCTGTGGGACTGCGGCGGGGGCGCGAACCAGCGGTGGACCGCCACCGCCAGCAAGCAGCTGATGGTGTACGGCAACAAGTGCCTGGACGCTTCCGGGGCCGGCACGGCCAACGGCACCCAGGTCATCATCTGGGACTGCCACGGCGGGCTCAACCAGCAGTGGAACGCCAACGCCAACGGCACCATCACGAACGGCCAGTCCGGGCTCTGCCTGGATGCCAACGGCGCCGCCAGCGCCAACGGCACGAAGATCATCCTCTGGTCGTGCAACGGCGGCCCGAACCAGCAGTGGAGCCTGCGGAGCTGACCGACCGACAGCACCCGGGGCCGGGCCGATGACGGCCCGGCCCCGGGCTGTCCGCATCTCCGCCCACACCTCGTCCGGCCAGCATGTGCTACCGGACAACAAGTGGGTAATGGTGGGTGATGAAGACAACCTGGAAGCCGCACGAGAAGCACGGCGGCCTGTCGGAGAAGGACAAGCGTGAGTTGCCGGAGAGCGTTTTCGCGTTCCCCGACAAGCGCAAGGAGCCGATGACCGACGCGAGTCACGTCCGTAACGCCGTCGCTCGCTTCGATCAGGTGCAGGGCGTCACCGACAAGGAGCGCGACCTGGCGTTCCAGAACATCCTCGCCGCCGCGAAGCACTACGGCGTCGACGTCGCGGAGACGAACTGGCGCCAACTCGGCAAACTGCCGCACACGCCGAACCCCGCGCACTGAACGCACCGCGTCCGGCCCCGGGGACGGGTCGCAGGGCCGGGTCGAAGGCGTGTTAGCGTGCTCGTCGTTGTCAGCGGGCGCCGCTAGCTCAACTGGCAGAGCAGCGGACTCTTAATCCGCGGGTTCGGGGTTCGAGTCCCTGGCGGCGCACCAACGATCAAGGCCCTGACCTGGTGGTTCACACCGGGCCGGGGCCTTTTTCGCGTACGTCGGTGGCAAGGGTCCGGGTCAGGGTCCGCGATCCCGCCCTTGCGACGTTCCTGCTGCTCACCCGCGACGATCATCGCTGAACCAATTGACGGGAATCGATTGACTTGAGATGGACAACAAGTAATGTGTTCGTGGGTTCGGTCCGTCCCGGACTGATCGGCGGCAGGAGTTTCTGATGGGTGTGCAACGACGGCGCAAGCCGCGCCGGGCCACGGTGATCGGTGTGGCCGCATCTCTCGTGGCGGGGCTGCTGACCACCCAGGCCGTCGCCGGCCCGGCGAAGGCCGCCGCCGACCTCACCCTGGCCGTGGACGTGGCCGCCGCTCGCCACAAGATCAGCCCGGACATCTACGGCATGAACGGCGGCGACCCGTCGCTCGTCGCTGAACTCGGCACGCCGGTGGCTCGCTGGGGCGGTAATGCGACCAGCCGCTACAACTTCAAGAACCACACCTACAACACGGGCAGCGACTGGTACTTCGAGAACATCGTGGCCGGGCCCGACAACACGGTCGAGGCGTTCGTCCAGCGAAACCGGGACCACGGGACCAAGCAGGTGGTCGCCGTGCCGTTGATCGGATGGGTGGCGAAGGACTCGCCCTCGTCACACCCGTTCGCCTGCGGCTTCCCGGCCACCCGCTTCCCGGAGCAGGACTCGTTCGACCAGTGGGACCCCAACTGCGGCAACGGCCGGCACGCCGACGCGAACCTGACCGGTGCGCTCCCCACGGACACCTCGATCCCGGCCGACGCGTCGTTCGCCGGCGAGATGGTGTCGCATCTGGTGACCCAGTTCGGTCCGGCGTCACGTGGCGGCGTGTCGATCTACGAACTCGACAACGAGCCGGTGCTGTGGAACTCCACCCACCGCGACGTGCATCCCGACCCGGTGAGCTACGACGAGCTGGGCGGCAAGGGCACGGCGACCGCCGCGGCCATCAAGGCCGCCGACCCGCGCGCCGCGGTGCTCGGACCCTCCGGCTGGGGCTACTGCGAATGGGTGGCGTCCGGCGTGGACGGGTGCGCGCCGGGGGCCGACGCAGCCGCGCACGGCGGGCTCAACCTGTCCCAGTGGTACCTGAAGAACATGAAGGACTTCAGCGACGCCCACGGGGGTAAGCGCTTCCTCGACTACTTCGATCAGCACTACTACCCGCAGATCAGCGGCGGCAAGGACCCGGATTCCAACGCGCTGCGGCTGCGGTCCACCCGGTCCCTGTGGGATCCGACGTACGTCGACGAGTCGTGGATCGGCCCCGGCGGGGTGAACGCGCCGCCGTTGCAGTTCATCCGCCAGATGAAGGCATGGGTCGCGCAGTACTACCCCGGCACCAAGGTCGCCATCACCGAGTACAACTGGGGCGCGCTGGACGACATCAACGGCGCCCTCGCACAGGCCGACGTCCTCGGCATCTTCGGGCGCGAGGGTCTGGACCTGGCCACCATCTGGGGCGAACCCAAACCGACCGACCCCGGCGCGTACGCGTTCCGGATGTACCGGAACTACGACGGAGCCGGGAGCAGGTTCGGCGACGTGAGCGTGTCGGCGGTCAGCGGCGATCAGGGTCAGCTCGCGGTCTACGCCGCGCAACGCTCGTCCGACAAGGCGCTCACCGTGCTGGTGGTCAACAAGACGGGCGGCGATCTGACCTCCCGGTTGGCGCTCGCCGGATTCCACGGCGGCGACAAGGCGCAGCGGTTCACCTACAGCCCGGCCGACCTCACCTCGATCGTCCGGGATGCGGATCTGCGGGTGGCCCGGGGCGGCGTCAGCGCGACGTACCCGGCGAACTCCGTGACGCTGCTCGTCCTGCCGCAGCGTCGGCCCTGAGCGTCCACGGGCGACCTCGAACGTGATCGGGTGCGGCGGGTGACGGCCAGCGTCATGCTCGCCGAACTCACGGGCAGCCCGGATACGATCCTCGTCTGCGTTCGGGGAAACTCCGGCTCGGGCAAGAGCAGCATCGCCCGCGAGTTACGACGCCGGCACGGCCGGGGCTGCGCCCTGGTCGAGCAGGACTACCTGCGCCGCATCGTCCTGCGCGAACGGGACAGGCCCGGCGGTGCGGCACCGGCGTTGATCGGGCAGACCGTTCGGTTCGCCCTCGACCACGGGTATCACGTCGTGGTGGAGGGCATCATGCACAGCAGCCGCTATCGCAGCATGCTGACCTCGCTGCGGGACGGCCACCGAGGGCGGTCGCTGTTCTGCTACCTCGACGTGTCCCTGGCCGAGACCCTGCGCCGGCACCTCACCCGCCCGCAGGCCACGGACTTCACCGCCGAGCAGATGAGGGGCTGGTATGTCGCCCGTGACGTCCTGGGCTGGCCCGACGAACTTGTCCTGCCCGAGACCACCGGACTGGACGATGCCGTCGAGGCCATCGCGACCGCCGCCGGGCTGCCCCAGATCGGCCGTGACGACGACCAGCTCCCGAACGTGCCGCTCCCGTAGCGCAGCTCAGTTGGCCACCGGTGGCCGCCCGCCATCCGGCAGGTTGAGTGCCCACCTGTGGCAGCATCGACGGTGTTGAGCGAGGGTGGACCGTTCTACAGGAGTGCGTATGGCGCTGGGTCCCGTACTGGTGATCGGTCTTGATCCGGCGCGGATCCCGGGCTGGGACCCGGAGCCGGTGGTCGCGGCGATAGCCCGCGGTCAGGCCCGTTTCGCGGAGCACGGCGTCGAGGCCGACATGTGCCTGGTGGCGCCGGACGACGACCCCGAGGCCGCGATCGTCGAGGCGCTGACCCGCCGGGACTTCGCCTGTGTGGTGGTCGGCGGCGGCATCCGCAAGCACGAGCCGTTGCTCCCGCTCTTCGAGAGGGTGGTCAACCTTGTCCGGCAGCACGCTCCCGGCGCGGCGATCGCCTTCAACAGCACCCCGGAGGACACTGTCGACGCCGCGCTGCGGTGGCTGCCCGGCGACGTGAGCGGACACCACGACGGCTGAGGCCGTAAGCCTCGCCAGCAGGCGGCGACCGGGATGGTCCGCGACGCCTCGGGTCAGCACGCGGGCAACGCCGAGGGAATAGGTCGGCGGGGTGACATGGATCGCTCCCATGATCAGTCGAGAGACATGGTTGCCTCGGGCTACCGTGTCGTCGGTCAAATGATCAGCGTGAGCGGCTGGCATCCCGGCCGAGTCACGGGCACCGGGTCAGACCCCCTGAAGGAGGTTCCATGGCACGCACCCGCATCGCCGGGACGCTCGCCGCCGTCCTCGTCCTACCGGCCCTCTCCGTCGTCGTCGCGGCGTCACCGGCAGTGGCGGAACCCGCCGCGTCGAAGGCCGCCCAGCCGAGCGACATGCGTGAGCTCACCCGCAAGGACTTCACGCTCGACGGGCGGCCCATCGCGACGCCGCCGCGCTACCAGCCGCGCACCCAGGCCCGCCGGCAGGCGCAGAAGGCGACCGTCGAGACGCCGGCGGTCGGTACGGTCCGGCAGTGGCTCGGCCTCGACGACGTCGAGGGCACCGTCTACCGCAAGGACTACACGCTGCGGGCCGTCGGTGAGCACATCGAGGTCTGGGTCGCCAACGACCTGGCATTCCCGGCCGGCGACTGCCGCGCCCAGGTGCCGTCCTCGACGCAGATCACCGACACGCAGGTGCAGCACCTCGTCGACGAGTTCGACAACAACATGTACCCGAAAGAGACGAACGCCTTCAGCACCCCGCCGGACCGCGACGGCACGAACGCCCAGATCGGGCCGGACGCCGACGGCAACGGCGGTGTCTACACGGGTGCGGGCGACAAGACCGTCACCCTCGTGGACAACGTGCGCGACGACAACTACTACACGTTCCCGGCCGCGCCGACCTACGTCGCCGGCTTCTTCTCGGCGCAGTTCAACGAGCTGCTCGACCGGAACGTGATGACCGTCGATGCGTTCGACTGGCTGCACCGGATGACGGCGAACCCGCCGGACGAGCCCACCGACGACCTGTGCACCAGTCGTGGCGCGCGGCCGAACAGCTACGAGGGCACGTTCGCCCACGAGTGGCAGCACCTCGCGCACTACTACACCGACCCGTTCGAGGGTAACTGGATCAACGAGGGTCTCTCCGACTTCGCCATGTCGCTGACCGGTTACAGCAACTCGAAGGCCACCGTCTTCGACCGGGGAGCGGACAGCCACCTCTACTGCTACCAGGGTTTCGGCACCGTCCAGACGCCGTACAACACCAACCCTCGCGAGTGCGGCGGGCCGGAGAACTCCCTGACCCTGTGGGACGAGAGTCCCGACCCGAACGCGGTGCTCGCCGACTACGGCAGCGCGTACTCGATGATGATGTTCCTGTACGACCGCTACGGCGCGGCCTTCATGTCCCGGCTGCACCGCGACGGCGAGCGGCAGGGCATCGCGAGTCTCGACGCCGAGCTGGAGACCGTCGGCGTGCACGACGTCTACCAGGTCGTCCACGACTTCCAGTCGATGACCCTGCTGGACAAGCTCGTCGGCGAGTCGAAGCTGGGCATCACCCTCGGCGTCGCCAAGAGCCGGGTCACCACGCCGAGCCTGCGCTCCACCGTCAACCTCGCCAGCGCGGCGGCCAACGGCACGCCGGGTGTCGCGCCGAACGGCGCCGACTACGTGCAACTCGGCGCCGCGAAGGGCAAGGTGCTCAGCGGTCGGGATCTGCGTTCGGTGAAGTTCCAGGGCGCGAAGACCCTGCCGGCGCTCCCGCTGGCGTGGACGAGCACCACTTCGGACCCGGACCGTCCGGGCAACGCCGTGCTGTTCTCCGGCAACGCCAACAGCCTGGACTCGGCGGCGGTCACCTCCGTCGAGGTGCCGACCGCGGACCCGACGCTGCGGTTCCTCGCCAAGTACGGCGCGGAGCTCGGCTTCGACTACGGCTACGTGACCGTCTCGACCGACGGCGGCGCCACGTACACGGCGATCCCCGGTGACCACACGGTCGAGGGCCCGCTGGGGCCGGCGCTCAACGGCACGACCGACGGATTCGAGGCACGCTCGTACGACCTGTCGGCGTACGCCGGCAAGACCGTGCTGCTCGGCTTCCGCTACGTCAGCGACGGCGGCGTCAACGAGGGCGGCCTGCTGCTCGACGACATCACCCTCGGCGGGAAGACGCTAAGTGACGGCGCCAGCCTGACGCCGTTCGACTCGCCCACCGAGATCCGGCCGACCCAGGTCAAGAACTGGAACCTGCGGCTCATCGGCATCGACGAGAAGCACTCGATCGCCTGGCAGTTCGAGTCCAACGGCAAGTCCGAGGTCACGATCGGCAAGGTGCAGTTGGCAGTGCTGGACGCGTTCCCCAAGGTCGTCGCCGTGGTGGCGTACGACGAGCCGACCGAGCAGGTGACGCAGTACGCGCCGTACCAACTCACCGTCAACGGCCTCGTACAGCCCGGAGGGGTCGGCTCGCTGAGCTGATCTCCGCCCCGATCGCGGGGGCACCTGCCGTCCTGGCCGACGGCGGGTGCCCCCGCGTCGCTCTTCCCGCAATCGGGACCATCAGTGCTGTGCGGTGGCGTACGGGGAAGCCGGGCACGTTCAGGTCAGGCCGACCTGAAGGACGCGAGAACGTCGAGGTAGTGCGGGTTGGTCATGACGCCCAGCACGTTGCCGAAAGGGTCCACCACCGCCGCGGTGACGAATCCGGCGTCCCCGTGCGACGTGATCGGCTGGTATTCCGTGGCGCCCATCGCGAGGAGTCGGTCCACGGTGGCGTCGAGGTCGTCCACGTGCCAGTGCATGACAGCGCCACCGGGGCCGGTCGCCGAGCCGGCTGGCGCGTACCTGCGGTCGATGATGCCCAGCTCCGCCTGGCAGTCGCCGACGCGGAACTCCGTGTAGGCGGGACGCCCGTCCGGACCGGGCCGCGAGAAGTAGGCCTCCTGGCCCAGGAATCGGGCGTACCAGTCAGTGGCCGCCGCCACGTCGTCCGCCCAGATGTTCAGGGTGGCGAATCCGCGCAGGCTCACCTGGTGTCCTCTCGTCGATGTCGTCCGGTGGTCACGCTATCGGCGAGCACCGACAGCTTCGTCTCCCGACACGGAGACGGCCAGCCGTGTAGCGCGCGGTATGCCGGGTAGTCGCCGCCGTCAGTCCGACGAACGGCGGGAGCCAACGTGGAGACGACGTACCCGGGTGTGGAGGAGCACGGCCTGATCGGTGACCTGCAGACCGCCGCGCTGATCAGCAAGGACGGCACGATCGACTGGTTCTGCGCGCCGCGCTTCGACTCGCCGAGCATCTTCGCCGCCCTGCTGGACCGTGGAAAAGGTGGCCATTTCCAGCTGTCTCCCGACGGTGTCGAGTATTCGAGCAAACAGCTCTACCTACCCGGCACGCCGATCCTGATCACCCGTTTCCACAGCGCCGACGGGGTCGGGGAGCTGTTGGACTTCATGCCCGTCACGGGCGAGCAGGCCACCGACCGGCACCGGTTGATCCGGCTGGTGCGGATGGTCCGGGGGACCATGCGCTTCCGCTTCGACTGCCGGCCGCGGTTCAACTACGCACGAGATCCGTACGAGCTGGAGGTCCACCCGGAGGGCGACGTCTTCCGCAGCTCGACCCTCTCCCTCACCATGACCCCCTTCATGAACGCGGAGGGCCTCGTCGACAGGCGGACGATCCAGCGCGACGCCGAGGGCGTCTGCTTCTCCAACGTGCTGCACGCGGGCGACATCGGTGGCGTCGTCCTGGAGACGGCCTGCCCACACGCACCCCGGGCCCTCAGCACCGCCGAGGCGTGCGAACTGCTCGCCGAGACCAGGGACTACTGGCGTCGGTGGGTCGCCCGTTCGTCCTACACCGGTCGCTGGCGGGAGATGGTCGACAGGTCGGCGATGACGCTCAAGCTCATGACGTACGCCCCGACGGGCGCCCTGGTCGCCGCCCCGACGGCGGGGTTGCCGGAGCAGATCGGCGGACCACGGAACTGGGACTACCGCTACACGTGGATCCGCGACGCCTCGTTCTCGGTGCACGCGCTGCTCAGCATCGGTTTCACCGAGGAGGCCCAGACGTATCTGTCCTGGCTCGAAGCGCGCATCCGGGACGCCCACGACGGCGACTCGCCTCTGCAGATCATGTACCGCGTCGACGGCTCGCCGGACCTTTCCGAGGAGGTGTTGGGCCACCTGGAGGGGTACCGCCGCTCGGCGCCGGTACGGATCGGCAACGGCGCGGCGGGCCAGGTGCAACTGGACATCTACGGCGAGGCGCTCAACTCGCTGCATCTCGCCGACCAGAGCGGGCTGATGACGTCGTACGACGGGTGGCGCAAGACGGCCGGCCTGATGGACTGGCTCTGCGACAACTGGAACCAGCCCGAGGACGGCATCTGGGAGACCCGCTCCGGGCGGCAGGACTTCACCTACGGGCGGATGATGTGCTGGCTCGCGTTCGACCGCGCGATCCGCATCGCCCACGCACGTGGGCGTCCCGCGAGCATCACCCGCTGGGCGGACGAACGCAACGCCGTCTACGAGCAGGTCGTCGCTCGGGGATTCCATCCGGAACGACAGGCCTTCGTGCAGCACTACCGCACCGACATCACCGACGCCTCGCTGCTCGCGATGCCCGGGGTGGGCTTCATCGCGCCGAACGATCCGATGTGGCTGTCGACGTTGCGGGCGATCGACAACGAGCTGGTCTCGGACAGCCTCGTCTACCGCTACGACCCGAAGGCGTCGCCCGACGGGCTCGCCGGCTCCGAGGGCACCTTCAGCATGTGCACCTTCTGGTACGTCCAGGCCCTCGCCCAGTCCGGTCGGCTCGACGACGCCCGGCTGACGTTCGAGAAGATGCTGACGTACAGCACGCCGCTGGGGCTCTACTCGGAGGAGATCGCGCCCACCGGTGAACAGATCGGCAACTTCCCGCAGGCGTTCAGTCACCTCTCGCTGATCAGCACGGCCCATCACCTCGACGCCCTGCTCGACCGGGAGGCGTGAGCGCGGGCGTACGCGTCAGAAGAGGGTGAGTGGTTCGACAGGTATCGGTTCGGGCAGTGCGTCGAGCCCCGGCACGCGCGCCCGTACCTCGTCGTGGAAGCGGCGGGCGAGTGCCGGCGCGTCGGCGTTGTCCGGCGTGTGGATGAACACGGTGGGGAAGCGACCCTCGCGCAGCCAGTCGGCGGCGACCTCGACCCAGCGCTGCCATCCCTGCACCGTCCGGGCGCTGTCGTCGCGGCCCAGGTAACGGACGATCGGGCGGTCGGTCAGCGCGACCGACCGCAGCGGCACCCGTGGCTTCTTGGTCCAGGCGTCGCGTTCCGCGTCGCTGGTCGGCGGACTGGCGAAGAACGCGGTGGTGTCGAAGGGGATCCATTCGGCCGAGGCGGCGGTGAGGGTCTCCTCGAGCCGCCGGATCGCGTGCGGGTCGGTGAAGAACGCCGGGTGGCGAACCTCCACGGCGTACCGGTGGGAGCCCGGGAGCTGGCCGAGGAACCGGTCGAGGGCGGGCACGTCGGCGGGTGAGAACGACCCCGGCAGCTGGATCCAGAGCGCGTGGGCGCGGGGACCGAGGGGCTCGATCGCGTCCAGAAAGGCGCGCAGCGGGTCGCCGACGTCGGTGAGCCGGCGTTCGTGCGTGACGACCTTGGGGAGTTTGAGGACGAACCGGAAGCGGGGATCGGTCTGCGCCGCCCAGGACGTCACGGTGTCCCGAGCCGGCGTCGCGTAGAACGTCGTGTTTCCCTCGACGGCGTCGCACCAGCTCGCGTAGTGCCGCAGGCGCTCTCCGGACGGCAGCGAGTGACCCGGCCACGACCGGTGGGTCCACATCGCGCATCCCACGTGCAGACGCATGACCGCCCCTCCTTCGCTGTGCAGCCGGGCTCACCGTATACGGGCCGGCGCGACGGGCCGGGCCGACGGTGCGGCGGGTAGCGTGCGGCGCCATGCGCGTGCTGTTCGCCAGTCTTGCGTCCGTCGGTCACACCTACCCGTTGATCCCGTTGGCCATCGCCGCCCGCGAGGCCGGTCATGACGTTCACTTCGCCGTTGGCGAGGCGGTGCACGCGCCGCTCGCCGCGAACGGCCTACGGCCGTTCCGCCCCGGCGACGTCTTCTACGAGGCGTACGCCGAGGATCTGGAACCGGAGCTGGCGCGTCTTCGACCCGACCTGGTGGTGCACGAGTGGGGTATGCCGGGAGCCGCCGTCGCCGCCCATCGGGCCGGCATCCCGGGCCTGTGGCACGGGTTCGGTCGTCTGTTTCCCCACGGCATCGGCCTCGAACTGCCCACCGCGAACGCCGAGGTCGCCGGCCGCCCGCATCTCGACATCTGGCCGCCCTCCCTGCAGGACGAGACGTTCCTCGCCACCGAGCGTCGGATCGAGCTGCGGCCGGTCGCCTTCTCGACGCCGGCCCCGCTGCCCCCGGCGGTGCGACACCGGACAAACCGGCCTCTGATCTACCTGTCCCTCGGCACCGCGTTCGGCACGCCGGAGCTGCTCCGGACGGCCATCGCCGGTCTGGCGACGCTGGATGCGCAGGTGGTGGTCGCCGCGGGTCGCGTGCCCCCGGAAGAGCTTGGCGACATCCCCGACCGGGTCACCGTGCACCGCTGGGTGCCGCAGGCGGAGCTGCTGCCGCTCGTGGACGTGGTGGTGCACCACGGCGGCAGTGGCACCACCCTCGGCGCGCTCGCGGCAGGCGTGCCGCAGGTGCTCATTCCGCAGGGCGCCACCCAGTTCGCCGATGCCGAGGCGCTCAGCGCCGCCGGTGTCGCCCTGCGGCTCCTACCGGGTGAGGTGGATGCGGAGGCGGTCGCCGAGCAGACCCGGCGTCTGCTCGCGCCGCACGCCGCGCAGCGTGCGGCGGTCCGTGACGTCGCCGAGGAGATCGCGCGGATGCCCGCACCGGCGTCCGTCGCCCAGCGCCTTCCGGAGTTCGTCGAGTGAGCAGGAAAGTGCGTCAACTCGTGGTTGACGACGGGAGATCGTCAACCTATGGTTGACGCATGACCGAACCTTTCCAGATGAACGACCAAGTCAAGCTCGACGACCTGATCCAGGCGATCAAGAAGGCGCACACCGACGCGCTCGACCAGCTCACCGACGCGGTGATCGCCGCCGACCACCTCGGCGAGGTCGCCGACCACCTGATCGGGCACTTCGTCGATCAGGCCCGGCGCTCGGGCGCCTCGTGGACCGACATCGGCCGCAGCATGGGGGTCAGCAAGCAGGCCGCGCAGAAGCGCTTCGTGGCGAAGGGCTCCACCGAGGCCGCGGCGCTCGACCCCAACGCCGGCTTCGCCAGGTTCACCCCCCGGGCCCGCAACGTGGTGGTGGCCTCGCAGGAGGAGGCCCGTGCCAGCGGTAACGCCGAGATCGGTCCCGAGCACCTGGTGCTGGGCCTGCTGGCCGAGCCGGAGGGCCTTGCCGCCAGGGTGATGGCCGGTCGGGGCGCCACCCCCGAGGCGGTGCGGGAGGCGGTCGGTGCCGTCCTCCCACCGCGCGCGGAGCAGGTTCCGGAGCTCATCCCGTACGACGCGCGCGGCAAGAAGGCGTTGGAGCTGACCTTCCGGGAGGCGCTGCGCCTCGGGCACAACTACATCGGCACCGAGCACATCCTGCTCGCCCTGCTGGAGCAGGAGGACGGCGCTGGCGTGCTCACCAACCTCGGCCTGGACAAGGCGGCGGTCGAGGGCGACCTGTCCGCCGCCCTCGCCGCCGCCGTCGGAAAGAAGTGAGTACCCGGGATCAGGACACCTCGGGGAAGCCGTAGCGCAGGGCGTGCTCCGGATCGGCCGGGTCGATCTGGCGTACGCCCGCGTCGGCGAGCCGCTTGTTGACCTCGTCGAGCTGCTCGCGGACCAGTCGGGCCTCCTCCTCGGTGACCCGGCCCCGGTGCGGCTTGCCGGCGTGCTCCAGCGTGCCGTAGTCGATCTTTTCGGCGCTCTTTCGGGCCTTGGGCGGGCGGACCCGCTCGGCAGTTTTCAGCAACTGCGCCATCGGGACGTCGGTGGCCATCGCGTCGAACTCGCTGGCGGTCAGGACCACCCGTCGTGGCTCGCCGCCGCCGTGCCGGTCGTGGATCTCCACCACCGCCACGTCCAGCGCGGCGTCGTCGATGCTCTCCACCTCGCCCGGGGTGGCGTCGAGCTGCACGGGCCCGGCGACCAGGTCCGGGTGCTCCAGGACGACGACACGAACCACCTCGTCGTCCTGCTGCAGAACGGTGCCGGTGAAGTCGGAGACGTGGATCGTCTTCTTGCCCATGCGCGGAGCTTCTCCTGTCGTAGGCCGGGGTGCCGGACCTGGAAGAAATTACCCGACAGGTGTGCGAATGCCGGCGCTGGTCCTCCTGCGGTGTGTCGTCCCCAACCAGCGTCAGAGGCCGCCTTCGGTGCTGGCCGGGCCGTTGCGGCGGGTCAGCGCGTGTTGAGGCCGTGCCGGCTGGAGCTGCCGGCCGGCAGTCTGTTCAGCTTGGCCCAGGACAGGGTGCCCGTCGTGCGGGTCACCCGGTAGCGCGGTTGGGCCGGAAGGGGTCCGGCGACCTCCGCTGCCCGCCAGAGTCGCGTGGGGTCCTGGTGGAAGCGGTCGTTCGGCTGAATCGGCATGACCATACCGTCCCAAACAAAGGTGTCCATGTATGGAAATACCTATGACGGTCGATCTCGCCACCCGGTTCCCGCATCTCGGGCAGCACCGTGTCCGACGCATTCACGGGCCCGGTCACCCGGTCCCGACGGGAAGGCCCGCCCGCGCGGGCCGCTGCGCGTACGGTGATCCACGACGTGTCCGGCGACGGGAGGTAGGCATGCTCGACCGGCGGCTCCAGCTGCACCTGGCCTCGTGGCTCGGCCAGTGGCCGGCCGGCCCGGGGCTGCACGTGGTCGCCTCGCATCGTCGCCTCAGGCCGGCCTGGGACGGGCGGCTGCGACCGGCCCTCGCCGTCGACACCGGTCGGAGCGCGGTGCTCTCCGTCGCGCCGGACCGGGTGGCGGCGATCCGGGCGTTGGTCGAGCGCGCTCCGGAGCGCATGCTCGCGGCACTGCCGGAAGCCGTCGGCCTGCCCGCCTTCTGCGTGCACGACGGTCCGTTCCGGTGGAGTCTGTCTCCCGCGCCGCTGCCCGACGTGGGGGAGTGGACCGAGTCGACAGCCCCCGGCCTGCCGCCCTGGCTGCGGCTTTTCGACCGGCAGGTGCTCGTGGTCCGCGACGCGGACGGCGCCTATCTCGCCGGAGCCGGGATAAAACGCCACGACGCGTACGGGCACGAACTGGCCATCGGCACCGCGCCTGCGGCTCGGGGCCGGGGCCTCGCCCGTCGGCTGGTGGCGCAGGCGGCGCGGCGGGTCCTGGACGAGGGGGCGGTGCCGACGTACCTGCACGAGAAGGACAATCACGCCTCCGCCCGGGTGGCCGAGGCGGCGGGCTTCCCGGACCGGGGTTGGCGGGCGTACGGGGTCTATCCGCGCTGAGGCGGGGCGGTCGCCGGGCGCCGGTCCCAGTGCGCGGACCGTGGATCCCGGGCCGGATCCACGGTCCGCAACCTGCCCCCAGGCCCCGGTTCTCGGGCGATCGGCCGCGTCGGTGGACGGGTCGATCCGATGTCGATCACGCTACGTATCGAATGTGCCCGGTGCAAGGTGCGAGCTGTCGGGTCGGAGTGTCGAATAACGGACTTGACCTGCGGCGGAGCCGCGCGTTGGGTGTGAACCGGTCAGTGACGCAGCGTGCGGATGAGGTCGAGCACCTGTCGGGTCACCGGGCGGAGCACCCGCAGCCGCGACAACGCGACCAGCCGGTCGATCAGCGGCACCACACCGTCGATCAACTGCCGGGTCTTGACCTGACCGGGCGACCGGTCGTGCACCCAGTAGAGGACGACGCCCATGTACGCCAGCCAGAGCAGCTCGGGCAGTGCGGGGCGCAACTCCGCGTCGACCTTGGCGGTCGAGCCGGTCAGCACTTCGGCGAACAGCTCGATCGCCGCCTGCCGGGGGCCGGACGACTCGGCCGAGAAGGGGCTGAGCGGAGAGGTCGGCTCGGCCGCGGTCTTGAAGAAGGTCGCCGCGAACGCGTGCGACGGCGTCAGCACGTCGATGCCGGCGTGCAGCACCCCGGCCAGCCGGTCGCCGAACGTCACCTCCCGGTCGAGCACCGGTTGGGCCTTCGCCCGGTGCTCGACCTGGGACTGGGCGTAGAACTCCTGGATCAGGTGGTCCTTCGAGCCGAAGTAGTAGTAGGCGTTGCCCACCGCGACGCCGGCCTCCTGCGCGATCGCCCGCATCGTGGTCTGGGCGTAGCCGCGCTCGCGGAACAGCCGCATCGCGGTGTCCCGGATCAGCTGCCGGGTCTGCTCGCCCCGGGCGGTCGCAGGTTCACCCGCAGTGGTCGTCGGCGCCTGTTGCTCGGTCATCGGGGTCACGGTATCCCGCCGGCTCGTCGGTCGACTCGGCCCACGGATCGCGGACCCGTTCCCGGATCGCGGAGGCGGTCGCCACCACCTGCCGGGCCAGCGGCAGCAGATGCGGCCGGGACAGCCGTTCGGCCGCCGACCGGTGGTTGGCCAACGCCCAGAGGCAGGCGAACCAGGCGCCGTCGCCCGCGTACACCTCGCCGGTGTCGGCCACGACGGTCAGGTCACGCAGGGTCGCGTCGTGGTCCAGGCCGGGGAAGCGCCGCCGGGCCTCGGTCGAGCCGGCCGGCACGAACTCCAGGGGTACGAGTTGGGCGCGGGACGCGAGCCACCGGCGGGCGGCCCGGCAGATCGGGCAGTTCGCGTCGAACAGGACGGTGAACCCCCGGACCCCACCGCCGGAGAACGCGGTGGGATCCGAGGGCCCGCCGACCGGTGCGGCGGTCATCGGGTCGCGGGGTTGGTCCCCGGCCCGTCGGCGCCGGGCTGTGCCGCGCCGGGCTGTGCCGCGCGGGGCTGTGCGGCGCCCGGCTGTGGTCCCACCGGTTGGGGTCCCGTCGGGTAGGGCCCGACCGGCTGTGCGCCGACCGGGTAGGGCCCGCTCGGGTGTGCGCTGTGCGGTGCGGGTGGCATGGGGAGCCGGCCGATCGGTGCGATGGGCGGGTGCGTGGCGAGCTGGCGGAGACGGCTGCGGCGGTAGCGGCCCAGTGCGAAGACGTTGAAGAAGTGCAGCGCGCCGAGCACCAGCAGCACCAGGCCGATCTTGAGGGACAGCTCCTCCATTGCCTGACTGGTGGTGAGCACCGGGTCGGGGTGCTTCATGGCCACCGTGACGTAGCCCAGGTTGAGCAGGTAGAAGCCGACCACCAGGAGGCTGTTGACCGCTCGGGCGAGTCGTTCGTCGGCGAACACCTCCTCCAGGAAGACCTGCCCGTTGCGGGACAGCGCCCGAGCCACCCAGATGGTCAGGCCGACGCTGACCGCCAGGTAGATCACGTACATCCAGACCTTGATGTCCATGTGGACGCCTTCCTTGAACGTGTTCAACCTGACGACGTCAGCCTAGAGCGGGTATTGAACATGTTCAAGAAGGGGCGACAGGTGACTGTGGACACTGTGGTGCAGCACTGAGCGCCGTCCGGTCGAGCCCTGGAGCCCGACCGGACGGCGTCGAGACTCAGTGCGCCAGACCCAGGGCCTCGGCCGCCGCGCGGCCGTTGGCGTGGCTCGCGCCGTAGGTGGTGACGAAGGCGCGTACGCCCGCTGGGCGCCACTGTGCCGGCCAGCCCATCTCCACCACGGTCACCGGGTGCTGGGCCGCCAGGTCGGCGATCAGTTCCGGGCCGCCGGGCAGCCGGTGCAGGTGTCGTCCGACAAGCACGATCGGACGTTCGCCGGCCAGCCCGCGCAGCGTGGTCGGGTCGGTCTCGCTGGCGATCACCCGGATCTCCCGAGTGCCGTCGAGGTGCGGGCCGAGGCCCCACGGCACCCGTCCCTCGGCGATGGTGGACTCGGTGTGCAACTGCACCACCAGCGGTTCGTCCAGGCCGGTGACCGCCCCGTGCACCCGCACCGCCCGGCGTGCCACCGCGTACCCTAGATCGGGGTCGGCGGCGGTCGGTGACCCGCCGGCGGTCCGGGTCCAGGCGGCGAGTACGGCGGCGCGGCCGGCCGCCTCCTCGACCCGGGCGATCGGCAGCCGACCGTCGGCGGTCGCCTCGGCGATTTCGGCGGCCACCCGCTCGACGAGCGCGGCGTCGACCTTCGCGCCGATGCAGAGCAGGTCGGCGCCGGCCGACAGGGCCCGGACCGCGGCCGGTCCGACGCCCCCGGCGGCCATCGCGGCGCCCTTCATCTCCAGCGCGTCGGTGATCACCGTGCCGGTGAAGCCGTACTCGGTGCGCAGCAGGTCGATCAGGACGGCCCGGCTGAAGGTGGCCGGGTCGTCTCCGGTCAGCGCCGGCACCCGGATGTGCGCGGTCATCACGGCACGCGCCCCGGCCGCGACGACCGCGGCGAACGGCGGCAGGTCCCGCTGGCGGAGCACCTCCGGCGGTACGTCCACGGTGGGCAGCTCGTGGTGGGAGTCGGCGATGGTGGCGCCGTGGCCGGGGAAGTGCTTGGCGCAGGCCGCGACGCCTGCGGACTGCAGGCCGCGCACGGCGGCGGCCGAGTGGGCGGCCACCCGGACGGGGTCGGCGCCGAAGGAGCGGGTGCCGATCACGGGATTGTCGTCGGCGGTGTTCACGTCGACGGTTGGTGCGAGGTTGACGGTGATGCCGAGCGCGGCCAGTTCGGCGCCGATCGACTGGTAGACCCGTCGGGTCAGCTCCACGTCGTCGACCGCGCCGAGCGCGGCGTTGCCCGGGTACGGGCTGCCGGTGGCGTGCGCCAGCCGCGTCACGTCGCCACCCTCCTCGTCGATGGCGATCAGCACGTCGGCCCGGCCGGCGCGCAGCGCCGCGGTGCCCGCCGCCACCTGCGCGGGGTCGTGCACGTTCGTGCCGAACAGCGTGTGCCCGGCCAGCCCGTCGGCCACCAGGTCGACCGCCCAGTCCGGCGGGACCGGTCCCGGGTACGCGGCGAGCAACGTGCCCAGCGCGAGCCGACGCAGTCCTGGATCGAGCCCCACGTGATCTCCCCCTTCGGTCCTTCGGGCACGAGCGTCGTACCCGCGGTGGTCGTCGCCCTGCCGGGTCGGCCGAGCGCTCTGCCTCCGGGTGGCCGTTACGCTACGGCTACCCGTTCGCAGGTCGGTTTACAGTTAGCAAAGTTTACTAAAACTAGAGGACGTGGCATGAGTGCGACCCGGCTGCCCGGCACCCCCCGCCTGTTGCGGGCGCTCAACGACCGCGCGGCGTTGGAACTGCTGCTGGAGCGTGGGCCGCTCACCCGGGCCCGGCTCGGTGAGCTGACCGGGCTGTCCAAGGTCACCGCCTCGCAACTCGTCGAGCGGCTGGAGGAGCGCGGCCTGGTCAGCCGGGTCGGCGAGCAGGCCGGCGGGCGGGGGCCGAACGCCCAGCTCTACGCGGTGCGTCCGAACAGCGCCCATGTCGTCGGCGTGGACGTCGGGCCGGACCGCGTGGTGGCCGCCTGCGCCGACATCACCGGTGCCGTCATCGGCCGCGTGGAGCAGTCGACACGGGACACCGACGATCCGGTGGGCGTGGTGCACAACGCAGTGGTGCAGGCCGCCAGCAGCGCCCAGGCTCAGCTCAGCAGCGTCCGCCGGATCGTGCTCGGCACGCCGGGTCTGGTCGACCCGCACACCGGCGACATCACCTTCGCGTTCAACCTGCCGCGCTGGCACAGCGGCCTGCTCGCCGCGCTGCGCGACGACCTGCACACGCCTGTGGTCTTCGAGAACGACGTGAACCTGGCCGCGGTGGCCGAGGCGCAGTCCGGCGCCGCACAGGGCGTGGCCGACTTCGTCCTCGTCTGGGTGGGTGCCGGCGTCGGCCTGGCGATCATGCTGGGTGGCCGCCTGCACCACGGCAGCAGCGGCGCGGCCGGTGAGATCGGCTACCTGCCGGTGCCCGGAGCGCCGATCCCGCGCGACGTCTCGCGGCGTGCCAAGCCGGCCTTCCAGCAGGTGATCGGCGGCGACTCGGTACGCGCGGTGGCCCGCGAGCACGGCTACCCGGCCAGCGACGCCGCCGAGGCCGTCCGCGCGGCCGTCGCCGGTGGCGCCGCGGGCGGCCCGATGCTCGACGAGCTGGCCCGTCGGCTCGCGCTCGGCGTGGCAAGCACCTGTGTGGTGCTCGACCCGCCGTTGGTCGTGCTGGCCGGTGAGGTCGGCCAGGCCGGCGGGACGGCACTCGCCGACCGGGTGCAACGGGAGGTCGCGGCGATCACCCTGGTCCGGCCGCGGGTGGTGCCCACCGGCCTCACCGAGGAGCCGATCCTGCGCGGCGCGCTGCGCACCGCCCTGGACGCCGTCCGCGACGAGGTGTTCGGCTCCACCGTCGGCTGAGCCCGCTGGGGCGGTCATGTGAAGGAATATTTCACCGGTGGCAGCGACGCTGCAACCCGTTGCCGGGCCAGGCTGCCAAGCCGCCCACGGCGGGCGGCCCGGGTGGACCTCAGATCAGGTCGCGGCGACGGAAGGTGGCGAACGCCGCCATGGTCAAGCCACCGGTGATCACGAGCAGCACCACCAGCGACGGGCCCCAGGTCAGGCTGTAGAAGCCCGAGCAGGAGCCGGTGCCGGAGCTGCTTGTGCAGAGCTGATTGTCCCAGAAACGCACCTCGCCGTTGAGCCACGCCACGATGTGGCTGGAGAGCATCCACCGGTCCGGCCGCCGGGCGTCGACGATCTCCAGCACCAGCCGGGCGCCCAGCTCCCACACCACGGCGTACGCGGCGGCCACGCCGAGCGCCGCGGAGGTGTGCCGGCCCAGCGTCGCGATGGCGAAGCCCAGGGCCGTGGCCAGCAGCACCAGCACCAGGCCGCGTCCGTGGATCGCGCCCAGCGAACGCCAGAAGTCGCCGCTCAACTGGCCGGCCAGCCCGGCGGTCTGCCCGATCACCCAGAAGGTCGCCAGGTAGACCAGAGAGGCCGCCACCGCCAGCGCCAACACCGTGCCGAGCAGGGTGCCCAGCTTCGCGCCGAGCACCGTCAGCCGGCGCGGTCGCCACAGCAGCAGGTTCACCACGCCGCCAGAGTTCAGATCCGCCCCGATGTACGAGGCGCCGACCAGGAACCCGAACAGCACCAGGAAAGCGATGAGGAAGTAGAGCAGCGGGCGGGCCTGCTGTTCGAAGCTGAACACCCCGGGCAGATAGTCGGCCGCGATCGGCAACCGGTCCTGCCGGATGGGGTCCACCTCCGAGCAGTCGGCCGGGAGGTACTCGTCGGTGTAGCCGGGCGGAAGCGTGCCGTTCTGCCGGGCCAGGCACGCCTGGTGGGTGTCCTCCATGCGCTGCAGCGTCTCGGCGGCCTGCGCCCGCGCAGAGCTGAGCTCGGCGGAGGTTGGCTTGTGCGAGCCCGCCAGTGTCGTCGCCGCCGTGACGGCGAACGCCAGCGCCAGCAGGACGACCATGAGCTGCACGAAGCGGCGCGCGGACAGCCGCTCCAACTCGGCCCGGACCAGGTTCACGCGTCCACTCCCCGTACGTCGAGATCGATCACGGCGTCGTCGGCGCCGGACGGCCGCGCCCAGTCGTCGACCTGGCGCGGGACCGACGGATGCTCGCCGCCGCCGGTCAGCTCCAGAAAGACGCTCTCCAGATCGGGCCGGATCGGCGTCAGCTCGCTCACCCACAGCCCCTGCTCGCCCAGCACCCGGCTGATGACCGTCGGATCGGTCGCCCCGCTCACCACCAGCGCGTCACCCTCGACCGCAGCCGTCAGCTCCGCCGCACCCAGCAGTTCGGCGGCACGGACCGGCTCGGCAACCCGGACCAGGAACTCGTGCCGGTCGTGACCCGCCAGCACCTCGTCCACCCGGCCGGCCGCCACCCGCCGCCCGCGCGAGATGATCGTGACGTGGTCGCAGATCAGTTGGATCTCGCCCAGGATGTGGCTGGACACCAGCACGGTCACCCCGGCCGCCGCGAGCGACCGCATCAGGTCGCGCATCTCGCGGATGCCGGCCGGGTCGAGACCGTTCGCCGGCTCATCCAGGATGAGCAGCCGCGGATCCTTCAGCAGCGCGGACGCCACCGCGAGGCGCTGCTTCATGCCCAGCGAGTAACCCTTCACCCGCTCGTCGCCGCGGTCGCGCAGACCCACCAGCTCCAGCGCCTCGTCCACCCGGGAGATCGACACCCCACCGGCGCGCGCCAGCAGCCGTAGTGTGCGGCGCCCGGTGAAGTTGCCGAAGAACTGCGGACTCTCCACGATCGCGCCGACCCGGCCGGCCACCCGGGGCAGCAGCTCCGGCGACGGCTCGCCCAACACCGTCATCCGCCCGCCGTCGGCCCGGACCAGCCCGAGCAGGGCGCGCAGCGTGGTCGTCTTGCCGGAGCCGTTGGGCCCCAGAAAGCCGTGGATCTGCCCGGCCTCGACCAGCAGGTCGAACCCGTCGACCGCCACCCGTGGGCCGTGGCGCACGCTGCGGAAGGTCTTGCGTAGACCCTCGATCTCGATGACCGCGCTCATCCGCGCGGCTCCACACGTCGATCGGGCATCTGTCGTCCTCCGGCTGTGGTGATCAACGACACGGTGCCTCACCCTATGGCGGGGGCGCCGCCCATGGGGGGCGCCCCGACGCTGCGTGGTTGGATGGTCGGGTGACTGGTGACCTGATCCCCGGCGCTGCCGGCGCCGCGCCTGCCGCCGCTCCCGTGGACCCGGATCTGGTGGTCAGCCTCGACAGCGTCGGCGTACGCCGCTCGGGCACCGCCCTGCTGCAGGACCTGACCTGGCGGGTCGAGCTGGACGAGCGCTGGGTGGTGCTCGGCCCCAACGGCGCGGGCAAGACCACCCTGCTCAACCTGGCCGCCGGCCGGCTGCACCCCACCACCGGCGTCGCGCACGTGCTCGGTGAGCGGATCGGCCGCACCGACGTCAACGAGCTGCGTACCCGCATCGGGCTCTCCACCGCCGCGCTCGCCGAGCGGGTCCCCGCCGACGAGCAGGTCAGCGACGTGGTGGTGACCGCCGCCTGGTCGGTGGTCGGCCGCTGGCGGGAGAGCTACGACCGCGGTGACGAGGCGCGGGCGCGGGCGTTGCTCAGCCAGCTCGGTGTCGGCAACCTCGCCGAGCGCCGCTACGGCACGCTCTCCGAGGGCGAACGCAAGCGCGTCCAGATCGCCCGGGCACTGATGACCGACCCGGAGCTGCTGCTGCTCGACGAGCCCACCGCCGGGCTCGACCTGGGTGGCCGCGAGGACCTGGTCACCCGGCTGGCCGAGCTGGCGTACGACCCGGACGCCCCCGCCATGGTGCTCGTCACCCACCACGTGGAGGAGATCCCGCCCGGGTTCACCCACGCGCTGCTGCTGCGCGAGGGCGCCGTCGTCGCCCAGGGTCTGCTCGCCGAGACGGTGACCGGCGACAACCTCTCCAAGACCTTCGGTCTGCCGCTGGTGGTCGAGCGGTCCGGCGACCGCTACACCGCGCGCGCCGCCTGAGCGGGTGACCGTGTCGCAGACCCGGGTGGTGGTGGTCGGCAGCGCCAACATGGACCTGGTCGCGATGGCGCCGTCGCTGCCCCGGCCGGGCGAGACCATGCTCGGCACCGACTTCGTGATGGTGCCCGGTGGCAAGGGCGCCAACCAGGCCATCGCCGCGGTCCGGGCCGGCGCCTCCTGCGCCTTCCTCGGCGCGATCGGCTCCGACGCGTTCGGCGTGACGCTCCGGGCCCGGATCACGGCGGCCGGCGTGGACACCGGCCACCTTCGGGTGGTCTACGGCGCCTCCGGTGTCGCGCTCGTGATGGTCAACGCGCAGGGGGAGAACGCCATCCTGGTCACCCCCGGCGCGAACGACGCGCTGGTCGGCCTCACCGACGAGGAACTGGCGACGGTGCGCGGGGCGGACGTCCTGGTCGCCCAGCTGGAGATCCCGGTGCAGACGGTGACCGCCGCCGCGCTGGCCGCCCAGGCCGCCGGCACCCGGGTGATCCTCAACGCCGCACCGGCCCGGGACCTCCCACCGGAGCTGCTTCAGGCGGTGGACCTGCTGGTCGTCAACGAGGGCGAGGCGCAGGCGTTCACCGGTCGCGGCCGGGAGGAGCCCCGCGCGCTGCTCGACCTGGTGCCCCGCGCCGTGCTCACCCTCGGCGACGCGGGCGCCTGGTACGTCGACCGGGACGGCGCCGAGGTGCAAGTGCCCGCCGTCGGAGTCGACGTGGTCGACTCCACGGCGGCCGGTGACGCGTTCACTGCCGCGCTGGCGGTCGGCTGGGGCGAGGGGCGGGACGTCGTCGACGCCGTGCGCTGGGCGGCGGCGGCCGGCGCGGCCTGCGTACGCAAGCTCGGCGCCTCGGTGGCCCTGCCGCACCGTGCCGAGATCGACGCGCTGTACGCGCCCGGCTGACCCGTCGTCGGGCACCGTGACGTCGGTACGCCCGACCACGTCACGCCGGCCGGCCGGTGCCCGTGCGGAAGGCCCGCCGGTACGCCGACGGTGACGTCAGCATGATCCGTCCGAAGTGGTGGCGGAAGGTGACCGGGGTGTCGAAGCCCACCGCGCCGGCGATCTGCTCGATCGGGGCTTCGGTCTCCTCCAGCAGCGCCAGACTGGCCCGGACCCGCTGGTCGATGAGCCACCGGATCGGGCTGGTCCCGGTGGCTCGGGTGAAGTGCCGCAGGTAGGTGCGCGGTGACATGTGTGCCCGCGCGGCGAGCCGGGCGATGCTCAACGGCTCGGTGAGGTGCGCGAGCGCCCAGTCGATGCTGGCGGCGATCCGGTCGTCGTCCGGGTCGGCGGTCACCGGCGCCTCGACGAACTGGGCCTGTCCGCCGTCGCGGTGCGGAGGGATCACCAACCGGCGGGCGACCGCGTTGGCGATCGCCGCCCCGTGGTCACGCCGCACCACGTGCACGCTGAGATCGAGGCCGGCGGCGCTGCCGGCGCTGGTGAGCAGGTCGCCGTCATCGAGGTAGAGCACGTCCGGGTCCACCTCGACGCGCGGGTACCGCCGTGCCAGCAGCTCCGCGTACCGCCAGTGGGTGGTGGCCCGCCGCCCGTCCAGCAGGCCGGCGCCGGCCAGCGCGAACGCGCCCGAGCAGATCGACATGATCCGGGCGCCGCGTGCGTGTGCCGTCCGCAGCGCTGCCACCAGCGCGGGCGACGGGTCGGCTGTCACGTCCGGCACGCCGGGCACGATCACCGTCCGCGCCGCCGCCAGTTCCGCCAGGCCGTACGGGGTGTGCAGGCTGACTCCGCCGACGACCGGGACCGGCCCGGGCTTCTCGGCGCAGATCACCAGGTCGTACCAGTCGACGTCGAACTCGGGGCGCGGCAGCCCGAACACCTCGGTGACGATGCCGGTCTCGAACACCGACATCCCCGGGTACGCGAGCACGGCGACGCGGTGAGCGGCCGGCCGTCGCGGCGTTGGCAGCGGGCGCGGGCGCGTCTGCACCGCACTGTTCGGCATGGCGGGATGTTAGCGCAGGACGTCGTTCCCGCCACTCGTCCCGGCCGCCCGGTGCGGCCACGATCAGTGTCATGACCTTTGCTTTCGCTGTCCCGCCGGCCGCTGCGGACGTCGCAGTCGCCCACTTTTCCGCCCGCCTCAGCGTCCAGACCGATGTGAGTGACGTGCACGCCGACCTGGCGGCCCGTACCCCCGGGCTGGTGGTGGTCGACTCCCGGGGCGTGGCCGGCTGGGTGCAGGGGCACCTGCCGGGAGCGGTGCACCTGCCCACCGCCGAGATCGCCGCCCGGGCGTCCGACCTGATCCCCGCCGGCACGGCGGTGGTCACCTACTGCTGGGGGCCGGGCTGCAACGGCGCGACCCGGGCGGCGCTGGAGTTCGCCCGGCTCGGTGTTCCGGTCAAGGAGATGCTCGGTGGGCTCGAGTACTGGGTACGGGAGGGACTGCCGGTGGAGACGGAGACCGGGCTGACCCGACGTCCCGTCGACGAGCTGACCGCACCAAGGGGGACGATCACCTGCGACTGCTGACCCGGCCACCGGCCCGCGGCCGGCGCGTGCGTCTCAGCCGGCAGGCTCGTCGCTGAGCTTCTCGCCGCGTCGCCGCAGCATGCCGAGACCGGGGATGCCCGCCACGGCGAGCTTGAGATCACGGGTGACGTCCAACAGGTCGTGCAGGTCGGGCCCGACCCGGTCCAGCGTCGCCAGGATCGGCAGGATGTCGGCGGTCAGGTGCTCCTTGAGCTTGGGCAACTCGTCGATCAGGTGGATCGCCGCGGTGATCTCCTCGTGGCTCAGCTCCTCGACGAACCGCCCGGTCATCGGCGCGGCCCGGCGCAGCGCCGGCTCGTACGCCGCCAGCAGCTCCGCCGCCGTGGTCGCCGCCTGCGCGGCGGTGCCCACGGTGACCGCGGCGCTGCCGGCCACCGCCTCGGCCTCGGTGACCACCGTGCCGGCGAGGTGCGCAACCTTCTCGGCCTCGGTGACCACCACGGCGGCGGCCGTCGCCACCTCGCTGGCGGTGTCGATGGCGGTGGTCGCGGCGGCGCTGATCACCGCTACCTCGCGGACCGCCGCCTCGGCGTCGGTGAGCACCGCGTCGGTCCGGTCCAGGGTCGTCTCGATCCGGTCCACCACGCCGTTGATCCTGGCCAGCAGCGCTTCCACCCCGTCGAGCACCGCGAACGCGCGGGCGGGCACGGCGGCGAACGAGGCCGCCGAGCCGAGCGCCTGATCGAGGGCGGAGCGGGTCAGGCCGACCACGGCGCCTGGTGTGGGGAGGGGAATCGCCATGGGACCAAGTGTGCGTCGGCCCCGCCACAACCGCTCGCGGGCGATCACCGGTGCGGTCCGCGGCGGTAGGGTGCCGGCATGTCGGCCGCCTCGCCGCACCACCCTCCGAGCACCCGCGCGGCCGTCCTGCTCGCCGTGCTCGCGGCGGTGGCCGCCGCGCTCGGCACGGCGGTGCTGGTCCGCGCGGACGCCGGCCTCTTCGTGCGGCAGGTCACCGTCGACGGCGTGCCGATGACCGAGGTACGCGCCGGCCCGCCGACACCGGACGCGCGGCGGCCCGGCGTGGTGATCGCGCACGGGTTCGCCGGTTCGGGGCGGCTGATGCGCCCGATCGCCGACACCGTGGCCCGCCGAGGAGCGGTAGCCCTGCTGTTCGACTTCGCCGGGCACGGCGCCAACGCGGCCCGACTCGGCCCCGACATGTCACCCGCGACGCTCGCCGCCGACCTGGACGCCGCGGTCGCACATCTGCGCGCCCAGCCGGACGTGGACCCGGCCCAGATCATGCTGGTGGGTCACTCGATGGGCGCGGGCGCGGTGACCCGGTACGCGGCCGCGCATCCGGAGATCGCCCGGACCGTGGCGATCTCACTGCCCGGCTCCGGCGAACTGCCGCCGGGTCGCCCGGCGGAGTTGTTGCTCATCGTCGGCGGCGCGGAGTTTCCCGCGTTCCGGCGCGCGGCCGACGACGCGGTGCGGCGCGGGGCGGCGGTCGGCCGGCGGCCAGCGGTGGTGGTGCCCGGGGTGGAGCACATCTCGGTGCTCTTCGCGCCCCGCACCCACGAGGAGATCGCCGACTGGCTGCCCAGCGTCGACGGGAGCGCGCCGCCCCGACCGCTGGTCCGGCTCGCCGGGGCGGCGCTGCTGGTGTTCGCGTTCGCCATCGGCGTCGTCCCGTTGGCTGCCCTGCTCCTGGGCCGGCGGGCCGGCGCAGGAGCGGCGTCGGTCGGCGGCGGGAAACCGCTGCGTGGTCTCGTCCTGCTCGGGCTGGCCGTCCTCGCGAGCGGTCTCGCGGCGTCGGCCGCCGCCGTCCTGCCGACCAACCGTCTCCCGCTCGCGGTCGGCGGATACGTCACGGGCTTCCTGCTGGTCAGCGGGTTGCTGGTGAGCGGTGGCCAACGCTGGCTGCCCGCCGCGACGCGAGCGCCCGGCGTGGCCGTGGACGAGACCGCTCGTCGTACGCCGGCACGGACCACAGTCGCCGCGCTGGCGCTGACGGCGTACGCCGTCCTCGCCGTGGGGCTGCCGATCCACCTCGGGCTGACCTCGGCGCTGCCGGTCGGCGCCCGCTGGTGGCTGCTCCCGGTGGTGCTGGGCGCGTGCCTGCTGTTCCTGCTGGGCGTCGAGCAGGTCGCGGCCGGCCGGACCTGGCGTCGTCTGCTTGTCGTCGCGGTCACCGTGCTCGTGCTGAGCACGTCGGCGGTGGTCGGCCTGGCACCCGGGTTCGTGCTGCTGGTGGTGCCGTTGTTCGCCGTGCTGCTCGGCTGGCACGTGCTGTGGGCGGCGGTGCTGCGCCGGTACGCGACCCCGCGCTGGCTGCCGGCGCTCGTGGGCGCCGCCCTGCTGGGCTGGCCGATCGCCACCACCCTGCCCCTGGCCTGACGGCTCCGCCGTCGAGTTGAGGCCCGGCCGGGGGTCTAACGGCCGGCGCGGGCGACCCGCAGCGCCCACCAGATCAGTGGGACCTGCATCGGCACCCGGCCGTAGGCGACGGCCCGTTTCGACGGCCGCCGGTGCCGCCAGTCCACAGCCATCTTCACGTTGGCCGGCAGCACGGCGACGAACAGCGCTGCGGCGGCCCGACCGCCGGCTTGCCGGGTCGCGGGGTGCGCCACCGCCGCCGCCACCGCCAGCTCGGCGACCCCGCTGGCGTACGTCCAGAGCCGGGCCGGCCCGGGCAGCGCGCGCGGCACGATCGGGTCGTAGAAACCGGGGCGCAGCAGGTGGGTGACGCCGGCCGTGGCGAGCAGCCCGGCGAGCGCGACGGCCTCGCCACGTCGGGTGGTCATCGATGGTCCCCCTGCTGTTCGACGGCGCGCTGCACGGCCCGGTAGATCTGCCCGAACCGTAGCGCGTCCGGCGTGCGCAGCAGCATGTGCTCCTGACCGTGGTGCTGCACCCACAGCTCGTGCACGTGGCTGCCGCGCTCGTACGAGCGGTCCAGCCAGCCGAGGGGAATCTCCAGGAACGGGGCCAGCGCCAGCGCCCCCACCGCGCAGGCGGCCAGGATGATCAGCGCCAGTTGCCAGTTGCCCCGATCCTGTGCCGACCAGGCCAGCGAGACCACGCAGACCAGCGCGACGAGGGGCGGCAGCGACAGCAGCAGGACCAGCACACCGCGACCCAGCACCCGGCCGCGTACGGCGAGGGTCTTCTGCCCTCGTTCGTGCCAGACGAACGTCACGTCGGGCAGGGCGATCACCTGACCGCCGGCCCGGATCGACTCGGAGGTCACCTGCACCGCGTCGTCCCGGTAATAGAGGGTCATCACTAAGCCTAACCACCGGCAGGCAACTCGCGCGCCTCGGCGGCGGCCGCGACAGTTCCGTCAGCGGTCGACGGAACTGCCCCAGATCGGCGAACGGCGAGGGGGCTAGCGGCGCGCGGTGGGCCGGGCGGCCGGCTGGGTGTGCTCCATCGCGCGCTGCACCGCCCGGTAGATCTGCCCGAAGCGCAGGGCGTCGCCGGTGTGCAGCAACCGCACCGGCTGCCCGCGCCAGCGGGCCCAGATCTCCATCTGCCGGCTGCCCCTGGCGTACGAGCGGTCCAGGTATTCGAAGAGGAAGTCGGCGACCGGGCCGACGGCCAGCCCGACCAGCACCGAGGCGCCGACGATGGCGATGGTCACGGTGGGGGAGCGGTGCAGCCAGACGGCCAGGCCGATGCCGAGCACGGCCGCGACAAGTGGGCCGGCCAGCGCGGCGCCGAGCGCGCCTCGCCCGACCAGCACCCGCCAGGAGCGGCTGCCCCGGCGGTGCCAGACCATGGTGATCTCGGCCAGCGAGTAGCTGCGGCCGTCGACCTGGACGGCGGTGGAGGTGACCTGCACCGACCTGTCGTCGTAATACGTGATCATGGCTGGACTCCCGCCCGAGGGGCTGACACCACACTACTTACCCCAACGAGCCGGGTCGTAAGGTTGGCACGCGACTTCGACGAGGAAGTGAGGGCAGCGTGGGCGAGTTCGTTCGGCTGGAGACCACTGACGGCATCGGCACCATCCGGCTGGAGCGGCCGCCGATGAACGCGCTCAACACCCAGGTGCAGGAGGAGTTGCGCGCCGCCGCCACGGCGGCCACCGCCGACCCCGAGGTCCGCGCCGTCATCGTGTACGGCGGGGAGAAGGTCTTCGCCGCCGGGGCGGACATCAAGCAGATGGCCGACATGTCCTACGTGGACATGGCTGACCGGGCGGCTGCCCTTTCCAGCGCGCTCGGCGCGATCGCCCGCATCCCCAAGCCGGTGGTCGCCGCGATCACCGGCTACGCCCTGGGCGGGGGCTGCGAGCTGGCGCTGGCCTGCGACTGGCGGGTCGTGGCCGAGGACGCCAAGCTCGGCCAGCCGGAGATCAGGCTCGGCATCATCCCCGGTGCGGGCGGCACCCAGCGGCTGGCCCGCCTGGTCGGGCCGGCGCGCGCGAAGGATCTGATCATGTCGGGGCGGATGGTGGACGCGCAGGAGGCGCTGCGGATCGGCCTGGCCGACCGGGTCGCCCCGGCTGCCGAGGTGTACGACGCGGCGGTCGCGCTCGTCACGCCGTACCTCAATGGGCCGGTGCAGGCGCTGCGCGCGGCGAAGCTGGCTGTCGACGGCGGCCTGGACATGGACCTGAACTCCGGCCTGGCCTGGGAGAGTCAGCTCTTCGCGGCGCTGTTCGCGACCGACGACCGGCGCGAGGGCATGGCGGCGTTCGTCGAGAAGCGCAAGCCGGACTTCACCGGCCGCTGACGGTCAGGGCCTGTTTTATAAGAACTGGCCGGCCTGCGGCGGGCCCGGACGACGACCGACGGCGTTGCGGTTTCGTCCGGATACAACACCGGTTTAATTCCCCAAACCCCGCGGGGCGGGTGGCCCCCCCCGCGGCCCCCCCGCGCGACCGCCCGAAAAAAAAAAGCCCCGAACCT
>NZ_JBEZFG010000004.1:511730-613193 GCF_040649315.1 Micromonospora sp. NPDC049004
CGTTGAGGGTCTGGGCGTGTTTTATACTACGGGGCCGGCGTGCGGGGGCCCCGGACGACCCCCGCGGGGGTTGGGGTTTCGCCCGAAAACAACACCGGTATCCGGACGAAACCGCGCCTTGCCGGATCGCCGCCCGGACTCCGCCTCGGCTCGACCGCCCTTATAAAACAGGCCCTTAGCTGAGAACGGTTCACATTGTTCCTACCGGCCAGTAGCGTGGGGCCTCGGTCATGAGGAACGAAGGGGAGCGGCGAATGACGGAGCGGATCGAGGGTCACGGCGGAGAACTGGCCCTCGCGGCACTACGCGCCCACGGCGTACGGGAGATGTTCACGCTGTCCGGCGGGCACGTCTTCCCGCTGTACGACGCCGCGCACAAGGCCGACTTCCCGATCTACGACGTCCGGCACGAGCAGTCCGCGGTCTTCGCCGCCGAGGCGGTGGCCAAGCTCCAGCGCCGTCCCGGCCTCGCCGTGCTCACCGCCGGGCCGGGAGTCACCAACGGCATCTCGGGCATGACCAGCGCCTTCTTCAACGCGTCCCCGGTGCTGGTGCTCGGTGGCCGGGCACCAGCGTTCCGCTGGGGATCGGGCAGCCTCCAGGAGATGGACCACCTGCCGCTGGTCGCCCCGGTCACCAAGCACGCCGAGACGGTGTTCAGCACCGACGACATCCCGCGTGCGGTGGGCGCGGCCCTCACCGCCGCGCTTACCCCGCACCGCGGACCGGTCTTCCTGGACTTCCCGCTGGAGACCGTCTTCTCGGTCGCCGACGCCGACCTGCCCGCGCCGTCCGGCGTCGACCCCGTCGAGCCGGACCCGGACGAGGTCAGCCGGGCCGCGACGCTGATCGCCGGTGCGCAGCGGCCGGTCATCATCGCCGGCTCGGACGTGTACGCGGGCGACGCGGTGGCCGCCCTGCGCGAGGCGGCCGAGGCGTTGCAGGTGCCGGTCTTCACCAACGGCATGGGCCGCGGCTCCCTGCCCCCGGAGCATCCCCTCGCCTTCGCCAAGGCCCGCCGCGCCGCGCTCTCCGGCGCCGACGTCGTTGTGGTGGTCGGCACGCCGCTGGACTTCCGGCTCAGCTTCGGGGACTTCGGCGACGCCAAGGTGGTGCACATCGTCGACGCGCCAAGCCAGCGCGCCACGCACGTGCAGCCGGCCGTGGCCCCGGCCGGCGACCTGCGCCTGATCCTCTCCGCGCTGGCCGACCACGCCGGTGACCGGGCCGACCACACCGACTGGATCGCCGACCTGCGGGTCGCCGAGGACGCGGCGAAGGCCCGGGACGCCGCCGAGATGGCCGCCGAGACCGACCCGATCCGGCCGGCCCGCATCTACGGCGAACTGCGCCGGGCCCTCGCCCCGGACGCGATCACCATCGGTGACGGCGGCGACTTCGTCTCGTACGCCGGTCGGTACCTGGAGCCGTCGCAGCCCGGCACCTGGCTGGACCCGGGCCCGTACGGCTGCCTGGGCACCGGAATGGGCTACGCGATGGGCGCCCGGGTCAGCCACCCGGACCGGCAGATCTGCGTGCTGATGGGCGATGGCGCGGCCGGCTTCTCGCTGATGGACGTCGAGTCGCTGGTCCGCCAGAAGCTGCCGGTGGTGATCGTCGTCGGCAACAACGGCATCTGGGGGCTGGAGAAGCACCCGATGAAGGCCATGTACGGCTACGACGTCGCCGCCGACCTCCAGCCCGAGCTGCGCTACGACACGGTGGTCAGCGCGCTCGGCGGCGCCGGGGAGACGGTCGCCAAGGCCGCCGACCTGGGCCCGGCCCTCAAGCGGGCGTTCGACGCCGGAGTGCCGTACCTGGTGAACGTGCTCACCGACCCGACCGACGCGTACCCCCGGTCGTCGAACCTGGCCTGAGTCGCACCCGCCGCCGCCGTCGCCCCTCGCGGGCGGCGGCGGCGCGGCGTCTTCCCGCAGCTAAATAGGCGGAATGTCAGCGTCGGTCGTCGTAACGTCAGCGCGGGATCGGCGGGATGTCAGCCCTGTCGCCCATGGTGGTGTCATCACCCGCAGACGACAGGAGTTGCGATGGACCACGCGATCCGCGCCGAGGGTCTGGTGCGGCGTTTCGGCGCCACCACCGCCCTCGCCGGAGTTGACCTGGCGGTCCCGACCGGGACGGTCTTCGGTCTGCTCGGGCCGAACGGCGCCGGCAAGACCACTGCGGTACGGGTGCTCGCCACCCTGCTGCGCGCCGACGAGGGACATGCCACCGTGGGCGGCTTCGACGTGGTCCGCGACGCCCACCGCGTGCGTCAGCTGATCGGCCTCACCGGCCAGTACGCCTCGGTCGACGAGACCCTGACCGGCGCGGAGAACCTGCTGCTGATCGGGCGGTTGCTCGGCCTGCGCCGGGCCGACGCCAAGCAGCGGGGCCGGCAACTGCTCGACGACTTCGGGCTGAGCGACGCCGCCGACCGGGCCGTGAAGACGTTCTCCGGCGGGATGCGGCGGCGACTGGACCTCGCCGCCAGCCTGGTCGGTAGGCCGCAGGTGCTGTTCCTCGACGAGCCGACCACCGGCCTGGACCCGCGCAGCCGCAACGACCTGTGGGACGTCGTCCGTACCTTGGTCGCGGACGGGGTGACGGTGCTGCTCACCACCCAGTATCTGGAGGAGGCCGACCAGCTCGCCGGCGAGATCGCCGTGGTCGACCACGGGCGGGTGATCGCCCAGGGGACGCCGGAGGAGCTGAAGGCGAAGACCGGCGGGCAGACCCTCACCGTGCGTCCGGTCGACCTCAGCGACCTGGGCACCGTGGTCGCCATCGCCGGCGAGGTGGCCGGCGTGACCCCCGAGGTCGCACAGACCGCGGTCACCGTCGCGGTGAACGACCCGCGCGTACTGCCCGTCATGGTGAGCCGCCTCGACGCGGCCGAGATCCCGGTCGCCGAGCTGGCGCTGCGCGGCGCGAGCCTGGACGAGGTCTTCCTCTCCCTCACCGGCCACCGGGCCGAGGACGCCCCGGCCGACACCGACCTGGAAAGGACCCCGGCATGACCTCCGTGACGCTCAGTCCCGCGCTCGCCCCGGCCCGGCGACTCGGAGTCGCCGCCGGGCTGCGGCACACCTTCACGCTGGCCTGGCGCAGCCTCGTGCAGATCAAACACAACCCGATGGAGCTGCTCGACCTCAGCATCCAGCCGGTGATGTTCGTGCTGCTGTTCACCTACGTCTTCGGCACGGCCATCGCCGGCTCGTCCGGCGAGTACCTCACCTTCATGCTGCCCGGCATCATGGTGCAGAACGCGCTCTTCGCCACGATGACGACGGGGTTCGGGCTGAACAACGACCTCACCAAGGGCGTCTTCGACCGGCTGCGGGCGCTGCCCATCGCCCGGTGGGCGCCGCTGGCCGGCCGGATCCTCGCCGACACCGTCAAGCAGGCGTGGTCGATCGCGCTGCTGCTCGGCGTCGGGTCGATCCTCGGCTTCCGGGTCGGCAACGGCGTGCTCGGCGTGGTGGGGGCGTTCGCGCTGCTGCTGGCGTTCACGCTGGCCGCGTCCTGGATCTCGGTGCTCGTCGGGGTGCTGGTGAGTGAACCGGACAAGGTGCAGATCTTCGGCTTCATGGTGATCTTCCCGCTGACCTTCACCAGCAACATCTTCGTCCCGACCGACCGGATGCCCGGCTGGTTGCAGAACTGGGTGGAGGTCAACCCGGTGACAGTGGTGGCCGACGCGCTGCGGGGCCTGCTGGTCGGTGGGCCGGTGGCCGGGCCGGTGCTCCAGACGCTGCTGTGGGGCGCCGGCATCGCGGTGATCTTCGCGCCGCTGGCCGTACGCGGCCTCAGGCGTCGGGTCTGAGGGGCGTACCGGCCGAGCTGGTGCTCACACCTCCGGCCGGTCACCCTCACGGGGCGGCTCACCGTCGCGGCGGCGCAGGTCGTCCTCACGCCGGCGCAGGTCCTCCTCCCAGCGGCGGAAGAGCTCCTGGTCCTGTTGGCGGGTGCGGTCCTGCACGGAGCGCAGGAACTCCGGGTCGTCGTCGGGAGCGAGCGGGCGGCGCGGCTGCCGGTCGGTGGAGCCGTTGCCGGAGGGCCACGCCGTGCGGGTCGCGGTGCCGGGCTCCCGGCCGGCGATGAACCAGGCGATCGACCCGACCAGGGGGAAGAACAGGATGATCAGCACCCAGGCGATCCGGGGAAGGGCGCGGATCTGGCCCTCCTCGGCGGAGAGGCAACTGATCAGCGCGCAGACGGCGAGGACGATCTGCGCCAGGAAGAGGAGAACGTACAGCCGGGCCATGCACCCATCATGGCGCACCGCGTCCCGTCACCACAGTCCGCGAACCGTCACCAGCACGCCGAGCAGTGCGAGCCCGACGGTGCCCAGCGCGACCAGCGGCAACGTCCGGCCGCCGGTGCGGGCGGCCCCGGTGCCGGTGCCGCGGGGCCAGCAGAGCACGAGCACGCCGCCCCAGAACAGGACGGCCGCACCGGCGACCACCGCTCCGAACGGGCCGCCGTTGGACGCCAACCGGACGGCGAGCGCGGTCACCACGGTCAGCGTCAGCAGGGTGCGTCGCCAGGCCAGCCGGGTCCGCTCCGGTTGCAGCCCGGGATCGCGTCCGGCGCTCACCGTCCGCCGATCGCGCGCGCCAGCACCGCGATGACCAGCAGCACCGCGCCGGCGCCCACGGCGAGGGCGAGGACGGCGGGGAAGCGGGAGGCGGGCAGCTCCTGACCGAGCCGGATGGCCCGTTCGGTACGCGCCCAGTGGTCCACGGCGCGGATCGCGACGGCGCCGCCGAGCAGCAGCAGCGCGACAGCGATGACCTCCCGCAGGTGGCTCATCGGCAGCTGCGGCAGGAACTGCGCGGCGGCCAGCCCGCCACCGACCAGCGCCAGGCTGGTGCGCAGCCAGGCCAGGAAGGTCCGCTCGTTGGCCAGCGAGAACCGGTAGTCGGGCGTCTCACCGACGGCCCGCGCCTCGGCCGGGTCGAACCACCGCCTGATCACCTCCCACATGCTGGGAGATTATCCGCTTCCCCCGGGTCTTAGCCTGAGCAGGTGACGGATCTTGATGTGACCACGCTGCGCACCGCCTACGACAACCAGCTCCGCCCGGAGATCCCCGACCCGGTTCCGGCCGGGGTGACCGTGGAGCGGGACGGGCCGCTGGTCCGGATCATCGGGCTCGACGCCGGGGGGTTCCTCACCTACCGCGACCTGGGCGGGTTGACCGGCGACGCGCTGGACGAGCTGATCGCCCGGCAGGTGGCGCTGTTCCGCGAGCGCGGCCAGTCGGTCGAGTGGAAGCTCAACGGGCACGACGAACCGGCGGACCTGGCGGATCGGCTGCGCGCCGCCGGCTTCGTGCCGGAGGACCGGGAGACCGTCGTGGTCGGGCCGGTCGCGCCGCTGGCCGCCGCGCTGCCCGTCGTCCCCGAGGGGGTACGCCTTCGTGAGGTGAGCGCCCGCGTCGACCTGGAGCGGATCGCCGCCATGGAGGAGGAGGTCTGGCGGGAGGACCGCTCCCACCTCGTGTGGGGTCTGGCCAAGGAGATCGACGCCGACCCGCACTCGATCACCGTGGTGGTGGCGGAGGTGGACGACACGGTGGTCAGCGCCGGCTGGGTGCGCTTCCCGGCGAACACCGGCTTCGCCACCCTGTGGGGTGGCTCGACCCTGGCGCAGTGGCGGCACCGGGGCATCTACCGGGCGCTGGTCACCTACCGGGCCCGGCTGGCCGACCAGCGGGGCCGGACGCTGCTGCAGGTCGACTGTTCCGAGGACAGCCGGCCGATCCTGGAGCGACTCGGCCTCGTCCCGGTCACCACCACCACCCCGTACGTCTACACTCCGTGATCATGGAACAGCGGTTGACGGACGAGGAGCGCCTGACCCTCAAGACGGGTGCCTTCGGCGCGGTCTTCCTGGTCTCGAACGCCGATCCGGGGATGCTGGGCGTGATCCGGGAGAGCGTCGCCGCCTCCGGCGCGTTGGCCGACGCCAGTGGGGTGGTCAAGGAGGCGCTGACCACCGGTCCGCTGCCCCGGCTGCCCCGGGACTCCCAGCTGGAGATCGAGTCGGTGGTGTTGCCGGCGCTCGGCCGGGCGGTGCGGATCCTGCGGGAGAAGTCGCCGGCCGACGTCGAGGCGTACCGCTCGGTGGTGTTGACCGCGGCGGACCGGGTGGCCCGCGCGCACGACGGGGTGGCCCCGGCGGAGGCCGCCGCCATCGACCAGATCCGGGGTGCGCTGGCCGAGCCGGCCTGACCGCACGAGGTGCCGGTGAGCTGTGTCACTCTGAGTGCCCGGTGGTCGCAACCTACTGGCAGGTAACATTGCGCCGTGGGCAACTGCACAGCAGCCCGCGGTTGACCTGGCGTCGACCGACGCGCGAGGCTGCGGCCCAACCGGGCGAGCCAATCGCAACACCACACAGGAGGGTCGTCGAAGCGCGATGAATATCGTCGTACTCGTCAAGCAGGTGCCTGATTCGGGCGCGGACCGCAACCTGCGCAATGACGACAACACCGTCGACCGCGGTTCGGCGAACAACGTGATCAACGAGATGGACGAGTACGCCATCGAGGAGGCGCTGAAGATCAAGGAGGCGCACGGTGGCGAGGTCACCATCCTGACGATGGGTCCGGACCGGGCGACCGAGTCGATCCGTAAGGCGCTCTCCATGGGCCCGGACAAGGCCGTGCACGTCGTGGACGACGCCCTGCACGGTTCCTGCGCCGTGGCCACCTCGAAGGTGCTCGCCGCCGCCCTCGGTCAGCTCAACGCCGACCTGGTGATCTGCGGCGCCGAGTCCACCGACGGCCGGGTCCAGGTCATGCCGCACATGATCGCCGAGCGGCTCGGCGTCGCGGCGCTCACCGGCGCCCGCAAGCTCACCGTCGACGGCGCCACGCTGACCGTCGAGCGGCAGACCGAGGAGGGCTACGAGGTCGTCACCGCCTCCACCCCGGCCGTGGTCTCCGTGTGGGACACCATCAACGAGCCGCGCTACCCCTCGTTCAAGGGCATCATGGCGGCCAAGAAGAAGCCGGTGCAGACGTTCTCCCTGGCCGACCTCGGCGTCGCGCCGACCGAGGTGGGCTTCGACGGTGCGACAAGCGCCGTCGTCGAGCACACCAAGCGCCCGCCGCGCTCCGGCGGCGCCAAGATCACCGATGAGGGCGAGGGCGGCGTCAAGCTGGTCGAGTTCCTCGCCACCGAGAAGTTCGTGTGAGAGGGGGGTTCTGACATGTCTGAGGTTCTCGTCGTCGTCGAAGCCACCAAGGAATTCGGCGTCAAGAAGGTCACCCTGGAGATGCTCACCCTCGCGCGTGAGCTGGGCACCCCGAGCGCCGTGGTGCTCGGTGGCGCCGGCGCGGCCGAGGCGCTGAGCGCCAAGCTGGGCGAGTACGGCGCGGAGAAGATCTACGCCGCCGAGGGTGACGAGATCGACGGCTACCTGGTGGCCCCCAAGGCGACCGTGCTGGCCGAGCTGGTCAACCGGGTGCAGCCGGCCGCCGTGCTGCTGGCCTCGGCTCAGGAGGGCAAGGAGATCGCCGCCCGCCTCGCCGTCAAGCTGGACAACGGCATCCTGACCGACGTGGTCGGCCTGGCCGCCGACGGCACCGCCACCCAGGTCGCCTTCGCCGGCTCCACCATCGTCAAGTCCAAGGTCACCAAGGGTCTGCCGCTGGTCACCGTCCGGCCCAACTCGGTCACCCCGGCCCCGGCCGCCGCGAGCCCGGCGATCGAGCAGCTGACCGTGTCGGTCACCGACACCGACAAGCTGGCCAAGGTCGTCGAGCGGGTCGCCGAGCAGAAGGGCTCCCGCCCCGAGCTGACCGAGGCCGGCGTCGTCGTCTCCGGTGGCCGGGGTGTCGGCAACGCCGACAACTTCAAGCTGGTCGAGGAGCTGGCCGACCTGCTCGGCGGCGCCGTCGGCGCGTCCCGTGCGGCTGTCGACTCCGGCTTCTACCCGCACCAGTTCCAGGTGGGTCAGACCGGCAAGACGGTCTCTCCGCAGCTCTACGTCGCGCTCGGCATCTCCGGCGCCATCCAGCACCGGGCCGGCATGCAGACCTCGAAGACGATCGTCGCCGTCAACAAGGACGGCGAGGCACCGATCTTCGAGTTGGCCGACTTCGGCGTGGTGGGCGACCTGTTCAAGATCGTCCCGCAGGCCGCCGAGGAGATCCGCAAGCGTAAGTGACAGTGCAGGAACCGAAAAGTGGCCGCCCGTCGCCGGGCGGCCACTTTTTCGTGGGGAGCTGATCAGCGGGCCGGGGAGCTGAGCCGGCCCGCTGATCAGCCCGTCAGGGTGCCTCTCAACAGGCTGTCGCCGGAGTGGCGGGTGTTGTTGTCGTACTTCTCAGCGGAGACGTCGACCACCGAGTAGCTCTTGAGGTCGACATTCGGAGGCAGGGGCAGCAGAGCGTCCGAGTCGACACCGAGGGTGCCGATCGAGAACATCTCCATGTTCGTCGGGTTGATGAGCCAGACCTCGTAGTACCCCGGCACGCGCGGGAGATTCGCCACATGCAGATGCAGTTGGCCGCTCTGCAGAACCCGCGCGTCACCCTGGGCGGACTTCGGCGTCGAACCGAAGGCCGCCAGGGGCGCGCTGGCCAGCACCGCGGGCGTCGGAGCGGGCGCCGGGTCGTCCGGGCGCAGCACCGAGACGGTGCCCACCACGCCGACCGCCGCCGCCGCGACGGCGGTCACCGCGGTGGCCGCCCAGCGCGACCAACCGGCACGCCGACGCGACCGTGACCGGCCGCCCCGTCCGGGGCCCGCGACATCCGGCGCCGCAGGCGCGGTCGGCGAGCCACCCGGCCGCTGCCCGATCGTCGCCTGCTCGGCGGCCTGCTGCCGGCGGGCCTCGGTCAGCGACGGTACGGCCTCGGCCGCCCTGATCTCGGCGGCGATGCCCCGCCAGATGTGCTCCGGCGGGTCGGGCAGGTCACCGAGACCCTGCGTCTCCACGCCGAGCCCGGCCACCTGCCGCAGAGCCGTCAGCTCCGCGCGGCAGTGCGCGCAGGTGTCGAGGTGGGTGCTCTCCCCGTTGTCCGCGTCGCTCTCACCGAGCGCCAGAAAAACCAGCCGCTCGTGCTCCAGGTGCTGCACCGTCCACCTCCCATCTGCGTTTCAAGCTCGCCATGCCGCGCCGGATGTGACTCTTCACTGTGCCCAGCGGCACCCCGGTCACCGTGGCTATCTGCTGGTGTGTCAGGTCGTCGTAGAAGGCCAGCTCCAGCATGCGTCGCTGGTCGTCGGGCAGGCGTGCCAGCTCGTCCGCGATGACCAGCCGGTCCACCACCCGGTCCGGGTCCGGTGTCGACTGCGCCGGCTCGGGCAACTGCCGGACCGTCTCCACCACGCGGGTCTCCCGCGCCGTGGCCCGCATCCGGTCGATCACCTTGCGCCGGCCGATGCCGAGCAGCCAGCCGATCAACGACCCCTTGGCCGGATCGAAGGTGTCCCTTCCCAGCCAGGCGGCCACGAACGTCGCCTGCGTCACATCCTCGGCGTCGGCGCGGTTGGCCAGCATGGAGGTGGCCAGGTGGAGGACGGCACGGCCGTAGCGGTCGTACGCCTCGCGCAGCGCCACCTCGTCGCCGGACCGAAACCGGGGCGCGAGGTCGTCCACCGGTGGGTCCGGTTGTTGTGGTAGCGCCGTCATCAGGCGTCCCGCCTTCGATGGGGCATACCCGACTGTAGCTGCCACAGTCCCCGCCCCACTTTCCCGGTCGATGTCATCTCACCAGCTCTTCGTCCGTCGGACCCGATCCGGATGCGGTGGTGGCCGGAAAAAGAAATCGCGTCGAGGGCGCATCCAGCCGTCGCGGAGCCGGCGTAACCCGTTCTGCAAGCCAGGCCTGAATCAGCACCAATCACCAGGAGGCAGACATGCAGCTCTCGTACTTCCGTCGGGTCGCCGCGGGCGGCGCCGTCGCCGCGTTGGCCTTCGCCGGCGTCGCCGCGTTCACCGCCAGCCCCGCGTACGCCGCCACCTCGAAGGTCTCCGTCGTGCACGGCATCCCGGACACCCCTGTCGACGTCTACGTCAACGGCAAGAAGACGCTCAACAACTTCAAGCCCGGTGACGTGGCCGGCCCGCTGAACCTGGCCGAGGGCGAGTACGACATCGCCCTCACCAAGCCGGGCGAGCCGGTCGGCAGCGCGATCCTCAAGGTCGACAACGCCGAGGTGCCGGGTGGGGCGAACATCAGCCTCGCCGCCCACCTCGACGCCGCCGGCAAGCCGAAGATCACGCCGTTCGTGAACGACGTCTCGAAGGTCGACGCCGGTAAGGCCCGGCTGATCGTCCGGCACACCGCCGCCGCCCCGGCGGTCGACGTGCGTGCCGGTGGCACCCCGGTCTTCAAGGGCCTGACCAACCCGAAGGAGGCCAAGGCCGACGTCGACGCCGGCACGGTGAAGGCGGACGTGGTGCTGGCCGGCACCGACACCGTGGCCATCGGCCCGGCGGACCTCAACCTCAAGGAGGGCACTGCCACGATCGTCTACGCGATCGGCTCGGCCGAGGACAAGAACCTCGACGTGGTGGCCCAGACGATCACCGGCCTGCACTCCGCCCCGGGCGGCGTGCCGAGCGGTGACGGTGGCCAGGCGGGCACCGGCGTGCAGACCTGGTGGTACGCGCTGGCCGGTGCCGGCGTACTCCTGCTGCTCGGTGGTGGGGTGCGGATGGCGACCGCGCGGACCGGTCGCAAGTGACGGTGCGCAACCGCGGCGCGCTGGCGGCCCTGGCCGCCGGCGTTGCCGCGCTCACCGTCGCCACCCTGGTGGCGTGCAACTCCCAGCCGGCCGGGAACGTCGGCGCCGAGGAGGCGAGCACGCTTGCCGCCAGCGCGACCCCCTCGGCCGTCGACGCCGACCCGTCGGTGCCGGTGGCCGCCGGTGAGCTGCCGGCCGGCGCCGGGATCGTCCCCCCGGTCCGGCTGGTGATCCCCGGGATCGACGTCACGGCCACTGTCAACGCGGTAGGCATCAACGAGCGGACCAACGAGTTCGAGGTGCCGCCCAGCGTCGATCAGATCGGCTGGTACCGCTACGGCCCCGGCCTGGAGGCGGACGCCGGTTCGGTGGTCATCGCCGGTCACGTGGACAGCGCAAAGCAGGGCAAGGGGGCGTTCTTCCGGCTGCGCGAGCTGGACCAGGGCGACACCCTGACCGCGACCGGCAGCGACGGCAAGGCGCGCGAGTACCGGGTCGTCGCCCGGGAGGAGTACGCCAAGACCAAGATCCCGCTGGAGCGGTACTTCGCCCGCGACGGCAAGCCGCGACTGACGCTGATCACCTGCGGCGGGCCGTTCGACGCCAAGGCCCGCAAGTACCGCGACAACATCGTCGTCACGGCGGTGCCCGCCTGACCGGGCGGCCGCGACGGTGCCGGGGTGGGGGAATCCCACCCCGGCACCGTCGCATGGAGCCCACTCCGCCCTCCGGTCCCGGACAACCCGGCCGTACGCTGAACGGTGATGGCTTACCTGGATCACGCGGCGACGACTCCGATGCTCGACGAGGCACTGGAGGCGTACGTCGCTACCGCCCGCGAGGTCGGCAACGCGTCCTCCCTGCACGCGGCGGGTCGTCGTGCCCGTCGCCGGGTCGAGGAGTCGCGCGAGCGGGTGGCCGCGGTGCTGGGCGCCCGGCCGTCCGAGGTGATCTTCACCGGTGGCGGCACGGAGAGCGACAACCTCGCGGTCAAGGGCATCTTCTGGGCCCGCCGGGGCGCCGGCCCCGACCGCCGACGGGTGATCTCCAGCGCCGTCGAGCACCACGCCGTGCTGGATTCGGTCGACTGGCTCATCGAGCACGAGAGAGCCGAGGTCGGCTGGCTGCCGGTGGACTCCGCCGGTCGTCTCGACCCGGAGACCCTGCGTGCCGAGCTGACCGCGCATGCCGACCGGGTGGCCCTGGTCACCGCCATGTGGGCCAACAACGAGGTCGGCACCGTACAGCCGGTGGCCGAGCTGGCCGCCGTCGCCGCCGAGCACGGCGTGCCCTTCCACACCGACGCCATCCAGGCCGTCGGTCAGGTGCCCGTCGACTTCGCCGCCAGCGGGGCCGCCGCGCTCACCGTCACCGGGCACAAGCTGGGCGGCCCGATCGGGGTGGGCGCGCTGCTGCTCGGCCGGGACGTCGCGGCCGTCCCGCTGCTGCACGGTGGCGGCCAGGAACGCGACGTCCGTTCCGGCACGCTGGACACCGCGGGCATCGTCGCCTTCGCGGTCGCCGTCGAGACGGCAGTGAAGGGCCAGCAGGAGTACGCGGCCCGGGTCGCCGCGCTCCGCGACGATCTGATCGAGCGGGTCCGTCGGGCGGTGCCCGAGGTGGTCTACAACGGTGATCCGACCGACCGGCTGCCCGGCAACGCGCACTTCTCCTTCCCGGGCTGCGAGGGCGACGCCCTGCTGCTCCTGCTGGACGCCCAGGGCATCGCCTGCTCAACGGGTTCGGCCTGCTCGGCGGGAGTGGCCCAGCCCTCGCACGTCCTGCTGGCGATGGGCGCCGACGACGACCGCGCCCGTTCCTCCCTGCGTTTCACCCTCGGCCACACCAGCACCCAGGCCGAGATCGACGCCCTCGTCGCAGCCCTCCCGGCAGCAGTGGAACGAGCCCGCCGAGCAGCAGCCCCCCGCACCCCCCGCTAACCCCCCCCCGGGCAGGCCCGGGCGGCTAGCCCCCGTTGATCATGAAGTTGTTGCCGCGACACGCCGATCGGCAGGACAACAACTTCATGATCGACGCGCTGGGGGCGTGGGCGCTGGGCGTGGGGGTGGGGGTTGGGTGGGCTGGTGGTTAGGGTTGGTGGGGGAGGGGATTGCTGGTGAGAGTTCTGGCGGCGATGTCGGGCGGGGTTGACTCGGCCGTGGCGGCGGCGCGGGCGGTGGCGGCCGGGCATGACGTGACAGGCGTGCACCTGGCGCTGGCCCGCAACCCGCAGACGTACCGGACCGGGGCGCGCGGCTGCTGCACCCTGGAGGACTCCCGGGACGCCCGTCGGGCCGCCGATGTGATCGGCATCCCGTTCTACGTGTGGGACATGGCCGACCGTTTCCACGAGGACGTGGTCGACGACTTCGTGGCCGAGTACGCCGCAGGTCGTACGCCGAATCCGTGCCTGCGCTGCAACGAGAAGATCAAGTTCGCGGCGGTGCTGGACCGGGCGGTGGCCCTGGGCTTCGACGCGGTGGTCACCGGCCACCACGCCCGGCTCGGCCCGGACGGGCTGCTGCGCCGCAGCGTCGACGTGGCCAAGGACCAGTCGTACGTGCTGGCGGTCCTCACCCGCGAGCAGCTGGACCGGTCGATGTTCCCGCTCGGCGACTCGACGAAGGCGCAGGTCCGCGCGGAGGCCGCCGAGCGCGGCCTGGCGGTGGCCGACAAGCCGGACTCCCACGACATCTGCTTCATCGCCGACGGCGACACCCGCGGCTTCCTCGCCGGTCGGCTCGGCGAGGCGCCCGGCGACGTCGTCGACGCGAGCACCGGCGCGGTGGTCGGCAGTCACACCGGCGCGTACGCCTACACCGTGGGGCAGCGTCGCGGCCTGCACCTGGACCGGCCCGCCCCCGACGGCCGGCCGCGCTACGTGCTCTCCATCACGCCCAAGACCAACACGGTCACCGTCGGTCCGGCCGAGGCGCTGGAGGTCTCCCAGGTACGGGCCACCCGCCCGGTCTGGACCGGTGGCCCCCGTCCGGCCGCGCCGGTCGAGTGCGAGGTGCAGTTGCGCGCGCACGGTGACGTGGTGCCGGCGACCGTCGACCTCGACGGCGACACGCTGCACGCCGAGCTGCGTCGGCCGGTCCGCGGTGTGGCTGCCGGGCAGGCCGTGGTGGCGTACCGACCGGACCCGGCCGGCGACATCGTCCTCGGCTCCGCGACCATCACCGGCTGACCGCACGGTCGCCGAGCGGCCGGCGCGGCCAGCGGGATAGCCTTCGGCCGTGACAGATCAGGCGTGGCCCTGGCCGGCCGGCGCGGCGACCGGTATCGGTTCGCTGCCCGGCACCGACATCGCCGAGGCCCAGCGGGTCGTCCTCGGTGAGCTTCCCGAGCTGCCGCACCTGCCCGAACTGCCCGCACGTGGCCCCGGCGCCGACCTGATCGGCCGCAGCGCCGGGCTGCTGGTCGAGCTGCCCGTCGAGCTGTACACCGGGCGTTGGCGGGTCGCCCCCCGCCCCGGCCGCGACCTGCGCCGGGCCCGGGACCTGATGGAACGCGACCTGGACCAGCTCGCCGAGCAGGCCGAGGGGTACGCCGGCCCGATCAAGGTGCAGGCCGCCGGCCCCCTCACCCTGGCCGCCTCGCTGGAACTGCCGATCGGCGGCCGGCTGCTGCGTGACACCGGCGCGGTCCGCGACCTCACCGGCTCCCTCGCCGAAGGGCTGCGCGGGCACGTCGCGGCGGTCGCCCGACGGCTGCCCGGGGCGTCGGTGCTGCTGCAACTGGACGAGCCGTCGCTGCCGACCGTGCTGGCCGGTCGGGTGCCCACCGAGAGCGGGCTGGGCGCGTACCGGGCGGTGGAGTCAGCCGACGCGGCCGCTCTGCTGCGCACTGTCGTCGACGCGGTGGGCGTACCCACTGTGGTGCACTGCTGCGCCCCGCAGGTGCCGCTGGAGCTGATCCGTTCCACCGGCGCCGTCGCGGTCGCCCTCGACCTCGACCTGGTCACCGACCTGGACCCGCTGGGCGAGGCCATCGACGCGGGCCTCGGACTGCTGGCCGGCGCTGCACCGACCCGGCCGCCGTCGGCCGGTGGCGCACCGACGTCCGCGCAGGTCGCCGACCGGGTACGCCAGATCTGGGACCGCCTCGGCTTTCCCCGTCGGCAGCTCGCCGAGCAGGTGGTCGTCACCCCGGCGTGCGGCCTGGCCGGAGCCACCCCCCAGTACGCCCGGGCGGTGCTCGCGGCCTGCCGGGACGCCGGCCGCCGGTTCACCGAGGAGTGACGTTTTCCTGTCGTACCCCGTGGGCAGGATGACGGTCATGATTGGACAGCTACGTTCAGTGGTGATCGACTGCCCCGATCCGCGGGCGCTGGCCGCGTTCTACTCCGAGCTGCTCGGCATCGCCCTGTTCGAGGCCGAGGGCGAGGCCGATGACGAGTGGGTGGTGCTGGGCGGCCCGCCCGGGCACCAGCCCCGCCTGGCGTTCCAGCGGGCACTCAACCTGCGGCCGCCGGCCTGGCCGGACCCGGAGCGCCCCCAGCAGTTCCACCTCGACGTGACGGTGGACGACATCGAGAGCGCGGAGAAGGCGGCGCTCGCGCTCGGTGCCCGGCGGCTGCCCGGCGAGGGCGAGGGCTTCCGGGTCTACGCCGACCCGGCCGGCCACCCGTTCTGCCTCTGCTGGGACTGAGCATGGCGTGGGTTGCGGCGGCCCGGCATCATGGCCGCCGTGATCCCCTCCTCTCCGTCGCGCGCCTCCGGTTCGCTCTTCGGCCTCGCCTACGGCGACGCCCTGGGCAAGCCCACCGAGTTCCTGACCGTCGCCGAGATCCAACGCCGCTACGGCCCGACCGGCCCGCGTGAGCTGACCGGCGAGCCGGCGCTGGTCACCGACGACACCCAGATGGCGCTGGCGGTGGGTTGGGCGCTGCACGAGGCGCCGTCGCTCACTCCGCAGGCGGTGGAGCCGCTGCTGCGACAGCGTTTCGTGGCCTGGTCGGTAAGCCCCGACAACAACCGCGCCCCCGGGATGACCTGCCTACGCGCCTGCGCCGACCTGGGCCGAGGGCTGCCCTGGCAGGAGGCGACGATCGCCGACTCCAAGGGCTGCGGCGCCAACATGCGCGTGACGCCGGTAGGGATGCTGGACACCGACCTCGACACACTGGCCGGACTGGCCCAGTTGCAGGCCGGCCTCACCCACGGCCACCCGACCGGGTTGGCCGCCAGCGACCTCACCACGTACGCCGTCTTCGCCCTGCGTGAGGGCGTCACGCTCGCGGAGCTTCCCGCGACTCTCACCGAGCGGGCGCGGTCCCAGCGCCGCGTCTACCACGGCGAGTGGCTGGGCGATCTCTGGCGGCGCCCCGGGGTCGACACGCCGGAGGAGTTCATCGCTCGCGGCTGGGACGAGTGCCTGGCGGCGCTGCGCCGACTGACCGTCGCCCTCGCCGAGCCGGACGACGGCGGCGACCCGTGCCGGGCAACGGGGGAGGGCTGGGTGGCCGAGGAGGCACTGGCCACCGCGCTGTTCTGCGCCGTACGCCACGCTGACGACCCGGTCGCCGCGCTGGCCCGGGGCGCGGCCACCGCCGGCGACTCCGATTCGATCGCCGCCCTGGCCGGCGCCTTCGTGGGCGCGGCCACCGGGATGGCGGCCTGGCCGCCCGGATGGGCCGACCGCATCGAGTACGCCGACCAACTCGCCACCCTCGGCGCGGCCTGGGACTGACCGACCGTCCCCGGGTCGGGGTGGGGTGATCGACTCGGGTTCCTTGAAGTCGGGGTGTTGCTGGCGAGCGGACACCCCGGGTTCCCGGAATCCGAGTCGATCATGGGTGCGGGGCCGGGGTGGCCGGTGGCCGGGGTGGCCTGTGGCCTGTGGCCCGGCGTCAGCTGGTGGGTAGGTGGCGCAGGCTGCGGACCTTGCGCCACAGGTCGGCGTCACAACGGCCGGCGCGGTCGGCGAAGTCGGCCGAGCCGATCCGGATCGGCTCGGTCAGGCTCAGGTAGCTGTCGTGCTCGGCGCCGGGATCCCAGTCCCGGGTGGGAATCCGGACGTGGTCGTCCCGGTCGCTCTTGTCCTGACTGGTGATCTTCAGAACATCGGCGCCCCGGGAGTCGGCACGCAGCACCAGGCAGGGCCGCACCTTCGAGCCGCTGCCGTCGACGTACGGCACGTCGGCCCACCAGATCTCGCCGGCCGCCGGAGTGCCGGCCGCCCGATCGGTGTCGCGGGAGCGCGGCGTGGTGGACGGCCGATCGGTGCCGCGTGGCCTCGGCGGCGCGGGACGACGACCACCCGTGCGGGTCGGGGCGCCGCGGCCAGGTCGGCCGGCCGAGCGTCGGCTGTTCGCCCGGTGCCGCCAACTGTTCCACGCCCAGCCGGCGGCCACCGCCAGCAGGATCGCCGCCGCCCAGAGCAACGCCCGGGTCATCGCCACCTCCGCGTCAGGGCGGCACGCCGGCCGCTTCGTTCGGCGATCCTCGCACGTCACCGCCCCTGCCGCCCGCCGACGACACCGCCGCCCGCGCCGCCCGGACCCTTCCCGCCCCGCGGGCCGACCGCGCACACCGCACGTGATCCACTCCACATCGCCGAGGTGGGGGCATCAGGGCGCTCGGACACCCCCAGGTCGGCGACCTGGAGTCGATCAACGGCCGGCGCAGGCCGGCGTCGATCGCCGTTCGGCGACGGGTGGGGCGTCGCCGCGCCCCGGGGGCGTGGCCGGGTTGGGCGGGGCGTCGCCGGGTTGGGCGTCGCCGGGCGGGGCGTCGCCGGGCCGCGCGGGGTGGTACCGGTGGCGCAGGTGGGCGCCGGATTGTCACCCCGGACCGATACCGTGCCTTAGTAGCGTGATCAGGGAGGTCGCAGGCGTGTCCGAAGGTGGCGGGGTGTCCGAGGAGCAGATCGGTCAACAGGTCAGCCCGGCTCAGGAGGCGGCGGCCGGCGCGGAGCCGACGCCGCAGGCGCGGGAGCGGCACGCCACGCTGAGCCGTGAGCTGACCGAGCATCAGTACCGCTACTACGTGCTGGACTCGCCGATCGTCACCGATGCCGAGTTCGACAAGCAGTTGCGTGAGCTGGAGGCGTTGGAGGAGGAGTTCCCGGCGCTGCGGACGCCGGATTCGCCGACCCAGCGGGTGGGCGGCACGTTCTCCACCGACTTCACGCCGGTCACGCACGCCGAGCGGATGCTCTCGCTCGACAACGCCTTCGCCGACGAGGAGTTGGCGGCCTGGGCCGAGCGGGTCGAGCGGGACGCGGGCGGGCCGGTTCCCTACCTCTGCGAGTTGAAGGTCGACGGTCTGGCGATCAACCTGACCTACGAGGCCGGTCGACTGGTCCGGGCGGCCACCCGTGGCGACGGCCGCACCGGCGAGGACGTCACCGCCAATGTGCGCAGCATTCGGGACGTGCCCAGCCAGCTCGCGCCGTCCGCCGAGTTCCCGACGGTGCCCGAGCTGCTGGAGGTCCGGGGCGAGATCTACTTCCCGGTGGCCGGGTTCGCCGACCTCAACGCGAGCCTGGTCGAGCAGGGGCGGGCGCCGTTCGCCAACCCGCGTAACGCCGCCGCCGGCAGTCTGCGGCAGAAGGACCCCCGGGTGACCGCCTCCCGACCGTTGCGTCTCGTCGTGCACGGCATCGGCGCCCGCCGAGGGTTCCAGCCCACCGCGCAGTCGGAGTCGTACGCGGCGCTGAAGGCGTGGGGGCTGCCGACGAGTGACCGGTGGCGGGTGGTCCCGGATCTGTCCGGCGTGGCGGAGTACATCGCCTACTACGCCGAGCACCGTCACGACGTCGAGCATGAGATCGACGGTGTGGTGGTCAAGGTCGATCCGGTTTCCATCCAGGGTCGCCTGGGCTCGACCAGCCGTGCACCCCGCTGGGCGATCGCCTTCAAGTACCCGCCGGAGGAGGTGACCACCAAGCTGCTCGACATCGACGTCAACGTGGGGCGCACGGGTCGGGTCACCCCGTTCGCCGTCCTCGAACCGGTGCGGGTGGCCGGTTCCACCGTCGCGCTCGCCACCCTGCACAACGCCCGCGAGGTCGAGCGCAAGGGTGTGCTGATCGGCGACACGGTGGTGCTGCGCAAGGCCGGCGACGTGATTCCCGAGGTGCTCGGCCCGGTGGTCGATCTGCGGCCCGCCGACGCCCGCCCGTTCGTCATGCCGACCACCTGCCCGGCCTGCGGCACCCCGCTCGCGCCGTCCAAGGAGGGCGACGTCGACATCCGGTGCCCGAACACCCGCAGTTGCCCGGCCCAGCTCCGCGAGCGGGTGTTCCACCTCGCCGGTCGTGGCGCGTTCGACATCGAGGTGCTGGGCTACAAGGGCGCGGCGGCGCTGCTGGACGCGGAGATCATCGCCGACGAGGGTGACCTCTTCCAGCTCGACGCCGACCAGCTGTCCCGGTCACCGTTCTTCGTCAACAAGGACGGCAGCCTCGGCAGCAACGCGGTCAAGCTGCTCGACAATCTGGCCGTCGCCCGGGAACGCGACCTGTGGCGGGTGCTGGTGGCGCTCTCCATCCGGCACGTCGGCCCCACCGCCGCCCAGGCGTTGGCCCGGCACTTCCGCTCGATGGAGGCCATCGACGCCGCCAGCGAGGAGGAGCTGTCCTCGGTCGACGGGGTCGGGCCGACCATCGCGGCCAGCATCCGGGAGTGGTTCGCCGTGGACTGGCACCGCGAGGTGGTCCGCAAGTGGGCCGAGGCGGGCGTACGGATGGCCGAGGAGGCCGTGGACGAGGGCCCGCGCCCGCTCGAAGGGTTGACGGTCGTGGTGACGGGCACCCTCGCGGGCTTCTCGCGCGACCAGGCCGCCGAGGCCGTGCAGACCAGGGGCGGCAAGGTCAGCGGGTCGGTCTCCAAGAAGACGAGCTTCGTCGTCGTGGGGGACAACCCGGGTTCCAAGGCCGACAAGGCGGCCAGCCTCAAGGTGCCGGTGCTCGACGAGGACGGGTTCCGGGTGCTGTTGGACGACGGCCCGGACGCCGCTCGGGAGGTCGCCCGGGTGGAGGGCTGACCGCGGCGACCTGCCGACGCGGCGGCCCGTCGCGTATACCAACTTAATTACGACTACGACCGATTCGTGACTGTCATACCGGGAAACCCGGGGCCGAGGGCGTTTCATTGGTTCACGGCGTGCTCATCGGCACGTCGACAGTTCCTCGGGAGGTGTGATGGAGGTCGCCGACCCGCGCAACTCCGTCCCACCTGGGCGGGTGACGCCGTTCACCGCCTTCGTCGTCGGCATCCTGGTGGTCGCGGCGGTGACCGCCACGGGTCCACTGACGACGCTCCCCGACGAGCTGCCCCACCTACCTGTGGCGTTCTGGACGATGGCCGCCCTCGCGGTGGTCTGCGACGCGCGCCCGTTCGTCCCGCCGGGGCGACGGCAGACCTCGGCGGTCTTTCCGTCCACCTGTTTCACCTTCGCGATCCTGCTCGGTTGGGGGCTCGGCCCGGCGGTGGCGGTGCAGGCCGTGGGGGTGATCGTCTCTGGTTGGCGGATGCGCCACGCCGCGTGGCGGACCGCGTTCAACGTCGGCCAGTACGCTTGCGCCCTCGCCGCCGCGTACGGCGTCATCCACCTCGGGCCGGGCACCGTCTTCGACGGCGGTCGCCTGCACGGCACCGACGTGGCAGCCGTCGGCGGGGCGACGTTGGCCTGGTTCGTCGTGAACTACGGCCTGGTGAGCTGGGCGGTACGACTGCGCTTCGGCGGCCGCTGGTGGCCCACCGTCCGTCAGGGCGTCGGTTTCGAACTGCTCTCCACCGGCTCGCTGCTGCTGCTCGCCCCGGTGCTGGTCGCGGCCGCCCGTCTCAGCGCGGCGCTGATCCCGCTGGTCCTGGTGCCGCTCTTCGCCGTGTACCGGATGGCCCGGCTGACCGTCGAGCAGCAGCACCTCGCCGCCGCCGACCCGCTGACCGGCCTGCCCAACCGCAAGGCGTTGCTGGCCGAGGTGGCCGAGCAGGTGCACCTGCACGCCGAGCGGACCGCCCGCGGCGAGCCCGGCGGGCACCTGGCGCTGCTGCTCATCGACCTGGACCGCTTCAAGAACGTCAACGACGCGCTCGGGCACGCGGTGGGCGACCGGCTGCTGGTCGAGGTCAGCGCCCGGCTCACCGACGTGGAGCCTCGGCCGCAGATGATCGCCCGGCTGGGTGGGGACGAGTTCGCCATCGTGATGACCGGGCTGACCGACGCCAGCCAGGCGCGTGAGATGGCCGACCGGGTGGTCGGGGCGCTGGCCGAGCCGGTGCCGTTGGACGGGTTGCCGTTGGACGTCGGCGGCTCCATCGGGATCGCCCTCTTCCCGGAGCACGGCGAGGACTTCGCCACGCTGATGCGGCACGCCGACGTGGCGATGTACGACGCGAAGCACCGCAACGACACGGTCGCCGTGTACGCCCCGGAGTCGGACCACAACTCGGCCGAGCGGCTCGGTCTGCTCGCCGACCTCCGGCGGGTGCTGGAATCCGGCCCGTCGGCCCCCGAGCCGGGTGAGCCCGAGCGGACGGCAGACGTACCCCTCGCCGTGGAGGCCGAGGTGCGCGGCGGTGACGGTGCGGCGCTGCCCACCCCGGCGGCGGCCAAGGCCGCGCCGCATCCGGGCGGTGCGCCGGTGCTCGGCCCGGCGTCGCCGGCGGGCGTGCGCTGGTGGGGCCGCCGGCGACGGTCCGGCGCCGAGCTGCTGCCCGACGACGAGCTGATCAACCGGATCGCCACCGCCGCCGACCCGATCCGGGGCCGCAACAGCCGCGCGACGATCCCCGGCACCCGTTCCGGCCCGTTCCGGGACCGGCACGCCGGTGGCCAGGGGCGGCGGTCGCCGAACGGCGGCGCGGTGCCACCGCCGGGCCGGGACCGCCGGGGGCGCGACGGCGGGTCGGCTCCCGAGGTGCAGGCGACCGAGTCGACCGGGTGGGTGCGCGACGGCGGCGAGCCGGTCGACGACGCCGGTGAGATCACCATGTACTACCAACCGCAGATCGCCATCGCGACCGGCGAGGTCGTCGGCGTCGAGGCCCTGCTGCGCTGGCGGCACCCGCGCCGGGGCATGGTCGACCCGGAGGAGCTGATCCGGGTCGCCGAGCAGAGCGCGGTGATGCGGCTGCTCACCCGGCGAGTGGTGGACGACGTGGTGGAGCAGCTCGCCAAGTGGTCGGCGGCCGGCATCGGGTTGCGTGCGGCGCTGAACGTCAGCGTGCGGGATCTGCACACCGGCGAGATCGCCGACCAGATCGCCGACCGGCTGGCCAGCTACGGGGTGCCCGCCGAGCGGCTGCAACTGGAGATCACCGAGGGCGCCCTGATGGCGGATCCGCGCCGGGTGTTGGCCACCATCTCCCGGCTGCACCGCATCGGGGTGGCCATCGCGCTGGATGACTTCGGCACCGGCTACTCGTCCCTGCAACATCTGCGCCGGCTTCCGCTGTCCGAGGTGAAGGTGGACCGGTCGTTCGTGCTCGGCATGGCCGAGGACGCCGACGACGCGGCGATCGTCCGGTCGATGATCGAGTTGGCGGGCGCGTTGGGGCTGCGGGTGGTCGCCGAGGGCGTGGAGGACGAGCGGACCTGGCGGATGTTGTACGCCGCCGGCTGCGACGTCGCCCAGGGCTGGTTCTACGCCCGGCCGATGCCCGCCGAGGAGCTGGTCACCTGGCTGGCCCGCTACCGGCCGGTCCGCCCGACGGGTGGCCCCGAGCCGGAGGCCGGCCGCCGGTCGACCCGCTGACCCACCCGAGCAGCCGGCGGAGGGGGCGGAACAATAGACTCGCTCCGGTCACCGCGCGTCACGCCGCACGCGTCGCGCGCCGGCACACCGCCCGACCAGCAGGACATCAGAAGGGGGCACGGATGGCCGCCATCTCCCGCGAGGAGGTCGCGCACCTGGCACGCCTGTCGCGGCTCGCCGTCACCGAGGAGGAGCTGGACACCTTCGCCGGCCAGCTCGACGTGATCCTCCAAGCGGTCGCCCAGGTCGGCGAGGTCGCCGCCGCGGACATCCCGCCGACCTCGCACTCGGTGCCGCTGACCAACATCTTCCGCGAGGACGTCGTCACGCCGTGCCTGACTCCGCAGGAGGCGCTGTCGGGTGCGCCGGACGTCGAGGACCAGCGGTTCCGCGTCCCGCGCATCCTGACCGAGGACGTGGCCTCATGAGCGGACGTGCACGGGCGACTGGCGTCGCGGAGCGAAGCGGAGGGACGGCATGAGCGACCTGACCAGAATGACCGCGACGGAGATCGCCGCGCTGGTCGCCGGCGGCGAGACCTCCGCCGTCGAGGTGACCCGGGCGCACCTGGACCGGATCGCCGCAGTCGACGAGCAGGTGCACGCCTTCCTGCACGTCGACACCGACGGCGCGCTCGCCGCGGCCCGCGAGGTGGACGAGCGCCGCGCCGCCGGCGAGGTGCTGGGCACCCTGGCCGGAGTGCCGGTCGCGGTGAAGGACGTGCTCGCCACCCGTGGCGTGCCGACCACCGTGGGGTCGAAGATCCTGGAGGGCTGGCGCCCGCCGTACGACGCGACGATCGTCCAGCGGCTGCGCGAGGCCGGCACGGTGATGCTCGGCAAGACGAACATGGACGAGTTCGCCATGGGCTCCTCCACGGAGTACTCGGCGTACGGCCCGACGCACAACCCGTGGGACCTGAGCCGGATCCCGGGCGGCTCGGGCGGTGGCAGCGCTGCCGCGCTGGCCGCGTACGAGGCACCGCTGGCGATCGGCTCGGACACCGGCGGCTCGATCCGCCAGCCCGGCGCGGTCACCGGCACCGTCGGCGCGAAGCCCACCTACGGCGGCACCTCCCGCTACGGGCTGGTCGCGTTCTCGTCGTCGCTGGACACCCCCGGCCCGTGCGCCCGCAACGTGCTCGACGCGGCCCTGCTGCACCAGGTGATCGCCGGGCACGACCCGCGTGACTCGACCTCCATCCCGCAGCCGGTGCCGGACGTGGTGGCGGCGGCGAAGCTGGGCGCGACCGGCGACCTGACCGGTGTGCGGCTCGGCATCGTCAGCGAATTCATCGGCGAGGGCGCCGAGCCGGGCGTGATGGCGGCGTTCCGCGAGTCGGTGGACGCGCTGACCAAGATGGGCGCCGAGGTTGTCGAGGTCTCCTGCCCGACGTTCGCGTACGCGCTGCCGGCGTACTACCTGATCGCCCCGAGCGAGTGCTCCTCCAACCTGGCCCGGTTCGACGGCGTCCGGTTCGGCCTGCGGGTCGGCGACGACGGCAACCGGTCGCTGGAGGAGGTCATGTCGCTGACCCGGGAGGCCGGTTTCGGTCCCGAGGTCAAGCGCCGCATCATGGTCGGCACGTACGCGTTGTCGTCGGGCTACTACGACGCGTACTACGGGCAGGCGCAGAAGGTCCGTACGCTGATCACCAGGGACTTCACCGCCGCGTTCGAGCGGGTCGACGCGTTGATCTCGCCGACCACCCCGTTCACGGCCTTCCCGATCGGCGCCCGCACCGCCGACCCGTACCAGATGTACCTGGCCGACCTGTTCACCATCCCGACCAACCTGTACGGCGGGCCGGGCATCTCGGTGCCCTGCGGCCTCTCCGAGGGGCTGCCCGTCGGCCTGCAGGTGATGGCCCCGACGATGGCCGACGACCGGATGTACCGGGTCGCCGCCGCGCTGGAGTCCGCGGTCGGCACGTTCACCCCACCGGCACTGTGAGGCAGGAGCCCAGATGACGACGACGCTTCCCGCGTACGACGAGGTCGTCGCGCGCTACGAACCGGTGATCGGCCTGGAGACCCACGTCGAGTTGGGCACGAACACCAAGATGTGGTGCGGCTGCCCGACGGATTTCGGTGGCGAGCCGAACACCCGGGTCTGCCCGGTGTGCCTGGGTCTGCCGGGGTCGCTGCCGGTGGCCAACAAGGCGGCCATCGAGGCGATCATCCGGATCGGCCTGGCGTTGAACTGCTCGATCGCCGAGTGGTGCCGGTTCGCCCGCAAGAACTACTTCTACCCGGACATGCCGAAGAACTTCCAGATCAGCCAGTACGACGAGCCGATCTGCGTCGACGGCTACCTGGACGTCGAGGTGAACGGCGAGACGGTACGCATCGAGATCGAGCGGGTGCACCTGGAGGAGGACACCGGCAAGACGCTGCACGTCGGTGGCGCGACCGGCCGCATCCACGGTGCGACCGAGTCGCTCGTCGACTACAACCGGGCCGGCATCCCGCTGGTCGAGATCGTCACGAAGCCGGTGACGGGCACCGGTGCGCTCGCCCCCGAGGTGGCCAAGGCGTACGTCACCGAGCTGCGCGACGTGATCCGTACGCTCGGCGTCTCGGACGTGCGGATGGAGGAGGGTTCGCTGCGCTGTGACGTGAACACCTCGCTCAACCTGCCGGGCCAGGAGTGGGGCACCCGCACCGAGACCAAGAACGTGAACTCGCTGCGGTCGGTGGAGCGGGCGGTCCGTTCGGAGATGCTGCGGCAGGCGTCGGTGCTGGACGCGGGCGGCCGGATCACCCAGGAGACCCGGCACTTCCACGAGGACACCGGCGACACCACGCCGGGGCGCTCGAAGGAGACGGCCACCGACTACCGGTACTTCCCAGAGCCGGACCTGGTGCCTGTCGCACCGGACCCGGCCTGGGTCGCCGAGCTGAAGGCCGCCCTGCCGGAGCTGCCCCGGGTGCACCGGCGTCGGCTCCAGGAGCAGTGGGGCCTGTCCGACCTGGACATGCAGTCGGTGCTCAACGCCGGCGCGGTCGAGCTGATCGAGGCCACCGTGGCCGCCGGCACCACCCCGGCGGCGGCCCGCAAGTGGTGGCTGGGCGAGCTGTCCCGGCGGGCCAACGAGAGCGGCGTGGAGCTGGCCGACATCGGCGCCACCCCCGCTCAGGTCGCCGAGTTGCAGGGTCTGGTCGACGCGGGCAAGCTCAACGACAAGATGGCCCGTACGGTGCTGGAGGGCGTGGTCGACGGTGAGGGCTCGCCTACCGAGATCATGACCAGCCGTGGCCTGGAGGTCGTTTCGGACACCGGCGCGCTCACCGCCGCCGTGGACGAGGCGATCGCCGCGAACCCCGGCATCGCCGACAAGATCCGTAGCGGCAAGGTCGCGGCGGCCGGCGCCCTCGTCGGCGCGGTCATGAAGACCACCCGTGGTCAGGCCGACGCGAAGACCGTCCGTGAGTTGATCCTGGAGCGCCTCGGCGTCCAGGGCTGATCCGCAGGGACGAACACCGCTGGCGCAGTGAGCGCCGGCGGTGTTCGTCGTGCACCCCGCCACCCCTCGTGTGGGCGTCAACGGCGACGCCCGGATGGAGCCACCGTGAACCAGCACGACCTCGATGTCCTCGACGAGATCCAGCGGCGGGTGCTCTGGCTCGCCACCCGGATCGTGGACGCCGCCAACCACGATCGGGCCACCGGCGACGGCGTGAAGGTCGGCGGCCACCAGGCGTCCAGCGCGTCCCTCGTCACGGCGATGACCGCGCTGTGGTTCGCGCACCTGGACGCCGAGGACCGTGTCGCCGTCAAGCCGCACGCCTCGCCGGTGTTCCACGCGATCCAGTACCTGCTGGGCAACCTGGACCGCTCGTACCTGCCCCGGCTGCGGGCCCGGGGCGGCCTCCAGTCGTACCCGTCGCGCACCAAGGACCCCGACGAGGTCGACTTCTCCACCGGCTCGGTGGGCCTGGGCGCGGCGGCGCCGCTGTTCGCCGCCGCCACCCGCCGGTACGTCGACGCGCACTTCGGCGCCCGGCCGCACTCCCGGTTCGTGGCGCTGATCGGCGACGCCGAGCTGGACGAGGGCAACATCTGGGAGGCCGTCGCCGATCCGGCCACCACCGGGCTGGGCAACGTGATGTGGCTCGTCGACTTCAACAGGCAGTCGCTGGACCGGGTGGTGCCCGGCATCCGGATCAAGCAGTGGCGGGGTCAGTTCGAGGCGGCCGGCTGGCACGTCGTGGAGGTCAAGTACGGCCGCCGGCTCGCCGAGGCGTACGCCCGGCCGGGTGGCGGGGCGCTGCGCGACTGGATCGACGCGATGCCCAACGAGCAGTACCAGTCGCTGTTCGGGTTGACCGGCCCGGCCCTGCGCAAGCAGTTCCTGGACGGTGCGCCGGCCGAGGTGGGCGCGTTCGTGGCGGGCATCGACGACGAGGAGCTGCGCCCGCTCGTCACCGACCTGGGTGGGCACGACCTGTCCGCGATGCTCGACGCGTACGCCCAGTGCGACGCGGTCACCGACCGGCCCAGCGTCGTCTTCGCGTACACCGTGAAGGGTTGGGGGTTGCCCATCGCCGGCAATCCGCGCAACCACTCGGCGCTGCTCAGCACCGAGCAGGTCGACGCGCTGCGGGCCGCGCAGGGCCTGACCGCCGAGACCGAGTGGGACCGCCTCGACCCGGCGTCACCGGCCGGCATCCAGGCCGGCGCCCGCCGCGAGGCGCTGTCCCGCGCGCCGCGCGAGCGCGCGCTGGGGGTCACCGTTCCGGAGAGCACGGGAGTACGCGCCAACAAGCCGATCTCCACGCAGGAGGTCTTCGGTCGGGTGCTGGTGGACCTGGCGCGGGACCGGGAGGTCGGCCGCTACCTGGTGACCACCGCCCCGGACGTGGCCACCTCCACCAATCTTGCCGGGTTCATCAACAAGACCGGGGTGTTCGCCCCCACCGAGCAGCGTTCCTGGACCGAGGACCGGATGCTGCGCTGGACCGAGAGCCCGTCCGGGCAGCACATCGAGCTGGGCATCTCGGAGATGAACCTGTTCCTGCTGCTGGGTCAGCTCGGCCTGTCGTGGGACCTGTCGGGGCAGCCGCTGCTGCCGGTCGGCACCGTCTACGACCCGTTCGTGCTGCGCGGCCTGGACGCGTTCCTCTACGGCACGTACTCCGGTTCCCGGTTCGTGGTGGCCGGCACCCCGTCGGGCATCACCCTCGCCCCCGAGGGCGGCGCACACCAGTCCACCATCACCGCCTCCGTCGGCCTGGAACTGCCCGGGGTGACGTTCCTCGAACCGGCGTACGCGGGCAGCCTCGACTGGCTGCTCTGCGACGCGCTCGGGCAGATCGCCGGTGGGGTGACCCCGGCCGCGACCGCAGCGCCGACCGAGGACGGGGCGTACTACTTCCGGCTGAGCACCCGCCCACTGGACCAGGCGCCGTTCGAGGCGGCCCGGGCCCGGCTCGGCGACGCGGTGCTGCGCCGCCAGGTGGTCGCCGGGGCGTACCGGCTGGTCGACGCGCACCAGGCGTACCCGCACCTGGCCGACGCCCCGGTGGTGCAGCTGGCCGCCTCCGGCGCGGTGCTGCCGGAGGTGCTGGCCGCCGCCGCGGAGCTGGCCGAGGAGGGCGTCGCCGCGCACGTGGTCGACGTGACGAGTCTCGACCGGCTCTACCGGGCCTGGCAGCGCACCCTGCGTCAGGGCGTACGGACCGCGACCGTGCCCAGCGTGCCGGGCGCCCTGCGGTCCGCGTTCGCCGACCGGGTGCCGGTGGTGACCGTGCACGACGCGGCGTCGCACGCGATGGCCTGGCTCGGGTCGGCGCTCGGCGCCCCGGCGGTGCCGCTCGGGGTGGACGAGTTCGGCCAGTCCGGCAGTGTGGCCGACCTGTACGAGCTGCACGACCTGATGCCGGGCAGCATCGTCAACGCCGCCCTGGCCGCGCTCGCCCTCCGCTGACGCGCCCCGTCCGCCCCGGCCCGCGCTCAGCGGGTCGGGGTGGGGGTGACCGACGCGGGAGTGCCGGCGTTCGGGTCCTGCACGATGTGGCGTTCCAGGTTGACCTGGGCCTGGCCGGTGCCGCCGACGGTGATGTCGTCGTACGCCTGGAGCATCTTCTGCGGGTCGAAGTAGAGCACTGTCATCGACAGCGGGGTCGGCTTCTCACCCTCCAGCCCGCGCAGCCCGGCCCCGCCGGTCGAGCCCTCGACGAACAGGGTGGTGGGCTGCTGGCCGGGTGCCTGCGGCAGCTTGGAGACCTGCCGGGCGTGGGTGTGCCCGGCGAGCACCAGCGGGCAGGTGCCGGCGAGCGGCCCGGCGGACGCCGGGTCGTGCACCAGCGCGATGTTGACCGGCCGGGGCGAGCTGCGCACCGTCGCGGCGAGCTGCGTTCCGACGCCGATCACCTGGTCGGCCACCTCCTGGGTCAGCCCGCTGCCGGCCGGTGAGGTGTTCTTGTCCGGGGTGAAGCGCGGGTCGCCGATACCGGCGATGGTCAGCCCGGCGACGGTGGTGGTGGAGTTGTTCAGCACTATCGCGTTCGGCTGGCGGGCCACCGCCGCGGCGGTCTTGCCCGAGTCGTGGTTGCCGCGGATGAACACGTACGGCTTCTTGAGCAGGCTGATCGAGCCGACGAAGGACGCCTCCGGCTCGCTGCCCCAGTCGGTGATGTCCCCGGTGTCGATGACCACGTCGATGCCGAACTGCTCCACCACCGTGCGGATCAGCTGCCAGCCGGTCGGGTTGAGGTGCATGTCGGAGACGTGCAGGACCCGGGTGGTGCCGGGCGCCGGCTCCAGCACCGGCAGCGCCGACACGGTCGTGTAGAGCTGGCTGACGTTGCCGACGATGCGTTGCAGCTGCTCGGCGTACTTGGTGTAGTCGTTGGCGATGCGGCGTGCGTCGCCGACGATGGCGGGGGCGTTGACCAGCAGGCCCTCGTAGCGCGGCTCCTCGATCGCCTGGGGGCGCAGGGTCGCCGCGGCCGTGCCGAGGCTGCCGGCGGTGACCAGCAGCGCCAATCCGCCCGCCCAGGCGGTACGCCGCACATCGCGGAAGATCAACCCGGCCAGGATGAGGGTGACCAGCACCGCCGAGGCGAGGGTCCGCAGGCCCAGCCGCATCACGCCCGAGCGGACGTCCTCCACGGCGCTCTGGCTGGCTCGGCTGATGCTCGCCGGGTCGTCGAGCAGCGCCTCGGTGCGTCCCTGGTCCAGCGCGCCCAGCCGCACGGTGAGGTGGGTCGGCCCGCTGTGGCTGTCCAGCAGCAGGGCGCCGAGCGGTGGCACGTCGATCGTCGTCCCGCCCTCGCTGGCCGGGGAGAGGGTGAGGTTGGCCCGGAACGGGCCGATGTCGGTGTTCACCCGCCCACCGGCCAGCACCCCGAGCACGGCGCCGGCCAGGGCCACCACGAGCACCGCGAGGATCACACCCGTGCGCCGCACCGGCCCGCCGGGCCTACCGATCCGCCGGCGCGACGGGCGCGACGGCTCGCCACCGGTCACCGGGTCACCCCGGCCCTCGGCGTCGTCGTGCTGCTCGTCGCGTTGCCCGTCCATGCTGAGATTCTGACCTGCCCGTCGGAAGATCTTGGCAAACCCGCGCGGAAGGTGACGCAGGTCAGCTGCGACCGCCGTCGCCGCCGGCGAAGACCACCCGCAGGAGGCGGTCGTCGTCGGCCGCCGGGTCACCCCGCCCGTCGTGGTTGGAGGTGCTCACCCAGAGCGAACCGTCCGGCGCGGCGGCCACCGCGCGCAGCCGACCGTACCGGTTGGTGAGCAGCTCGCTGGGCTGCCCGAGCAGCGTGCCGGTGTCGGTCAGCTCCATCACCCAGAGTCGCTTGCCGCGCAGGCAGCCGGTGACCAGCAGCCGGTCCGTCGCCGCGAGCCCGGAGCAGGACGCGTCGGCCGTCGCCCACTGCGTGATCGGGTCGGTGAACCGCTTGTCGCCGGCCCGCCCCTCGACGTCCGGCCACCCGTAGTTGCCGCCCTTGGTGATCTGGTTGATCTCGTCCCAGGTGTTCTGGCCGAACTCCACGGCGTACATCCGCTTGGCGTCGTCCCAGGCGAAGCCCTGCACGTTGCGGTGACCCAGCGACCAGACCGGGGAGCCGGGGTACGGGTTGCCCGGCGCGGGCTTGCCGTCGGCGGTGATCCGCAGGATCTTGCCGCCGAGGCTCTTCGTGTCCTGTGCGTTGGGGCGCTCGCCCGCGTCACCCGTGCTGACGTAGAGCTGCCCGTCCGGGCCGAAGCCCAACCCGCCACCGTTGTGCACGTTCGCCTTCGGGATGCCGGTGAGGATCGCTGTGGGTTGGCCGCCGAGTTGCAGGCGGGCGACCCGGTTGTCCTGCTCGGCGGTGTAGTAGACGAAGACCGTCCGGTCCCGGGCGTAGCCGGGGGAGACGGCGATGCCGAGCAGGCCACCCTCGCCCGCCGCCGCCACGTCGCTGATCGTCTGCACGACCCGCACCCGCAGCCCGTCCGGGCCGGACTCGGGACCGACCTGGAGGATCCGGCCGCTGTCCCGTTCGGTGACCAGCGCGCCGCCGTCGGGCAGGAACGCGATGGCCCACGGCACCCGCAGCCCCTTGGCCAGGACGGTTGTCACCGCCTGCTGGCCCGCGCCGCCGGCGCTCGCCGGCGCCGACGGGGTCGGCAGGTTGGGCGGCTCGCCCGCCGGGTCGGGCTCCGGCTCGCCGAAGCTGCAACCCGTGGCGAGCAGCAGCGCCGCGCAGGACGCCGCGAGGACCACCCGGAGGCGGCGGACGCGAGAATACGGGAGACGGGCTCTCACCCGGCCCAGGGTAGCCCGCCGGACGGCCCGGCCGGGCCCGACGGATGGGCCCCGGCTCGTGCCGCGACCGCTCAGCGGGCCCGCACGGCCAGCAGCGCCGTGTCGTCCTCGCGGTGCTGGATCGAGGCGAGGAGCAGGTCACACAGGTCGTCGAGGGGGACGGTGTCGGTGCCGGTCAACCGGTGCACCAGCTCGGCGAGCCCGTCGTCGATGGACCGGTCCCGACGCTCGATCAGCCCGTCGGTGTAGAGCAGCAGCGTGTCGCCGGTGGCCAGGCTTGTCGAGTGGCTGGTCCGCGGCGTCGGCCGGGCCAGGCCCAGCAACGGCTCCGGCGTCGCTTCGAGGACCTCCACCGCACCGCCGGCCCGCACCACCAGGGCCGGCGGGTGCCCGGCGTTGCACCAGGTCACCGCACGGACGCCGGAGCGCGGGTCACAGATGCGCACCAGCGTCGCGGTGGCCGCGATGGGCAGCCGCAGCCCCCGGATGGCGCTGTCCAGGTGGCTCATCAACGCCCCGACCGCGTCCGGCCGGCCGAACGCGTTGCCACGCACCAGGTTGCGCAGCTGGCCCATGGTCGCCGCCGCCTCGATGTCGTGCCCCGCCACGTCCCCGATCGCCGCGATCAGGTCACCGTCGGGTTGCACGAAGGCGTCGTACCAGTCGCCGCCCACCTCCACCCGGTCGGCCGCCGGCTGGTAGCGGGCCGCCAGCTCCAACTCCGTCACGACCGGCAGCCGCGGCAGCATGCTGTGTTGCAGCACCTCGGCGACGTGCCGCTGCTCGCCGTACATCGAGCTGTTGCCGACGGACTGCCCGGCCCGGCGGCCGATGTCCACGGCGGTGAGCAGGTCGCGGTCGTCGAACTGCTGACGGTCGGCGGCGTTGACCAGCGTGATCGCGCCCAGCACGGTGCCTCCGACGGCGCGCACCGGCACGCTGAGGTAGGAGGCGATGCCCAGCCGCTCGGCGATCGCCGACATCTCCGGATCGGTGGTGCCCCGCGCCACGTCGTCCAGCGACGCCACGCCGCCGAGCCGCGGCTGGCCGGTGCGCAGCACCGCCCGGATGATGGAATCCTGGCTCAGCCCCGTACGCAGCAGTTCGGCGAAGCGGTCGACGTCCGGCGCCCGGGCCGGATCACGGTGCACCGCGACCACCTCCCGGGGCTGTCCCGATGGCCCGACCAGCGTGAGCAGGCACCAGTCGGCGAGCAGCGGCACCATGGTGGCGGCGAGCCGGCGCAGCAACGTGCCCACGTCCAGCGTGCCGGCGAGCGTCTCGCTCACACCGGCCAGCAGCTCCAGCCGCTGGTGTGCCCGGACGACCCGCCGACGCGCCTCCTGCGCGCCGTCGAGCGCGATCCGCAGTCGCAGCTCCGACGAGCAGGCGGCGGCGAGGTCGGCGAGCGTCCGCAGCTGCCCGGCGGTCCACGCCCGGGGCTTGTTGTCGATGGCGCACAGCGAGCCGAGCACCCGGCCGGAGAGGTCGGTCAACGGCATCCCGGCGTACGCGACGACGCCGAGGTCGTCGATGGCCAGGTTGTCGCGTACGCGGGGGTAGAGCCGGGCGTCCGGCAACACCATCGGCACCTCGATGTCCACCACGTGCTGGCAGAACGAGTGGCTCAACGGGGTCTGCCGCCGCTGCGACCACGGCTCGGGCAGACCCACCGCGCCCGGGAAGAACTGTTGGTCGGCGGAGACCAGGGAGACCAGCGCGACCGGGACCTCCAGCAGGTCACTGACCAGTCGGGCGAACCTGTCGAACGCCTCGTCAGGTGCGGCCTCCAGACCGGTGTCGGCCAGCGCGCGCAGCCGCGCCGCGTCGCCGAGCGCCGGGGGTGGGGCGGTCGAACGTCGCGCGCTGGCGGGGGAGCCGTCGGTCATCGAGCACCTGTCTGCCGGGGCGGAGGCCGACCGGCCCTCCGATCCTTGGTTATACCTCGTCAGGGCCGGGACCGAACATCGGTGTGCCGAGTCTCGCCCGCGTCGACGCCGCGCGCCATCCCCCGGGACGCCGGATCACCGCCGTGCCCGCACCGGCCGTCGCGCCGGAGGCTATCGTCGGCGGACGTGAAGGTATGGATCCCGCATCAGGCCGGCCTGAACCTCGTCGGCGAGCTGCCCCCGGACGTGACTGTGGAGGTCGCCGAACACGCCGACCGGTTGCCGTCCGACCCGGCCGACGTCCGTTTCTGGGTGCCGCCGTTCCTGAGCGGGTCGGACGCGACCGCGCTGCTGCACGAACTCCCCGATCTGGAGGCGGTGCAGCTGCTCTCCGCCGGGGCGGACGCCTGGGTCGGCCGGATGCCCGAGGGGGTCACCCTCTGCGACGCCCGAGGGGTGCACGACCCGTCCACGGCCGAGTGGGTGGTCACCGCGATCCTCGCCCAGCTGCGGGCCTTCGGAGCCTTCGCCCGCGCGCAGGCGCAGCGGCGGTGGGCGTACGACGGCAACGCGCCGACCGACGAGCTGACCGGCAAGCGGGTGCTGATCATCGGGGCCGGCTCGATCGGCACGGCGGTGCGGGACCGGCTGGCGCCGTTCGAGGTGAGCTTCACCCTGGTCGCCCGGACGGCCCGGCCCGAGCAGGGCGTGCACGCCGTCGCGGAGCTGCCCCGGCTGCTGCCCGACGCCGACGTGGTGGTCGTGCTGGTGCCGCTCACCGACCAGACCCGTGGCCTGATCGACGAGGACTTCCTGGCGGCGATGCCGGACGGGGCGCTGCTCGTCAACGCGGCGCGCGGCCCGGTGGCCCGTACCGAGGCGCTCGTCGCCGAACTGGCCACCGGTCGGATCTCGGCCGCGCTGGACGTCACCGACCCGGAGCCGCTTCCCGCCGACTCCCCGCTGTGGACGATGCCGAACGTGCTGCTCACCCCGCACGTGGCGGGCTCGGTGCGCGGGCTGCTGCCGCGCGCGTACCGGCTGGTCGGCGACCAGGTACGGCGGTTCGCCGCCGGTCAGCCGCTGATCAACACGGTGGTCGACGGCTACTGATCGGGCCGCGCGGCAGGGGTCGGGCTCACGGGCCGGGTGTTTCAGCGGTCCCGTCCGGCAGCGTCTGGCCGGTGGCCGAGACCAGTCGGGGCAGGTCGGTGCCGCGGACTGCCGGTAGGAGGACCTGCTGGCCGTCGTCGAGGCGGGCGACGGCACGCCCGCGCGCGTCGGTGGCCAGCTCGACGACCCGGTCCCAGCCGATCCGACGTTGCCCGAACAGCGCCCGCAGGCGCAGTTCCCGGGCGTCGGCGTCGGTGCCGGCCCGCCAGGCCCACACGCCGACGGCGAGGGGGACGAGCAGCACCGGCAGCAGGTACGCCCGGGCGTTGGCCAGCGGCAGGGCGCCGACGAAGGCGATGACGGCGGCGGCCAGGACGGCTTGGTTGTAGCGGAAGCGGACCGTGTCGGGCGTACTCACCCCGCGATGATCCCACCCCTGGTCGGCGCGGGTCGCGGCGGGCGGCGCCACGGGGCCCGGAAGCCGTACAGTGACACAGGTCACTGCTTCGCGCCGGTGATCGACGCGTAACCAATCTGGTCGCCGGTCGTTTCCCACTGTTGGGCAGCGGACCCGCAACGTCCGCCGCCTCGCACCGCCGCACCGCCCCGTGCCCCCTCACGAAGGCGACCGCCGTGCTCCTCGCGTACCCGTTCCGTGTTCTCGTCCCCCGCCGGGCGGCCCCGGAGGTCGCCGTGTCCACGGCCGTGGCGCTGCTCGTCCTCGCCGGGGCCGCCGATCTGGTCCCGACCCCGGTGGTGATCGCGCTGTCCGGCGGCGCGGGCGCCACGCTCGCCGGCGTACGACTCTCCCGGCTCGCCGGCCACCGATCCGGCGACCCGCCGTCCACCGACCCCTCGTGGCGGACGGCAGCTGTGCTGCTCGACGCGGCGGTGGTGGCGGCCGGCTGCGTGGCCGCCGCGTTGCCGCTGGTCGACGCCGGGCACCGCGCTGCCGCGCTGCTCGGATCGCTGACCGTGGCGGTCCTGTCCGTGGCCGGGCTGCGTCGGCTCCCCGTCCGGCCGCCGCGCACGGCGCGGCTGCGAGGGCTGGTCGAGGCGACCGGCCCGACTGTCGGTCTGACCCTCGCCGGCTGGTTGCTGCTGCCCCCCGACACTCTGCCGGCGCCGGCCCGACTGGTGGCGGCGCTGGCGCTCGGAGTGCTGGGCATGGCCGCGCTTCACACGTTCACCGGGTCTTCTCGGCGCTCGGGCGACGCGATCTGCCGGGGCGGCGTCCTGCTCACCCTGGTCGGGCTGGCGCTGCTGACGGTCCTGCCACCCGCGCCGACGGGCCGGGCGGCGCTGCTCGCGGTGCCGCCGCTGGTGCTCGGGATGCTGCTGACCGCGCTGGGCGCGAGGTCCGCGGTGGCGACGGCCAGCGCGCAGCCGGTGACCGGGCCGCTCGCCGTGACCTGGCCACGGGTGGTGCTCCCGGCGTCGGTGCTGCTGCTCGCGGCGGGGCTGCACCTGGGATCCGGCCGCACTCCGGACCGGACGAGTGTGCTGCTCGCCCTGGCGGCGGTCCCACCACTGGTCCTGCGTGAGCTGCTGCGCGCCGGCGACGCGGGCGCCGGAGGGCGGCCCGCCGCACACCGCCGACGCCCCGATCGCACGGTCCGACAGCATCGGGCGGCGCAACCGCCCTGGCCGGGTACGACCGAGGGCGCGTCCACGCACGACCTGAGCCCCGACGCCACGCCGTGGTCGTCCGAGCCGGGCGCGACCGCCGGCGTCGACGGCGCCTGGCTTTCCGACGGTGGTGCCGCCGCGATGAACGGTGGTGCCGCCGCGACGAGCGGCGTCGACGAGGCGTGGCCCGACGTGGGTGTCGCCTGGTCGACGTTCGACCACCGGTCCGGTTCGGCCGGGGACCGGGCGGCGCTGCTGGACGCCCTCGCCGCCATCGGCGACGTGCCCGCGCCGACCGGCGCGCTGCTGCTGGTGGAGCTGCACGGCGTGGACGGGCTCGGCCTGGTCGCGCGGGAGGACGTGCTGGCCGAGGCGGTCCGGCGGGCTCGCGCGGTCGTCGGGCCCGACGACCTGGTGACCGGCTGCACCGGCACCGGCTTCGCGGTGGTCACCCCCGCCGGGCCGGTGCTGGCGTACGCGCTGGGCACCCGGCTGCTGACCGCGCTGACTCCGCCCTACCAACCGGCCGGGTCGGTGCTGCGCGTGCAGGCGAGCATCGGGCTGGCCGAGGTCGGTGGGGCGGGGCCTGCCGACGTGCTCCGTCAGGCCGAGCTGGCCCGGCGGCGTGCGGTGCAGCTCGGCCGGGACCGGGTCGAGTGGTACGACGCGTTCCTGGAGGAGCAGTTGGTGCGCCGGCTCGACCTGGAACGTGAGCTGCCCGGCGCGGTGGCGCGGGGGGAGCTGGACCTGGTCTACCAGCCGGTGCTCGACCTGACCGACCGGCAGCCGGTGGGCGCCGAGGCGCTTCTGCGCTGGCGCAGCCCGGTGCTGGGCACGGTGCTTCCGGCCGAGTTGCTGCCGGTCGCCGAGGATCTGGATCTGGTCGGTGAGTTCGAATGGTGGGTGCTGGACCGGGCCTGCCGACAGTTGGCCGACTGGTCGGCGGGCCCCCGTGAGCTGTGGATGGCGATCAACGTGACCACCCGGGAGTTGACCATTCCCGACTTCGTGCAGCGCACCGCCGCGGTGCTGGCCGCGTACGGGGTGTCGCCGGAGCGGTTGGTGGTGGAGGTGGCCGAGCCGCAGATCGGCGCCGACCTGTCGACAGTGGTGGCCCGGCTGGCGGGGCTCCGGTCGCTGGGTGTCCGCACCGCGCTCGACGACTTCCGGGCCGAGCACGCGTCACTGGCGCAGCTGCGCCGCCTGCCGATCGACCTGCTGAAGGTGGGCCCCGAGCTGGTGGGGGCACAGCCGGCGGGCCAGCCGCCGTTGATCGACGTGGTGGTCAGCGTGGGCGAGCGGTTGGGTGTGGAGATCGTCGCCGAGGAGTTGGAGTCACCGGCCCAGGTCGAGGGGGCGCGTCGGGCCGGCTGCCGCTACGGGCAGGGCTTCGCGCTGGCCCGTCCGGCCACCGCCGAGCGGGTCGAGGCGTACTTCGAGGAGTTCCCCTCGGCGTCCCGCTGAGGCACTGAACCGGTTCACTTGTCGCGCGGCGGTGCGGTGCTGCCGCGCGGGGTCAGCTGCGGGCTCTCGTCCTGCACGCGCGTCGCCGGCTGCCCCCCGATGACGGCCAGCAGGTGGCGGGCGGCGTGCGCGCCGTACGCCGGGATGTCGCGGCCCAGTGCCGTCAGGGGTGGGTGCACCAGCCGGCACAGGGGCGAGTCGTCCCACGCCACGATGGACAGGTCGTCCGGCACGGTGAGGCCCATCTCCTGGGCGACCGAGAGCCCGGCGACGGCCATCACGTCGTTGTCGTAGATGACCGCCGTGGGCCGCGCGGCGGAGCTGAGCAGTCGGCGGGTGACCCGGCCACCCTCCTCACCTGTGTAGTCGGAGAAGACGGTGACCGCCTCGGTCAGGCCGAGGCGCTGGCACACCGCCGCGAAGGCGTCGGTACGGATCTCGGTGTGGCGCAGGTCGGGCAGGCCGCCGACCCGGGCGATGCGGCGGTGCCCGAGCGCCACCAGGTACTCCACCGCCTCGGTCAGCGCGACCGCGTCGTCGGACCAGAGGCTGGCCAGCTCGCCGGTGCCGCCGGGCCCGCCGATCACCACGGCCGGCAGTTGGAGCTGTTGCAGGGCGGCGATGCGGCGGTCGTCGGTGCGCAGGTCGCAGACGAGCACCCCGTCCACCCGGCGCTCGCCCCACCAGCGCCGGTACACCGCGATCTCGGCGTCGTGGTCGGCCACCACCTGGAGGGTCAGCGCGTACGAGCGGGCCGAGAGTTCGGCCTCCACGCCACTGATCAGCGCCATGAAGAACGGCTCGACGCCCAGCGTCCGGGCGGGCCGGCACAGGGCCAGGCCGACGGCGCCGGCGGTGGCGGCGGAGAGCGCCCGCGCGGCGCTGCTCGGGCTGAACCCGATCTCGGTAGCGATGGCGAGAATGCGTGCCCGGGTGGCCGCCGAGACCCCGGGCTGCCCGTTCAGCGCGTACGACACGGCACCCTTGGACACGCCCGCGCGACGGGCGACGTCGGCGATTGTCGGCCGCTTCACCGGCGTGCTCCTCTACCGCTCGGGGCTCGTCAACCGGTCTTTGACAGCCCGGAAGTCGAATCGTACGGTGGCTGAGCTTATCCGGTTCAGTCCACGTTCTCTCGACCACGAAGGTCACGAAGGTGCGGTGAAGTCTTGAGTCGACAGGCACTCCACGACGGCTGGACCCTGCGGGCGGCACCCGGAGCGCAGGTGCCGGCGGAGATCGCCGGTCGGTCCGTGCCGGCGACCGTCCCCGGGTGCGTGCACACCGACCTGCTCGACGCCGGACTGATCGCCGATCCATACCTCGACGACAACGAGCTGTCCCTGGCCTGGATCGGGCGTACCGACTGGCACTACCGGACGACCTTCGGGGCTCCGGCCGGCGACCACGACCGGGTCGACCTGGTCTGCGCCGGCCTGGACACCGTCGCCACCATCAGCGTCAACGGGGTCGAGGTCGGCCGTACCGAGAACATGCACCGCGGCCACCGGTTCGACGTCTCCTCGTCGCTGCGCGACGGCGACAACGACCTGGCCGTCGCGTTCGGATCGGCCTACCGCTACGCCGAGGCGCAGCGCGACCGCCTCGGCGACCGCCCCAACGCGTATCCGGAGCCCTTCCAGTTCGTCCGCAAGATGGCCTGCAACTTCGGCTGGGACTGGGGGCCGACGCTGGTGACCGCCGGCATCTGGCAGGACATCGCCCTGCACGCCTGGTCAACGGCCCGGCTGGCAGGCGTCCGCCCGCTGGTCACCCTCGGCGGCGGCGACGGCCGGGTCGACGTGCACGTCGAGGTCGAGCGGGTCGCGGACGTCCCGCTGACCGTCCGCGCCACAGTCGCCGACGCCCATGCCGAGGTGGTCGTTCCGGCCGGGCAGCGCACGGCCGTGCTGACCCTCACCGTCCGCGAGCCCGCGCTGTGGTGGCCACGAGGGTACGGCGAACAGAGCCGTCACCTGCTGGAGGTGACCCTGCACGCGCCCGACGGGGACACCCTGGACGGCTGGTCGCGGCGGATCGGCTTCCGCTCGGTGCGGCTGGACACCACCCCCGACGAACACGGCACCCCGTTCGTGCTGTCGGTCAACGACGTTCCGGTCTTCGTCCGGGGCGTCAACTGGATCCCCGACGACGCGTTCCCCACCCGGATCACGCGCGATCGGCTGGCCGGGCGGTTCGACCAGGCGATCGGGGCCAACGTCAACCTGCTGCGCGTCTGGGGCGGCGGCCGGTACGAGTCGGAGGACTTCTACGAGCTCGCCGACGAACGCGGTCTGCTCGTCCAGCAGGACTTCCTCTTCGCCTGCGCCGCGTACCCCGAGGAGGAGCCGTTCGCCAGCGAGGTCGCCGCCGAGGCCGCCGAGCAGGTGACCCGGCTGACGCCGCACCCGTCGCTGGTCCTGTGGACCGGCAACAACGAGAACATCTGGGGCTGGCACGACTGGGACTGGCAGGAACCCCTCGCCGGCCGCACCTGGGGCCGGGGCTACTACCTCGACGTCCTGCCCCGCATCGTCGGCGAACTGGACCCGACCCGCCCGTACTGGCCGGGCAGCCCCTGGTCGGGCACCGACGCCGTCCACCCCAACGACCCGGCGCACGGCACCACCCACATCTGGGACGTGTGGAACACCGACGACTACACGAAATACCGGGAGTACGTCCCGCGCTTCGTCGCCGAGTTCGGCTACCAGGCCCCACCGGCGTACGCGACGCTGCGCCGGTCGATCTCCGACGAGCCGCTCGCGCATGACTCACCCGGGATGGCGCACCACCAGAAGGCCGCCAACGGCGACGCCAAGCTCCAGCGGGGCCTGGACGCGCACCTGCCCGCCCCGGCCGACTTCGACGACTGGCACTACCTGACGCAGCTCAACCAGGCGCGGGCCATCCAGCTCGGGGTGGAGCACTTCCGCTCCCACCGCGACGTCTGCGCCGGCACGATCGTCTGGCAGCTCAACGACTGCTGGCCGGTCACCTCCTGGTCGGCCGTCGACGGCGACGGTCGCCGCAAACCCCTGTGGTACGCGCTGCGCCACGCGTACGCCGACCGGCTGTTGACAGTGCAGCCCCGCGACGGTGGGCTGGCCCTGGTGGCGGTGAACGAGACAGCCGAGGCATGGACCGCGCCGGCCACGGTCACCCGCACCACCCTCGCCGGGGAGCCGAGGGCGAAGACCTCGGTCGACCTCGACGTCCCGGCGTACTCCTCGGTGGTGCTGTCGCTGCCGGCGGAGCTGGCGCGGCCGGACGAGAGCCGCCGTGAGCTGCTGGTCGCGGAGGCTGGCGACGCCGTGGAGCGGGCGCTGTGGTTCTTCGCCGAGGACCGGGACGTCGACTGGCCGGCGGCGGCGTGGGACGCGACTGTCGAGCCGGTCGAGGGCGGTCAGCGGGTCCGGGTGACGGCGCGCACGGTGCTGCGCGACCTGACCCTCTTCCCGGATCGGCTGGACGCCTTAGCCACAGTGGACAGCGCCCTGGTCACCCTGCTGCCCGGCGAGTCGACGACGTTCACGGTGAGCGCGGGCGCGTCACTGGACGGGGCGGCTCTGACCCGTCGGCCGGTGCTGCGCTGCGTAAACGACATCGAGCGGAGCTAGGAGACCGTTACCGGCCGACCGGCCCGGAGGCTGGTGCGGTGGTAAGCGTCATACCTGTCAGTCATATCTATGACTCACAGGTATGACGCTCGTCGGCGCGTGTGCCGTCCGGCCACCGCCTTGGCCGCTAGTTGAAGATTTCTTCAAGTGATAAAGTCTTCGTGTCGACCGGGGAGGGGTGTTCATGTCGGTGCCGCTGTACCAGGCGAAGGCCGAGCTCTTTCGCACCCTCGGGCATCCGGTGCGCATCCGGGTGCTGGAGCTGCTCCAGGACGGCCCGAAACCGGTCCGCGACCTGCTCGCCATGATCGAGGTCGAGGCATCGAATCTCTCCCAGCAGCTCGCCGTGCTGCGGCGGGCCGGAATGGTCACCTCACACCGCGACGGCCCTCTCGTCATGTACGAGCTCAGCACCCCCGACGTCGCCGACCTGCTGGCCGCCGGTCGACGCATCCTCGGCTCGGTCCTGACCGACCGGGACTCCCTCCTCGACGAGTTGCGCGCCACGAGCGGCGACCGGTGAGCGTCGCCATCCGGGCGACCCGTGAGCGGATCCTCGGGCTGCTGCCCGGCCGGGCCGACTGGGCGGCCGTCCACCGTTCACCGCGCCGCGACCTGCTGGCCGGGCTCACCGTGGCGGTGGTGGCGCTGCCACTGGCGTTGGCGTTCGGCGTCACCTCGGGGCTCGGCGCCCAGGCCGGTCTGATCACCGCCGTGATCGCCGGCGCGGTGGCCGCCGTCTTCGGCGGCTCCAACCTCCAGGTCTCCGGGCCGACCGGGGCGATGACCGTGGTGCTGGTGCCGGTGGTGCAGCAGTTCGGAGCCACCGGCGTGCTCATGGTCGGGGCGATGGCCGGCCTGGTGCTGATCGCGCTCGCCGTGGCCCGCCTGGGCCGGTACGTCCGCTACCTGCCCACCCCGGTGCTGGAGGGCTTCACCGCCGGCATCGCCGTGGTCATCGCCCTGCAACAGGTGCCCGCCGCGCTCGGCGTCACCGACGCGCACGGGGAGAAGGTCTGGGCCGTCGCCGCCGACGCGGTAGCCCGTTTCGTCGTACACCCGCGGCCGGCGGCGCTCGCGGTGGCCCTCGCCGTCGCGGCGCTGATGCTGCTGGGCGCCCGGTGGCGGCCCGGCCTGCCATTCTCCCTGCTCGGCGTGGCGGCCGCCACCGTCCTCGTCGAGGTCGCGCCGCTCGACCTGGTCCGGATCGGTGCGCTGCCGCAGGGCCTACCAGCGCCCTCACTCGGCTTCCTCGACCTCGGCGCGCTCGGCGTGCTGCTGCCCAGCGCGCTCGCCGTCGCCGCGCTCGCCGCCCTGGAGAGCCTGCTCTCCGCCACCGTCGCCGACGGCATGACCGTCGGCGAGCGGCACGACCCGGACCGGGAACTCTTCGGTCAGGGGCTGGCCAACCTCGCCGCCCCGCTCTTCGGCGGCATTCCGGCGACCGCCGCCATCGCCCGTACGGCGGTCAACGTCCGCGCCGGGGCGGCCTCGAAGCTGGCGGCCCTCACCCACGCCGTCGCCCTCGCCGCCATCGTGCTGGCCGCCGCGCCGTTGGTCGGCCGGATCCCGCTCGCCGCCCTGGCCGGGGTCCTGCTGGCCACCACGGTCCGCATGGTGGAGGCTGGTTCGTTGTGGGCGCTGGCCCGCGCCACCCGGGGCGACGCGATAGTGCTGGTACTCACCTTCGCCGTCACGGTGATCTGGGACCTCGTCACCGCCGTGGCGGTCGGCGTCGGCGTCGCCGTGGTGCTGGCCCTGCGCGCGGTAGCCCGCAGCGCCCGGCTGGAACAGGTGCCCCTCGACCCCGGTGAACACAGCGACGAGGAGTACGCGCTGCTCACCGAACACATCGTCGCGTACCGGCTGGACGGGCCGCTCTTCTTCGCCGCGGCCCACACCTTCCTGCTCGAACTCTCCGAGGTCGCCGACGTTCGCGTGGTCATCCTCCGGATGTCCCGCGTGACCACCATGGACGCCACCGGCGCGCACGTCCTCGGTGACGCGATCCGACGGCTGCGCGGACGCGGCATCGCCGTCCTGCTCTCCGGCATCACACCCGCCCACGACCAGGTGCTCACCACCCTGGGGGTGGCTGACGAGCTGCGCCGCGAAGGGCTGGTCTTCACCGACACGCCGGCCGCGATCCGGCACGCCCGTGCGGCCGCGCTCTCCGTGGCGATCGGCCCGACCGGCTGATATCGGGGCATCCGGGTCGACGGGATGCCCCGATATCGCCGACGTCGCGTGGTCGCGGCCTGTTGTCTACTCCGGGACGCGGCGGTAGGCGCCGTCGCTGGCCGAGGTGGCCATCGAGGCGTACGCGCGCAGCGCCGCCGACACCGGCCGCTGCCGGTCCACGGGGGTGTACGGCTTGTCGCGCTTCTCCTCGGCCACCCGTCGCGCCTCCAGCTCGTCGGCGGGCACGTTCAGCTCGATGGACCGGCCCGGGATGTCGATGACGATCTCGTCGCCCTCGCGGACCAGGGCGATCAGCCCGCCGGAGGCGGCCTCGGGGGAGGCGTGCCCGATGGAGAGGCCGGACGTGCCGCCGGAGAAGCGGCCGTCGGTGAGCAGCGCGCAGGAGCGGCCCAGCCCGCGACCCTTGAGGAACGAGGTGGGGTAGAGCATCTCCTGCATGCCGGGGCCACCCTTGGGGCCCTCGTAGCGGATCACCACGACGTCGCCGGCGACGACCTCCTTGGCGAGGATCGCGGTCACCGCGTCGTCCTGCGACTCGTAGACCTTCGCCGGGCCGCGGAAGGTCAGACAGTCGTCCGGCACGCCTGCGGTCTTCACGACGCAGCCCTCCGGGGCCAGGTTGCCGTGCAGGATGGCGAGGCCGCCGTCCGCGGAGTACGCGTGCTCGCGGTCGCGGATGCAGCCCTCGGCCGCGTCGGTGTCGAGCGTCGACCAGCGGTTGGTGGTGGAGAAGGGCTCGACGGTGCGGACCCCTCCCGGTGCCGCGTGGAACAGCTCGACAGCCGTCGGCGTCGGCGAGCCGCCGCGCACGTCCCAGTCGGAGAGCCACTGCGCCAGCGACGGGGAGTGCACGGCGTGCACGTTCCGGTTGAGCTGCCCGGCCCGGTCCAGCTCGCCGAGGATCGCCGGGATGCCACCGGCCCGGTGCACGTCCTCCATGTGGTACTTCGGGGAGTTCGGGGCGACCTTGGCCAGGCACGGGACCCGCCGGGAGATGGCGTCGATGTCGGCGACACCGAAGTCCAGCTCCGCCTCGCGGGCGGCGGCCAGCAGGTGCAGCACGGTGTTGGTGGAGCCGCCCATCGCCACGTCCAGGGCGACCGCGTTCTCGAAGGCGGCCTTGGAGGCGACCGTACGGGGGAGCACCGAGTCGTCGTCGCCGTCGTACCACCGCTTGGCGATGTCCACGACGGTGCGGCCGGCCTCGACGAAGAGCGACCGGCGCGCGGCGTGGGTGGCCAGCGTCGAACCGTTGCCGGGCAGGGCGAGCCCGATCGCCTCGGTGAGGCAGTTCATCGAGTTGGCGGTGAACATCCCGGAGCAGGAGCCGCAGGTGGGGCAGGCGGAGCGTTCGATCTCGCCGAGCTGGTCGTCGGTGACCGCCTCGTTCGACGACGCGATCATCGCGTCGATCAGGTCGATCTTGCTGTGCACGACGCCCTCGATCGCCGTCGTCTTGCCGGCCTCCATCGGGCCGCCGGAGACGAAGACGGTCGGGATGTTGAGGCGCAGCGCCGCCAGCAGCATGCCTGGGGTGATCTTGTCGCAGTTCGAGATGCAGACCAGGGCGTCCGCGCAGTGCGCGTTGACCATGTACTCCACCGCGTCGGCGATCAACTCCCGGCTGGGCAGGGAGTAGAGCATGCCGCCGTGGCCCATCGCGATGCCGTCGTCGACAGCGATCGTGTTGAACTCCCGCCCGACGCCGCCGGCCTCGGCCACCGCGTCGGCGACCAGACCGCCCATGTCCTTCAGGTGGACGTGACCCGGCACGAACTGGGTGAAACTGTTCGCGATGGCGACGATCGGCTTTCCGAAATCGTCGTCGGTCATCCCGGTGGCCCGCCAGAGGGCCCGGGCGCCGGCCATCGTCCGACCGTGTGTGGAAGTCCTCGATCGCAGCTCAGGCATGCGTACCAGCATGACACCGCCGCCGCGTCAGGCATCCGGTGTATCCGCCGTGTCCCAACAGATGCACATCCGGTCTCCCACGGCGTGCGCTCATCCGGCACTCTTGATGGCGTGCATCTCCCCCCGGGCATGGTCGCCGTCGCGGCGTTGAGCGGTCTGGTCGCAGCCGCGGCCACCGTGCTGCTGACCATTGTCGCGCGGAGGCGCAGCGGGCCGCGCCGGCCGGCGCACCTGCTGCTCGCGGCCGCCGCCGGGACGTCCCTGGCCAGTCTGTTGGTCGGTCTGGTGGCCGTGCTCTCCACCAACGAGCACTGGGCCCACGAGCAGAGTCAGCGCACCGGCTGGGCCACCGTGGCGGCGATTGGCACGGCGGTGAGCGGGCTGGCCTTCGCGGCCGGGCTGCTCCGGCTGCCGGGGGTCGCGGCCACCGCCGCGGGGACCGCCCGGCTCGCCCTGGACGGTCTGACCATGGCGGCGGCGCTGTGGTTCGTCGGCTGGGTGCTCTTCTCCGAGCCGACCCGGCTGCTCGGCGCCGCCACGCCGATGGCCTGCCCGGCGATCCTGGTGGCGACGGTGAGCGCTGCGCTCGGCGCCGGCCTCGCCGTGATCGTCGTCTTCCGGGCGGCCGCCCCGCGTCAGCGGCTGGCCGTGCTCACGGCCGGGATCAGCGCGGTGAGCTGCGGCGGGCTGGGCCTCAGCGCCGGGCTCTGCCAGGCAGGGCCGACCATGGCGCTCGCCGGCGCCGCGGTGCTGGCGGCCGGCCTGCTGACCACCGCGCTCGCCGTCCACCAGGCCGACCGGCCCGGGCACGTCGAGCTGGACCTGATCGGTCGCGACGGCGAGTACGCCATCGCCCCGATGCTGGCCATGGCGGCCTCGGCGATGTACCACCTCCTGCAGGACGGGCGGTTCACGGCGCCCGCCATCGTCGCCGGCAGTGTCGAGGGCTTCGCCCTGGTGGCCCGGCAGTACCTCACCCTCAAGGACGTCCGGGACTACGCCGGCCGGCTGGCCGAGCGGGAGGCGCACTTCCGCGAGCTGGCGCACACCGACCCGCTGACGTCGCTGGCCAACCGGCGGGGGCTGCTGCGCGCGCTGCACGACGGCGCGGCGGCGGGCACCCCGTGCGTGCTGCTCGGTCTGGATCTGGACGGTTTCAAGAACGTCAACGACATGCGCGGCCACGACGTGGGCGACGCCGTGTTGGCCGAGGTGGGCCGCCGGCTGCGCGGCAACCTGCGCCCGGGTGACGTGGCGGCCCGGCTCGGCGGCGACGAGTTCGCCGTGCTCATGCCGGCCCCGCCCACCGAGGCGGACCGGGTGGCCGAGCGGCTGCTCGGCGTGCTCAACCGGCCGTACGACCAGCCGGAAGGCCCGGTCTTTCTGTCCGTGAGCATCGGCGTGGCCGGGTGGGCCGGCGAACCCGACGTGGAGCTGCTGCTGCGCCACGCCGACCTGGCGCTGCGCTACGCCAAGCAGCGGGGCAAGAACCGGATCGAGCGTTACGACGCCGCGTACGACCAGTTGCTGCGCCGCCGCACCACGCTGGAGCACGAGCTGCGGGGCGCGATCGAGCGCGACGAGCTGCGGTTGGCCTTCCAGCCGGTGGCGTCGCTGCCGTCGGTGCGGCCGGTCGGCGCCGAGGCGCTGTTGCGCTGGCACCACCCCGAGCTGGGCAACATCCGCCCGGACGAGTTCATCCCGCTCGCCGAGGAGTGCGGGATGATCGCCACGCTCGGCGCCTGGGTGCTGCACCAGGCCTGCTACCAGCTCTCCCGTTGGCTGAGCGACGGGCACGACGTCTGGGTCTCGGTGAACGTCTCGCCGCGCGAGCTGCACGCCCCGGAGTACGTGGTCCAGGTCGCCGAGGCCCTGCGCGCCCACCACGTGCCCCCGCAGCGGCTGGTGCTGGAGGTCACCGAGCACGCGGTCGCCACCGACCTGGACGAGCTGATCCGGCGGCTGACCGCGCTGCGGCTGACCGGCGTACGGATCGCGCTGGACGACTTCGGCGCCGGCTACTCGTCCCTGGGGCAGCTGCGCCGGCTGCCGATCGACATCCTGAAGATCGACCACAGCCTGGTGGCCGAGCACGAGCCGGTCCGCCCGGTGGGCCAGGACGGTCCGGCGTTCGCGCCCATGGTCGACATCGTGATGCGGCTGGGCCACCAGTTGGGTCTGGAGGTCATCGCCGAGGGGGTCACCACGCCTACCGAGCTGGCCGCGGTGGTCGCCGCGGGCTGCCGGTTCGGGCAGGGCGCGCTGTTCGGCTGGGGAGTGCCGGCCGAGCACCTGGAGGCGATGCTGGAGGCGGCCACCTCGCCGGGTGCGCGGCCCGCTCCGCTGCCCGCTCCGCGCCGGGTGTCCGGCGGGTCCGGGCAGGTCATGCCGTCTGGTGACGGCGCGGCGTCGGCCGACTCGCCGCCCTCCGTTAACCAACATGTGGGATCAGTTGACTCATCGCGTGAGATGCGTCAGGCTTAGCCGCATGTCGTCGTACCGGTCGCTGCGAGTACTTACCTGAGCGCACTCTCCCTCATCGAGAGTGCGCTGGCCCCGTGCATCTGCACGAGGGCCGTTTTTATTGCCGTCGGAACCTGTCGCGACGGGCCCATGCCCGCCTCGCATCGCTGAACAAGCCCCAGCCACTCCAGCCGAAGGCCAGAACCGCCATGACGAGACCCACGCCCGAGACCCTCGCCCACACCGCCCGGCGGGCCCGCGCGACCGCCGACCCGGCCGGCACCGTCGACCCCGCCGCCGCGCGCGCCGCGGCCACCCCGGCTGTCCCGGCCGTACGGACAGCCGCGCCGGCCCAGGTCTCCGGCGCCGGCTCGCTGGTGCGGTCCCTGGAGGCGCTCGGCGTCGACGTCGTCTTCGGCATCCCGGGCGGCGCGATCCTGCCGGCGTACGACCCGCTCTACGACTCCACCGTCCGGCACATCCTGGTCCGCCACGAGCAGGGCGCCGGGCACGCGGCGACCGGGTACGCGCAGGCCACCGGCAAGGTCGGCGTCTGCATGGCCACCTCCGGCCCGGGCGCGACCAACCTGGTCACGCCGATCGCCGACGCGTACATGGACTCGGTGGCGATGGTGGCGATCACCGGTCAGGTGGCCCGCCCGTCGATCGGCACCGACGCCTTCCAGGAGGCGGACATCCAGGGCATCACGCTGCCGATCACGAAGCACAACTTCCTCGTGCAGACCGCCGAGGAGATCCCGCAGGTGCTGGCCGAGGCGTTCCACCTGGCCAGCACGGGCCGGCCCGGCCCGGTGCTTGTCGACATCCCCAAGGACGTGCTCCAGGCGTCGACCACCTTCTCCTGGCCGCCCACCCTGGACCTGCCCGGCTACCGGCCCACGCTGCACCCGCACGGCAAGCAGATCCGGGAGGCGGCGCGGCTGATGGCCGCGGCCCGGCGGCCGGTGCTCTACGTCGGCGGCGGGGTGCTCAAGGCCGGTGCCACCGACGGGCTGCGCCGGCTGGCCGAGCTGACCGGCATCCCGGTCGTCACCACGCTGATGGCGCTCGGCGCGTTCCCCGACTCGCATCAGCAGCACCTGGGGATGCCCGGCATGCACGGCACGGTCGCCGCGGTCTATGGCCTGCAGAAGGCGGATCTGATCGTCGCGCTGGGCGCACGCTTCGACGACCGGGTCACCGGCAAGCTGGACTCGTTCGCCCCGGACGCGGCGGTCGTGCACGCGGACATCGACCCCGCCGAGATCGGCAAGAACCGGCACGTGGACGTGCCGATCGTCGGTGACGCCAAGCACGTCATCGACGAGCTGATCGCCGCGGTTACCGCCGAGCGGTCGGCGGGGCACACGGCCGACCTCGGTGACTGGTGGACGCAGCTGGACGACCTGCGCAACCGTTACCCGCTGGGCTACGACGAGCCGGTCGACGGGACCCTGTCCCCGCAGTACGTGATCAAGCGGCTGGGCGAGATCGTCGGCCCGGACGCGATCTTCGTGGCCGGGGTGGGCCAGCACCAGATGTGGGCGTCGCAGTTCATCTCCTACGAGAAGCCGTACACCTGGTTGAATTCCGGCGGCCTCGGCACGATGGGCTACGCGGTTCCGGCGGCGATGGGCGCCAAGGTCGGCAAGCCGGACACGGTGGTCTGGGCGGTGGACGGGGACGGCTGCTTCCAGATGACCAACCAGGAGTTGGCCACCTGCGCGTTGGAGGGCATCCCGGTCAAGATCGCCGTCATCAACAACGGCAATCTCGGCATGGTCCGCCAGTGGCAGACGCTCTTCTACAACGAGCGCTACTCCAACACCGAGCTCGGCACCCACAAGCACCGCATCCCGGACTTCGTCAAGCTCGCCGAGGCCCTGGGCTGCGTCGGGCTGCGGTGCGAGAGCGCGGCTGACGTGGACAAGACCATCGCCGCCGCGATGGAGATCAACGACGCGCCGGTGGTGATCGACTTCGTGGTCGGCAAGGACGCGATGGTCTGGCCGATGGTCGCCGCCGGCACCAGCAACGACGAGATCATGTTCGCCCGTGGCGTCCGCCCGGTCTTCGACGAGGATGACATCTGACCATGAGTGAGCGAAGCGAACGAATCATCAAGCTCAGTGCTGCGCATGGCCATGCCATGACCGAGCGAAGCGAGGCCATGGCATGACGATGCACACGCTGTCCGTGCTGGTGGAGAACAAGCCCGGCGTACTCGCCCGGGTCTCCGGCCTGTTCTCCCGGCGCGGGTTCAACATCGACAGCCTCGCCGTCGGCGAGACCGAGAACCCGGACGTCTCCCGGATCACCATCGTGGTCAACGCGGAGTCGTCCCCGTTGGAGCAGGTCACCAAGCAGCTGAACAAGCTGGTCAACGTACTCAAGATCGTTGAGCTGGATCCGCAGGTCTCGGTTGCCCGCGAGCTGCTGCTGGTGAAGGTCCGTGCCGACCGGTCCGCGCGGTCGCAGGTGCTGGAGACCGTCAACCTGTTCCGCGCCCGGGTGGTCGACGTCGCACCGGACACCCTGACCATCGAGGCAACCGGCACACCGGACAAGCTCGACGCGCTGCTGCGCGACCTCGAGTCCTTCGGCATCAAGGAAATGGTCCAGTCCGGGCTGGTGGCCATCGGGCGCGGCTCGCGTTCGATCACCGCCGGCCCCGCGCTGCGCGCCGCCTGACCCATCCGCACAGACCACGACGGGCACTCAGGCCGTCGTACGAAAGGGAAGTTCTCATGAGCGTTGAGGTGTACTACGACGACGATGCCGACCTCGGCCTGATCCAGGCCAAGAAGGTCGCGGTGATCGGCTACGGCAGCCAGGGGCACGCCCACGCGCTGTCGCTGCGCGACTCCGGCGTCGACGTGGTGATCGGTCTGCCGGAGGGCTCGAAGAGCCGCCCGAAGGCCGAGGAGCAGGGCCTGCGGGTGCTCACGCCGGCAGAGGCCTCGGCCGAGGCGGACGTGATCATGGTGCTCGCGCCGGACACCGCCCAGCGCAAGATCTACGCCGAGTCGATCGAGCCGCACCTGGCTCCGGGCAAGGCGATCTTCTTCGGCCACGGCTTCAACATCCGGTACGGCCTGATCAAGCCGCCGGCCGAGGTGGACGTGGCGATGGTCGCGCCCAAGGGCCCCGGCCACCTGGTCCGCCGCCAGTACAGCGACGGAAAGGGCGTGCCCTGTCTCGTCGCCGTCGAGCAGGACGCCAGCGGCAACGCGCTCGCCCTCGCCCTCGCGTACGCCAAGGGGATCGGCGGCACCCGGGCCGGCGCGATCAGGACCACCTTCACCGAGGAGACCGAGACCGACCTCTTCGGCGAGCAGGCGGTGCTCTGCGGCGGCGCCTCGGCGCTGGTGCAGACCGGTTTCGAGGTGCTCACCGAGGCGGGTTACGCCCCGGAGGTCGCCTACTTCGAGTGCCTGCACGAGCTGAAGCTGATCGTCGACCTCATGTACGAGGGCGGCATCGCGAAGATGCGTTACAGCATCTCCGACACCGCCGAGTACGGCGACCTGTCCCGGGGCTCGCGCATCATCGACTCCCGGGTCAAGGACGAGATGCGCAAGATCCTGGGTGAGATCCAGTCCGGCGAGTTCGCTCGCGAGTGGGTCGCCGAGGACGAGGCCGGCCGGCCGAACTTCACCAAGTGGCAGGCCGAGGGTGCGGCGCACCCGATCGAGGAGACCGGCCGGAAGCTGCGCGGCATGATGAGCTGGGTCGACCGCCCGATCACCGAGACCGCCTGACACGTTCCACACCAGCACGGTCCACCGGCGGCCGGCGGTCCAGCGCTCTCCCCGGCGCGGGTCGTCGGCCGTTGGCCGTAGCACCTAGCGCCAGCGGCTTTCCATCGCCTCGGCCTCAGCGGCTGTCCAGGCGGCCTGTTCGTGCTGGCCGAGGCCCTCGAAGACGCTGGCCTGGGTGCGCAGCGCAACGACGACCCGGTGGTGGAGAAGGCGGTATCGATCGGGATCGTGTTCGGCCAGCCAACGGTAGTGCCCGACCGCCTCCTTGACCGCCGCCACGGCCGCCTCCGGCTCGCCGAGCCCTGCGTGGCACTTCGCCAGCACGAACAACAGTCCGCCGAGGATCGGCCGGGCCCGCAGTGGCCGCAAACGGGTCACGAAGGTCAGCTCCTCGCGGACGTCCGCCGCCAGCGCCAGGGTTTCGGCCCACCGTCCCTGGGCGGCGAGGGAATCAGCCAGCCCTCCCACCGCCTCGAAGTGGGCCTGCCAGTAGTTCCGTCTTGTCCAGCCGGAGAGCCGCCGAAAGATTTCGACCGCCCCCTCTCGGGCGATCAATGCCTCAGCTGGCGAGTCGAGCACGGCCCGGCAGTATGCGACCACGGTGAGGGACCGAGCCAGAGCAACCTGCTCATGGATGTTGAGCGGCGCGCAGCGTAACCACGTCTCCCGGGCCCGTTCGGCGAGCGACAACGCGTCCCGGGGTTCGTCGTGGCAGAGTTGGGCGGCCACCATCAGCTGCGCCGCCGCTAGGACGACGAGGCCGTCCCGGTTGGTCGCGTTCTCGACGTACCCGATCGCCTCCCGGCCCTGCGCGATTGCGGATCCGACGGTGCGATCGTCGGGAACCGAACCCTGCGCGACGAGCGCCCGCGCGAGCCCCACCTCGTGCCGGCCCGGCCGGTCCTGGACCAGCCGCCGGTAGAGCGCGACCGCCTCGTCCGCGGCGGCGGTGCGCCGGGGCACGAAGCTGCGTCGAATTTTCACCTGGTGGGACCGGGTGACCAACGCCTCGGCCAGCCTCGGACCGAACCGCGCGAGATCGACGCGGGTCAGCTGTCGGAGCAGCGTGATGCGCACGGCGAGCGACAAGGGCGGCTCCTCCCGCAGGGCTGTGCCTCCGGTTGTAGCGGGCGCGGGCAACCGTGTCGGTCCGGTGAACGGGTGATGTCCATCGCTCGGCCGCGCGTGTGAGGGCACTCACCCCGAAGACCGGAACACGCCGGCCAGCGTGGCCCCTACGATCGCGGGTAGGTGCGCTGAGCCGGCACCTGACGGCCACGGCACGGATCAGCGCGGGGCGCAGTGCGGCGCCCCGCCGCCCGGGCCGATCGCAAACACGACCTCTACGAGGACCGATGAATCCTGTCGTACTGATCGCCGAAGAACTCGCCCCCGCCGCCATCGAGGTGCTCGCTCACGACTTCGACGTCCGTCACGTCGACGGCACCGACCGTCCGGCCCTGCTCTCGGCGCTCTCCGAGGCCGACGCCGTCATCGTGCGCAGCGCGACCCAGATCGACGCCGAGGCGGTCGCCGCCGCGCCGCGACTCAAGGTGGTCGCCCGGGCCGGCGTCGGGCTGGACAACGTCGAGGTGCCGGCCGCCACCGCACGGGGCGTCATGGTCGTCAACGCGCCCACCTCCAACATCGTCTCCGCCGCCGAGCAGGCCGTCGCACTGCTGCTCGCCGTGGCCCGCAACACCGCGAGCGCCAGCTCAGCGCTCAAGGCGGGGGAGTGGAAGCGGTCGAAGTACACAGGTGTCGAGGTGCAGGGCAAGACCGTCGGCGTGGTCGGGCTCGGTCGTATCGGGGTGCTCTTCGCGCAGCGTATCGCCGCCTTCGGCACCCGGCTGATCGCGTACGACCCGTACATCCAGCCGGCCCGTGCGGCGCAGCTCGGCGTCCGCCTCGTCGGGTTGGACGAGCTGCTTCGCGAGAGCGACTTCATCTCCATCCACCTGCCGAAGACCCCCGAGACGGTGGGCCTGATCGGTGAGAAGGAGCTGGCGATCGTCAAGCCCGGCGTCCGCATCGTGAACGCCGCCCGCGGTGGCCTGGTGGACGAGCAGGCGCTCGCCAACGCCATCGCCGAGGGTCGGGTCGCCGGCGCCGGCGTCGACGTGTACTCCAAGGAGCCGTGCACCTCCTCGCCGCTGTTCGCCTTCGACAACGTGGTGGCCACCCCGCACCTGGGCGCCTCGACGCACGAGGCGCAGGACAAGGCGGGCCTCGCGGTGGCCAAGAGCGTGAAGCTGGCGCTGCAGGGCGAGTTCGTCCCCGACGCGGTGAACGTCCAGGCCGGCGGCGTGGTCGCCGAGGACGTCCGCCCGCTGCTCCCGCTGGCCGAGAAGCTGGGCCGCGCGTTCACCGCCGTCGCCGGTGGGGTCGCCGCAAGCGTCGCCGTGGAGGTGCGCGGCGAGATCGTGGGCCACGACGTGTCGGTGCTCAAGCTCGCCGCGACGAAGGGCCTGTTCAGCTCCGTCGTCGAGGAGCAGGTCACCTACGTCAACGCCCCGCACCTGGCCGCCGAGCGCGGCGTCGAGGTCACGCTGGAGAGCCTGGCCGAGACGGCCGACCAGCCCACCCTCGTGACGGTGCGCGGCGCTCTGCCGGACGGCCGGACGGTCAGCGTCTCCGGCACGGTCACCCACTCCGGCGCCCGCGACGTCCCCCGGCTGACCGAGGTGGACGGTTTCGACGTGGAGATCGCCGCGGAGGGCATCCTGCTCTTCCTGCGCTACGCCGACCGGCCGGGCGTCGTCGGCACCGTCGGCACCCTGCTCGGCGAGTCGGGCATCAACATCGCCGCGATGCAGGTGGCCCGGCGTGAGGCGGGCGGCGAGACCCTGATGACGCTCACCGTCGACCAGGCGCTCGGCGCGGACCTGCTCACCTCGGCGGCCGACTCGATCGGCGCGACCGCCGCCAGCGCGGCGGACCTGCGCGACGAGTAGTCGGCGGTCACGCCACCGGCCGCGCACGATCGGCCGCGACGGCACAGACGGCAGCACCACGGGGGGGCCCGGCGACGCGCCGGGCCCCTCTGTCGTACCCCCGGGTGCGGGGGATGCCCAGCCCTCGGGGTGTCACGCGGCCGGGATGCCCGGCCCACCCCGCCTCGGGTCAGTGGGGCAGCCGGGCCGGGGGCGGGTAGACCGAGCCGTCCTGCGGGTCGAAGAGCATCAACCCGTGCTCCCCGGCCAGTCGCTCGATGTCCAGCAGCACCTGGTCCGCGCAGGTCGGGTGCAGGTTCAGCTCGACGTGGTCGTGGGCGGCGTGCAGCGGCGCCACGGCCCACGGGCTGTCCGGGCCGGGGTGTCGGTCCGGATAGGACGCCGTGATCGCCCGGTAGAAGCCGACAACGCGCGGGTCCGGGTAACGGTCCACGTGCCGCCCCTGCCGGCAACCGTCGACAGCTGCCCGCACGTCCTCGGGCGTCGCCCCGTCCTCCAGGGCCCACACACTCAGATCGAAACTCACGGCGGACAGCGTGCCATCCGTCGTTCACCATGTCGAAACTGCCTCGCCGCAGGCCAATCGCCGACCCGCCACGCACCGGTCGGGAGAGTCCGCTGTGGAGACTCTTGCGTCGAGTTGCGTCGATTCGCTAGCGTACGACTGCGGTTACTGGCCGCAGGTCGCGGCGCCGGCCCGTCTTCGGGTGGCGCGGCCGACGTCCGGCCCGACCGGTCCGCACCCCTCGATTGTGCGAGCCACGCGCACTCGTCGCTGACCGGCCCCCACAGCCGTTGCCGAGGCCGTGGGGGCCGATCGCAGCGGCCCGACCGGCCGACCGCGCGGGCGGCCGAGGTGCGAATCGGGCCGGGGTTCAGCGCCGGTGGGCGAAGAGCGCGCGATAGTCGGAGCCGCCCCGGAACCACGCCAGGCCGGTGGGCCCGGCGGCGTACAGCGCGGTGGCGTACGCGTCGGCGACCGTCAGGTCCGGGCCGACGACAGTCGCGGCGACGAGCTGGTTGGCCGGCTCGCCGGTGTGCGGGTCGACCACGTGCCCCTGGCGCCCGGTCACTCCCGAGGTGCCGACGGCCCCGGCGGTCATCTCCAGCACCAGCGGTGCGCGCTCGGGTGCCGTCGGGTGGTGCACCGCCACCCGCCACGGTCCGCCGTGCGGCGCCCGGCCGCGGACCACCAGGTCGGCGCCGGTGAGTACTGCGTAGTCGTGGATGCCCGCGGCGCGCAGCCGGGCGGCGGCACGTTCCACTGCCCAGCCGCCCAGCAGGCCGCCCGGGTCGAAGCCGCCGGGCACCGCCCAGGCGTCGAACCAGCCGTCGGTGGCGGCCCGCATGGCCGTGCAGCGGTCCACCAGGTCGGCCAGCGGCGGGTACGACTCCGGGGTGATCTCCCCCCGCCGCAGCATGGAGACCAGGCTCTCCGGGCGGTTCGGGCCGTAGGTCAGGTCGATGGCGCGCAACTCCGCGACGCTGTCCCGCAGCGCCTCGCCGACGCCTCGACGGCCGAGCCGGGCGGGAGCGTTGAGCAGCAGGGTGTATTCGGCGGTGGCGGTGCGTACGGTGTGCTGCACGGCGATCCGGCCATCGGTGGCGGCGGTCGGGTCGATCCGGTGTCGGCGACTGCCGAGTCGCAGGTCCGGCCGGCGATTCCGGAACGTCGAAGGATCCGGCCAGCGGGTCCGCGGCTGCTCGTCGATGCGCATGGCGCCTGCCCCCTCCCAGTTGACGTCGCGTCGTCACGACCACCGTTCGCGGGCCCCCTGACCCGCTGCCCCCACCGTAGGCAGCGCAGATGATCGCCCCATGAGTCCCAGCTGAGAGGGTGCTGTGTATCCGCCGGTCCCAGATATTGGAAGGATCGTACCGGGTTGCGGGACACCGACGTACCGTTGCCGGGACAGGGCAGTCGAGCGTGGGGAGTACGGGCGTGGCGCGGATCGCGGTGGTGGCCGGGGACGGCATCGGGCCCGAGGTGGTCGCGCAGGCTCGGAAGGTCCTCGACGCGGTGCTCCCCGGCGTGCAGGCCACCGAGTACGACCTCGGCGCCGCCCGCTGGCATCGTACCGGTGAGGTGCTGCCCGACTCGGTGCTGACCGAGCTGGCCGGGCACGACGCGATCCTGCTCGGCGCGGTGGGTGACCCCACGGTTCCGCCTGGTGTCCTGGAACGCGGCCTGCTGCTCAAGCTCCGGTTCGCCTTCGACCAGTACGTCAACCTGCGCCCGTCGCGGCTCTGGCCCGGCGTCGCCGGTCCGCTGGGCAACGTGAAGCCCGGCGAGGTCGACCTGGTGGTGGTGCGCGAGGGCACCGAGGGGCTCTACGCCGGCGCCGGCGGCACCCTGCACCGCGACACGCCCGCCGAGGTCGCCACCGAGGAGAGCCTCAACACCCGACACGGCGTGGAGCGGGTCATCCGTGACGCGTTCGCCCGTGCCGACCGCCGGGAGCGGCGCAAGGTCACCCTGGTGCACAAGACCAACGTGCTGACCCACGCCGGGTCGCTGTGGGCGCGGGCCTTCGAGGCGGTCGCCGCCGAGCACCCGGACGTCACGACGGAGTACCAGCACGTCGACGCGGCCGCGATGTTCCTGGTGACCCAGCCGCAGCGCTACGACGTGGTGGTCACCGACAACCTGTTCGGCGACATCCTCACCGACATCGCCGCCGCGGTCACCGGCGGGATCGGGCTGGCCGCCAGCGGGTGCATCAACCCCGAGGGCGCGTACCCCTCGATGTTCGAGCCGGTGCACGGCTCCGCGCCGGACATCGCCGGGCAGGGCGTCGCCGACCCGGTGGCCGCGGTGCTGTCGGTCGCGTTGCTGCTGGAGCAGCTCGGGCACGCCGAGGCGGCGACGCGGGTCAACGCGGCGGTCGCCGCCGAGCTGGCCGGCCGCACTCCGGGGGCGGCACTGCGCACCGCCGAGGTCGGCGACCGGCTCGCCACCCACGCCGTAGCCTGACCGCCGCGACCCGCCAGGGTCAGCGGCGGTATCCGCCTGTCCGGGCAGTCCACCCGGTCCCGAGCGGCCCTACCTTCTGAACGACCGTTCGGGGTAAGTTTCTGGCACAACCATGTCGGTGTGCGATCCCGCATGCCGTTGTTCCCCAGGGAGGTCAGCGCTATGAGCGGTGGTGACAAGCTCGACTTCGAGATCCGTCCGAATCCCGCGCCGGTATCCGCCGCCGACCGGGCCGCCCTGCTGGCCAACCCGGGGTTCGGCCGCGTCTTCACCGACCACATGGTCACCGTGCGGTACGCCGACGGCAAGGGCTGGTACGACGCCCGGGTGGAGGCGCGTGGCCCGATCCCGATGGACCCGGCCAGCGCGGTGCTGCACTACGCGCAGGAGATCTTCGAGGGGTTGAAGGCGTACCGGACCGCCGACGGCGGCGTGACGATGTTCCGGCCGGACGCCAACGCGGCCCGGTTCGTCGAGTCGGCGCAGCGGATGGCGATGCCGGAGCTGCCGCCCGAGGTGTTCGTCGACTCGCTGCACAAGCTGATCGAGATCGACCGGGAGTGGATCCCCACCGGCGAGGACGGCAGCCTCTACCTGCGGCCGTTCATGTTCGCCAGCGAGGTCTTCCTCGGCGTCCGCCCGGCCAACGAATACCTGTACATGGTGATCGCCTCGCCGGTGGGGGCGTACTTCACCGGTGGCGTCAAGCCGGTCACGGTCTGGGTCTCCCCGGATTACACCCGCGCGGCGCCCGGAGGCACTGGCGCGGCCAAGTGTGGCGGCAACTACGCCACGTCGCTGGCGGCCCAGGCGGAGGCCATCGAGGCCGGCTGCGATCAGGTGGTCTTCCTCGACGCGGTGGAGCGCCGTTTCGTCGAGGAACTGGGCGGCATGAACGTCTTCTTCGTCTACGACGACGACTCGGTGGTCACCCCGCCGCTGAACGGCACGATCCTTCCCGGCATCACCCGGGAGGCGATCATGACGCTGGCCGGCAAGGCCGGGCACTCTGTCGAGGAGCGGCCGGTCTCGTTCGCCGACTGGCAGGCCGACGCGGCCAGCGGCCGGCTGCGCGAGGTCTTCGCCTGCGGCACCGCCGCGGTGATCACCCCGATCGGTCAGGTGAAGTTCCCCGACGGTGAGTTCCTGATCGGTGGCGGCGAGCCCGGCCGGGTCAGCATGTCGCTGCGGCAGCAGCTGGTCGACATCCAGCGCGGCAAGGCCGCCGACCCGCACGGCTGGGTGCGCAAGGTCCTCTGACGTCCGGCGCTGACCGGCCCGTGCGAACGGGCCGGTCAGCGCGGCGGGTCAGATCTCGTCGAGCAGGTGGTCGCGCAGGGCCGCGAGCTGCTCGTCGGTCACCCCGGCGTGGCGCAGGTACGCCTCGATCGAGCCGTGGCCCGCGCGCAGCTCGTCCAGGAACATCTGCATGGCCTCGGCGGGCGAGGCCAGGAACGGCGCGGGCACCGCCGCCGCGTTCGGCATGGTCTCGGCCAACCAGGCGCTGAACCGGGCCGACGCCTCCGTGCTCAGCGCGTAGTCGGCGGTGATGTCGGCGTCGTCGACGCCCAGGGCGGCGAGGGTGAGGGCGCAGACGATGCCGGTGCGGTCCTTGCCGGCCACGCAGTGCACCACGACCGGGGCGTTCGCGGAATCGGCGATCAGTCCGATCGCCTCGGCCAGCCCCGCGGTGCCGGTCTGGGCCAGGTCGGCGTACCGGTCGGCGAGGTAGCGGGCCAGGTCGGTGCCCTTCTCGTGCGGTGTACCCGACCAGTCCTCGTGCTCCGGGTGGATGTTGCGGTAGGTCAGCCCCTGGTACGCGGGCACCCGACCGTCGCGCTCCACCTCGGTGGGGCGGCGCAGGTCGATGACGGTGCGGATGCCGATCGCGGCGAACGCGTCCCGGTCCTGCTCGTCGAGGCGGTGCAGGGAGTCGGAGCGGTAGAGGCGGCCTCGGCGCACGGTGCGGCCGTCGTGGCTGAGGTAGCCGCCGACGTCGCGGAAGTTGAAGGTGGCGGGCAGCGGGATGTGTCGTTTGTCCTCGGTGGCGTCCACGTTCACACGGTAACGGCCGGTGGGCTCGCGTCCCACCGGCCGTTGAGCCCGATCGTTCAGCGTGCGGTGCCCGGCGGGAGAGCGCCGTACGTCTCGTCGTAGTAACCGCCCAGCTGGTCCCGGTACGTCGGGTCGCTGTGGCTGGTCTCGTCGTACTCCGGGGCGGCCTTGATCTGGTCCCGGGTGCGATCCACGGAGACGGTGCGCTGGTCGTGGTCGACCTGGTTGACGGTGCCGGCGGGCAGCATCACCTTCTTGCCGAAGATCCACGGCCCGGTGTCCACGACCAGGTAGCTGCCGCCGACCTCGTGACTGGCGCTGTCGATCTTGCCGACTCCGCCGTCGGTGGCCTCGACCTTGTAGCCGACCAGGTCGGCGTCGGCCACTCCGGCCGCGTCCCGGTAGCGCCAGGGGTCGAAGGTGCCGGTCGGTGCGCCGCCCGCGACGGCGCCCTGGTCACCGCCGTGCAGCGGGTCGGGCCCGGCGTGGGCGGCGTGCGGGTCGATCCTGTCCATGCCGTTAACTCCTGACTGTCGCCGATCGTCTCGGCGTCGCTGGGTGCGTCCCCGCAGGAGCTACCCGGCGGCGGGGTCCCGGAAACGGCGACCGGCAGGCGTGCGGGGTGTCAGGCCAGAGCTGCCCGGGTGTCGTCTTCCGGCGGGTCAGGCGTGGCGACACCGGCCGTGCCGTCCCGAGATGTGGATAGTTTCTCCCACGAACGGGGGCGAGTGGCAGAGTAGCGAGCGTGACCAGCACCGCCCTGATTATTGCGACCTAGCGCGCCGGCTCTCCCTCCGCCGAGCGCGCAGACCTCCCGCATCCGCGGGGGGTCTTTTTGTTGCTCCGAGAAAGGATCCTGATGACGTTCCAGGTCTTCGACACGACATTGCGCGACGGCGCCCAGCGCGAGGGGCTCACCTACTCGGTGGTCGACAAGCTGGCGGTGGCCCGACTGCTCGACGAGTTCGGTGTCGGCTTCATCGAGGGCGGTTGGCCGGGCGCGGTGCCCAAGGACACCGAGTTCTTCCGCCGGGCCCGCACCGAACTGGACCTGCGGCACGCCGTCCTGGTCGCGTTCGGCGCCACCCGCAAGGCCGGTGTGGCGGTCGCCGACGACCCCCAGGTGCGCGCCCTGCTGGACGCGCAGACCCCGGCCGTCGCGCTGGTCGCCAAGGCCGACATCCGCCACGTCGAGCGTGCGCTGCGCACCACCGGCGCGGAGAACCTGGCGATGATCCACGACACCGTCAGCCACCTTGTCCGCGAGGGCCGCCGGGTGTTCGTCGACGGCGAGCACTTCTTCGACGGCTACCGCCACGCCCCGGCGTACGGCGCGTCAGTGGTGCAGACCGCGCTCGCCGCGGGCGCCGAGCGGATGGTCCTCTGCGACACCAACGGCGGCATGCTGCCGTCCCAGGTGACCGCCGCGATCGTCGACCTGACCAACCGGCTCGGCGTCGACCCGGCGCTGTTCGGCATCCACGCGCAGAATGACACCGCCTGCGCCGTGGCCAACACGATCGCGGCCGTCGAGGCCGGCGTCCGTCACGTGCAGGGCACCGCCAACGGGTACGGCGAGCGCCCCGGCAACGCCGACATCTTCGCTGTCGTCGCCAACCTCCAGCTCAAGCTCGGCATGCCCGTCCTACCGGAGGGCTGCCTGGCGCAGATGGTGCGGGTCTCGCACGCCATCGCCGAGATCGCCAACATCGCCCCCGACACCCACCAGGCGTACGCCGGGGCCGCCGCCTTCGCCCACAAGGCCGGGCTGCACGCGAGCGCGATCAAGGTCGACCCGTTGCTCTACAACCACGTGGACCCGTCGGTGGTGGGCAACGACATGCGGATCCTGGTGACCGAGATGGCCGGTCGGGCCAGCGTCGAGCTCAAGAGCCGTGAGCTCGGCCTGGACCTGACCGACCGTCCGGAGGCGCTGACCCGGGTCACCAAGCGGGTCAAGGAGTTGGAGGCCGACGGTTGGTCCTTCGAGGCGGCGGACGCCTCCTTCGAGCTGCTGGTCCGCTCCGAGCTGCCCGAGGGCGGCCCGGCCCGGCCGTTCACCCTGGAGTCGTACCGGGTGTTGGTCGAGCACCGCGAGGACGGCGCGGTCGTCTCCGAGGCGACCGTGAAGATCCGGGTACGCGGCGAGCGGGTGATCGCCACCGCGGAGGGCAACGGCCCGGTCAACGCCCTCGACGAGGCGCTGCGGGTGGGGCTGGCGCGGCACTATCCGCGGCTGCGCGAGTTCGAGCTGGCCGACTACAAGGTGCGCATCCTGGAGGGCAGCCACGGTACCGGCGCCGTCACCCGGGTGCTCCTGGAGACGGCCGACGACACCGGCCGCGACTGGACGACTGTGGGCGTGCACCCCAACGTGGTCGAGGCCAGCTGGCACGCCCTGGTCGACGCCCTCACCTACGGCCTCGCCCCCGCCTCCGCCTCGTCGCCAACCCCCTGACCCTTCGCGATCTTGCACTTTGTGTCGCCGGTTCGCGGCTTGTGCCCCGGATGTCGGGGCAGTAAGTGCAAGATCGCGGGGAGTCAGGCCGCGGGCAGGCGGAGGGTGGCCAGGACGGGGCGGTGGTCGCTGCCGGGCAGGTTGAACACGGCCAACTCGTCGGCGGCGATGCGGCGGTCGAGGAGCACGTGGTCGATCGTGACCGGGGGGATGAGATCACCGTCGTACGGCCCCCACGTGCCGGTCAGACCCTTGCCGGTGGCGTCCGCGGCGTCGACGTAACCGGTGCGCAGCAGCGCGCGCAGCGGCCCGTGGTCCAGGGTGGAATTGAAGTCCCCGGCGAGGATCCGCAGGCCACCGTCGGGGGTGGCCGGTGGCTGGGCGACCAGGTCGGCACGCCAGGCGTCGACCTGGTCCAGCGCGTACGGCGCCGAGGGGTGCGCCGACTCGACCCGGACCGGGGGCCCGCCGGGGACGGCGAGCGTGCCGTACGCCTGGGTGAACCCCCAGCCACCACGGTTGTGGCGGATGCCGCCCTCGCTGATCGGCCACCGCGAGTAGAGCGCGGAACCGGGCGTGCCCACCTGCGCGTTGAGCTGCCGGTACGGCAGCAGCCGGTCGAGGCCGACGCGGTCCAGGCCGGCCTGCGCCTCAGGTGTGAACTCCTGCACGGTGAGCACGTCGACCCGGTGCTGCCGGACCAGCTCGACGAGTGCCCCCGGGTCGGCGGCCCCGACGAGCAGGTTGGCCGTGAGCAGCCGGATCGTCGGGCCGGTCGCCGCCGGCTGTGGGGCGGCCAGCGCCCGGGGGGCTACCACGCCGACAAGTGCCACCGCGGCCAGGGCCGCGACCGCCGCCGGCCACCAGCGCCGCAGGGCGACGGTGAGGCCGAGGGCCAGCACGCTGAACGCGGCGACGTACGGGGTGAAGGCGAGCGCCTGCACCAGTGGCCCCCGGTCCAGCCCCGCCAGTCGTACGGCGGCCCAGGCGGCAGTGGGCCCGACCGCCACCCAGCAGAGCGCCGTGCCGATCGACGCCCGGCGGCGGGTCGGCGTGGGCGCAGTGTCGACGATCATGGCGGTCAGCGTAGCGGTGGCGGGTCCCCGCCATTTTTGTGAATGGTTGACACGTTCATCTTTCGCAATTATCTGACGGCTGCACGACAGGCCGATAATGCGAGATCAACTATTGACCTCCCGCTTTTTGCGGTGCTACGTTCCATCTGGTTAAACGACGCAACGCTGAGTAGTAACAGCAGCTCAGGCCGGATGCAGATCAACGAGAAATCAGCTTTCCCGACTGCGGGCGAGCGAGCTTCAACCGGTTCTCGTGTCGTCGTCGATCTCATTATTGGCAGTCATCCGTCCCGCCCCGCGGGTCGGCCGAATTCGCACGGTCACACAAGGGGGACCTGTCATGAGAACATTCTTCCGACGTAAGGCGGCGGCGGTCACGCTCGCTGTCCTGGCGCTCACCCTGGCTGGTGGGGGGATCGCCGTCGCCCAGCCGTCGGCGAAGACGCCGCAGGCGTCCGTCCAGCCGGCGGCGCGCGGCACCAACGCCCAACCACCGGTCACGGCCGAGTCGGCCCGCAAGGCCAAGGCCGCGCTGAAGGCCAACACCACGCTCGTCGCCTCCACCACAATCGTCGTCGTCAACTCCAACGGCACCAAGGCGCGCGGCACCGGCACGGTCATCAAGTACGGCACCGGGCAGTACGAGGTGCAGTTCGGCCAGGTCGTCACGGCTGGTGTCTTCGTGGCCACCGTCGGTCGCGCCGACGCCTGCTGCATTCCGCCGGCCGGCGAGATCTCGGTGGCGCCCCGGCTCAGCACGCCGAACGCGGTCTTCGTGCAGACCCGCAACTCGGCGGGCACCCCGACCGACCTGGGCTTCCACCTGGTCGTCCACCTGCCCTGACCGATTCGAACGTCCGGCCCCCGCAGTCGACTGCGGGGGCCGTGTCGTGTCCGGGGGTTCCTCGTCGCCGCCGGCCGGCTCCTGCCCTGTCGGGGTGGTCATGCCCGTGCGAGCGGGTCCTCCCGGTTGTTCCCCGTCCGGGCGGCTCCTGCTCATTCAGGACACAACGGACCCGTCCGGCGCTCACAATCCGACGTTTGCCGAGGCCCCCGCCCGGGAAGCAAGCACCGTGACGGACATCTCGGACACCCTGGCCAGCCTGCCCACCTCGGTCGATCCCGAGCCGACCGGCGCCGAGCTGGAACAGACCCTCTTCGAGGTCAAACGCGTGATCGTCGGGCAGGATCGGCTCGTCGAACGTCTGCTCACCGCACTCATCGCCAACGGGCACTGCCTTCTGGAGGGCGTGCCCGGCGTGGCCAAGACCCTTGCGGCGCAGACCCTCGCCACAGTGGTCGGCGGGACCTTCTCCCGGATCCAGTTCACCCCGGACCTGGTCCCCTCCGACATCGTCGGCACCCGGATCTACCGGGCCTCCAAGGAGACCTTCGACATCGAGCTGGGCCCGATCATGGCCAACCTGGTGCTCGCCGATGAGATCAACCGCGCGCCGGCCAAGGTCCAGTCGGCGCTGCTGGAGGCGATGGCCGAACGGCAGGTCTCCATCGGCGGGCGCAGCTGGCCGGTGCCGACGCCGTTCCTGGTGCTGGCCACGCAGAACCCGATCGAGTCCGAGGGGGTCTACCAGCTCCCCGAGGCGCAGCGCGACAGGTTCCTCATGAAGGTCGTCGTCGACTATCCCAGCGACGCCGACGAGCTGGCCATCCTCTACCGGATGAGCACCGACCGGCCCCGGGCCCGCCAGGTGCTCGACCCGCAACGCCTGCGACTGCTCCAGGAGCACGCCGAGCGGGTCTTCGTCCACCACGCCCTGGCCGAGTACGTCGTCCGGCTCATCCTCGCCACCCGGGACCCGGGCCGGTTCGGGCTGGCCGAACTCGCGCCGCTGCTGGCGTACGGCGCCAGCCCACGGGCGACGCTCGGCCTGGTCGCCGCCGCCCGCGCGCAGGCGCTGCTGCGGGGACGCGAGTACGTGCTGCCCGAGGACGTCCGGGAACTGGCGGTGGACGTCCTGTCCCACCGGCTGGTGCTCTCCTTCGACGCCGTGGCCGACGGGGTCTCGGCCGAGAGCCTGGTCCGGCGGCTCGTGGAGGCGGTGCCGCCGCCCCGGGTGGCCACCGGGCACCCTCAGCACGCCCCCGACCTGGCGGCGGCGTGAGACGCGCCGGCCGTACGTCGGTGGCCACCCCGCCCGACCCGAGCCTGGCCGAGCTGACCCCCGACCAGCGGCTGCGCCGACTGGAACTGACAGTCACCCGCCGGCTCAACGGTCTGCTGCACGGCCAGTACCGTGGCCTGCTCCCGGGGCCGGGCAGCGAACCCGCCGGCAGCCGCGAGTACCGGCCGGGGGAGGACGAGGTCCGCCGGATGGACTGGGCGGTGACCGCCCGGACCGCCGTGCCGCACGTCCGACAGGTCGACGCCGACCGGGAACTCACCACCTGGCTGCTCGTCGACGCCAGCGCCAGCATGGAGTTCGGCACCGCCGCGCTGGACAAGCGGGAGCTGGCGGTGGCGGCCGTGGCGGCGGTGGGCTTCCTGACCGCCGGCATCGGCAACCGGCTGGGCGCCCAGGTGCTGCGCGCCGACGGGGTACGACGCTTTCCCGCCCGCAGCGGGCGTACCCATCTGCTCGGTCTGCTCCGCGCGCTGCTGACCGCGCCGCGCGCGACCGAGCCCGGCGACCGGTCCCGGTCGCGGCCGGAGACCCCGCAGCCGGCCGCGGCGGCGGAGTTGGCGGACGGGCTCGACGCGGTGCACCGGGTCGCCAACCAGCGCGGGCTGGTCGTGGTGGTCTCCGATTTCCTCGACGGCCTGCCCGACGACCCCGAGGAGCCGCCACCCTGGGAGCGGACCCTGCGTCGGCTGTCCGCCCGCCACCAGGTGCTGGCGATCGAGGTGACCGATCCGCGCGAGCTGGAACTGCCCGACGTCGGGCTGATCACGCTCGTCGACCCGGAGACCGGCCGCCGCCGCGAGGTGTGCACATCGGACCGCCGCCTGCGGGAGCGGTACGCCGCGGCCGCCGCCGCCCAGCGTGAGCAGGTCCGCCAGGCGCTGCGCCGGAGCGCGGCCACGCACCTGGCGCTGCGCACCGACCGGGACTTCAGCGCCGACATCGTCCGGCACGTGCACGCCCAGCGGCGGATGGCCGCCGCGCCGGCCGGAGCCGTCCGGGGAGGTGCCGCGTGACCTGGGAGTCCCCGTTGCGACTCTGGCTACTGATCGGCGTGCTCGCGCTGGTCGGCGCGTACCTGGTGATGCAGCGCAGACGCAGCCGGTACGCCGTCCGCTTCACCAACCTGCGGCTGCTGGACCGGGTGGCGCCCGTTCGTCCGGCCTGGCGCCGGCACGTCCCGGCCGGGCTGTTCCTGGCCATGCTGGCGCTGCTCGTGGTCGGTTTCGCCAGGCCCACCGCCGAGGTCCGGGTCCCCCGGGAACGCGCCACGGTGATGGTCGCCGTCGACGTGTCCACCTCCATGCTCGCCACCGACGTGGAGCCGGACCGGCTGGCGGCGGCCAAACAGGCGGCCCGACGTTTCGTCGAGGGCCTGCCCGACGAGTTCAACGTGGGGCTTGTCGCGTTCGCCGGCAGCGCCGCCGTCCTGGTGCCGCCCGGCACCGACCGGGACGCCCTGGACGAGGGCATCGGTCGTCTCGCCGAGGGGGTGACCGGGGTGCAGGGCACCGCGATCGGTGAGGCCATCAACACCTCGCTCGGCGCGGTCAAGAGCCTGGACAGCGAGGCCGCGAAGGAGCCACCGCCGGCCCGGATCATCCTGCTCTCCGACGGGGCCAACACCTCCGGGATGGACCCGATGGAGGCGGCGGGAGAGGCGGTCGCGGCGAAGGTGCCGGTGCACGCGATCTCCTTCGGCACGCCGTCCGGCTTCGTGGACCGGGGCGGACGGCCGATCCAGGTGCCGGTCGACGGGCAGACCCTCAAGGCCGTCGCCGACGAGACCGGCGGAATGTTCCACGAGGCCAGCACCAGCGACGAGTTGCGCGCGGTCTACGACGACATCGGCAGCTCGGTCGGCTACCGCACCGAACGCCAGGACGTCTCGGCCCGGTTCATCGGCCTCGGGCTGGTGTTCGCGATGGGCGCCGCCGCCGGCTCGATGCGCTGGTTCTCCCGACTGCCCTGATCCACAGCGCCGACGTCGACCGTGAGGAGTACGCATGGCAGTGCAGACCGGACTGGGCGAACCGCGCGGTCCCTGGTTCATCTCGCCGGAGCTCGACCCGGACGGGCGCGGGTGGTGGGACGCGCCCGGCTCGGGGCGGGACCCCGGCGGGCGGCGCCCCGGCCGGCTGCTCGCCGCGTTGGCGGTCATCGCGGTGTCGGCCGTCTCGGGCGCCCTGGCCGGCGGCGTGGTGGCCAGTCGGGACGGCACGGGGTCGTCCGCGGCGTCCGCCGCACCGGTGCCGGCGGAGCTGGTCACCGCCGCCGAGCGGACCGTGCCCGGTGTGGTGTCGGTGCTCGCCGGTGGCGCGAACGGCGCGTCCGCGACCGGTTCCGGGTTCGCCATCGACGACCAGCAGCACCTGGTCACCAACGACCACATCCTGGCCAAGGGCGGTGGTGGACCGGTCACGGTGGAGCTGCCCGACGGCCGCCGGTACGAGGCCGAGGTGGTCGGCCGGGAGCCGCGCAGCGACCTGGCGGTGCTGAAGGTGCCGCCGTCGGCCGGCCTCGCCCCGTTGCCGCTGGCCAAGCCGGGTGCCACCCGGGTCGGTGAGCCGGTGCTGGCGGTGGGCTCACCGCTGGGGCTGTCGGGGACGGTCACCGCGGGCATCGTCAGCGCGCTGGACCGCCAGGTGCGGTTGGGCAACAGCCGGCACCGCGCGGTGCAGACCGACGCGTCGATCAACCCCGGCAACTCGGGCGGGCCGCTGGTCAACGCCCGAGGCGAGGTGGTCGGGGTGAACACCGCGATCGCCACGATCGACGGCAACGGGTCGATCGGCATCGGCTTCGCCATTCCGATCGACCAGGTGCAGCAGACCGCTGACACGATCATCGGCAAGGGTGGCTGAGCTGCTCGTACGGCCCATCGGGCCGCCTCCAGTGTCGGATATCCGGCCACACGTCATCGGGCCATGGAAATATGACGCTCGGTATGGATACTGGCGGAGGTGGAGCGTCCTCTTCTCACGGTCCTCCTGCTGGTGGGCCTGATCATCGGATGTGCGGTGGGGTCGGCGTACGCCCGGGCGCGACGCGGGTGGACCGACTACCAGACCGCGAAGAAATCGGTGCCCGGCGCTCGCCGGGGCGCGTGGTTGCTGATCCGCGGGGTCGCGGTGAAGGCCGCCGTGATCGGGCTGCTGCTGTTCGGCGCCGTGGCGTACGCCGCGGTCGGCTCACACGACGAGACCGCCGGTCCGGCGCCGAGCCCGTCCACGACGCAGAGTGAGCCTCCGCGCCGGTGACCCGGGGCGGGCCGCAGCCGGCTAGCCTCGGGGCGTGGACGACGGACTGCGGGTGACCGATCGGTGGGTCGTCCCCGCCGGGGAGCTGCGGGAGCGCTTCTCCCGCTCGTCCGGCCCCGGCGGGCAGGGCGTGAACACCGCCGACTCGCGGGTCGAGCTGAGCTACGACCTGGCCAACTCTCCGTCGGTGCCCGACTGGATCCGGTCGCGGGCGCTGGAACGACTCGCCAACCGGCTGGTGGACGGCGTGCTCACGATCGCGGCCAGCGAGCACCGGGCGCAGCTCGCCAACCGGGAGGCGGCCCGCGAGCGGCTGGTCGCGCTGTTGCGCGAGGCGGCCGCGCCGCCCCCGCCGCCGCGTCGGGCGACCAAGCCGTCCCGGGGTGCCAAGGAGCGCCGGCTGGCCGAGAAGAAGCGCCAGTCGCAGCGCAAGCGCGACCGCCGCGTCGACGGCGACTAGTCCATCGTCACCGAGCTGTGTGAGTGACCTCTCCGACTGTCGGCTGACAGAATCTGGAATCTGTCAGCCGAAGTGTGTATGGTCGGCATGTCACCCCAGGAGAGGAACACCCCATGGAAACCCGCACCCTCGGCACCACCGGCCCCACCGTCTCCGCGCTCGGACTCGGCCTGATGGGCATGTCGGATCTCTACGGCCCCGCCGACGAGGCCGAGAGCATCGCCACCATCCACGCCGCCCTGGACGCCGGCATCACCCTGCTCGACACGGGCGACTTCTACGGCATGGGCCACAACGAGATGCTGCTGCGCGACGCGCTGCGCGGCCGCAACCGGGACAACGCGGTGATCAGCGTGAAGTTCGGCGCTCTGCGCGACGTCGACGGCGGTTGGAACGGCAACGACGTCCGACCCGTCGCGATCAAGAACTTCCTGGCGTACACGCTGCGCCGGCTCGGCACCGACCACGTCGACATCTACCGCCCCGCCCGGCTCAACCCCGACGTGCCGGTGGAGGACGTCGTGGGCACCCTGGCCGAGCTGGTCAAGGCGGGTCACGTCCGGCACATCGGCCTGTCCGAGGTCAGCGCCGACACGCTGCGCCGGGCGCACGCCGTGCACCCCATCAGCGACCTCCAGATCGAGTACTCGTTGATCTCCCGCGCCCCCGAGGCCGAGATCCTGCCGACCGCACGTGAGCTGGGCGTCGGGATCACCGCGTACGGAGTGCTCTCCCGAGGGCTGATCAGCGGCCACTGGACGCCGCAGCGGGAGACCGCCGGCACCGACTTCCGCAGCCACCTGCCGCGCTTCGCCGGCGCGAACCTGGACCGCAACCTCGCCCTCGTGGACGCGCTGCGCGCCATCGCCGAGGCGCGGGGCGTCACCGTGGCGCAGATCGCCATCGCCTGGGTGCTCGCCCGGGGCGAGACCGTCGTACCCCTGATCGGCGCCCGCCGTCGGGACCGGCTCACCGAGGCCCTCGGCGCCGTCGCGATCACGCTGACCGAGACGGACCTGGCCGCCATCGAGGCCGCCGTCCCCGCCGACGCGGTGGCCGGCAGCCGGTACGACGAGGCGCAGATGGCGTTCCTGGACAGCGAGCGGTCATGACAACCCGGTCGTGGCGCGACCGCCGGCCGGGGGTCGCGCCACGACGGGCCACGCGGTCAGGGAGGCTGGGACGATGAGCGACACCACAGCCCTGACCGCCGATCGCATCCTCGACACCGCCGAGGAGGTGCTGCGCCGGTACGGCCCGGCGAAGGCCACGGTGCTGGACGTGGCACGCGCGCTGGGTGTCAGCCACGGCAGCGTCTACCGGCACTTCGCCAGCAAGGCCGCGCTGCGCGAGGCGGTCGCCGAACGCTGGCTGGCCCGCGTCTCCACCCCGCTGATCGACGTCGCCACCGGTGCCGACCCGGCCCCGCAACGGCTGCGCCGGTGGCTGGCCGAGCTGAGCGGCACCAAACGGCGGATGGCCCGGGAGGACCCGGAGCTGTTCGACAACTTCCACCAACTCGCCACGCTCTCCGAGGGAGCGGTCGCCACCCACCTGGAGGTTCTCGCCGGTCAGCTCAGCCTGATCGTCGCGGACGGAGTCGCCGCCGGCGACTTCACCGTGCCCGACCCGGCGGTGGCCGGTCGCGCGCTGTTGCAGGCCACCGCGCGGTTCCACCACCCGTCGCACCGGACGGAGTGGAGCGAGCCCGGCCTCGACGACGACCTGGCCGCTGTGGTCGCGCTGCTCCTCGACGGCCTGCGAGCCCGCGCGCGCTGACTCCGGGCCACGGCACGGGCCAGCCGCCCGGCCGGGCCGGGCCGTCGACGCTCAGCCGGGAACGGCGGCCAGCAGCCGGTCGCGGAGCACTGCCGCCCGGTCGGCGAACTCGCGCTGCGCTGCGGCGTACTCCGCCCGACCCTGGACGGTCTCCACCCGCACCGGCGGGTGACCGAGCGCCGCCAGGTCGTACGGGCTGGCCCGCATGTCCAACGTGCGGACCTCCCGCGCCAGCTCGAAACAGTCCGCCACCAGTTCCGAGGGCACCAGCGGCGACAACTTGTACGCCCACTTGTAGAGGTCCATGTTGGCGTGCAGACAGCCCGGCTGCTCGTGCGCGTGCTGCGTCTCCCGGGTCGGGGTGAGCAGGTTCAACGGCCGGGCCGGCGGCGTGAAGAACCGGAACGCGTCGAAGTGGCTGCACCGCACCCCGCGCTCCTCGACGACCGCGGCGGTCCGCTCCGGATCCAACCGCAACGGCCAGGCGTTGTGCCGCAGCTCCTCGCGGGTCTGCCGGTACACCATCGCCCACTCGTGCATCCCGAAGCAGCCGAAGTGCGCCGGTCGGGCGGCAGTGGCCGCCAGCAGCGAGCGGATCCACGCGATCGACTCGCCGCGTCGCTCGCGTACCGCCGCGGTGTCGAGGGTGACCCCGGCGGCGGTGGCGCGGTAGTCCCGGCCGAACTCGGCCGGGTCGGCGTCGCGCAGCTCGACCCCCGCGCCCGGGTGCCAGCGGCGCAGCTGCGCCGGCCGGTGCGAGTAGTAGGTGAACAGGAAGTCGGCCACCGGATGCCGTTCACCCCGACGTCGTCGGGCCAGGTGTGGCGTCAGCCACACGTCCACCCGCTCCTCGTGGGCCCGGCGGCGCGCACGCCAGGCCGCCACGTCGAGCACGGCGGGGGCGAGGGCGGCGGTCACGGACCCCAGGGTACGACCGCCGCCCGATCGCCGGTCAGGGCATGTGCACCCGGACGCCGGCCGAGAACACGCCGCTGCGCAGCTCCAGCTGCTGGGGCGGGTCCCGCCCGTCGACGGTGAACACCAGCGGGAGCACCACCCGGCTGCCCGCGGCCACCGGGTCGGCGAAGACGTCCCGACCCAGGTTGGCCGTCCGGGTGGCCGGCTCGTCAGTGCTCACCCACCGCCCGCCCGGCAGGTAGGCGCGTTGCAGCTGGCCGTGCCAGGGCTGCTGGCTGCCGGTGACGTTGCGCACACCCACGGTGGCCTGGCAACGCCGACCCCCGGCCGGTGCCGCGCCGGTCCCCCCGGCCGCGCCCGCCGCGCCACAGGTCATCCGGTAGACGGTGAACTCGAACGCGGACTCCCGCAGCGGCACACCCACCGGTCCGGAGACCCCGGTGCCCATCCACGCGCCGCTGGTCGGCTGCTTCTGGGTGTCGATCGACGACACCTGCCGGGTCGCCGTCCAGCCGGCCGTGCCGATCACGCCCGCCAGCACCACCACCGCCGCGCCAACCAGCAGCCAGACCGGCGGGGTACGCCGCCGTCGGCGCGGGTCGGGAGTCGCCGGACGTGGGTAGATCGTCCCGCGCCCACCGTCCGGCGTTCCGTTGGTGGCCAGGGCGGCGGCGGTAACCCGCCGTCCGCGCCGTCGACGCCACACATAGACCACGAGGGCGCTGAGCAGCACCAGGACGCCCAACCCGGCCAGCAGCACCGGATACCGCCGCCAGGGCGGCGCCTGAGTGACCTCGGCAGCCGGGGCGGCTCCGGCCGCCTGCCAGGTGGCGGTGGCGCAGTCGTACGGCCGGGTGCCGTCACTGGTGAACGCGCAGGCCGGTGCCGTCAGCGGCTGACCCGGCGCGACAGCGGTCAGCGCGGTGCCCAGCGTGGTGGTGCTGTGCGCGGGCAGCCGCAACCGCCAGGTCACCTCGCCCGTGGACCCGCCGGAGCGGCTGGACTGTCCGCCCCCGCTGATCGCGGTGGGCGACGACCCCGACGGCAACTCCTGGCGCACCGTCGTGTCGAGCGGCGAGTTGCCCACATTGCGGACATGGATGCGGTACCGCGGCGCCGGGCTGCTCTCCGACGCGACCGCCACCGTGACCGGAGGCGGGGGCGCGGACACCGGCACCCGCGACGGCGGTGCCACTGCCGGCGGCGCCGAGGGCGGGGTGGGCTCCGCGCTCGCCGCCACGGGCAACCGCGCGGCCACCGCCACCGCCGGCGGCGCCGGGCTGACGGACGCGGGCGGCGTGACAGCCGTCGGTCCGGGCGCTGGCGCCGTCGGACGTGGCGTCGGCGCGGCTGGTCGTGGCACGGACTCGGCTGGTCGTGGCGTGGCGGCCGCTGGTCGTGGCGCGGCTGCCGCCTCCGGGGCCGCCGCGGGCAGGGCCGGCACGGCGGCGAGGATGCCGAGGCAGTGTACGAACACCGCGAGGGCTCTGTGGTGTCGTGTCGATGCAGGCATACGAACGAACCTCCGGAGCCGACGCTAGGGGTGCGCGCCCTCCGTGCGGGTACGAAATCCCGAAGCCCACCCCGACCGCCCGGACCTGCGCTAGGGTGCCGCGACGCTGACGGGTTGCGCACACCCGGCGGCCCGTTGTGGCCGGTGAGCGTGTCGGCGGGGCTAGATTGGCCGGGTGCGTATCGCTCGTTTCGCTCATGCCAAGGGAATGTCGTTCGGAGCCGTCGAGGGCGAACCGGAGGCCGGGCCGCAGGGCCTGACCATCGCCGAGATCGAGGGTCACCCGTTCGGCCAGCTCTCCTTCAGTGGGGCCCGCTGGGCCCTCTCCGACGTCCGGTTGCTCTCGCCGATCCTGCCCAGCAAGGTGGTCTGCGTGGGCCGCAACTACGCCGACCACGCCGCCGAACTCGGCAACGAGGTGCCCAAGGAGCCGTTGCTCTTCCTCAAGCCGTCCACCTCGGTGATCGGTCCCCGCGACGCCATCCGGTTGCCGATCTTCTCCAAGCAGGTCGAGCACGAAGCGGAGCTGGCGGTCGTGATCGGTGCGCCGGGTGCCCGCCGGGCCGACCGGGCCGCCGCCGAACGCGCCATCTTCGGCTACACCTGCGCCAACGACGTGACCGCCCGGGACCTGCAGCGCTCGGACGGGCAGTGGACCCGCGCCAAGGGCTTCGACTCGTTCTGCCCGATCGGTCCGTGGATCACCACCGGGTTGGACGTCTCCGACCTGGAGATCCGGTGTGAGGTGGGTCGCAACCCGGACGAGATGGAGGTACGCCAGCTCGGCCGCACGAAGGACATGGTCTTCGACGTGGCCGGCCTGGTGTCGTACATCTCGCACGTGATGACCCTGCTGCCCGGCGACGTGGTGCTCACCGGCACTCCGGCGGGGGTTAGCCCTCTCGTCGAGGGGGATACGGTCACCGTGCGGATCGAGGGCATCGGCGAGCTCAGCAACCCGGTGGTCCCCGTCGCCTGATCCGTCCGATGCCCCTGTTTCCGCAGCTCACGGGCGGTTCGGGGGGATCGGATTTGGCCTGCCGGCACCGGGAGGGTAATGTTCACTCCCGGCGCCGCAAGGGGCCAATGGGGTATGGGGTAATTGGCAGCCCGACTGATTCTGGTTCAGTTAGTCTAGGTTCGAGTCCTGGTACCCCAGCGCAGCTGGGATTCGCGAGAATCCCGGACGCTGGATTCTGACGGAGTTCTCCTCCGCCCCGCGAGGGGCGGAGGGTGGCCTCTGGTAGAGTGCAGCTCCTCCGCCCGCAAGGGTGGGGGAGCGAAAGTGGTTCTGGCCCCGTCGTCTAGCGGCCCAGGACGCCGCCCTCTCAAGGCGGTAGCGCCGGTTCGAATCCGGTCGGGGCTACATCTGTGCACAACCCGTCCCACCTCGGTGGGGCGGGTTGTTTCGTTGGTGCAGCTTGTTTCGTTGGTGCGCACGGCCGTCCACGGCGCCCAGACCCCACGCTCGCCCCGACGGACGGTGCCGCTAGACTACAGCGGCACCGCCTGCGAGGGCGGTGAACAGGAAGTTCTGGCCCCGTCGTCTAGCGGCCCAGGACGCCGCCCTCTCAAGGCGGTAGCGCCGGTTCGAATCCGGTCGGGGCTACAAACCAAAGGCTCACCTCGCCCCGCGAGGTGAGCCTTTTCCGTACCCCTGGGTCTCGCTGTTGATCATGAAGTTACTGCCCTCCGCCGCGGCGTGTCCGGGCAATAACTTCATGATCAACGGGATGGGGGCAAGGTTAAAGGCCCGAGAGGCGTTGGCCGGCTCTGACGACCGCCATGGCGTGGCGTTCGCCGGGGCGGCGGCCCAGGCGTTCGATCGGGCCGGAGATGCTGACCGAGGCGATCACGCGGCCGGTGCGGTCGCGGATCGGGGCGGAGACGCTCGCCACACCGGCCTCCCGTTCGGCCACGCTCTGCGCCCAGCCACGGCGGCGGACCTCGGCAAGGGTGCGGCCGGTGAACTTGCTGCGCGGCAGCAGTGGCATCACGGCCTCCGGAGGCTCCCAGGCGAGCAGGATCTGGGCCGCCGAACCGGCGGTCATCGGCAGCACCGAGCCGACCGGGACGGTGTCCCGCAGGCCGCTGGCGCGCTCCGCGGCGGCCACGCAGATCCGCTCGTCGGCGCGGCGCAGGTAGAGCTGGGCGCTCTCACCGGTGGCGTCGCGTAGCGCGGCGAGTAGGGGCTCGGCGGCGGTCAGCAGGACATCCGGGGCGGCGTTGGCCAGCTCGCCGAGCCGAGGCCCGGGGCGCCAACGGCCCTGGGTGTCCCGGACCAGCATCCGATGGATCTCCAGTGCCTGTGCCAGCCGGTGCGCGGTGGCCCGGGGCAGCTTCGTGCGTTCAACGAGTTCGGCAAGGCTGGCGCCGTCGACACAGGCGGCCAGGATGACCACCGCCTTGTCGAGAACGCCGACACCGCTCATACTGTGTCCCACAAGCCGAAACTTACCTCCCAGAATTTAGGATGTCCAGATGGTGGGAGTCACTCCTGAGCCGAGGACCCTGGCCGAGAAGGTCTGGGACGCGCACGTCGTACGGTCCGCCGCTGGTGAGCCGGACCTGCTCTTCATCGACCTGCACCTGCTGCACGAGGTGACCAGCCCGCAGGCGTTCGACGGGCTGCGGCTCGCCGGGCGCCGGGTGCGTCGTACCGACCTGACCCTCGCGACCGAGGACCACAACACCCCGACCGGGTACGCCGATCCGGCGTTCCGGCTCCGCCGCGGTGACCTGCTCACCATCGCGGATCCGACCTCGCGTACGCAGATCGAGACGCTGCGCCGCAACTGCGCCGAGTTCGGCGTGCGGCTGCACCCGCTCGGCGACGAGAACCAGGGCATCGTGCACGTCATCGGCCCGCAGCTCGGGGTCACCCAGCCCGGCATGACGATCGTGTGCGGCGACTCGCACACCGCCACCCACGGTGCGTTCGGCGCGCTCGCCTTCGGCATCGGCACCAGCGAGGTGGAGCACGTGCTGGCCACCCAGACGCTCCCGCAGAGCCGGCCGAAGACCATGGCCGTCAACGTCACCGGCCAGCTCGCCCCCGGCGTCACCGCGAAGGACCTGGTGCTCGCCCTGATCGCCCAGGTCGGCACCGGTGGTGGGCGCGGGCACATCGTCGAGTACCGCGGCGCGGCCATCCAGGCCCTCTCCATGGAGGGGCGGATGACCATCGCCAACATGTCGATCGAGTGGGGCGCCAAGGCCGGCATGATCGCGCCGGACGAGACGACCTTCGCGTACCTCAAGGGTCGGCCGAACGCGCCGCAGGGCGCGGACTGGGACGCGGCGCTGGCGTGGTGGCGGACGCTGCCCACCGACGAGGGCGCGCGCTTCGACGCCGAGGTCACCCTGGACGCCAGCCGGATCACGCCGTTCGTCACGTGGGGCACCAACCCCGGGCAGGGCGCACCGCTGAGCGCGCCGGTGCCCGACCCGGAGGAGTTCGTCACCGACTCCGAGCGCGCCGCCGCCCGTCGCGCGCTGGAGTACATGGATCTGCGCCCCGGCACCCCGCTGCGGGAGCTGCCGATCGACGTGGTCTTCGTGGGTTCCTGCACGAACGGCCGCCTGGAGGACCTGCGGGCCGCCGCCGACGTGCTGCGCGGCCACAAGGTGGCCGACTCCGTCCGGATGCTCGTGGTGCCCGGCTCCGCCGCCGTCCGGGAGGCCGCCGAGGCCGAGGGGCTGGACAAGGTCTTCGCCGACGCCGGCGCCGAGTGGCGGTTCGCCGGCTGCTCGATGTGCCTGGGCATGAACCCCGACACGCTCAAGCCCGGTGAGCGCTCCGCGTCCACCTCCAACCGCAACTTCGAGGGCCGGCAGGGCCGGGGCGGCCGTACCCACCTGGTCTCCCCGCCGGTCGCCGCCGCCACCGCCGTGGTCGGGCGGCTGGCCGCCCCCGCCGACCTGTAGAAGGGACCGACGAGATGGACAAGTTCACCACCCACACCGGCACCGCCGTACCGCTGCGCCGGTCCAACGTGGACACGGATCAGATCATCCCCGCCGTGTACCTCAAGAGGGTGACCCGCACCGGCTTCGCCGACGGGCTGTTCAGCGCCTGGCGGGAAGACCCGGCATTCGTTCTCAACGATGAATCCTATTCTGGTGCGTCGATCCTCATCGCCGGTCCGGAGTTCGGCACCGGCTCGTCCCGGGAGCACGCCGTCTGGGCGCTGCGGGACTGGGGCTTCCGCGCCGTGGTGGCTCCGCGCTTCGGTGACATCTTCCGCGGCAACGCACTCAAGGAGGGCCTGCTGCCGGTCGAGTTGGAATTGAAAGCCATCGAGGAGTTGTGGGATCTCGTCGAGGCCGAACCAACCACTCCGGTGACCGTCGACCTGACCGCCCGACAGCTCCGGGCCGGGGACGCGACCTGGTCGTTCCCGCTTGACGACTTCAGCCGGTGGAGGCTGTTGGAGGGTCTGGACGACATTGGACTCACCCTCCGGCACGCCGATGACATCGCCTCCTACGAGGCGTCCCGACTGCCGTTCCTGCCCTCGGTGGCATAGCCGTACGCCCACTCGCACAGCGGATTTCGCCCCCACCGGTCCAACCGGTGGGGGTGAATCCGTTACGACACAAGGGCTTTTTTCCACCGAATGTTTGTGTCCAGGCAGCACAGGGCATACGGTGCGCGCAGAATGGCTCGCGTCGAGTCAGTTGCACAATCGGGAGGAAGTCGTGAACAAGGCCGAGCTCATCGAGGCGCTCGCTGTTCGCCTGGGGGACCGGAAGACGGCGACGGCCGCGCTCGACGCGGTCCTCACTGAGGTCCAGGCGGCAGTCACCAAGGGCGAGAAGGTGGCGATCACCGGATTCGGAGCATTCGAAAAGCGTGTACGTGGCGCACGAACAGCGCGCAACCCGCGTACCGGCGAGGCGGTGAAGGTCAAGAAGACGTCCGTCCCGACCTTCCGCCCCGGCGCCGGGTTCAAGGAGATGGTGGCCAGCGGCAAGGTGCCGAAGGCCACGGTGGCGGCGAAGAAGACCGCCACCACCACGGCCAAGACCGCCGGCACCAAGGCGGCGGGCACCAAGGCCACCGCCACCAAGGCGGCCAGTAAGAAGACCGCCCCGGCCAAGGCGAGCAAGACCACCACCACCGCTGCCACCAAGGCGGCAAGCAAGAAGACCGCCCCGGCCAAGGCGAGCAAGACCACCACGGCGACCAAGACGGCCGCCAGCAAGAAGACCGCCACGGCGAAGAAGACCACCGCGGCGACCAAGTCCGCCACGGCGAAGAAGACCACCGCGGCGGCGAGCAAGAGCACGGCGGCCAAGAAGGCGCCGGCGAAGAAGGCTCCGGCCAAGAAGACGGCCAGCAAGCGCTGACCGACTGTCCGCCCAAAGGGCGTCCACCTCTCGGTGGGCGCCCTTTGCGCGTACCCGGACCGTTGACCCGGCCGGACCGTACGCGCAGAATCGCCGTGCCGGCCCCCCTTCAGGACCGGTCCGCCGACGAAATGGGGCGCCGGTGCGTTACCGCCAGCTCACCACCGGATCGCTCGCGCTGGGCGTCGTTCTGCTCATCGACGTGCTGCGCGTCTGGCTGCCCGGCATCATCACCATCTTCGGGCAGGCCGCGTCCACCCCGGCCGAGGTGATGGGCGCGTTCGCGCTCGGCTGGTTCGTGCTGGCGATGGCCGTGCCGGCGCTGGTCCGGCGGGTGGGCGCCCGCCGCGTCACCGTCGTCGCCGCCGTGCTGCTGGCCGTGGCCCGGCTCGCGCTCACCAGCGCCCCCGGCGGCCGTCCGCAGCTCTGGTTGGCCACCGCCGGTCTGTTCGCCGGTCTGGTCTGGTTGGTGGGTGTCGCCGGTGGCACCGACCGTCCGGTGCCGGGACTGGCCCTGGGGTTGGCGGTCAACGCCGCCGTCCACGCGCTGCTGGACACCTACGATCTCGTCTGGCGGGGCGGCTGGGTGGCGTGGCTGCTCAGCGCCGTCGCGGTGGTGCTGTTCCTGCTCGGTACGACGCTGCCCGCCGCGCCGCCCGGCCCCGGTGGCGCCCGGTCGTGGCTGCTGGCCGGGCCGGTGCTGCTGCTGGCCGGCATGGTGGCCCTCGCGCCGGCCCTGGCCCAGGCCGGGATGTCGTACCTGGTCGCGGGTGGCGACGTCGCTCGCTCACCGCTGTTCGGCCTGGCGCCGGTGCCGGTGGCGGTCGCCGGGTTCCTGCTGGCCGCGCTGGCGGGCCCGACCCGGGGTCGGGGTCGAGCGCTCGGGCCGGCGGCCCTGCTGGCTGGCGTGGTGCTCTTCGCCCTCGACCGTGGCGACCTGCTCGTCGCGGCCATGCTGCTCACCGCCCTCGGACTCGGCGCCTGCCTCGCGCTCACCGACGCGCCGGGCCGCGCCGACGCCGCGGCCGGCGCCGACGCTGCACGTCGCGCCGACGACGCCGACGTTGCGGCCGGTGCCGACGCTCAGGGTCGCGCCGACGCCGCGGCCGACGTCGCCGGTGCCGGTGCCGAGGGCGCGACGGGCACGGACGACACCCGCCGGTCGGCGGCCCGTCGGGGGTACGCGGTAGCCGCCGGCATGCTGCTCTTCGTGCTGGGTGCGGTGGGTTACTACTCCGCCTACGACCTGGGCTACCCGAACGCGGCGGTGCCGGTGGTGGTGGCCGGCGTGGTCGCCGCAGTGGCCCTGGCGGCCCGTCCGTCCGGCGACCGGCGTCCCGGCCCGCTTCCGCCGCTGCGGACCGCTGGCGGGGTCGCCGCGCTGGCTCTGCTCGCGCCGCTCGTCGCCGACGAGGTGGCGGTGGCGAGCAACCGGGAGGGTCCGCCGGAGCGGTTGACAGTGGTGGCGTACAACATCCGGATGGGCTTCGGGCTGGACGGCCGGTTCGACCTGGCCGCCCTGACCGCGGCGATCGACCGGCAGCGGCCCGATGTGGTGCTGCTCAGCGAGGTGGACCGGGGCTGGCTGCTCAACGGCGGCCACGACACGCTGGACCTGCTGTCCGACCGGCTCGGCATGCCGTACGTGTTCGGGCCGGCCGCCGACCCGGTCTGGGGTGACGCGGTGCTCAGCCGCTGGCCGGTCACCGACCCACGGTCCCGGCCCTTGCCGGCCCTCGGCGCACCCACCGGAGCGCAGGCTCTGGCCGTCACCCTGGACCTCGGCGACGGTGTCCAGGCCGCTGTGGTGAGCACCCACCTGCAACCGCCACCGGACGCGGGCCCGGTGGCACAGGCTCGCGCGGTGGCCGACTTCGCCACCGGGTACGCGGCCGGCCGGCCCCTCGTGGTGGCCGGCGACCTGAACACCGAGCCGGGCGATGAGGCGTTCGAGCAGTTCACCGCGGCCGGGCTGGTCGACGCGTTGGCGGTCGCCCGTCCGCTGGCGACCAGCCCCGCCGACGATCCGCGCCAGCAGATCGACCACGTCTTCGTCTCGCCCGGCCTGACGGCGACGGACCCGGTCGCGCCGCGCGGCGAGGCGAGCGACCACCTGCCGGTGGCGGTGACCCTCACCCTGCCGCCCCGCTGACCCCGCGCCGGGATCGCCGCTGGCTGGCCGGCCACCGCCACGTCGGCGCTCCGTTGCGGAGGCTGGCTGGCTGGCCGGCCACCGCCACGCCGGCGATCCGCGGCGGATCAACCGCCGAAGCGCCGGGCGGGCCTACAGACGGTCGGCGGCGACCAGCCGCTCGCCGCTGAAGGCGAGCAGCCAACCGCCGCCCTTCGGGGTGGTGAAGTCCTCGTCGGCGCGGCCGGTCAGCTGCTCCAACGCGCCCGGCAGCACCTTGCCCTGGCTGCACACCGCCACCTGCCCACCGGCGCAGCCCAGCTCGAGCAGTTGGGCGGCGGTGGCCAGCACCCGCTCGTCCTGTTGCTGGCCCGGCTGGGGCTCGTCCAGGTCGCCGCAGACCTCGATGGGCAGGTCGAGCAGCCCGGCCGCCGGATCCAGGGTCTGCACGCAGCGGCGCGGCGAGGCCGACAGGAGCCGGGCCGGCCGCACCACGGCGATCAGCGCCGCAAGCGCGTACGCCTGGGCCCATCCCTCGGCGTCGAGCGGGCGGGCGGTGTCCGGGCCGGTCCACGTGGCGCGCTTGCCGGCGTGCCCGTGCCGGACCAGCGCGATCGTCGCGGTCACCGGCGGCAGCGCGGCGAACGCCGCCAGCACCTCGGTGTCGTGCGGGTAGCTGACGAGGTGGATCGCGTCGTCCACGGCCAGCCACCGGATGTCGTCGACCTCGGTGCCCGGCTGGAAACCGCCCTCGGCGACCGCGAGCATCGACCAGTAGTCGACCAGCTTGGCCTGCCCCTCGCTGCGGTAGCGCACCGACGGCAGCCGCACCTGCGGTACGCCCCGCACGTCGGCCTCCTCGGCGACCTCCCGGACCGCCGCGAGCAGTGGATGCTCGCCCGGTTCGAGCTTGCCCTTGGGCAGCGTCCAGTCCCCGTAGCGCGGGCGGTGCACGACGCAGACCCGTACGCCGTCGGCGGTCGGTCGCCAGCAGACCCCGCCGGCAGCCCGGATGCCCGTCACGGCAACCATCTGGTCCGCCGTCGCCGCGTGGCCCGGTGCCACGCGGCGGGGAATCGGGCCCGCATCAGGCGGACCGTGTCGCGTTCCCGCTCGGCCAGCCGTCCGGCGGTGACCGCCAGTTCGTGGTCGCCCGGTCGGTCGGCGGCGAGGGCGAGCCAGGTCTCGGCGGCCACCGCGGCGTCCTGGTGTTCGCCGAGCACATCCTGGACGCCGGCCAACGCGCGGGCCAGCCGCCGCGCGTCCCTGCCGACGGCCGGGACCACTGCGGTGACCGCGTAGCGGGCCTGCTTGCCCTCCTTGCGAACGGCGTGCCAGCGGTCGTCGGGCGCGAGGGGGTCGAGCCCGTCGACGCCGTCGGGGCCGGTGAGCTGCCGCCACGGGCGGGCGACCAGCTTCGGTAGCGTGCGCGCCGCCGGGGTGGCGGCCCGTCGGGTGAGCCGGGGCGCGCGGGCGGCCAGCACCAGGGCGTCCACCAGGGCCAGGTAACGCGGCGAGCGCAGCGCCTCGTCGATGGCGGCCAGCGCCTGCCGCTGCCGCTGTGCGAGCGCCTCGTCCAGCCGGTCCACCGCGCCCGTGTCGAGCGGGCTGAGCGGGTCGGCGGTCGCGGTGCGCCGCAGTCGGTCGCGCAGCACCTCGGCGTCGCGCGCCGCGCCGAGCACCCCGGCGAGCCAGCGCAACTCGTCGCGCAGGGGCCGCGCCCAGCTGCGCCGCACCAGCGGCCGGAAGGTCCGCAGGTCGCTGCGCAGCCGTCGGCAGGCCACCCGCAACTGGTGTACGGCGCTGTCGCCGCCGTCGGTGGTGGTGCGCAGCCGCACCAGCGGGTCGTGCGCCAACAGCCGGCCCACCTCCTTGCGGACAGCCTCGGTGACCACCTCGCCGGCGGTCGGGTCGGCCGTCAGCCCGCCCGGGGAGACCAGGTCCGGTTCGGCCTGCGCCACCGACCCCAACGCCCGTACGTGCTTGGGGGTGAACGACCCGGCCCGGGCCCCGGCCTCGCGCAGCACCTCGCCGATCCGTTCCAGCAGCTTGCGGTCGCCGGCCTTGCGCTCCACCTCCACCTCACGGAACGCGCCGGTGGTGGCGCCGGCGTCGTCGAGGACCGTCACCCGGTCGTCCACCACCTCGGCGAGCACCGTGCCGGCCCTGTCGCACACCTCGTGGGCGTGCCGGACGGTGCGTACCACAGTCACCGGCGCGAGCGACGCGCCCCGGTGCAGGACGGTGACCAGCTCGACCAGCTCCGGCGGCGGCTGCGCGACCGGCCCGGGGCGGGAGATCTCGTGCCGGACGCCGGGCGTGCCGGTGGGCAGCTTCACCGTCCACGGCAGCTCGTCACCCTCGCGGTGCCGCAGCGACGCCCCGGCGCGGGCCAGCCGCAGGTCGACAGTGTCGAGGTAGCGGGCGACAAGCGTCACCGGCGGCAGCTCCCGGACCCGGCCGCCGGCCGGGGACGTGGCGGACAGGTCCGGCAGCACGAAGGTGTCGTCCACCTCGTACTTCTGCTCCTCCTCGACCATCAGCTCAGCCTATGCCGCGATCGGTCAGCCGGCCGTGCCACCGACGCGGCGCAGCAGCAGTTCCTGCAGATGCACCCGGGCCGTGTCGTCGCCGCCGGCACGCCGTGTCCAGGTGCCGTCGCCGGCCAGCTCGAACGCGTCCACGTCCGGGCTCATCGCGGCGGTGAGCACGTGGTCCAGCTCGGCGCGGGCGACCGGATCGCTCACCTGCACCAGCGCCTCCACCCGCCGGTCCAGGTTGCGGTGCATCAGGTCCGCCGAGCCCATCCAGAACTCGGCCTCGCCGTTGTTGCCGAAGCGGAAGACCCGGGAGTGCTCCAGGAACCGGCCGAGGATCGAGCGGACCCGGATGTTCTCCGACAGCCCCGGCACCCCCGGACGCAGCGTGCACATGCCCCGGATGAGCAGGTCGACGTGGACGCCGGCCTGGGACGCCCGGTACAGCGCGTCGGTCACGCCCTCGTCGACCAGCGAGTTGACCTTGAACTGGACCAGGCCGGGCATGCCCAACCGGACGTGCGCGATCTCCCGCTCGATGCGTTCGATGAGGCCACTGCGGATCCCCTGCGGGGCGACCAGCAGCCGCCGGTACGCGGTCTGCCTGCTGTAGCCGGTGAGCACGTTGAACAGGTCGGTGAGGTCCGCCCCGATCTCCGGGTCGGCGGTGAGCATGCCGAAGTCCTCGTACAGGCGGGCGGTCTTCGGGTGGTAGTTGCCGGTGCCGATGTGGCAGTACCGGCGGATCTGGTTGCCCTCCTGCCGGACCACCAGGGCGGTCTTGCAGTGCGTCTTGAGCCCCACCAGGCCGTACACCACGTGGCAGCCGGCGCGTTCCAGGGTGCGGGCCCAGCCGATGTTGGCCACCTCGTCGAAGCGGGCCTTCACCTCGACCAGCACCACCACCTGCTTGCCGGCGGCGGCCGCGTCGACGAGCGCGTCCACGATCGGCGAGTCGCCGCTGGTGCGGTAGAGGGTCTGCTTGATGGCCAGCACGTTGGGGTCGGCGGCGGCCTGTTCGATGAAGCGCTGCACGCTGGTGGCGAACGAGTGGTACGGGTGGTGCACCAGGATGTCCCCGTCGCGCAGGGTGGAGAAGACGCTGCGCGGCACCTCGCCCTCGGCGAGCCGGGGATGCGTTGCCGGCACGAACGGCGGGTCCTTGAGGTCCGGCCGGTCGGCCTCGCCGTACACCTGCCACAGCGCGGACAGGTCCAGCAGGCCGGGCACCCGCAGCACGTCCTGGTCGTCCATGTCCAGCTCGCGGACGAGCAGCTCCAACATGTGGTCGGAGATCGACGCGGCGACCTCCAGGCGGACCGGCGGGCCGAACCGGCGGCGGGCCAGCTCCCGTTCGAGGGCCTGGAGCAGGTCCTCGTCGCGGTCCTCGTCGACCTCCACCTCGGCGTTGCGGGTGACCCGGAACAGGTGGCACTCGACCACCTGCATCCCGCTGAACAGCTGACCCAGGTGCACCGAGATCAGGTCCTCCACCGGCAGCATCCGCACGCCCGGCTGGTCCCGGTCGACCCGCACGAAGCGCGGGACGTTGTTGGGCACCTTCACCCGCGCGAACAGCTCGGACCCGCCGTCCGGGTCCCGGACCGCCACCGCCAGGTTCAAGGAGCGCCCGGAGATGTACGGGAACGGGTGCGCCGGGTCCACCGCGAGCGGGGTGAGCACCGGGAAGATGTGCTCCCGGAAGTAGGTGCGCAGCCGCTCCCGTTCGGGGTCGCCCAGGTCACCCCAGCGCAGTATGCGGATGCCCTCGTCGGCCAGCCGGGGCAGGACGTCGTCGACGAAGCAGGCGGCGTGCCTGGCGACCAGCTCGGCGGTCCGTTCGGCGATCAGCTCCAGCTGCGTACGCAGGGGCAGCCGGTCCCCGCCCCGCACCGGCAGGCCGGCGGAGAGCCGCCGCTTCAGGCCGGCGATCCGCACCATGTAGAACTCGTCGAGGTTGCTGGCGAAGATCGCGAGGAACTTGGCCCGTTCCAGCAGGGGGGTGCGCTGGTCCTCGGCGAGGGTGAGCACCCGCGCGTTGAAGTCGAGCCAGGACAGCTCCCGGTTGAGGAAGCGGTCCTCCGGCAGCGGGGGAGCGGCCGGTGGCTCCTCGTCCCCCTCACCGCCCGTGGAGAGGCCCGTGGAGAGGCTGCCGGAGGGACCGGGCAGGGCTGCCCCGGCCGCCGGGCCGTCCGTCTCCGTGGGCGGCACGCCGGGTTCGATGACCTCGTCGAGCCCGGAGGAGGCGGCGCCCGGGTCGTCGGCGAGCGTGTCGGCACGGGCGGCGCCGGCCCGTTCGGCCCGGGACGGGCGGAAACGGCCGTCGGTGCCGCGAATGCGGGCGCCGTTGCGGGGGTCGGTGGCTGAAGGGGTGACCGGATGCTCGCGAGGGGTGCTCACCCGCTCATAATCACCCGATTCGAGTTAACGCAAAATGAACTTGGCCTCGCCAGCTCAGTTCATCGTCGGCAATGTCACCCGGACGACCTCGCCGTCGGGATCGGTGTCGATGCGCACCCGCTGGCCGAGCCGGAGCAACCGCAGGCCGGAGGCGTCGAACGCCCGGGCGGGAAAGCGCAGCTCGGTGCCGTCGTCGAGCAGCAGGACACCGCTGCGCGTCGCCGCGTCGTAACTGGCCACCGTGCCCTGCATGCTGGCACCGTACACCGGTCGGATCGGCTTGTTCAGCGCGCCGGCCCGCCGGCTCAAGGCAGCTTGTTCAGCGTGTCGGGCAGCCGGCGGCGAGCAGCGCCGCGGTGCGCGGTCCCAGCCCCAGCCCGGCGGCGACGGCCAGGTCGTCGGCGGTGTCCACGTCCCGCCGCAGGCTGGGCCAGTCGCCGGTGAGCGGCAGCGCCCCACTCGCCGCGTGCGCCGCCGCCGAGCCGACGCCGAACCGTGGGTCGAGGTCGACGCCCGGCGGCGCGGCGAGCAGCACCGTCCCACCGCCGGGGGCGTCCGCGACGAACCGGCGTACCCCCTCGGTGTCGCGCTGGGCCGCGAGCAGCGCGTCGGCCAGCTCGGCCGGGCGCAGCGCCGGCAGATCGGCGGTCAGCCCGGCCACCCACCGCCCGGAGATCTGTGCCGCGCCGTGCCGGAACGCGGCGTTCAGGCCGGCGTCCGGCACGTCGGGCACCGTCCCCGCCCCGGCGGCGCGCGCCGCGGCCACCACCCGGGTGTCGTCGGTCACCACCAGAGCCTCGACGACCGCCGGGCAGGCCAGCACCGCGCGGAGCGTGTCGGCCGCCAGCGCCAGCGCCAGCTCCTCATGCGGTACGCCGGGCAGCGCGCCCCGCAGCCGGCTCTTGGCCGCTGCCAGACGCTTCACCGGCACCACTACGGCCCACCTCGGCTGACTCACGTCCGCAATCCTGCCAGCCGGACGACGGGACCCTCGCTGGCCGTACCGGGGGCGAGCAGGCATGATTTCCGCTGCGGGTGTCGCGGTGGGCTCGCGGCGGGTCGGGGCGGGACGAGGAGGCACAGTGGCACGGCGGAGGCTGGGGTTCTGGCAACGGTTCGCCGTGGGGCTGGTGAAGCCGGTGATGATCGTCTGGACCCGGCGGACCTGGCGCGGCCAGGAGCACCTCGCCAAGGACGGCGGAATGATCATTGTCGCCAACCACATCTCGCACGCCGACCCGTTGGTTTCCGCGCACTTCATCTACGACTCCGGGCGGTGGCCGCAGTACCTGGGCAAGGCCAGCGTGTTCCGGGTGCCGGTGATCGGCTGGATTCTGCACCGCTGTCGGCAGATCCCGGTCGAGCGCGGCAGCGTGGACGCGGTCCGCTCGCTGGACCGGTCGGTAGCCGCGCTCGACGAGGGCGGCGCGGTGGTGATCTACCCGGAGGGCACCACCACCCGACAGCCGGACCTGTGGCCGATGAAGGCCAAGACCGGTGCCGCCCGGCTGGCGCTGGCCACCGGCGCCCCCGTGGTGCCGCTGGTGATGTGGGGCCCGGAGCGGATCTTCGACCCGCGAACCAGCCGGCTCAACCCACGCCCCCGGATCCCGGTGACGGTGGTGGCCGGCAAGCCGATCGACCTGAGCCGCTGGGCGGGCGCCCCGCCGACCCGGGCCACTCTCGAGGAGATGACGGACGCCATCATGCTGCGGCTGCGGGACATGCTCGTCGAGATCCGTGGTGGCACCCCGCCCCCGCTGTGGGAACGGCCGGCCCGACCGTCCGTCGAGCGCCCGCAGGGTGAAGCGGCATGAGCGGCCACGTCGCGGTGCTGGGCGCCGGCTCCTGGGGCACCGCCTTCGCCAAGATCCTGGCCGACGCGGGTCGGGACGTGACCGTGTGGGCCCGCCGCGCCCCCGTGGCCGAGAGCATCCGCGCCGAGCGTCGCAACCCGGAGTACCTGCCGGACCTGCTGCTGCCGGCCCGGGTCACCGCCACCACCGACGCCGCCGAGGCGATCAGCGGCGCCGAGCTGGTGGTCCTGGCCGTGCCCTCGCAGACCCTGCGCGGCAACCTCGCCGAGTGGGCCGGGCACCTGCACCCGGACGCCACCCTGGTGTCGCTGATGAAGGGCATCGAACTCGGCACCACCAAGCGGATGAGCGAGGTCATCGTCGAGACCGCCGGGGTGGCCGCCGACCGCGTGGTGGTGGTCTCCGGCCCGAACCTCGCCCCCGAGATCGCCGCCGAGCAGCCGGCCGCCACCGTCGTCGCCGGGACGAACAGCCATCGCACGGTGCTCGTGCAGTCGTCGATCCGGACGCCGTACCTGCGGCCGTACACCAACGACGACGTGATCGGCTGTGAGCTGGGCGGCGCGGTCAAGAACGTGATCGCCCTGTCGTACGGCATCGCCACCGCGATGGGCTTCGGCGACAACACCCGGGCCATGTTGATGACCCGAGGGCTGGCCGAGACGGCCCGCCTGGGCGTGGCCCTCGGCGCGGACCCGATCACCTTCGCCGGCCTGGCCGGCATGGGCGACCTCGTCGCGTCCTGCTCGTCCCCGCTGGCCCGCAACCGCACCTTCGGCGAGCACCTGGGCCGGGGCGAGACGCTGGAGCAGGCCCAGGCAGCGACCCGGCAGACCGCCGAGGGCGTGAAGAGCTGCCTCGCGATCCGTGATCTGGCGCGGGCGCACGGCGTGGAGATGCCGATCACCGAGCACGTCGAACGGATCTGCCACGAGGGGATGGACCCGCGCCTCGCCGTGGACACCCTGATGAGCCGGACCGCCAAGCCCGAGTCGTACGAGTGAGGAACCGATGAGCGAACTGGGAGACGGCACCCGCTGCGTCCGCGCCGGCCTGCCCGAGCCGGCACCGGGTGACCCGTTCCTGCCGGGCCCGGTCTTCGCCGCGCCGTACCACCTCGACCCCTGGCAGGGCCAGGGCACGTCGCCGAACGGCTACGGCCGCCCCGACAACCCGACCCGGCGGCTGTTGGAGGCCGCGGTGGGCGAGTTGGAGGGCGGCGACTGCCGGGTCTTCGCCAGCGGTCAGGCCGCCATCACCGGGACGCTGCTCACCCTGCTGCGCCCCGGGGACACCGTCATGCTGCCCTCCGACGGCTACTTCCCCGTCCGGGCGTTCGCCACCGCCGTGCTGGAGACGATCGGCGTACGGGTGGTCTTCGTGCCGACCGTGGGGCCGTACCCGTCCTTCGAGGGCGTCCGGCTGGTGCTGGTGGAGACCCCGGCCAACCCGGGTCTGGACGTGGTCGACGTGGCCGCCCTCGCGGAGCGGGCGCACGCCGCCGGCGCGCTGCTCGCGGTCGACAACACCACTGCCACCCCGCTCGGGCAGCGCCCGCTGGACCTCGGCGCCGACCTGGTGGTGGCCTCCGGAACGAAGGCGCTCACCGGCCACTCCGACCTGCTGCTGGGCTACCTGGCCAGCCGGTCCGCCGAGGTCATCGAGGCGGTGACGCTCTGGCGTACCGCCACCGGCTCGGTGCCCGGAGCGTTCGACGCCTGGTTGGCGCACCGGTCGCTGGCGACCCTCGACCTGCGGCTGGCCCGCCAGAGCGCGAACGCCGCAGCCGTCGCCGACCTGCTGGCGGGCCGGCCGGACGTGACCGGTCTGCGCTGGCCGGGGCTGCCGGACGACCCCGCGTACGCGGTGGCCTCGGCGCAGATGCGCCGGATGCCCGGGGTGCTCTCGTTCGACCTGGGCGACGCCGACCGGGTGGCCCGCTTCGTCGAGGCCGCCCGGCTGGTGGCGGCGGCCACCTCGTTCGGCGGTCTGCACACCACTGCGGACCGGCGGGCGCAGTGGGGGGACGACACGGCCCCCGGCTTCGTCCGGCTTTCCTGCGGTGTGGAGGACACACCCGATCTGGTGGCCGACATCGCCGCCGCCCTGGACGCCGCCGGGCCGGCCTGAGTTATCGTGTCCGCGGCCCGCGGGTGTGGGCCTCGACCGGAGGAGGTGAGACCGATCCGCCAGCCAGTAGGACCGGCGCTTCCTCCCGTGTCCACGCCGCTCTAGCGGCCTCGGGAGCGCCGGCGAGCGTTCCCGGAGGCTTTCTGATGGTGACACCCTTCCCCACCGACCGGACCACCCTCGTGAGCCGGCTGCGCGCCGCCGGCTGCGTCTACGCCGAGGACGAGGCCGAGCTGTTGCTGGCCGCGGCGGACTCCCCGGCGACGCTTGCCGACCTGACCGCACGGCGCGTGGCGGGCGAGCCGCTGGAGTACCTGCTCGGCTGGGCCGAGTTCTGCGGCCTGCGGATCTCCGTCGACGCGGGCGTCTTCGTGCCGCGCGGTCGGACGGCCCTGCTGGTCGACGCCGCCGTCGAGCTGACCGGCCCGGCGCCGGCAGTTGTCGACCTCTGCTGCGGCTCCGGGGCCACCGCTGTCGCGCTGGCCCGCCGGCTCGCGCCCCGCTGGTTGGCCGCCGCCGACATCGACCCGGCGGCGGTGGCGTGTGCCCGCCGCAACCTCGCCGGACTGCCCGCCGAGGTGTACGAGGGTGACCTGTTCGCGCCGCTGCCGGCGCACTGGCGGGGGCGGCTCGACCTGGTGGTGGCCAACGCCCCCTACGTGCCGACCGAGGCGGTGGCGCTGATGCCGCCGGAGGCGCGGCTGCACGAGGCCCCGGTGGCGCTCGACGGAGGGCCGGACGGGCTCACCGTGCTGCGTCGGGTGGGCGTCGACGCGGCGCACTGGCTGGCGCCCGGTGGGCATCTGGTGGTCGAGGCCGGCGAGACGCAGACCGACGCGCTCTGCGCGGCGTTCCGCGCGGCCGGGCTGGTCCCGACCGTCCGGCACGACGAGGACCGGGACGCCACCGCGGTAACCGCCCGCCGCCCAGCCTGATCCGCCCAGCGGCGCTGCGGCGGAAGTGCCTGGTCGACCCGCCCCCTTGTTCGCGTCCTTTGCTCTGCTTCAACCGGCGCAACACTCGCGGCCGATTTGTGTTGCGTGGAGTGAAGCAGAGCAAAGGACGCGCGACAGCAATCCGGGGCACCGGGGACAGGAACTCCGATGTCACCGGAGCTCGGCTGGTACCCCCAGCCCCAGTTTCAGCGGGCGGGCGTGGCGGGGGAGCGGGGTTGGCACTAGCCTCGGCTCACACTCATGAGGGCGGGAGGCGGTTGCGGTGGGCAGCGCAGGTGTGCCGGTGGTCGTCGGCCTGGACAACGGCGGCACCAGCAACAACGCCACAGTCCTGACGGTGGATGGCAGGTTCCTGGTGGACGGGCTGCTGGAGATCCCGAGCGAGGTGCGTGAGGGGCCGGAGGCCGCGATCGAAGCGCTCGCCCAGGCGCTGGACGGGGCTCTGGCGCAGACCGGCGTCTCTCGTGACCTGGTCCAGGCCGTCGGGCTGGACACGCCCGGCCCGGCCAGCGCCACCGGCGTCATCTCGTCGCGCGGCTCGACCAACTTCTCCCAGCCGGCCTGGCGTGGTTTCGACGTGCGGGGCGCGCTCCAGCGGCGGCTCGGCCTGCCGGTGATCTACCACAACGACGGCAACGCGGCAGCGCTCTACGCCCACCACGTGTACTTCGGCGACGAGGCGATGACGCGATCGTCGGTCTCGGCGATCGTCGGCACCGGCCTCGGCGGCGGGGTGGTCGAGAGCGGCAAGGTGATCGCCGGCGCCGCCGGCATGGCGGGCGAGCTGGGTCACGTGCACATCCCGCTGAACGGGCTGCTCGGCCCGGGTCAGCCGGAGCCCATCTGCGCCTGCGGCTTCACCGGCGACGTGGAGAGCGTCGCGTCGCTGACCGGCATCGAGAACAACCTGCTGCCGTACTGGCTGACCCGCTACCCCGACCACCCGCTGGCCGCCGAGCCGGCGGCGCGGGCCGCGAAGCTTGTGCGGGGCTACGGCGAGCGGGGTGACGCCATGGCCCGGGACCTCTTCACCCAGCAGGCGATGGCGCTGGGCCGGCTGTTCACCGTGGCGGCCAACTTCACCGATCCCCACGCGTACTTCGTGGGGGGCGGGGTGGTGGAGGCGGCGCCGGAGTTCCGCGACTGGTTCCTGGCGACGGTCCGCGAGCACACGGTCCTTCGCGAGGAGCAGGCCGCGGTGGCCACGTTCGCGCTGGTTCCGGATCGCGACATGGCAGGTGCCAGGGGTGTGGCGATCGCCGCCCTGGAGGCGTTGCGCGCGGTCCCGGAGCCCCGTCCGCTGGTCGCCTGAGTCGTCCCCGGTTCGTCGGCCGAGCCGGCCCGCCGTGAGCCTCCCCGTCCGCGCCCCGCTGATCGGGCGGTGCGGGCCCGGTCAGCGGGGCGCGGGGGCGGGGTGGTCGCGCTCCGGTCAGCGGCGCGGCGGGGCCTGGGCGAAGGCGGCCCAGGCCGCCGGGCGGAACAGCAGGGCCGGGCCGGCCGGGTCCTTGGAGTCGCGGACGGCCACCAGTTGGGGGATCGTGGCCACCTCCACGCAGGCGCCCTCATCGCCGCTGCGGCTGCTCTTGCGCCACGCCGCCGTGGCCAACGCCGCTGTGATCGTCGGTGTCATCGGTCCTACCGTCCCTTCAGGACTGACAGGAGCATCGCCCGGCTGTCCGCCGGACTGAGCGCCACGCTGCGCAGATGCTCCATGATCTTGGTGCAGGTACGCGTCTCGCCCGCGCGGTCGAGGATCATCTGACCGGCGACGGTCTCCACCGACGCGATGATCGGGTCCTCCGGGTCGGCGAACTCCAGAATGTGCAGCGAGCCCCGGGTGCCCCGGTGGTAACCGGCGGAGAGCGGGATCACCTGAACGGTGATGTTCGGCAGTTCGGCCATCTTGACGAGGTGCCGTAGCTGGCCGTCCATCACCGACTGGTCACCGACCGGGCGCAGCAGCGCGCCCTCGTCGATGATGGCGTCGAGGATGGGTGGGGTGTCGGCGGTGAGCCGCACCTGGCGGTCGAGTCGGATCTTGACCCGCTGCTCCACCAGCTCGTCGCCGAGGGTGTGCGGGCCGCCGCGCATCACGCCGCGGATGTAGTCGGCGGTCTGCAGCAGGCCGGGCACCACCGAGGGCTCGAAGTTGGCGATGGCGGTGGCCTCCGCCTCCAGGGCGATGAAGTCGATGGTGCGCGGGTCGAGCAGGTACGAGTACGACACCCACCAGCCCGGTTTGCGGGCGTCCTTGGCGAGCTGCACCGCGGCGGCCACCTCCTCGGAACCCACCCCGTACGAGGTGAGCAGGGCGCGCACCGTGGCCGGGCTGATCAGCGTCTGGGCGTTCTCGTAGCGGGAGAGGGTGCTGCGGGTGCTGTTGATTTCATCCGCGGCGGTCTCCAGCGTCAGCCCGGCGGCTTCCCGGTGATGGCGTAGGGCGATGCCGAGCCGGCGGGCGCGGGCGGTCTTCGGGGCCATGCATCGATGGTCGCACACATTCATGGGAACGGGTACATGAGAGATGGCCGATGAGAGTTGCATTCATGGCTGTAGACGTGTCAATCTGTCATCGCGTCCTCACCGCCGGTTGTCGTGGCGACGGTGGTGGTGAGCGACCGGAGGGGATAGGGCGCGCGGCGATCGGGTTTCTCCCCCGTACCCGATCGCCGCGTGCCGCCCGTTCCAGCCGCCGGAAGGAGACGACGTGCACACCGGTCCGAAGTCTCTCGCCCCGCAGCGCGAGGGGCGGCGATGACCCGCTTCCTGGTCGTGCTCACCGACGTGCGTCCCGTCGAGGGCGTCGACCGCAACGAACGCGTCACCCCGGAGCGTCGCCGCCAGGTGGTCGGCGCCAGCAGCAGGGAGGCCGCCGACCGGATCGCGGGCGCCTTCATGGCGCTGGGGATGGTGCGGGCCGGGCGGCAGCGGGTGAAGGTGATCGCGGTCGGCCGCCGGCACGCCGGAGACTGATCAGGCCCCGAACATTCCGTCACGCACCGTATATGCTCTGTTGACCGATTGCCGTGTCGCTTCGGGGCTCGCCGGGTATCGCCGCGCCTGATCGCCACGCACAGTAAGGTCAACCGGGTGAGCGCCACCGGCGAGCACGACCAGCCGCAGTCGCGTACGAAGAGGTGACCGGAGTGACCACCCCAGGCAAGACCCGCGTGGCGATCGTCTTCGGCGGCCGCAGCCCGGAACACGGCATCTCCTGCGTCAGCGCCGGCAGCGTGTTCGCCGCACTCGACCCGGACGAGTACGAGGTGGTGCCCGTGGGCATCACCCGCGCCGGCCAGTGGGTGCTGACCAGCGGCGACCCCGCCCAGCTCGCCATCAACGCCCGCCAGCTCCCGGAGATCACCGCCGAGTCCGGGACGGACCTCGTGCTGCGCGCCGATCCGACCGGCAACGGGCTGATGGTGCTCGACCAGACCGAGGGGCCCCGGGCGCTGGCCGACGTGGACGTGGTCTTCCCGGTCCTGCACGGCACGTACGGCGAGGACGGCACCATCCAGGGCATGCTGGAGATGGCCGGCATCCCCTACGTGGGGGCGAACGTGTTCGCCTCCGCCGCCGCCATGGACAAGGAGTTCACCAAGAAGCTCTGCGCTGTCGAGGGCATCCCGGTCGGCGCGTACGCGGTGCTGCGCAACGGGATGACGCTCAGCGAGCAGGACAAGAAGCGGCTCGGCCTGCCGGTCTTCGTCAAGCCGTCGCGCGCCGGCTCGTCGTTCGGCATCACGCGCGTCACCGACTGGGCCGAGCTGGACGCGGCGGTCGCCACCGCCCGGCAGTTCGACCCGAAGGTCATCATCGAGGCCGCGATCGTCGGCCGCGAGATCGAGTGCGGTGTGCTGGAGGGCGAGGCGGGCGGTGTCCCCGAGGCGTCCGTGCTGGCCGAGGTGCGGGTCGTCGCCGACCACGACTTCTACGACTTCGAGGCCAAGTACCTCGACGACTCCTGCGAGTACGACATCCCGGCCGGCCTGCCGGACCGGGTGACCCGCCAGGTGCGGGAGTACGCCGTCCGCGCGTTCACCGCGCTGGACTGCGCCGGCCTGGCCCGGGCCGACTTCTTCGTCACCCCCGAGCTGGACGTCTACCTCAACGAGATCAACACGATGCCCGGGTTCACCCCGACGTCGATGTTCCCCCGGATGTGGGCGGCCTCCGGCCTGGAGTACCCCAAGCTGGTCAACCGGCTGATCCGCACCGCCCAGCGGCGCGGCGTCGGCCTGCACTGAGCAGTCGCCCCCGACGCGCGGCCCGCCGTACGGGCCGCGCGTCAGCGGATCAGCGCTGGCAGCCGGCGGGGATGGTCCCGCCCGAGGGCACCGACGCCACGATCGCGCTGGAGATCGGCGAAACCCACTGCAGCGGCTGCTCGTACGAGCGTGGAATGCGGACGGTGACCGGTGTCTCCCGATCGACAGTGGTGAGCACTGTCACGTCGGTCTCCTCGACGGGATGCCAGCAGACCCGGTTGACGGTCCAGACCTCGTCGGTGGCCGGGACGGTCGGCGCGGCGCCCCCACAGGCCACGGTGAGCGCGGGGTCGCCGTACGCGGCGTTCTGCTCCGGACCCGCAGTGACCGGGCGCTGGGCCAGGTCACGGATGGTCTGCGGCAGCTGGGAGAGCAGCGCGCGGCAGACCGTGGCCGGACGCTCGGCCAGCGCCGGGGCGGCCATCTCGACCGGGGCGGTGGACTGCGCCCGTGCGGTGCTCGGCGAGGGGCTCGGCGAGGCGGCGGGCGTGTCCGGGGCGAGCTTGGCGAAGGCCAGCACGGCCACCAGCAGCGTGATCGGCAACGCGATCAACGTGGCCAGCAGGGCGGCGCCCCGGATCGTCCGGTCCCGGCCGGCCGGCGCGTCGGCGCCCTGCTCGGCGCTGTCGCGGATACCGTCAGCCGGCTCGGGCGTCCCGTCGGCCGGCTCGCGCTTTCCGTCGGCCGGCTTGGGCTTGCCGTCGTCGTCGAGAGCAGCCGAGGAGGTCGTCATCTCGTCCACTTACAGCCGCACCACCGAACACGTGAGGGTGCGGGTGATGCCGGGCACCATCTGCACCTTGCTGACGATGAGTTTGCCGAGCTCGTCGACGGTGTTCGCCTCGGTGAGGACGACCACGTCGTACGGCCCGGTGACGGCGTCGACGCGTACCACGCCGGCGATGTCCGCGATGAGACCCGCCACGTCACGTGCGCGGCCGACCTCGGTCTGGATGAGGATGTACGCCTGTACCACGACTCGACCTCCGTCCGTCGCCGCCCGGGAGCGGCCCGAAGGGTGAAACTACCTTACGGACCAGGTCTGATCCCTATCGGTGGTCAAGGAGCAGCGGTGAGCGAGCGCGGCGGTGCCGGGCAGTACGGGCCGAACGCCGGCGGTGGCGCCAGCGTGGCCGGGATCGGCGAGTTCGGGCTGATCGGGCGGATCACCGCCCGATTGGCGATGGGCCCGACGACAGTGCTCGGCCCGGGTGACGACGCGGCGGTGGTGGCCGCGCCGGACGCCCGGGTGGTCGCCTGCACGGACGTGCTTGTCGACGGACGGCACTTCCGGCGGGACTGGTGCTCGGCGCGCGACGTCGGTCACCGGGCCGCGGCGGCCAACCTGGCCGACGTCGCGGCGATGGGCGCCACCCCGACAGCCCTGCTGGTCGCCCTCTGCATGCCCGCCGACCTGGAGACGAGTTGGGCGGAGGGCCTGGCCGACGGGTTGGCCGCGGAGGCCGCCACTGTCGGCGCGAGCGTCGTCGGCGGGGACATGTCGGCCAGCCCCACCCTGACCATCGCGGTCACCGCCCTGGGCGACCTCGCCGGCCGGGCGCCGGTGGTGCGCTCCGGCGCCCGCCCCGGGGACGTGCTCGCCCTGGCCGGTCGCATCGGGTACGCGGCGGCCGGGCTGACCGTGCTCAGCCGGGGATTTCGCACACCCCGGCTGCTGGTCGAGGCGTACCGGCGGCCGCAGGTCGCCTACCCGGCCGGGCCGCAGGCCGCCCAGCTCGGCGCGACCTCGATGATCGACGTCTCGGACGGGCTCCTCGCCGATCTCGGGCACGTGGCGCAGGCCAGCGGTGTGGCGATCGACGTGCGCCGCGGCGCGTTCGAGGTGCCCCGGCAGATGGCCGACGCCGCGCGGGCGCTCGGCGTCGACCCGTACACCTGGATTCTGGCCGGTGGCGAGGACCACGCGCTGGCCGCGACCTTTCCCGCGACGGTGGCGTTGCCGCCGGAGTGGCGACCCATCGGCCTGGTCACGGAGGGTGCCGGAGTGACTGTCGACGGCGGCGCCTACGACGGGCCCCGGGGCTGGGACCACTTCCGGTGACGCCGCGCGCCGGCCGTATTCTGGACACCGTGAGTGAGATCGAGATCCGGGTGGTGCGGTTCGACGCGCCGGTGGCGCAGCAGCTGATCCGGGCCGCGCTGGCCGACCTCGGTGCCCGCTACGGGGGTACCGGCGACGACACCCCGGTCGCCGCGAGCGAATTCGAGCCGCCGGACGGCGCGTTCCTCGTCGCCTACCTGGCCGGTGAGCCGGTCGGCTGCGGCGGCTGGCGCAGCCACGGTGCGGACACCGCCGAGCTGAAGCGGATGTACACCGCCCCGGCGGCCCGTGGTCGCGGCGTGGCCCGGACGGTCCTCGCGGCCGTCGAGCGCTCGGCCCGCGAGCAGGGCCGCAAGCGGATGGTCCTGGAGTGCGGGGACAAACAGCCCGAGGCGATCGCCATGTACGCGTCCGCCGGTTATGACCGGATCCCGAACTTCGGCTTCTACAAGGACGCGGAGGGCTGCGTCTCCTTCGGCCGCACGCTCTGAGCGGCAGGCGCCCACCCGGGCGCGGACACGACAGAGCCGGCGGACCGCAGGGGTCCGCCGGCTGAGCCGAACGAGAAGAGTTGGTGCTGCCGCGTCAGGCGCGGGTGACCTTGCCGGCCTTGATGCACGAGGTGCAGACCTGCAACTTCTTGGTGTTGCCGCCACCGGCCGGGGTACGCACCGACTGGATGTTCGGGTTCCAGCGGCGGTTGGTCCGCCGGTGCGAGTGGGACACGTTGTGGCCGAAGCCCGGTCCCTTGCCACAGACGTCGCACACGCTAGCCACGGGATACTCCTGGGATTGAAACGTTCATGAGGTCGCCGGCAGGCGCTGCCCGGGCAACCTGGTCAGGTTACCCGATGACCCGCCGACCCGGCCAACCGGCCCGGTCGGGCGGTCGTGCACGGCCCGGCCCGGGCCTGCTGGTGGGCCGGTGGGCCGGCCCGGCGGCAACCGTACCGGAGGCGTCGGCCCGGCCCGGGAGCGCCGTCGGACCGGGCGCGGGCGGACACGCCGGACGAGTCCGACGCGTGTCGGTGCGCAACAGTAGGCTTCTGGCCGTGCTGGACACCCTCGACGCCGCCGCGGTCCGCCGCTGGTGCGCGAGCGGGCTGGCCGCGCTCAAGCGCCACCAGGGCGAGATCGACGAGCTCAACGTCTATCCGGTGCCCGACGGCGACACCGGCACCAACCTGGTGCTCACCCTCACCTCGGCCCAGCAGGCCCTGTCGATGGACCTGGACACCCTCCCCGACAGCGGCCCCACCGCCCACGGGCACGCGCTGCGGCTGATGGCCCAGGGCGCGCTGCTCGGCGCCCGGGGCAACTCGGGGGTCATCCTGTCGCAGATCCTGCGCGGCTTCGCCGACGCCGTCGTCGCCGTGCCGGTGGTGCGCGGGCAGGCACTGGCGGTCGCGCTGCGGGCCGCGACCGCCGCCGCGTACACGGCGGTCGGCCGTCCCGTGGAGGGCACCCTGCTCACCGTCGTCGCCGCGGCTGCCACCGGGGCCGAGCAGGTGGGCGGCGACGACCTACCCGCGGTGGCGCGCGGCGCGGCGCGGGCCGCGGCCGAGGCCCTGGCCCGTACGCCCGAGCAGTTGCCGGCCCTGGCCCGCGCGGGGGTGGTCGACGCGGGCGGGCGCGGGCTATGCGTCCTGCTCGACGCCCTGGTCGAGGTGCTCACCGGGGAGAGCGCCACAGGGCTCGCGCCGCCGCCGCGCACCGCCCGCCCGGCGGCCACCGTCGCGCGCGAGACCGGTTCGACGGAGTACGCCTACGAGGTGCAGTTCCTGCTCGACGCCCCCGCCGACGCGGTGGCCGTGCTGCGCCGGACCCTGGAGGCGCTGGGTGACTCGCTCGTCGTCGTCGGCGACGGCCGCGAGCCGGGCGGCACCTGGAACGTGCACGTGCACGTCAACGACGTGGGCGCGGCGGTCGAGGCCGGGGTCGCCGCCGGCCGCCCGTACCGGATCTCGGTGACCCGCTTCGCCGACCAGCCCGAGCCGTCCGCCGGCCCCAGCGAGGACGGTCGGGCCGCCGTGGTGGTGGCCACCGGCAGCGGGATCGCGGAGCTGTTCGCCGCCGAGGGCGCGACTGTGGTGCCCGGCAACCCGTCCACGGGTGAGCTGCTGGACGCCGTGCGCGGCACCGGGGCGTCCCGGGTCGTGGTGCTGCCCAACGATCCCAACACGGAGGCGGTCGCGAGCGCGGCGGCCCGCGAGGCGCACCGGCACGGCATCAAGGTGAGCGTGGTGCCGACCCGTTCGCCGGTGCAGGCCCTCGCGGCCCTGGCGGTCCGCGACGGCACCCGCCGCTTCGAGGACGACGTGATCGCGATGGCCGAGGCGGCCGGCGCCTGCCGCTACGCCGAGGTCTGCCATGCCAGCCGGGAGGCGCTGACGGTCGCCGGCCCGTGCCGCCCCGGCGACGTGCTGGCGCTGGTCGAGGGGGAGGTGCACCTGATCGGCACCGATCTCACCGACACCTGCGCCGCGGTGGTCGACCGGATGCTCGGCGGTGGCGGGGAGCTGGTCACCCTGCTGGCCGGGGTGGACGCCCCCGCCGGGCTCACCGATGCCGTCCGCGCGCACGTCGCGCGGCGCTGGCCGTTCGTCGAGGTGCAGGCGTACCCGGGCGGTCAGCCGTTCTATCCGCTTCTGGTGGGGGTCGAATGAGCGAGCCGGCCACTGTGGACACCCCGTTGAAGAAGCTCGTCGGGGACAAGACGGCCAAGGCGTTGGCCACCCACCTCGACCTGCACACCGCGGGTGACCTGATCTACCACTTCCCGCGCCGCTACGACGAGCGCGGCGAGCACACCGACATCCGGTCGCTGGACGTCGGTGAGCAGGTCACCGTGCTGGCCCAGGTGCAGCGCACCGCCGTACGCCCGATGCGCCAGCGCCGGGGCAACCTGCTGGAGGTGACCGTCGGCGACGGCTCCGGCGGCCTGCTGACGCTGACGTTCTTCGGCAACCAGGCGTGGCGCGAGCGCGAGCTGCGTCCGGGCCGGTGGGGGCTGTTCGCCGGCAAGGTCACCGAGTTCCGGAGCAAACGCCAGCTCAACGGCCCGGAGTACGTCCTGCTCGGCGAGGGCGGCGAAGGCGAGGCGGCGGTCAGCGACGAGATCGAGGAGTTCGCCGGCGCGCTGATCCCCGTGTACCCGGCGGCGGCGGCCGTCCCGACCTGGGTGATCGCCCGCTGCGTACGGGTCGTGCTGGACACGTTCACCCCGCCGGAGGACCCGCTGCCGGCCGCCGTGCGGGCCAGCCGCAAACTCGTCGACCTGGGCGCCGCCCTGCGGGAGATCCATCGGCCGTCCACCAAGGAGGAGCTCTACCGGGCCCGACACCGGCTCAAGTGGGACGAGGCGTTCGCCGTCCAGGTGACGCTGGTGCAGCGCAAGCACCGGGCCGCCGACTGGCCGGCCCGGCCCCGCCCGCCGCGCGCGGGTGGGCTGCTGGACGCGTTCGACGCCCGACTGCCGTACGAGCTGACCGCCGGCCAGCGCGAGGTGGGCGCGGAGATCGCCGAGGACATTGCCGCAGCGCACCCGATGCACCGGTTGTTGCAGGGCGAGGTCGGCTCGGGCAAGACGGTGGTGGCACTGCGGGCCATGCTCCAGGTGGTCGACGCGGGCGGGCAGGCCGCGCTGCTGGCCCCCACCGAGGTGCTGGCCGCCCAGCACCACCGGGGCATGCTCGACCTGCTCGGGCCGCTGGGCCGGGCCGGTGAGCTGGATTCCGCCGAGCACGCCACCCGGGTGGAGCTGGTCACCGGCTCGTTGGGCGCGGCAGCCCGCCGACGGGCCCTCGCCGAGGTGGCCAGCGGCAACGCCGGGATCGTGCTCGGCACCCACGCGTTGCTCTACGAGGGCGTCGACTTCGCCGACCTGGGTCTCGTGGTGGTCGACGAGCAGCACCGCTTCGGCGTGGAGCAGCGTGACGCGCTGCGCGCCAAGGCCGACCAGCCCCCACACACGCTGGTGATGACGGCGACGCCGATCCCGCGCACGGTCGCGATGACCGTCTACGGCGACCTGGAGGTGTCCACACTCTCCCAGCTGCCCCGGGGTCGCTCGCCGATCGCCTCGCACGTGGTGCCGGCCGCCGAGAAGCCGGCCTTCCTCGACCGGGCGTGGCGGCGGCTGCGCGAGGAGGTGGCCGCCGGCCACCAGGCGTACGTGGTGTGCCCGCGCATCGGTGACGGCCCGACGTCCGACGAGGAGCCGCCACCCGAGGACGACAACGGGCGCCGGCCGCCTCTCGCCGTGACCGAGGTGGCCCCGCTGCTGGCCGAGGGGCCGCTGCACGGGCTGCGGATCGGGGTCCTGCACGGCCGGCTGCCCGCCGACGAGAAGGACGCGGTGATGCGCTCCTTCGCGGCCGGTGACCTGGACGTGCTGGTGGCGACCACGGTGATCGAGGTCGGCGTCGACGTGCCGAACGCCACCGTGATGATCGTGCTGGACGCCGACCGGTTCGGTGTCTCCCAACTGCACCAGCTGCGCGGTCGGGTCGGCCGGGGTGCCGCCGCCGGGCTCTGCCTGCTGGTCAGCGAGGCCGCCGAGGGCTCGTCGGCGCGGGAACGGCTGGACGCGGTGGCGTCCACCGGCGACGGCTTCAAGCTCGCCGAGCTGGATCTGGAGCAGCGCCGTGAGGGTGACGTGCTGGGCGCCACCCAGTCCGGGCACCGTTCGCACCTACGCCTGCTGTCCCTGCGCCGCGACGCCGACCTGATCCGCGACGCCCGCGCCGAGGCGATCACCCTCATCGAGGAGGACCCGGAGCTGGCCCGCAACCCCGCGCTGGCCGCGTCGGTCGCCGCGCTCGTCGACGAGGACCGCGCGGAGTACCTGGAGAAGGGCTAGGCGCGCTGCTTGCTGACCCCATCCGGTTTCCCGGAAACCGGGGTGTTCCGGCCACGGTGACACCCCGGTTTCCTGGTTGCCGAGTTGATCATCTGCACAGACCGAGGGCGCGTCGACCGGGTGGTCGACG